>JAIOHL010000169.1 GCA_019913005.1 Anaerolineae bacterium | reverse complement strand
TTTCAAAGGATTTTCATCGTCCTTCATTCTGTCGTTTCTTCGACCTTTTCAGGTCACGCATCGATTGTTAAGGTGCTCCGCAACAAAAAACCGACTCGGTGCTCCACCAGTCGGTCACAGACACTAAATTCCGTTGTGCATCCCTATGCCTCAACTACGTGCGTCTGTTGCCTCCTGATTTGTCATTCGTTAGCATAGCTACTTTTGCTATCCCCAACGTCTATTCCCTTGTCTTGCGGTACATCCCCTAATTTACCATGTGCCATTCAGACGCGCAAGGGTTAAATTTGGGAGTTTTTCAAATTGGTATGAATCTGGCTTGAATCAGCGATCTACCCACTCTTCTTTGAAGGTCAGCCAGTCCTGTTCGGTGGCTTCGTTATAGATATATATCCCCCCTCCCACGACCCGATTTCCAGCGCTCCCCGCATTCTTTATGCCTTGTTTAGCGGCAATAATCGCTGTCATCAGATTTTCCACCGTTGGATCATGCAGTGGTACACTTGGATAATTCGGGAAAGCCACAATCAAATTGGTCTCAACTTCCACCCGACTGACATCTTGGGAATAAGTTTCAATTTGGTATGCCATCCACTGCTCATATTCCGCTGGTGTAGTTAATCCGCTGGCGTGTGCCATAATCGCAATCTCATCCACAATCAAAGCGATTTGCTGCTTATAACGCGGATCCCAGCTAATCGAAGGATTACCCAAACCGGGGGGCACGGCAGGGTCACTCGGTATGAAATCAGGGGGGCCAGTTACCGATAGGGTGCGGTCATCCCCCAGTAATTCGTCAAACGCTCGCAGCAAACGCACAAAATTTTCATTCCCATCAAATACTGAAAAGCCCTGTAAATGAACGCCATCGTAGCGCCATTCATTGATGCTCTGCCGAGCATAATTGACTAGCATAGTGTGGTTATCAGCGGCATACTGATTGCGTTGACCATCCACCGTAATCCAATCCAACACCTTAATATCAGGGGCAATATCCCGCATCAAGACCCGAAAATCGTCAGCATAATCCCATGCCCGATACTGTCCATCCTGCCGCCATGCCCCGGTTTGTACATAGATCATGTCAATTTTGTTAGCTTGCAAGCGCGTAACAAGCGCTTCCACTTGCGGGCGTGTGGGTGCCTGATTTGTCCAGTTGTCTGACAGCCATGCTCGATTGCTGTTGGATGTACCGCCCTCTTCATCATCAAATAAGGGGGTCACCAGTGACCGCAGCAGCAAAAACAAAGCTGCTAAGCCAACGATGCCAATCGCAAACACGAACCAATTCGGCATCGTGCGTTGATTGCGGCGGACGTGCCCACGACTTGAGCGCGGACGATAGGGTGAAGGTGATGCGGGTGTCGTCATAACCCCAAACGCTCCCAGAAAGGCGGCCCCAAAATCAGCAGGCCCACGACAATAGATACCACGACTCCAAGTAACACGGCGGCGGCGGCTACATCTTTACCCACCCGCGCCATTGGGTGGATTTCTGGCATGGCAAGATTGACGGCGGCTTCAATACCTGCATTCAAAAATTCAGCCATCCAAACAAGGCCAACCACCAAGACAATAACCGCGTAATCCCGGGCTGGAATTTGCAGCCATAAGGATACAATAAACACGATAATACTGGCGACTGCTTGGATACGGGTGTTCTTCTGATAGCGCAGCATATGTAACCAACCCGCAACCGCATAACGTAGACTTGCCAGACGACTGCCACTGATTTGAGGGCTGTAAGTTTCGGGGTTCACCGCAAGGGTTTTTTGAATATCAGGATGGACGATCCGTCGCCAACCAGTGATATGAGGAGTCTTGCTTGTCTTTTGGCTCATGGCAATTACGATTCACTTTCGTCGGGGCCGTGAATAAAATCAGGCACGACAATCGGGATATTAAAGAGTGCCAGTAACTCGGCTTGTTTTTCCCACATCACCTTTTGGCGTCCTGGAGTATCATGGTCATAGCCAGCCAGATGCAATAGCCCATGTATTACCAACAGGCCAAATTCGTCGGCGGGGGCGTGGTTGGACTGAGCCGCCTGCTCCAAAATATGCTGATACGCCAAGATTATATCTCCGGCATAAGGCGCTTCCTCATCCTCAAATTCCTCAGGCATAGGTTCAGCGGGAAACGTCAGGACATCGGTAGTCGCATTCACCCTGCGATACTGCTGGTTGAGGGATTGAACATATTTATCAATGGCGACATAAATGGAAACGCCTGTATCCGGCACAAAATCCAGCTTCCCCATCACCTCTGCCGTCAACGTCTCCAATTCCATCAAGGCATCGGCTGGCATGGCATCCACCAGTATCACATCCTCAGCAATCTGCAAATTACAATCCATCTGGTAAATCATTCTCCGGTTTAGATTCTTCAGGTTTGACGATGGGTGTCGAGGTCGTCTTTTGTCGTTCAGCGGTATCACGCCGTCGGGGTTTGCGCGGGTCGGTGGCCTCTGAGACGATTGCCCCATACGTACCAACTGAAATATTGCGATATTCGCCTGTCGTGGCCTTGGGCGATTTTGGCGTAATCTCCGGCGGTGGCTCGGCTTTTGATTCAATAGTTGTCACTGGCTTAACTGGTGTCGGTTCGGTTAATTCAGGTCGTGGCGCGACATATGCCGGAACCGCGAGCGTCGCCCGTTTTTTCTGCGGAGTAGGATAGGCGATACGTGGATGATAGACCCCTTGCAGCGTCTCAATAAAGGACTGCTGAATAATCTTCAACTCTTTGAGAGTCAGATTGCAGTCATCCAACTGTTCTTCTTGCAGTGCCCGCTCAAAAATCATACTGACCACTTCCGCCACTTCGCTCTCATTATGCGGTTTGATGGCACGCGCGGCGCTTTCCGTTCCATCGGCCAGCATCAAAATCGCCGTCTCTTTGCTCTGGGGACGTGGGCCGGGATAGGTAAAATCCTCCACCGACACCTTGCTTTCATCACCGCCAACCTGCTCTAATGCCTTATGATAGAAATAGATGACGCGCGTCGTGCCATGATGCTCACGGATAAAATCACGAATGCGTGGAGGCAACCGATAGCGCCGGGCCATCCGTTCACCCTCAACGACATGCCCGATAATTAAACGGGCACTTTGAATGGGGTCATCCAAAACATCATGCGGATTAAACCCCTCCGCCTGATTTTCGACATAAAAATGGGGATTGAGCATCTTACCAATGTCGTGGTACATGGCGGCCACTCGCACCAATGCAGCGTTGCCGCCAATCCGTTCGGTGGCGACCTCGGCCAGATTCCCGACCTGCAAGCTATGTTGATATGTACCCGGCGCTTCACGCAGTAATCGCTGCAAAAGCGGCTGATTAGAACGATTTAGTTCATCCAATTTGAGGCTGGTGGGGAGGTTCAACACATTCGTAATCACATAAAGATGGGCAAAGGCCAACATCGCTACAAATATACCATTGCCCATCCCTAACAGGATTACCCATCCAAGATCAACGACCTGAGTATTCTCTTCAAATACTAGCTGAAAGGCTACTAGCAGCCCAACATTGATTAGACCAACAATCGCCCCAGCTACAAAATAAGCATTGAGGCGTTCGATGTGTCGCAGGCCCAAAATTCCAGCCGCCCCACTTGCGCCAATTAAGCCAACAAAACCCATCGAGCTATCAATCATCGTGCCGACCAGCAACGCCAAACCCATAATAACAATCAGCGCCAGATGGGGGCCAGCAAGCGTAGTCAACAACAAAGCTAGTGCAGCGGCAGGAAAGAGTTCATTTATCCCACTTGGATGAAACAAGCGAGCGATCATCAGAAATTCTAAAAACAGCGTCGCTATTAGCCCCAACATGGCCGGGGAATGAGACACGTTGGGATAGAAACGATTTAGATAAACCAGCAAAATTCCGCTGACCACGACCAGCATCAAAAAGCCACCTAAAATTAGCGTCCAACGACTTTCTTGACGTTGCAGCAATCCATATTGACGCAGGGCCTCTACGTCTACTTCGGTGACTTGTTGGCCCTTACTAATCAGGATCTGCCCTTCGCGGAAGGTGCGGAATAATGGTTCAACCAGTGTGGCTGCCGTTTCTTGTGCTGCCAATGTCTCAGCTCCATTCAACTGGCTATTGGGCACAACCAGTTCACGTACAATCGCCACCACGACATTTTGTTGACTTTCGGGCAGGCTGGCATCCACCCGACTAGGTACGGCTTGTCGTTCCTCAGTCAATAATTCGGGGGAAATATCGCGCCGCATCGTGCGTTCAAGCGCTGCAATGGTTTCTCCTTCAATAGCCTGCCAATCGTTGAAATTGGTATCCAGAATGGTTTGCCAAAAAGCGATGTCAAGCACCTTGAGGACTTCTATCGCCTGCAAGTCGCTGAGTTTTTGTTCACGGGTCGCATATTGGTCATTCCGCGTCAGGCTAATATATTCGACGATATTGCGGGCCGTCTCCACCTGATCGCGGCTAACATTGGCGATGCGATCATAAACGGGACGGGCATTACTGCGCACAACTTGGCGGGCTTGGTCAGTTAAAACGGCGCTCTCATAAGTGCGGTCTTCGGGGGCAAAAATATCATCGGAGGCAATATCACCGGCGTGGAGCTGATAGGTGTTATCCGATGGGAAAATCGCATCGTAGGCCAACACGATGGTCCCTAATATCAGATAAATCACCGCCAACCCCACCATAACGATGCGTTGTAGTCGGGCGGTTGTGGTTTTCAAGATTGGGTAGAAGGTCATGCGCCTCTCCCCACTTGTCCTTTGGGGTGGCATCATATCGCCCCCCTACATCCGATCAGCCCAGCAGGGCACGTACAATTTCGTTGACCAATTTCCCATCAGCACGCCCTTTCACTTTGGGCATCAGCACACCCATCAACTTGCCCATTTCTTTGGAAGAAGTCACCCCGGTTTGGGCAATGGCGGTTTTGACTTCGGCTTCGATCTCTTCGCGAGTTAACTGTTTGGGCAGATAAGTTTCAATCAGGGTCAATTCAAAACGTTCGCCCTCGGCAGATTCGGTGCGACCGGCTTGCTCAAAATTGGTGATGGCTTCACGGCGTTTTTTGGCTTCGGCCTGCAACACATCCAATACTGCTGCGTCGTCCAAGTCTTTGCGTGAATCCACTTCGACCTGTTTAATGGCAGCCTGAATAATACGGATGGCATCGCGCCGCACCGCATCTTTTTCGATCATGGCCTTTTTTAAATCATCATTAATTTGGGTTTTCAGAGACATTGGGTTCCTCACTCACATTCATCGTATCGGGATCAGGCCCGACAATCACAACATTATCGAACGCAATCGTCACCAGAATGGTCAAATCACTATTTCCGGTATTACCTACCGAAAAGCCAATCTTCCCTTGTTTGAATGCGTCATCCTGATAATAATCTGTCAGTTCATCACTAATACACACGCCGCCACTGAAGGTACTCTCTCTATTATCCCCTCTTTGGCACAATTTTAGGCGCTGACCGTTTACGTAAAACCAAAATTTATCCTCATAACCGACCACACGAATTTCATTGACGGTATCTATTCTATTGTCAATAAGGTTATATCGTCCCGGACGAATTAGGGTTGGAAAAGATAGGAAATGATTATCACTAACTTCACTTAAATCAATCCATCCCTGAATCATGCTAATTTCATCTTCGCTATTGTAACCTAATTTAGTCTCAGGATCGGCAAGCCAAGTCCGTACCTGATCGATGGTATTACTGTCAGCAGGTGTAAGCCATGTGCCAATTCTCTGAATCATCTCGTCGCTCAGTTCCGTGCTAGAAGTCGTAACCCATGTACTTATGATTTCTCGCAACTTCTGATCGTCAATGTTGGCACCTGCAATCCAAGCATCAAGTCCCTGTATAACCGTTTCATTATTGATTAAAGTAGTCGACATCCATGCACTTACTTCAGTTACTACCGCCACTTTTTCGCCGTCTTCTACGCCCTCTTCAACCTTGATGACGCGATACCAGCCGTCTCCACTGACTTCAAAGGAATAGTAGTTAAAATTATCCCGATAGCGGAAAATGACACCATATCGATTGTCATAAAGCGCATCGCTGGTGAGCTGGTTCGTAGTAACACGCAGATCAAAATCACGAATTTTGCGATTAAGAAGTGAATAAACTCCATCTTCTGGTTGCCCCGAGCCTAGTTTAACCACCAAATGGGGATTGTTATGCTCATCGGTCACAATTTCAGACGAATCGCGTCCCGGATATATATCCCATTCGTCGTTGTAGTTGTCAAAGGTAGTCACAAAAATAAATTCACCCGGTTTAGTCTCTTGCAGGGGCAATTCAATAATATCCGTGAGGACAGCATAAACCCCCGCTAAGACCGCCATTGTCGAAAGGATAAGCACAATGAAACCGTTCCGCACCCATCTAAAGCCAGCAGTCTCTCGTTTTTGCAGACGGTCTGCACCCAATACCAAGCGCACCGATGGTTGATTAAAACTTAGAAACAGAAACATCGCTACACTACTGAAAATAACGGTGACTGGCACCATAAAAATCAACCAGCTTATATTCAGCCAAGCAGTGACGGCCATCAAAGTCATCAGCATCAAAATGATTCCCAATAGGCCATTACGTCCGGCGTGCCATCCAGGAGGTTCTTTTGCCCCTAGTGCGGCTATCCCCCATAACAAACCATAGCCTAACAATGCCATCAATATCCCTACTACTAAAGTTGGAACGGAGGCGATATTTTGTACGGCGAGTTTATCAATAAACGTTTTGAGGTTGCCATAATTCTCCAGAGCCACTCGCAGGCTGCCCATTATCAAAAATAGCAGACCAAAGAAGAAAAACAGCATTTGTACAGACGCAATCAAGCGGCGGTGTTGGGGGCGTGCCGAATAACTTTGGCTGCGTTGGGACTGGACGTGGGGTTCTCTTACACTTGCACTCGAAGATGACATCAGGCCATTCTATCCATCTCATTAAACAAAAGTGTCCGGCCTATTCTACCGGATTTGAAAAAGGATTTTACCAGATGCCAATCCTAATCGGGAGTTCAGCTTTCAGGTCGGAGGTCACGCACCAGATAATCGTCAAATCGGACAAACATCGGGCCGTCACCCGATTGGGCATATAATCCAAATTTGCCGCCGCTGAGTTCGGTATTTACAAAGGGAACCAGCAGTTCGCCATTTAAACCCAATTCAAAGACCCCGTTTTGATTTTGGACACTCAGACGATAACTTTCGGCTTGGGGCGCTTTGCCAAACACTAACGCCTTATCCAACCACTCCCCATCCAGTCGCAGACGCACCTCGTAATAGCCAGAAGCACGGAGGATAAACACATAAAAGTTATCTTCATCCACATAATTCACCAGCAAACCCGCCATACTATCGGCGGTGCTGGTCGCATCTATCACAGCCGTCACTTCGATGGTATAGGCGTTCAGGTCTAATGATGAACGTGGGGTTGACCAAACCTCTTGTTCGGCGGTTCTGATGTCCATGAAAAAAGCCAGATTGTCTTGGTCATAATCAGCAGTGAAATCGGCGGTATCCTGTGTTTCCCACACATTCGCATAGGTCGAAAAATCATCCGAGAACAAACGATTGCCATCTTGAGCATAGGCAGTCGGCAAGAGGCTTATCAGGAAAACAACCACCATTAGCAGTGTAATGCGTTTGACCATGACCCTCTCTCCTTACCCATATACCCTAGCGACTCAACCGTTGAATTTCACGCGCAGCCACTAGCCCAAATCCAGTGTCTGGCCCTAAAGTCTGGACTACAAAGGTCAGCGAATCCAGCGCCCCTTGTGTATCGCCTTCACGTTCCAATTGCAAGCCAAAATAATACCGGGTGCGCGGGTTATCCGGTTCAATCGTCAGCGCCTGCTGCAAAAAACTGCGGGCCTGTTCGCGGTCAAATAACCAGAAATAGGCCGCCCCCATGCTGGTCAGAATATCCACGTCACGCGGAACCAGCGCATAGGCTTCTTGAATTGCCGCCAACCCAACCTCGTCTAGTTGGAAATTGGCATCGGCATAAAACGCGGCCCGTAATCGCTGCCAACGCACATCCTCCGGTGCGAGGGATACCGCAAGACTATACCAATTTTCCGCCGCTGCATAATTGCTAGACTCTTGATAGGTACTGCCCAACTCCGCCGCCAACGCTGGATTGGTAGGGTCAAGGGCATAGGCTTGTGCCAAAACATCGCGGGCTGCCTGCAAATTTTGCTCGATTTTGCGATAATGCAGCCCTAAAAAATAATAGGTGAGACCAGAGGGGTTTAATGCCAGAGCCGTTTCAAGATCAGTCAGGCCATCGCCTGCAATCTGGTCGCGCACATAACCCCGATAGACATAGCTCTGCCAATCGAGACTATCCATCGTCAACGCCTTGCTAAAAGTCCTTTCCGCGCAACCCCATTCCACCAAATCCATGCACACCAGACCCAATGTACGCCAATCTTCGGGAGTGGGGTCATTGGAAAATTGGGCCAGTACACCCTGAATCGTTCGCACCTGATCGGCATATTCAGCGGATAGAGCCGCTTGTTCAAGATAGGGTATCACTTCGCTAGGGACTTCCGTCGCCAGCAGCAAAGCGAGTTGATAGACGGCACGGGCGTCCTGTGGATTTAACTGTAAGATTTGTCGTAGATGGGTAATGGCTGTAGACCAATCCCGCTGACTGAGGGCATCTTCAATTAAGCGCCACAGCATTGGCACATCATCGGCGGTTAAATCCGTCGTCACTGAAACGAGCGCATTGACAGCGGCAAGATCACCTAGCTCGGTCATCAATCGAGCGTATGCTTGCCGATAGGCGGGTGTCCAACCTTCCTGATCAACCCTTGCCAGCAGTAACACTAATTCATCGCTTGGAATTGGTGTGGCAACGGGGCCGCCAGACTGAGTTGAAGGTGATTTGGTTTCGGGTCGAAGATTGATATACAGCAGCAGAATGGCGATAGCAATGAAGACGAATCCCCAGAACCAGCTGCTCTGAAAAAATCGAACGAGGGCTATCTTTTTGGGCTTCATTAAGGCAGTAACTCTACAAGCCCATCACCCGCGTGACCACTTTTTCAATCTCGGTTGGGGTAAAGGGTTTAATCAGATATTCGGCAACATCCTGCAATTTGCCCATCAAGCGATTAGCAGGATCACCATAGGCGGTAATGACAATGACTTTAGGAAGTTTAAAATCGGGGTTGTTGTGGACTTTCTCTTTGATGGCGTCCAACACTTTCCACCCCTGCATATCCGGCAACGCGATGTCGAGCATCATCAAATCGGGCTGAAGCTGTTCATAGAGTTCTAAGGCAGGACGGCCATGCGATTTGGATTCGGCCTGAAGATTCATGCCCCTGAGCGTTTCGACCAAGATTTCGGCAAGTTCTTGGGTATCTTCCAAAACTAGCACTTTTATCCCCGAATCAAGGGTAGCCATGAATAAATCTCCAGATCAACAAAAGGGCATCAATTAAACTCAAAGAGCTAGTTTGTATTATAACATGGATTACTATGCCGATGTGGTTTGAAAGTATGAAGGATGTTATAATTATTCAAATCGTGATTCGGTTTCCGAGCACTCACATACTAAAATCCCGTGACGCCAAGGCGTCTATGACTTAAGGATTGTAAACAATATGGACTTTTTGCTAACAGAAGAACACCTGATGGCACAAAAAATGGTGCGCGACTTCGCCCAAAAAGAGGTCTACCCCACCATCAAAGAATGGGATCGCAAACAACAAATGAATCCCGACGTGCTGCCGCGTATGGGGGAACTGGGCATTCTCGGCATCAATATCCCAATGATGTATGGCGGTCAGGGCTTCGACTATATTACATTGGCGTTGGCGTGTGAAGAATTAGAGCGCGTAGATACAACCCTGCGCGTGGTCATGTCCGTGCATATGGGCCTCAACAGCATGGCTCTCCTGCAATGGGGCACAGAAGAGCAAAAGCAGCGTTTCTTGGTTCCACAGGCCAAAGGGGAAAAATATGCCGCGTTTGGGCTGACCGAACCGAATGCTGGCAGCGACGTTGCGGCGATGACTTCCACTGCCCGGCGCGAAGGGGATGTGTATATCCTCAACGGCGAAAAAATGTGGATTAGCCTTGCCACCAAAGCCGACAACTTCCTTGTGTTTGCCAAGACCGATACCCATGCCAATCCCACTCATGCGGGTATCACAGCCTTCATTGTCACCAAAGATATGAAAGGCTTCACGGCTGGCGATATTCACGGCAAATTAGGCGTGCGGGCTGGTTCAACCGGCTGGTTTGCGATGGAAAACGTCGAAGTGCCTATTGAAAATCGCTTGGGTGAAGAAGGCGAGGGCTTCTATATCGCCATGAGTTGCCTTGACAACGGGCGTTATACTGTTGGCGCGGGTGCGGTTGGGTTAATTCGTGCCTGCCTTGAGGACAGCCTCAAATATTGCCACGAGCGCTCGACCTTTGGCAAAGAAATCGGCAAACACCAACTCGTCCAGCAAAAAATCGCCTATATGCAACAGTGGTATGATGCGGGTCGCCTGCTCATTTTGAAGACGGGCTGGATGAAAAATATGGGGATGCGCAACACCCGCGAAACCAGCATGGCAAAGTGGTATGCCACCGATATGAGCGTCAAGGCTGCCCTTGAAGCCATTCAAATTCACGGTGCGTATGGTTTTAGCGATGAATATGACGTTGAGCGCTATCTCCGTAATGGTAAGGGGGCGGTGATTTATGAAGGCACCAGCGAAATTCATCAATTGATGCAGGCGGGTTATGCGCTGGGCTATCGCGTGGATCGCCCCATTCGCTGCGAATTGCCTGCTTATGATCCTGAAGTTTGGCAGCGTGAAGCTGTTGTGAGCTAGAACGTTTTTGTCGGGGCATGTCTTGAGCCTGCCCTCGAATTATCATTCAAAAATTTAGGAGGGTTTTCAGTTGCACGTTGTAGTAGTTACCAAATCTACGCCTGATACCGCCGCCAAAGTGACTGTGGACGCCAGTGGCAAACCCACATGGACTGAGGCAATGGTGATTAATCCTTGGGACGAATATGCCGTTACCGAGGCCGTTCTCTTAAAAGAAGCCCATAAAGGTCAAGCGACCATTCTGACCGTTGGCACGGAGGAGCATAACGAAGCGCTTAAGCAAGGGTTAGCCATTGGCCTCGACCAAGCCGCCCGTGTCTGGGATGACGCGCTGGTCGGTGCAGACAGTCTGCTCTATGCCAAAGCCGTCGCTGCTGCCATCCAAAAATTGGGCAATGCTGACCTTGTGATTTTCGGTAAGGAATTTGCCGACTTGGGCAGCGATGTCCATGTTTACCAAGTCGCCCGCAAATTGGGTTATGCGGTTTTGGGGTCGGTCTCCAAAATCCTCGAAATTGATTTTTCGGCTAAGACCATCAAGGTCGAGCGTATGTTGGAACAGGGCAAACAGATTGTCACCAGCAAACTGCCCGCCGTGATTGCCGTCCTCAAAGACATCAACGAACCCAAATACCCCTCGTTTATTGGTATCCGCAAAGCCGCCAAAGCCGAAATCCCAGTGTGGTCACTGGCTGATCTCGGTCTCGATGCTGGTACACGCCAGACCCAAGTGTCGGCCTATACCAATCCTCCCAAGATTGAGGGCGAGGTCGAAATTATTGAAGGCGCATCGGCAGCCGAAAAAGCAGCAAAATTGGCGGATAAACTGATTGAAGCGAAGGTGATTTAACAATGGCGAACGTTTTTGTCTGGGCAGAACATTTTAATGGCAAATTGGTGCAGGCCTCCCGTGAGGCGCTTGGTCTTGGCAGCACGCTCGGCGATGTCACCGCGTTGGTATTTGGCAAGGGCGTGGATGAAGTGGTCAAAGAAGCCTTTGCCTATGGCGCAAAAAAGGTCATTAAGGCCGATGATGCGACGCTGGCGGATTTCCGTGCCGAACCGTACACCGCCCTGCTGTCAAAGGTCGTGAAAGATAACAACCCTGACTTTGTGTTGGCTGCCGCGACAGTGCGAGGCCGCGAGGTCATGGGGGGTGCTTCCGCCGATTTGGATGTGGGTATCCTGAGTGATGTCACCGATTTGAAGGTCGAAGGCGGCAAGCTGGTGGCGGCCCGGGCGGTGTATTCTGGTAAGGTCATCTCCACCGAAGCCTATGTGGGCAGTGGCCCACAGTTCGCCACCCTCCGTAACCGTGCATTTAAGGCCCTTGCTCCCGATACCAGCCGCAGCGGAGAGGTCAGCAGTGTCGCCCCGGTGCTAAGTGAAGACCAGATTGCGACCAAACAGGTGTCATTTGAGGAAAGCGTTGGACAGGTCAATTTGTCGGATGCGGCGATTATCGTGTCTGGTGGACGTGGCGTTGGCGGACCAGATGGTTTCAAACCCGTGCGTGAACTAGCGGCAGTTTTGGGTGGTGCCGTTGGAGCCAGCCGTGCCACAGTGGACGCCGGATGGATTCCCTATGCCCATCAAGTGGGGCAAACGGGTAAGGTTGTCAGCCCTGATTTATATATTGCGTGTGGGATTTCCGGCGCGATTCAACATCAAGCGGGGATGCGTACCAGCAAAACCATCGTGGCGATCAACAAAGATGGGGAAGCCCCCATTTTCAAACTGGCCCGTTATGGCGTCGTGCATGACTTGTTCGAGTTCCTACCGGAATTGACAAAGGCATTTAAGGAACGCTTGGGCAAGTAATTCACTAGAAAACAAAAGGCCGGGGGGTTTTATGCCTCGGCTTTTTAATTATCCGTCCGTCGAATTGCGGCGACCTCGCGCTCTTTGAGTACCTCTTCCAATTCGACAATATCATCTTCGTCCATCAACTGCATCAGGCGTTCGATACGGCCCTGCTCGGTGCGTTTGAGTTTTTTGCGCTCGGCTTCTTCGCGGCTCTGATCCCCAGAAGTAAAATCATGATTATTGACCCCTAAGGTGGCTATGGTAGCGGCAATCGCCAGAATAGCGATAATCGCCACAAGGTTTCCTCCACCAATATTGCTATTAGCATTGGATTCAAAAACCGCAATCATGACCCCCAAAAAAACCAGCCAGATCGTTCCTGTCGCAATAAATCGTCCAATATCTTTCATAGCAAAATAACCCGCCTTTAGCCAAAAAATCGGTCTAAATTCATTATACGTTTTTCTCGATTATCAAGTTTCGCAGAGATTAGGCCAATGCCTCATGACGGTCAACTGGAGCAGGAGAGGTTGCCTTGGGGATGGTAAAAAAGAAACAGGCGCCCTGCCCCACTTCACTTTCCACCCAAATTTTACCGCCGTGCCCCTTGATGACACTGGCAGCAATAGCAAGGCCCAGCCCTGTCCCGCCAAATTGTCGGGTGGTGCTGCCATCCACTTGATAAAACCGGCGGAAAATCCGCTCGTGTTCTTCGGGGGGAATGCCAATGCCCTCGTCGCGTACACTAACTTGTACCATCGGCGAGTTGGTATCCACAATCGTAATTTCGATGCTTGATCCGCCCTCACTAAATTTGATGGCGTTGTCAATCAGGGCTTCAAATACTTCAGTAATCTTGACCCGGTCAATCGTGACTGACGGCAAATTGGGTTGGGCACGTAGCAAGATGCGAATATTGGCAGATTCAGCTTTTCCGCTTAACGAACGGGCCGCTAAGGTAGCCACCTGTTCCAACCGCGCCGTAGCGAAATCGAGCATCCCGCTGCTAGTGGAATGCGCGGCGATAATGTCTTTGACCAAATCCGCAATCCGCTGGGATTTTTGAATCACCAACTCGGAGGTTTTGAGTTGCTCAACATTCAGTTCGCCAAAATGCCCATCAATCAACAGACTCATATAACCCAACACATGCGTCAGCGGGGTACTGAGTTCGTGCGATAGATTTTGCAGCAGTTGGTCTTTAATGCGGTCATTATCCTCAAGTTCCCGATACGCCTTTTCGAGAGACTTAGCCCGTTGATCCAAAGAGGAATAGAGATTGACGTTTTCCAGTGCGTTCGCCACGATATTGGCGATCCCTTGACACAAGGAAAATTCGCTGGAATCAAAGGGGCGACGTTCATGGGTCATCAACAACAATAGGCCGACAATCTGCCCATAGGTGATGAGTGGCACGATCAGACATCCCCCGACTCCCATGCTCCGCAAATAAACCTGATCCCCCGGCAGGTTTTTGTCGTTATCCACCAGTACAAAATAGGGCTGACCTTCCGACACTACCGATTGCATGATGGGATATTGTTCCAAATCCCAGACTGGTGCTTGTGTGTTATCCCATGTGGTACGGCGTATTTCTACCGTATCGTGCAAATTCGAGGGGATAGAAAGGACAACTTCCGCCCGACTTACCCAGCGATTCCGGTCAATATCATGAGTGATGAGCAGCGTGCGTTGAATATCAAGAGTCTCTCGCAAACGACTAATGATGTGTTCCAAGATGATTTCAAATTCCATCGTCGTCGAGACCGCTTCACTCGCCTCCAACAAAATCCCCAGTTCTGTTAGGCGACGTTGGGTTTGGTCATGGAGACTGGCATTATGAATAGCGACAGCCGCAGATGCGCCGAGGCTTTCCAATACGGCCAAATCCCCTTCGTTAAAGACCCCCAATTCCTTATTAATGACCTCTAACACACCAATTACAGTATCGGCACTTTTGAGTGGCACAGCCGCAACGGAATTGATATTGAGATGGGGGTCACGAAAAATATCGGGGCCAAAGAGGGGATCGTTGACGACATCCTGAATAAGCAGTGGCTGGGCTTGAAAAGCGACCCACCCCGGTATACCGTGCCCCAATGGGATACGTTGGCCGTGTCGCGTTTCAGCATAGGGGCCAACTGTCGCCACATAAATCAACTCATCCGGGTTATCCGAATCACGTAGCAAGATTGAAGCGACGACGCTTTGTACAACTTGTTTCGCAGAAGACAGGATCGTCTCCACTACCTCCGGCAGAGACAGCGCGGAACTGATCGCACGGGAGGCTTGATTGAGCGCTTCGAGGCGTTTGGTCTGTTGCTCTAATTCCTGCTCACGCCGATAGGCCTCAGTGATGTCGCTTTTCTCCGTCAGTCGTTCATTTTCAAGCTGCAAAACGGCTTGGCGACATAGGAGTTGGGTCATTTTTTGCGACGGCCCATCGTCCAATATTTCATCTTGGGAGGCAGCCGTCACCAGCAGGCCGAACGGTTCGTCATGTGGCCCAATCACCGGGAAAAGGCTGATGTAATCCAATTCAAGCTGCTTTAGGGCTTTTGCAATGGGCGCTCCTCCATTAACCGTCTTTAACTGATCGGCATGGAGATTGACCAGCGACACATTATTGAGCAAGATTTCAGCCAGCGGGTTATCACTGTGCTTATAGGGGAACCGCTTATCAGGCCAATAGCTGTAAATAAGCCACAAAAACAAATTTTCAGTATCGGGGCCGCCATTAGCACTGATTGAATGGGTATACAAAAATTGTTCACGACGCGCAATGAACCATACCAATTTACATGGCAGTGCGTCTAAAGCAATTTGGGTCAGAGCTTCCATAGATAGATTCGAACTTGCACTAATTCATGAAACCAACGCTACAATCAACCATACTAGCATCAAGGTATTGACGACAGTCAAGAACTCGCGTTGTACTAATGCAATATTATCATCAGTCTCGCTACCCCGCATATCCGTTTTTACATTTCGCAGGGCAATATGCACTACAATTATCGTCACGATCAATACTGGCAACAGCCAGATGGGGAATGCCCCCAATAAAATTGCTGCCAAGAAACCCAATAATGCTCCTACCACGGAAGCCGGGGCTAGGATTTGCGTGATGCGTAGACCTAAAACACTGGCAGTGTTATGGAGTCCAGCTGCTCGGTCGGCCTCATAATCCCGCACTTGGTTATACAGTTGACCATAGGCCGAAATCAAAAACGTACCCAAGACCATCGTCCATAAATAGCCTATATGGGTGGTGTAGATAAAAAACGCCGCCAAAAATAACAGGGTACTCAGAAACATGGCGTGCGACAAAATATCCACCAGTGGACGTGCTTTTAGCCGCACCAAATGCCAAGAATAGAGATGCGCCAAAATCAAGATAATTGCCCCCACCGCAAAAGCCCGCCACCCGGCCAGCGCGTAACAAACCGCCGATAAGCCAAACATGATAATCGAGGCTGTCCAACCCACTTTTTTGGAAAGCTCGCCGCTGGAAATTGGATTACGGCGGGCGCGATCTGGGTCATGGGTATCATCCACCGCGTCCTCAATATCATTAATCATAAAGGCATAGGCCATCGCGCTCATATTGGCGATAAACACCACAAATAAACGCCAGTCTAAGGTCGCGCTACGCACTTCATAGGCCAACAGACCTCCTAACCACGTTAGGATGGACGTAAAAGCCCAAAATTCTTGCCAGCGGGTCAGCTTAAGAATCGCCTGAAGGGTGTTAGAAGTGGCTGCACGAGTCAACACGTAAAAAGCTCCTTTGGAGGAAGAAATGCACCTTGAAGTCTACCCCGCATTCGGATGTGTGACCACCCCATACCCACCGAATGAAAAAAGAGTGACTTTCGGCCTACGCGGATAGTCTCATTTTGAACTGACAAATCTGACCCAATACTTTTAGTATCAAGTCTGACAGAAGGAGTGAGACTTACTTTGCCAATTAAAACTCACCAGCTTTACCGATCAGATGAAGTTACCGGAGGCCACACAAATGGAATGGCTTAACCAATATCAGCCAAAACTTGTATCCGCAGCTAAAGCCATCAGCATGATTAAAAACAAAAATCGTGTTTTTCTGACTGGCAACTGCTCAGTTCCCCAAACCCTGCTCAAAGCATTAGTAGACTATGCCCCCAATCTGTGCGATGTGGAAATCGTGCAGGTCTTGGCAATGGCAGGCAGTGAGTATGTCGCGCCCGCAATGACCCCCCATCTGCGCGTCAACACCTTGTTCATTAGTGAGAATGTGCGTCAAGCCGTCAATGATGGACGTGCCGACTTTACCCCTGCTTTCCTCTCGGAAATCCCGGGGCTATTTTCATCAGGCCGCCTGCCGATTGATGTGGCGCTGATTCAGGTCAGTCCACCCGACGATCACGGCTACTGCTCGTTTGGCATTGAAGTCGGTGTCACCAGAACTGCTGCCTACTCTGCCAAAATCATCATCGCCGAAGTCAACCCCAAGATGCCGCGCACTCTCGGTGACAGTTTCATTCACGTCTCCAAACTCGACTATATTGTCGAAGTAGATTATGAACTGCCCGAAATTCATATGGCGGCTGGTGGCGAAATCACTGACCGTATTGCCCGTCATATCGCAGCCCTGATTCCAGATGGGGCATGTCTGCAAACCGGAATCGGTGGTATTCCGACGGCGGTGCTGCATTACCTTACCAATCACAAACATCTGGGTGTCCACACTGAGCTATTTTCCGACGGCGTGATTGATTTGGTCAATAAAGGGGTCATCACCTGCGAACGTAAGACGTTCCACCCCGGCAAGATCATCGCAGGGTTTATGCTCGGCACGAAACGGCTCTATAATTTTGTAAATGACAATCCGATTGTCGAAATCCACCCTACCGAATATGTCAACGACCCCTACCTCATCGCCAAAAATGATAAGATGGTCGCTATCAATTCCGCGATTGAAGTGGATTTGACCGGGCAAGTTTGCGCGGACAGCATTGGCCCCTACTTCTATTCAGGTGTCGGCGGTCAATTGGACTTTGTTCGTGGGGCGGCCCGTAGCAAAGGTGGATTGCCCATTATCGCCCTGCCAAGCACCGCGAAGGACGATACAGTCAGTCGCATTGTGCCAGTTTTGAAATCCGGCGCTGGCGTTGTTACAACCCGCAACGATGTGCATTTTGTAGCGACAGAATATGGGATTGCCGATTTGTATGGGCGCACCATCCGTGACCGCGCGATGGCGTTGGTAGACATTGCTCATCCCAATTTCCGCGCCGAGCTTGCTGAAGAAGCTGAACGTACCTATCACCTCCCCAAGTGGGAAGTAACGCGCGATTTTCCAATCAGTGAAGAAGAATTAACCCCCGCTGAGGCTTAGATGATTCCGTTGGTAGCGCAGGAATGGAACGTCGTTCATAATACACTGCGCTACTAGCTATCATTTCATGACTCAGGATAAAAACACATGCTGGCAGTTGTTCACTCATGTGCCTTGCTTGGCCTAGAGGGTGAAATCGTTGAAGTGCAGGTAGACTACTCGGCCTCCAGTCTACCTGCTTTTCAGGTGGTCGGTCTGCCCGATACCGCCGTACAAGAAAGCCGTGAGCGTGTCCGAGCCGCCATCAAGAACACAGGCCTAACTTTCAATAATCAGCGCTACATCGTCAACCTCGCCCCCGCTGACCTCCGCAAAGAAGGCCCTGCTTATGATTTACCAATGGCGGTTGGGGTGTTGTGTGCAACCGATCAACTACCCATTCCAACCACTGAAGGCGCGGTTTTTCTGGGTGAATTGGGCCTAGATGGGCGCGTCCGGCATGTACGGGGCATCCTTTCGATGGTGCATAAGGCATGGGAAAGCGGTTTTGAGCGGGCCTATGTCCCTGCTGATGATGCTTCGCAAGCCTCGCTGGTCCCCGATATTGAAATTATCCCCGTCGAGACCCTCGGTCAATTGGTCGAACACCTCTATGACCTCAACGTGATTCCACCCTACAACCGCGATAGCTCCGGCTTGTATGGTGAAAGTCAATTAATGCAAGGATTAGTAGACTTTCAAGATATAAAAGGTCAAGAACATGTCAAGCGGGGTCTCGAAGTTTCGGCGGCTGGTTCGCACAATGTTTTGATGGTTGGTAGCCCCGGTGTCGGCAAGACACTTTTAGCACGTGCCCTCCCCGGCATTTTGCCCAAGATGGCGATTTCCGAAGCTCTTGAAGTTACCCGTATCTACTCTGTCGCTGATTTGCTCCCCGGTGATCACCCCCTGATTCAGTCGAGGCCCTTTCGCGCACCCCACCACACGATTTCGATTGTGTGGTTGCAATTGACACACTGCCAGAATTGCCACCATGCAATGAGTGAGGTATGGTATCAAATTCACCAAATCGCAATTCGATTGTTGGTATAAAACCAGTCAAAACAATAACGTCCTCAGTTTCAGTTTCACCTCGATATACAATCCCTTTGATATTGAGCATTTCAATGACCATTTGCTTGTCCTCAAAAGTAAAGTGGTCAATGCCTACAGTAGCTTGGTCACAAAAGAGTTTCACTTGTTCTTCTTGGTCGGCGGTTAAATCCATGATGGTGAGGCGCTGTTCCAAATCGGCTTTTTTCTTTTGATAAAGTTCCTGTTCGTTAGTGATGTGCGCCAGTCTTTCGTCAAGCATGTCCCTCGAAAGTTTTTCGTCCAAGTACAAATCAAGTAATCTTTTCTGTTGATTTCCGAGGTTGATTAACCTAGTCTCACAACCGCGCAAGTATTCCTTGATTGCTGCCTCCTCCTCTTGGATCTCGGCGCGACGCTGCTTAATAACCTCAAGAATAGCGTCGGGGTTGAGCAACATTTTTATAATCGCTTCCCAGACCATCGCTTCCGTTTTATCTTGTTTTAGGCTACGGTGGCAGGTGACAGTTCGTCTATCCGCTGAATGGGTACGTTCTTGCCCCATACAGGGGTAGTAGCCAATCCCATTTTCGTGCCAACGATAATCGCCTCTGCAACGAAACGTTGAACCACACATCGCACAAGTCAATCTACCAGCAAGCAAATAGGGTCGCTTTGTGTTTCGTTTGGAATATGAAGCATTGTGTTGAGCTTGATCTTGGGCGGCCTCCCACAACTCACGCAGCACAATGGCGGGCACAGAAACACCAATCCACTCACTACGGTCATTCATGACGCTTTTGGTTTTCTGTAAGCCATTTCTGGCCTTTCGCCGCTTCTCTTTTCCTGCATACCAAGTCCCCGCATAATGTTCGCCATGAATTATTTTGTTGACAGACGAATAACCCCACACTCCATATAGCTTTTTGCTCTTCTTAAAGCCTGTCTTATCATGCTTTGTCGGGACTTTCATATCACTCAAACGACTAGCAATTCCGCCGATGCCAAGTCGCTTACCGTTTTCATCCCCGTAAACATACCACTGGAAAATTTGACGTACAATCTGGGCTTCTTCTTCATTGATGACTAATTGGCAGGTTTCAGAGTCGTAATCGTATCCATATGGCGCGACGGTACACATCATGACTTTGCCAGATGCAGCGCGGGCCTTTTTAGCCCTTACAGTACGTTCAACTCTTTTGGCATTCTCCTCCTGAGCGTAAATGCCCTGTAAAAATAAAAAGGCTTGACCCATTGTTGTTGAGGTATCAATGCTAAAGTTCACAAACTTTACCAACGTGTTCTTTGCTAAAAAGTCGCGGTTGAAGTTTGCCATATCTACAGCATCGCGTGAGAGGCGGTCTGTATCGTGAATAATAACTGCGTCAACGATACCTGCCAGCTTTTTTAGCTCATTAAATTGTGGGCGGTCAAACTCAGTTCCAGTATAGGCATCCACGAATTCAGCCACGACCTCATAACCGTGTTCGGTTGCATAATCGCGGCAAGATTGTAGCTGAGTGGGAAGACTATAATTTTGGGCTTGTTCTTCTCTGCTGACTCTGGCATAGATAGCTGCTTTTTTGACCACTGTTCATATCTCCTTTTCAAAGAATGAAAACAGGCAACCCTTTCTGCCCCAAAAAGCATCGAAAGGATTGCCTGATAGTGGTAAAATTAGCCATCAGCCCCGTCGCCGCTTTTTCCGGCTTTGTGGGTTAGAACGGCGTTACTGTTGTCCGCAGTAGCGTCGTTTGCCATCTCAGTTGATTTAGATTGATTGTACCGCAAAATCGCAATTTCGTAAATTTTGGCGAGCCGCTTTAACAAATCTGGACTAAGGGTAGATCGCCCCATAAACTCAGAACCTTTGGACATCTGCGCCTTGCCGTTCATGGTGCATTCTCCTAGGCCATGCTCTCTAATTGGAACTTTGCGTTGCTTCTGATTCACTAACTGTAAATTCAATGACAATTGGCTCGCCTACATAGCGCCCAGAGGCCCAAACTCGCCAAAGGCTGCGATAAGTACCCGGTTCGCTGGGGGCTGTGAATGAGTTATCGAAATCCAAAAATTCATAGGATTGACCCGCACTCACGGTTCTTGTGACCGCAATACGATCATGTGCGCCAAAGAGGTTAGCTGGGTCTAATTCCGCATAAAACAGCCCATCGCCTTGTCTTAACTCGTATCCCGGCAATACGCGGACGGTAACGCTAGGTTTGAATTGTTCGCCCGGTTGGACAGTACGTGGGTAATCTACTGAAACAACTTCAATGATTTTGGAAGGCTGAGGGATACGGCTGTGGGTCAGCCCCAAGGCGAAAGTGCCAAGCCACACATGCTCATCACTCCATGTTGCCTCGGGACACTCCTCGTCACAGGGAAGTCCAAAAGCAATGCTAAGGGCTTCTACTTCGGCGTATATGTGCCAAGTAGAACCATCTAAGTAAACTACACTGCCATTGGTAGCTGCCCAAACACGGTCATATTTGTCAATCGCTATTGTATGGATGTCATTGTTGGGCAAATTACTCGTTGAGGTGTCGTAGATTGTCCAATGGTCAGACGAGGAGTCATACCTGCTCACTCCGCCACCAGACGTGGCTACCCAAACATTCCCCTGACCATCCATGACAATATTACGTACGTTATCACTTGCTAAGGCGTCGGGATTTGTGGCTGTTGAGTAGTGTAACCACTCCCCATCGTTAGTGAAGCGGCTCAACCCTGCATCAAGATAACCAATCCAGACTTCACCATTAGGGTGAAAGGCGATTTCCCCGACATGATTATTGATAATCGTGTCCCCATCTTGCACTGTGTAGGGAACACTCCATACCTCTCCGTCAAATTTAGCAACACCCTGATAGGTCGCCACCCACACAACATTGCGGCTATCTACCACAATCGAGTAGGTGTGATCGTCGGGTAGACCCTGACTACTGGTGAAGGTATGCCAGCCTTGCTCATCCAAAACAGCTACGCCAAATCCATCAGTAGCGACCCACACTTTGCCGTCAGGGGCAATGGCAATGTCATTGACATTCTCCCCTATTGGGACAATTTCAGACTTACACAGTTCCCAAGTGGCTCGGTCATACTGCCCAATCCCATTGATCGGATTTTGACCGTCTTGGTTGGGATAATACCCGAACCAAACCCCGCGCTCGTCTATGGTCACAGCACGGATACGGTTACTGACTACTCCACTGTCGGTGACTTGGGCTGTAAAAGACGTTAAGCCTAGTTCCCGTCGAAAGTCCCCTTCGCTAACTTCTGGTTGAAGACGCACATCGCCTCCGCAGACAGGGGTAAAAGGGCTTGCGGCCACTTCGATTTCCGTAGCCTGCACGTCGTCGGCTTTTGGCTCGGTTGGCGATCCCACCTCATCCTGCAAATTTAGAACCAAAAACACTAATATAAGAACAGCAGCTATAAGAGCCACCTGCGACACAACCGTAAAGAGGGACAGTCCTCGATTGGGTTGAAAGGATGTTCCCCGATAGGTTAATTCAGCAGCATATTCTTTTTGAGCCTGAGCAATAAATCCCGGCTCAGTATCGAGTTTTTCAACCCGTTCAAGCAATTGCAGTACCTTTTGCCGATTGGCTTCGGTAGAGTGCTTTTGAAAGTCTTGAAGGGCGGCCAAAAGGCGTATTTCTTCATCCCGTAATTGTCTCATGAGTGCCTACCCTATCTATTCGCCATACCAACTATCACACAAATAAGCTGCCAACAATCGGAAATATTCTTCTTGTGTACACCCCAGTGCTTCAGCGAGTACACTGACGTCTTTAATGCCAAAGCTGGGTGGGAGTGATTTACGTTCTAGTTCATTAATTTTGCTGGTTGCTATATAGAGCTTCTTCGCCAAGATTCCTTGCTTGTGGCCTTTTCTTTTTCTAAGTTCTCGCAACACTTTGCGAAATGATTCGCAATCATTTTCACTGGGCAAGTTAGGCGGTTTGTAACTAACCATACCATGTTTGTCCTTTTGCTCCCTATCCAATCAATGAAAATTTCGGAAAATCCGAAAAAACGCCCCTCCGCAGTTCAAATCAACGGCATCTCTCCTAGAATATGGTTAGGTAAATGGTCAGGATTCACCATATAGTAACCACTTTTTGCAAAGAGATACAGGTTTCTCATCTGATAGCCATATCTGTTTGCTAAAGGGTTTGAGAATCATGACAGCTTAAGAACAGAACATCTCTAGTGAAAGGTCATATGCAGTGGCTCGTCGAATTTTGTTTGCTTCATTTCTTTTGGGAGCGGCACTACTTTTTGCGCTGCTATTTACTTCGGAGGCGCAAGCGTCGGATTGTACCGTCGAAGCATTCTCAGTTTCCCCCAATTCACCCTCACAGAATGTGGGAACGATTTTGAGCCTCTATGGGCGTGGCAACTGTGCAGGTGGTATTCGTGCTTCGCGTTTCAACATTGATGGGGGTGGCTTTGGCGAAGATGCTGGAGCACCCGAACAAAGCGAAACATGGGCACTCACGGCTGGTTCCCACACAATCTGTTTTGAAATCGCTGGTGGGAACAATGGTGATTGGTCGGCTGGGGCAAGTAGCTGTACGACTATTACGGGGGTTGGAAATAACCCCGGTGGTGGAAACGCCTCAGTAAACGGCCCGAACATCGTTCCTGATGGCAATTGCCGCTGGTATATCTGGTTTGCGCTGAGCGGTTTTGCACCCAACAGCACTATCACCGTGACAAGCAACTACTCGGAAACAGTGTGTAGCACTGGGGAAGTTGTTAATTCTGGCTGGACAGGCAGTGCAGGTTCAACTGATAACAACGGGTATCTTGCTTATGCGGTCTACCATCATGGGACAGGCAGCTACAACTACACATTCAGTGACTCACAAGGGCACTCTGTTCCAGTCAGTTTTTCAACGGGCAATACGACTCCGCCCTCTGTTAATCCAACTTCCATTGCACCTCCAACCACCGGGGGCAACAATCCCACGACAGGCAATACCAATCCAACAACTGGAAATACGAACCCAACAAATCCAACCACTGGAAATCCCAATCCTGTTCAACCCTCCTCACCTACTACTCCGCTGGTTGGAAGCAGTACCCCACCTCAAGGACAATGGGTACGAATTGTTGCTCCATTGGGAATGAGTATTCGAAGAGGAGCAAGTACAAGTTTTCCAGTAGTTGCTCGTGCTGCAAATGGCATGTATTTAGAATACGTTGGTGAGCGATCTGGATGGTACGAGGTTCGCTGGAATGGTGGTAGCGGCTGGGTCAGTGGAGGATCCCAATATACAGAACTTGGCGGAAATCAACCAAACTCACCTCAACCATCTACCCCGAACGCACCATCGTCTCCCTCAATCCCTCAAAGATGGTGCACCCATAGAGCACATGCATACGATGCTGGTTGGGATTCATTAGGTGATCCAGCCTTTTACCTCCAAATTCCACGAGGAGCTTGGGATGGGAACTACGATCATATACGAATCAAGTTTTTCGGTGTGGTGGTATCCGGTCTAGGAAAAGGACAGATCATCCAATTGGAATCAAGACAGGAGGATGGCGATTACTGGAAATTTGGCATAAATAGCACATGGGCAATAGGTCAACAAATATCATCACAGGGAATACCATTTTGGAGGTTGGACTTCCTATGGAGTGTAGAAGCGACCTGCTGAGAAGTTGCTCTCATTAAAAGTTAAAATAGAAGTCGGTAATTTTTCCTAAGATAAGATTCGATATGTTAGAATCTTATCTTAGATGTTCAATATACAGTCATTCAAGAAATTTTCTGTCGTCAATGAAAATTTCCAAAAATTTATCTTTTATTTAATGATGCTGGTGGGGTTTTTGGGGATTCTATGGTTTTTTTTCATTATGATAAATGAGGGATAGCCCACCAATCGGGATCAGGCTAGAATTTCTTCTAAATCTAGGAACGACGTTCGCCATGAATATCAGCAATCCGAATAAGAGTCGGTGTCTCCAGCAATGCGGCTGCGCCTTTCAAATCTTCTTCCATAATGTAGCAATTATACAAACACCCCGGGCATTTCTCTGTAGTACCAGAAAAACTCTCATCTAGTAATTGAAGCGACAGATGTTCATCTGGAAGTTCAAGCAGATTTACCAAACGTGGGAATTCTTGACAAGGGCCAATGAAGCCGTCTGAGTCTAATGTTAAAAATCCCCTACCTTCTTTTGATCCTTCAGCTCTGAATTTACTCGAACAATGCCATAGTTGGGTTTCACCTGCCTGTGTTGTGCCAGAATGAAACAATTGCCATAGATAACTAAAAGTACCTGTAACGCGACCTGTTTTGAGCTTTTGCCGTGCCAACCAAGGCACAATTTGCCGCAATTGTTCTTTTGTAGGGACAGCATCGGAAGAAGCACTAGAAAAAACGCCATGCGGAACTGCGGGGGAACATGCTAAAGGGCTGATAAAACAACCTGAATCAATAATCGCTTTCGCAAATTTTTTGAATTCGTTGACATCAGTTTCACGAGTAATGACTGTATTAATCACTGGAATAATCCCAGCCTGTCTTGTGAATGTGTGATGCACCAAGGCTTTCTCTAGATTCGACTTTTGTGCTTTACTATCACAATCAACAGAAATCCCTAAAAAGTACAATCCGGCTTCTCCCAACTGCGTAATCAGTTCTGGCGTTAGTCCCCAACCATTGCTCACCAGATTTACTAAAAAGCCCGCCTCAGTTGCATCGTGTACTGCTTCAACAAGCAATTGAGGTCTTAAGGTTGGTTCTCCGCCGAGAATGCTGATGGTGGGATATTTAACGGATAGCTGGCGAAGCTTGCTCAGTGCAGCAATGCGTTGTGATCTATCCATTACACTCACTCGTTGTTTAGGCACTTGACAATAATGGCACGACAAATCGCATCCATGCTGAAGGTACCAGTTTATATACCTTAATTTTTCCGATGGAGAGATAGCTATTCTTATAGCCTCTCTATGCTTGACAACCTCCGTAATAAATCGGGCAAAACGCAAACGAATCAGCCAAGACTCTTCTATTGTCAAAGAGGCATCATTGTTGAAAGAGGCATCTTGGTGAGGTGTAAATTTTTCATGCATAAAAAATTAAATCTTCATAAGAATATCCCAATTCTAAATATGGATTGCAATATGTAACCAAATCAACAGAGAAGTTACTCTTCAGACGCGAATTCATAGCTAAAGTTTACTATGTTAAGGATATCGAGAGAAATACTGCAACGCCCAATAAATAAATTAATAGCGAAGCCGACGTGACAAGAAAATAAGCTACTCTTAACCCTCGACGTTTTTCTATAGGGACAATAAAAACTTTCTCGTCAATTTCTCCTTGCGTGTGGGCTTGTGCAGTATTTCTAACGGAAACTTTGACTAGTTGAAGCAATTGTTCTCTCCGCTTCTGACGTGAGTGTCCCGACCAGTTATTAAACTGATTCAACAAGGAATTCGGAAAGAAATCTGCCTCTATAAGTGAATCGGAGATTTCTTGAATTGCCTTCAATCTGTCAGGCGATAGACCAAATCTATTCTTGAGTACCCCCCATACATGGTCTTTAGTTATCTGTTTTTGCTGCTTATCAATGAGGACTTGCAGCAAAACAAACACGTAAAGAGCGCCTCCAAGGGTCGACAAAGGAGCAAATTTTCCCTCTTGGTTGACGATTAACACAGCAAACCACGCTCCCACCAGCTGTCCAAATGAGAAACCATTAATTTGCGGGATAATTGGTGAAATCTCTTTTTCTCCGAGCAAAGTTAACAGATTTAGCGCAAATGTGCTAATGATCGGGGCAAGTGCGAAGGCTAAAAACAAAAGGACTTCGTTGTCAGAAAAATCAAGCTCTGGCATTTTTGTCTCCTAAATCTAACTTACCTCATTTGAGAACCGAGATATGCAAAAATCAATGATCGGATTAATTTTGCGATCAATACTATATAAAAGAATTTAAGGACAGGAAAACGAGCTAAACCAGCTACTAATCCAACTAAATCAAATACTGGATTCGGAGTTACTGCTAAAACAAAAATAGCAAATCCTCCATATTTGTTGAACCAACTCTCTACCTTTGGATACCACTTTGCGTCTCTTCCCACGCCTCCCGACCTTAATCCAATATAGTAACCGATGCACTCTCCTATGGCTGATCCAAATCCAGCAGCAACAGCGACGCCCACAGGGTCAAAAAACGCTCCAGCCGCAAAAACCGCTGCAATATGAGGGACAGGAAAAAACAAGGTTGCACTGCCCAGCATCGTTGCGAGGAAAATACCCAGATACCCTAATGCGGCAAGGGACTCAAAGTTAATAGAGAGGCGGGACAATGCAAAGCTAATTAAAAGAGTGATAATAATCCCGAGAAAAGAGAAAATTATTCGGCTTTTTGGGTCATTTGGTAATTTGCAGGTCAAATGGAATACTTTTCTATCAACAATTTCAATCAATGATAAAGATTAACATAACTGTCATCTTTATATTTTCTTATTAATTATCATCCTTTGACTGTAGAAGGAATAATATATTAGCATTCCTCAACCAACTATATCACATTTAGGATTTATATTTTTCCTATCAAACAAAATTTCGGAAAATCCAAAAAAACGCCCCACCGTCGTTTAAATCAACCACTTACAGCCTAAAATGGTATTTGAAGTTTTTCTGCCGGGTTTTGTTTTGTTGCTTTCGAGGCAGCAGCAACCCTGACGCTGCCACTTACGATCCAAGCGTAAACCTTAGAGCGCTTTTCTAGAACCGATTCAAATTTGTTGGATATTCAATAGGAGATCTAAATGGCTAGATACGATATTCGTTTTCAACTTCAAGTTGGGTCCCAAAATGTAAATTCGGTCACCTATCATAGCGAGAGCGAGCCTTGTACGAAAAAAGAGGCTCTACAAAGATTGGCAACTCTGTGGGCGAAAGAAAAGGAATACTTCGGCGATTCGGAATGGAATCGAAACTTTAAAGAGGCAATCGAAAAGGCAGAGAGTGCGGTAAATAGGGCACATAATGTTTCCGCTGCCGAAAATCGCAACTTCTATCAAGCGAAGTTTTACTACAAAGATCAGGAATATAGGGTAGATATTGCAATTGAAGCTGGAGAAGGCCACTTCAAAGACTAATTGGAGCGTTAGCTCAAATGGGCAGTAACATAAATTTGTTGCTGCTCTCATTTATCAATATTCTAACTTCTGGAACAAACTTGTTATGCTGTGATATGATCCCAAATTAATCAATCTATGCAATTTTTTCATCAAGCTATTCATTTTACCCTGATTGATCCTACTGCAAAGAAAATACTCATCGTTCAGCGAACTTCTGATGAAGAACTCGAGTTCGGAAAGTGGGGATTCATTGGCAAACATTTGCTAGCCGGAGAGGACTACCCTAGTGGAGTATTTAGGGCTGTGGAACAAGAGCTGGGTTTCTTTTCTAAGGGTGGGTGTGGTGAGTATGCCCATCATATTTTTTCGCATGAATGTTGCAGAGAATTTGTACGCTTCTTCATTGTCTATTGGGAAGGTGATCCAATAAACTTAAACAGTGAGAAATTTGTTGATTACCAGTGGCTGACTCTAGATGACTTAAAAACCTCAAAAAAACATCTTTTGGAAACGACCAAGTATTGGATAGAAAACGTTAATTGGGATTCCCTAAAAGGGTGGATTGGCTAATTCACATCGTCAATAAGCCAGACTCTGGCTATTTGGAGTTATAAAATTTAGCTCAAAAGAGCTTATCTGGCTCTATTCGTGGTCACACCTTGTACAAAATATTTGTACGTATTGTAGGCTAAAGGCTATTGTAGTCGGGAATTGATAGGTTTCTGCATGGCACTGATAATGCAGTTTCAGTTGTAAATAAACCCGAATTTGGTCTTTGAACGGTTCGAGTACAAGCCTCTCCTTGACCGACCAAGTAATTGTCCGTTAGCTCCGAGAAAAGCTGGTTTCGACGCCAAACGGTGGTTTGACGAAGAAAGCCACTACATACTCCGGTAGATTCGATTCGCATCAACTTCAAAACCATGCCGCTGATACCAAATAGCGAGATTTGGAGTCTTAGGGTCATCCGGAACAATTATGCCCCAAATACCATCTACCTCTAGGTTTTTGGCTTGGGCAATCACGAACTCCAACATTGCTGATCCTAACCCTAACCCGCGAAAACTCTTTCTTCGATACCAGACAGGAATGAAGCATAATATCCTTTTATAGGATATAAGAGGTGGATCAAAAATGATGATGTCACCCAGCACTAGCTGGTTGGAATCATCAATGTACCATCGAACCAAACCAACACCACTGTTTTTCCAGCTTATATGCACCTCAAAAAAGTCCTCGTCTCGAAAAAGGCTGACCTCATATTTATTGCCTTTGCTATCCACTAAAAAAGAACTATAGTCAGTTCCAATCTTGGGATTTACTTCTGCCAACGCTTTCTTCCTTGCTGTATCTGTCGGTCAACCCCAGTAACATTTCGCCGAAATTTGACCATCTCAAGACTCGTCACAAAATGTGAGGCAATTTCCTCATTTTCCATTTTCTGGCGGACTGCCCATATCAAGCTCTCACGGGGTAATTTCAAGCACCCAGAAAACCAATCCGCTTCCTCCTCCTGTTCTGGATCACAAGTGCGAAGTGAAAAGTCACAATTTTCAAAGGTGACAAATTTAGAAGGAGCATGATTGCATAAGATGTGTGAGATTTCGTGCATTACATTACTCTCATGGCGACCACGAGGATGAGTAGGGTTATAGAAAACGCGCTTTCCCTTATGTTCATGCGAAATGGTAAAAGCAGACCAACTCATGTTGTCTGCCTCCCAAAGCTGCTCTCTAATTTCATTAGGAATTCTGGGGATACGATTGGCTGAACTAACCAGTACCTCTAGGTGCTTGGCAAGTTGTGTACCGATCAAAGGCACTGCAATTGAAAGCGACAGGCTTTGCCTCAAGTCAAGGGCCTGTCGCTCGGCGTCGGCTTTAAATCCACGTCTCAAAATGCACTCTCACTCTTCATCCCCCTCAATTTCGTCCCGCTCGATTGCTTCATATGCTAACTGAATTAAATGCGCTAGTGCTTTGGCGGTTTTAGGATCAAGCGTTTTATCCGCACGAAGATGAACAGTTAGCGTTTGAGAACTGGTATTTAGATTTTCGGAAGAATCAGCTTTTTGGGAGCTAGGTTCATCTTTTATTATAAACCTATCCATTGGAATGTCCAACCAACGACAAATACGTACAAAAGTATCCAAATCGGGAACTTTGCCTTGTTCAATACGGGAAAGTGTGGATGCACTAACCCCACCTATTTCGTCAGCGACTTCACGAAGCCCGCGCCGCCCGCGCTTTTCTTTGAGTTGTACCGCCAGTTGTTGGATATCAATTTCACTGCTCATGACGTGTCCCTCTTAACGTTTTTCATCCATGATACACCCGTTGCACTTGCAATACAAAAATTAATGCTGTATTATATATGCGACAATTCTTTTCATCCGTGCAACAAATCGGATTAACCTAAGGAGACTTCTAATGCCCACCTTCCATTTCACCGTTGATGATGAACCCTTTTCCACGAATGAGCATACTCTAACCCCCACCCAAATCCTGCAAATTGCTGGAATTGATCCAACTGTACACTACTTGGTCGAAATTCATGGTCACAATCAAGAATCCTACAAAGACAAGCCAAATGAGCCGATTCATATGCACCAACACGCCAAATTTGTTTCGGTGTTCACTGGGCCAACGCCTGTATCCTAGGAGATGTAAAAGATGTCACGACAAGATTTCATTGACCAACTCAAAACACTGGGTTACAACCCCGAAGATCAAGGGAACAATCGCATCTGTTTTGAGTATACAATCCCTGTTGGGAAGTTTATCGGCCAAACAATTCGATTAGGATTCGTAGTAGGTGATGATTTCCCTGCCAATCCCCCCAGTGGGCCACATATTTCCCCACATTTGTTGCCTATCAATACGAGTAGCAACGTACATCCGGCTGGGGGTGTACACGACAACCGAGAATTTGGGGCGGGATGGCAATATTGGAGTCGTCCATTTAATGAATGGGCGAAATTTGACCGAAGTGTCAGCACGTATATGGCCCATATTCGTCATTTGTTCGAGACGCAATGATGTACAGTGTAGCACTACCTTCATCTGTTCATGAACAAGCTATAGAACATCTCCTGCGCCAAGATGGGCAGGAGGATTTGTGTTTTGCCTTATGGCATCCCAGTCAGGGGCGTGATCGAATTACGGCGCTGATCCATAGTTTAATCCTTCCGTTAGAGGGAGACCGAGACGTTCATGGCAATGTCAGTTTTATGCCATCCTATTTCGAGCGTGCCCTCAGCGAAGCTATAAACGCCGGCGCTGGGCTTGCATTCATGCACAGCCATCCTGCTTCGGGTTGGCAAGACATGAGCCTAGATGACATTCATGCGGAACAAAGACTTGCGGCAGCAGTTAAGAGCGCAACCGAACTGCCATTAGTAGGGTTGACAATTGGTACAGACGAAGCGTGGAGTGCACGCTTCTGGACAAAAACAGCACCCCGCACTTATGAGCGACAGTGGTGCGACTCAGTTAGAGTAGTTGGGAGTAAGTTCGCTATCACCCTCCATCCAAATCTAGCCAAAAAATCAGTGTTCCGACCTGAATTGGAACGTACTATTTTGGCATGGGGTAAGGAAGCGCAATCCCAGTTGGCAAACCTAACGGTGGGGATCGTGGGCGCAGGTAGCGTAGGTAGCATTGTAGCGGAGGCTTTGGCCCGTATGGGTATCGGTCACATCAGACTTTTGGATTTTGACAGTGTGGAAAAGGTCAATTTGGATAGATTGCTTTTTGCCACTCGTCGGGACGCGCTATTGAAAAAATCAAAGGTTGAGGTCATTGCTAAAGCAATCCGTCAAACGGCAACCGCCGGGCAGTTCACAGTTGAACCGCTCGAATGGAGTATTGTTGAAGAAAGTGGATTTCAAGTTGCGCTCGATTGTGATGTGCTATTCAGTTGTGTAGATCGCCCGTTGGCCCGTAGTGTATTGAATTTCATCGCCTATGCCCATCTTATTCCAGTCGTTGACGGTGGCATTATGGTTCGGGTAAATGAAAGGACTCAAAAGCTAAAACATGCTGATTGGCGGACGCATATCGCAATACCAGACCGACCATGCCTTGAGTGCCTTGAACAGTATGACCCCGGTCAAGTCTCCAGTGAACGAGATGGATTTTTAGATGATCCAGCGTATATTGCTGGTTTACCACATGCCCATTGGGCCAAGCGGAACGAAAACGTTTTTGCCTTTAGCTTAAGTGTAGCCTCTTTTGAGGTACTTCAGTTTTTGTCCCTAATAGTAGCCCCTTCGGGCATTAATAACCCCAGAGCGCAAATGTATCACTTCATAACGGCTGGGCTAGACAAAAATGACCTCGATGCTTGCAAATCCAGATGTCTTTACCCCGGATATACAGCTAGAGGTGACCATGCTGGGATTAGCGTAACAAGTCACCATCTGGCGGCTGAAAAAGAGCGAGAAAAGAGACAGGCTTACCATCGCACATTGGAATATCACCTTCATAGGTGGATTCTACTTAAGCTAAGGGGCTGATTTGTATGGTTTGATATATCCATCCATAATTGAGCATATACTCAGATTAGCGAAAATGGTCAAAAACCTGTATGGAATACGAAGAATTACAGATCGACAGGGAAATAATTCGTGATGAGATTCTTTCTCTTCTGAAAAAAACTAATTTTGCCTCGTATACTCAAAAACTTGGCTTTGCCGCTCGAAATATCAACGACTTAACTGGTAGGGGCCGAGAATTGCAAGCATTTTTAGATGAAGTCTACACTCAATTAGAAACGTCTGGAAAAATACGCAAGACTCTCCACACAGTGGATAACAGTTCTCTACAACGCAGTGAAAGCATATATCACCGCCTTTATATTCAGGGCCTTATTTTTGAAGAGGTGATAGCTCTTGCTCAACAAGGCATAATTATGTTTGCAAGAATAGAGCCTGACCAAATACAGTGGACTGGTAAGTATACTTTTGACCCTAATCATATTTTAGTGTCGGAATATGGCCTGAAGATTCTAGCTGACCATCATGCTATGCCCTACTTTGCCGATGATTATATAAATTTATTGGGGCAAATTGCGCCACTGGATGATGAACTTAGGGGCTATCTAGGCGAGGGGCTTTCCTGTCTACATCATAGTTTACCTAGGGCCGCCATCCTGTTACTGAGACTACCTTGCGAGCATGTTCTTCAGCAATTAATAAATGCAATTGTCACAAAACTGCCTGATGATGCGAAAAAAAATAGCTTCAAGTCAAAAATCAACAAGGCTTCTACTAACTTGGCCCATCGTGCAAACGTAATTTTTGATCAACTAGAATCTGATTCTGCACTTTTAGCTAATGAAACACATTTGAAGGACCGATTAAAAAATGAGTTAAAACCAACCTTCCACACGATTAGAGAGTTTGCCGGAAATGCAGCACACCGAAATGTCCCCATTGATAGACATCAAGTAAGGCATTTTTATGGGGCGTTTGCTTCAACGATATATCCTGTTGCTATGAAAATAATTCAATATTTACAGATTCCTTAAAAGCAAAGTCTTGATCTATCCCCCCAAAAACTGGTTCTTGTGCAAATGTCGTGCTGGGTTGAGACAATAGCCTCTCGCACAAAAAGGGAAAAGGGTGTGAGATGGAAATGCTTGCGATTCAAGTACCAGAATGCCAAATAGAGCAGATCGAAGCAACCGAATCGGGGTGGTTAGTAAGGGGACACAGCACACAGGAGAGCGGGGTCTGCCCAGCGTGCGGACAAACCAGCCATCACGTTCACAGTTATTACACAAGAGTTCTCAAGGATTTACCAATGGGAGAAGCCGGACTTCGGCTCGAAATCCGCGTGCGAAGATTTCGATGTACCAGTAGCGCGTGTAAACGAAAAACGTTTGCCCAAGGTTTTCAACAGCTGACCACTCGGTATGCCCGCCGGACAAAACGTCTGGAAACGCTCATTTGGCATATTGGGCAAGTGGCAGGAGGACAAGGTGGATCGCGCTTAACAAACCATTTGAAGATTCCCACGACAAGGCATAGTATCTTACGCATCTTACGATCGAATGTTCGGCCAAAGGTATCCGCTGTCCGCGTGTTGGGAGTGGATGACTGGGCCAAGAAGCGTGGGCAGACTTACGGCACCATTCTCGTTGATTTAGAAGCCCATTGCGTCGTGGATCTCTTGCCGGATCGCCAGTCAGACACATTAGCGGATTGGCTCAAAAGACATCCGAGCATCGAAATGGTGGCCCGGGATCGTTCCACTGAATACGCCAATGGGATTGAACGAGGTGCACCTAACGCCATTCAGATCGCCGACCGCTGGCATTTATTAAAGAATTTGACGGAGATGGCTGAGCGAGCCTTGCGGGAGCAATGGTCCAAGATGCGATCCCATCCAGCAGTCCATTCGTCTGACTCTCAGGTTGTCCGTCCACCTTTGCCACGCTCAAAGGACGAGCTGGAACAACAACGTCTGTCGCGGGAGCGACGCATCCGAGATTTCCAGCGTGTTCAATACTTGAAACAGCAAAATTATAGCCAGCGCCGGATCGCTCGGGTTTTAGGTCTCAATCGGGCAACCGTGAAGCTGTTCTGGGAGGCAGAACTCTTTCCCGAACGTCAGAAAACACCGCTCCCAAGTATGCTTGATCCCTTTATTGAATATATGACTGCTCGACTTCAGTCCGGCCCTATCACGATGACCCAACTTTGGCATGAGGTCGTCGCGCGTGGTTATCCGGGGCAACTTAGTCAAGTGCGTAAGTGGGTGACTCTCTACCGCCAGCAGGTGCTCCACCCAACCCAGACTCCACCTCTCCCTATTTGGTTACCCTCACGCGATAGCTGCCTTCAGCTTTTGATCGCACCGCCTGAACGTTTGAACAAGGCTGAGGCCGACCTATTGTCGCAACTACTCCAAGTGGATACCTTGAGCACTTTACATCACCTGATTCACCATTTCACCACCATGGTCCGTCAAAGACAAAATGCCGGCTTCGATACTTGGCTCGACACCTGTATGACTTGTGGTATTCAGGCATGTAAACGTTTCGCCGAGTCCTTGAAACAAGACTACCATGCGGTCAAAGCCGCCCTTGCCTTGGAATGGAGCAATGGACAGACCGAGGGCCATGTTCACCGCTTAAAATTGCTCAAGCGCCAAATGTATGGTCGTGCCAACCTTGATTTGTTATGCATTCGAGTTTGCTACAAACCAACCTAGCACGACATTTGCACAAGAACCCAAAAACTGGCCCAAGTGAAGTGAGACTATCAGACATACAATAAGGACAGGAGGATAGTTTCATGGCAAGTAAAGGGACACGCTACAGCGAAGAGCAGATCATACGGATATTGAAAGAAGTGGAAAACGGCATCAGTGTAGCGGAGGTGTGCCGGAAATATGGGGTCTCGGAGCAAACGGTGTATCGGTGGCGCACCAAGTACGGCGGGCTAGAAGCGAGCGAACTACAACGGTTGCGGGAGTTAGAGGCGGAGAATGCGCGGCTGAAGAAAATCGTGGCCCAGCAAGCCTTGGACATCGATGTACTCAAAGAGGTGGTGTCAAAAAAATGGTAAGCCCTCGCCACAAACGACAAGTAGTCCAACAAGTGGTTACAGAACGAGGGCTGTCGGAACGCCATGCGTGTCAGTTGATGGGTCTTCAGCGGTCTAGCGCTCGGTATGTCAGCCATGCCCGCAAGGATGAGGCTGCGACGGTGGCGCTCATCCGTGAATATGCCCACGAGCAGCCCATGTATGGCTACCGCATGATTGCAGCGATGCTCAAACAGGACGGGTATCCCATCAATCGCAAACAGGTCTATCGGATTTGGCGACAGGAAGGCTTACAATTGCCGCGCCGCAAACGGGTCAAACGACGCTATGGCGATGCAGCAGGTGGTTTGCGACGGGCCAGTCATCCCAATGAAGTGTGGAGTTATGACTTTTTAGAAGCCCGCACCGAACGCGGTGGCAAATTGCGGATGTTGACTATCTTGGACGAATATACCCGCGAATGCTTGACCATCCATGTGGCGCGTTCGATCTCCTCCCGCCAAGTCATTCAGCAATTGGAGTGGTTATTGCTGGTGCGTGGTGCACCCACTTACTTACGCAGCGATAATGGGCCAGAGTTCATCGCCTATGCCTTACAACAGTGGCTACGGGATCAGCAGTGCCAGACGCTTTACATTACCCCCGGCAGTCCGTGGGAAAATCCCTTCATCGAGAGTTTTAATGGTACTTTGCGCGGCGAATGTTTGGATCGTTGGGTTTTTGCTGATGGCGCTGAGGCCCAACAGGTTATTGAAGAATGGCGGCAGCAGTATAATAAATATCGTCCGCATAGTAGCTTGGGTTATCTACCCCCAGCTGTTTTTGCTGACCAAGCTCGACCCTCACTCCAACTGGCCTAGTCGTTGGGGGCAGATCAGTCTAACTCTAATCAAGTGGTACACATGCCCAAGCCTTGTTATTTTTGTGGAAATCCATCCTCCTCAAAAGAACACATTCCCCCCAAATTGATGTTCAAGGGCTTTGAAACTGACAGCCTTACTGTTCCCTCATGCGAGAAGCACAATAGTCAGAAAAGCGGCCTTGACCAAGCAGTCGTTGCTGCCTCGCTGATATCTCTTGAACCTTATAGTTTGCGATTTCACTCTGATGTAAGGAGAGCTATCGAAGAGGGTAAATCTTCTGTGGAAAGAGCTAAAAGAAAGGCATATAGCGCACAGCTAATTTCCGACCTTCCCGGCCTACCTACAACTTCCTATCTGGCTGAAGATATTATTCCTTGGATTCGGCAATTGGTAGCAGGTTTTATCTACAATGCCACCAATCACTTTGATGCAACCATACAATGGGATAAGGTAGAGCCTTGGAGTCCAGCTTGGTTACCTTTTCCTTACCGAATCAGTCAAAAAGAATTCATACAACTTAAGCTAGCTCTGTACCCTCGTGTAACTAAGTGGGAAAATTTTCGGTGGGTTGACGGGTGGTCTTCCCATCCGCGCCCCTATCCCAAGAATATTTTCCGCTTCCAACTCTACATTGAGCCAAAGAAAGCATTTTTTAGATTTGTATTTTATGAACAAATCATTTGGTATGTTGAAGTCTCTCCATCAAGAAAAACTCTAAAACTGCTAAAGAAAAAAGTGGGAATTTAGTTGATAAGTTAGCACCGATTATCTGTGAGAATTAGTCATACGTGGTTTGTCTGAAATGAGACCAATTTGATTGAGTGGAAAATACTCACTTGCAATCAATGCAGACACAATAACCATTGTGTCCACTCCTCCCCTGTCTTGCCCGATACAGCCACCTTTTTCCATTATTCCAATTCGATTCGTTATCCTCCTAGTAGACATAGTGAGCCGGAGAGCCTATTATGTCTATAGAAAAAGTACCCTCGCCGCAACCGCTTATGAACTTCGTTGAACCCATTCGGGATCGCAAAAAAATCGCTCAAATTAAAAATCTGTTGCGCGGTGAACAGCGTTATCGTGATTTGCTGCTGTTCGTGGTGGGCATTAACGCCGCACTGCGCGTTTCGGATTTACTCAAACTACGGGTTGGGGATTTCATAGAGAGTGATGGGCAACTACGTGCCCGGTTCTGGATTCGAGAAGAAAAGCGTGGCAAACGGCAGGAAGTCGTTATTAATGACAGTATGCGGGAGGCTTTCGACGAATATGTGCGTCACTACCCCACCATTACCCAAAACTCCGAACATTTTCTCTTCTTCGATACAGTGAGTAACACCTATACTCAACCCATCAAGCGTGGGCAAGTCTGGAAGGGAATATCAGGCATCTGTAGAGCCATTGGGCTGCGGAGTAATTTTGGTACCCATTCCTTACGCAAGACATGGGGGTATCATGCTCGGCTTAACGGGGTAGATTTGGCGCTCATCATGTACAAACTCAATCACAATAGTTTGGCGTATACCAAGAGGTATCTAGGAATCACGAATGATGAACTGGAAGCCGTATCGCGTGGTTTGAATTTATAGGCGAGTGAATTGGAACAGGAGTTAGAACGATTTGCGCTGGCGCTTATCGAGTTGGCTGGCTAAACTACCCACCAGTATTGCAACTATTCTCAGGGCTTCATTAGTACAAGAAGTCAACGATTGAGCAGAGCGTCAGAGAAAATGCGGAGGAGATCAATCGCGGATTGACGTGCTTCCGAACTCGGCAGACGATGAAATTCTTTCAAAATCGCGGTATCTAAATCTTGCAGGGAAAACTCACCCTCATAAAAGTACAACAACGGTACTTGTAGGGCTTGAGCAATCAGGGGTAATTCCGTTGCCACCAAACGCCGTTTGCCGTGTTCAAATTCGGAAACGGCCCGTTGGTCACGCGCAATCAAAGCGGCAAACTCTTCTTGCGAGAGTCCCAAACGTTCGCGGGCTTGCCGAATACGATCCCCGAGTAGTTGTGCATCCAAGAGTGAGTTATTCCTAAAACGCATGATTTTATTGTAATTCTAGGAAAAGCGGCGTATACTGTCTATTGTATAAAGGGCGTAATTTATTCCGTTTTCGGAATAACTACTTTTATACACTCCGTTCATGAGGGAATCGAAGGAGGGCTGCATCATGACCAGTGGCGGCGGCGGTACGCTGTAATTCCATAACAGAGGGTGGGCAGCCTCTCCTATGGGTTGCCTGCTCACCACTCCCAGCGCAAATTATATGCTTCCCCTATCTTTGGGTACTTCATGGACCACATGACAAGGGTTTGACCATTGGGAAGGGTCTGAATGTCAGAGGTATTTAATGCTAATGTTCGGCTTGTCCCCTGCTCCATTACCACAACTTGCTTCGGCGGATGTTTAAGCGGAAACAAGAGGCGCATACTTAAAAGCCGCGTAGGGTGGTCAATGCGGGCTTGGAAATATTCAACAGGCTTGATAAAGCCCTCTTCAATGACTCTCTCAATATGAAAAGTCTCGATGTCGTTTTTGTGTTTGGTTTGGCGTAGCGAAATCAAAATCCGCCAAACATTCCCTTGCGGGTAACGGTCAACCGCTACTCCCGGTGAGCATTTGTAATCCGCGAAGATGTTGCCATCCCCCCATGCTTGATCTTGATAGGCCATAATGTGATCTTGGAGGAAACGCACCTGCTGATCTTTGAAATAGGTGGCTTTTCTTCCTTTGATGTCATGCAATTCGAGACGGGCATGATGCTCTAACACCTCATACATGCCGGGAGGCTCGTGAAAACGTCGTATATAACGACCTGCTTCTAAAATGACCTTGAGAAGGGCTACTAAATCTTGGCCTGCCAGTACGCGCCACAGATTGAACAAACCATCATTGAGCGTCATATGGAGGTATTATAACAGCCGTTGCTGCTTAAATGAGGCCACTTCAGTTTGCTGAATCACCCTCGTCGGTGCTAGATGGCTTCCGCGAAGGTTTTGGGCGGCCTTCTCACCGCTGCTCCCGCCGCCACCCCTAGCCGATCTACTGCATTGGCTCTCCACCGGTCATCCGATTGACCTCTATGCCAGTCCTTAACCCAAGTCAACAAACTACCGGTAGGTCAACTTTCATAAAAATCACAGGCCACTAATCGTGTATACTGGATCCATTGCTTGGAAATTGCTGTCGCGGATCTCAAAATGCAGATGCGGGCCGCTAGTACGTCCGGTCATGCCAATCGTGCCAATGGCTTGCCCCTGTGACACGGACTGCCCACAGCTTACACTATAGCTGTCCATATGGGCATAGAGGGTGTAACTGCTGCCATGTGCGATAACCACAACTTTGCCATAGCCGTATTGATTCCACCCGGCATAGACAACCGTGCCAGAACCTGCTGCCATAATCGTTGTTCCGACTGGCGCGGCGAGGTCAACCCCGGTATGGGCCGCCGAGAATCCCTGCCAATACTCATATGTCCCCGACGGCAATGGTTTTTGCACGGGGAAACCTGTCGTGCTGACTTGGGCGTTGCATCCCCATAGGCCGCTGTTGGCTACCCCGCCAGAAACCGAACTACCTGTGTCACCACCCGCTACCACCGGAGCGGGTTCCCATACATTGCAGTCTCCGCCGTTGCCGCCGGGCACAAGCACGCTGACTCCCTCGATCAACATACTGTCAGCAGTCGCTCCCAACAATTGGGTGTTATAGGCTGAATCAATGATGACGGATGGGTCCACTTGGGTGGCCTCCGCTAATTCTTTTATCGTGATGGGTTCACGTACTCTAGCAAATACACCGTCGGTTGGAGGGATGAGGATTTCTGCATTCACACGTGGCGGACTGACCTTATTGCGGTCATTCGACCAAATAATCGTGCAGACGTCTTCCAGCCCAAATTTTTTGGTAATGCTGTCTAGCGTATCGCCCTGTTGAATCACGTAGTTAGTAAATCCCCGTTCTCCCGATCCTACTTGGAAGGTGAACGGGTTATTATCCCGTCCAATCGCTGGCCCGGAATCCGCCGAACTTGGGACGGGGGTCAACAGGGAAACCGCCTGTTCATCGGGTGCAGCTGTAGAACGAATCCCTCCTGTCGGATTGCCTGCATTTTGCACAGGTGGATTTTCAATTTCGGGAGTCAAGGAGGGTCGAATAATCACTACTGGCGCATCTTTAGTCGAATTTTGCTGGGCTTCATCGGTATTGTCATTCTCGTCCTGATTGCCGAGGAAGATAATCAACCCAGCGGCCATCGTCAACAGCAGCGCCGCCAGCAAAATAGACCCACCTAGGTACCGCTGCCAATCCGCATCATACTGGTTTATTGGACGCGGTGCAGTTGCGGAAGGTGAAGTATCCCCCAAATTGACAGGCGGTTCTTCTTCTGCGAGTTGTTGAAACAGACTTTGAGAATCTGCGAAATTATCTTCGATAAAACTATTGTGATCTGACATAAAGTGAAAATTTCCTCAAAATCTACGGGTAGTGGGAAAGTCTAACGAGAAATTATCTTGTTTCCAGCAACGTTTATCCTACGTTTTACCAATAAGGAAATCTATAGCTGATTGAATGGTACAGCACTTTGTAGGTCATGCAGTTCTGCATACTTACCTTTTAGACCTATTAGGTAACTATGCGAGCCGTATTCAATAACTTTTCCATTTTCCAAGACTGCAATAAAATTAGCTATTTTGAGAGCAGCAATCCGATGGGAAATCAATAAAGAAGAAGCGTTTCCCATTAATTTTACGAAATTGGCATACATTTCATGTTCTGTCTTTATATCTAGAGACGATGTGGGCTCGTCAAGTATAAAGAAATCGGCATTTCGCATGAACATACGCGCTAACGCCACCTTCTGCCATTGTCCTCCTGAAAGTTCCGTTCCTCGATTTCCAGACTCTATGTATTTACTTAACATCGTCTGGTAACCATTAGGCAGTGTGATAAATAACCTATGTAAATCAGCCTTATGGGCTGCATGTGTGATAGCTTCCAAACTATCGATACTTTGCACATTACCAACGCCTATATTCTCCTGACCAGTAAGATAGTAACGCGAAAAATCCTGAAATATGACTCCCATGTGTTCTCTTAATTCTCGTGGCTCAAACTCCCGAATATCTATACCGTCCCATAATATTTGACCTTTTTGTGGGTCATAAAGTCGGGTGAGTAATTTCACTATTGTTGACTTGCCAGATCCATTTATACCTGTCACGGCTAAACAAGCATTACTTGGAATAAAAAGATTAAAGTTGTCAAGAACCCAATCTTGATTTTCTGTATAACGAAAGGCTACATCTCTGAATTCAATTCCTGTTTTCAAGTGGGGTACTGAGCAAGTATGATTTCCTATTATTTTAGAATTTTGAGCCAAATATTTGATATCTATAAATTTTCTAAAATAGAGAGAATCCTGTGTTACGGTACTCATGGGGAGAGCGATAGAGTACAATGATGACTGGAAGCTAGCTAAAGCACTACTATATAGAAAGATGTCCCCGATAGTGATTTTCCCCCAAAATGCCTGAAAAATGATGAAAACAAAGGAGATACCAGCAATTACACTTGAGAACAGTGCTAAACCTGATTGCCAGAACATCTCGCGCAGATCATAGTCATGTCCCGCTTTATTAAGCTGCTGAATAGTAGACATGAGCCTATTTACAAAAAAAATGCCCAAGCCAAATATCCGAATCTCCTTGACGCTATGTGGATTTTGGAGAAGTTCCTCTATGTATGAAGCTACTCTATGTTTTTCAATATTTTCTGCCTCAAGAGCAAACCGTTTTCTTTTTAAAATAATCAGTACAAATATTTGCGGAGCGATTGATATAATTAGTAATAGTAATAATTCATAACTCACCAATAATAATACACTAATGAATCCAATAATAGTAATCGAGTTTTGTATTATGCTAGATATTAAAGAGAGAACTTGGGTGGGGCCGCTTACAGAGCCGCGTGAGCCAAGGCGTATTGCAGAATGGAAATCCTGATTCTCAAAATAGGTTAAGCCTTCCAAATTATTAATATACTCAAATAGCATACCTTTTGCCTTTATTGTTATCTCTCTTGTTATTTCCTGATATAAGTATGTATTGATAGGTTCACAGATTTTTGCGATCGATGAAAAGGCAACATAAAGTATAAAAATTGGCACTAAAGTCTTACCTAAACTTTGAATATCGCCCCTTTTCGATAAATTCTGGCCCAGTAAATCGAAGATGTACTTTGAGTTCCAAGCAAGGACAATTGGCAGAAATCCCTGAAATATTCTTAGAAAGATCAATCTCAAAAAGAGAGATGAGTTGGCTACCCATGCCATTTTTGCCATCAAAAAAATTGCGGAAAATGTCTGTACTGAGTTTTGTTTAAAGTGAAACCATCGCTTTTTAATCAAAAAATACACCTTTCGAAAATCTTCACCAATATTACATTAAGATATAGCAATATCCTTCACTCCATCAGCGAGGAGCAATTAAGGGCCGACAATTTTTCTATACCATATACATGGTATATTACAGCCTAAAGAACTAGGAGAGGGGTGATTTTTTGAGTTGACATGTCCCCACTATTTATTAAATAGCTGCCATAAGATCAAATAGCTAGTCAATAACATAAAATGGTCTATCATCAAGGTATTCAAAAATATATATCTAGTAATACTCGATTCGGGAGATTAATGAGCAAACAGGGTCAGTCTGAGTCTGGCTCATATAAGGCATGTTATGTTATCGGCATCTGTTCTAATTAATATCAACCCTTTACCTCAACTCCGTATAAGAAGATGTTTTTGTATGCATAGATATAAGTAAATGAACGGAAGTGGTTATTCGATAGAAACCAACGGCCTAGCTCTCCGAGCAAATTTCTTTTGTTTTCCAAGCTCCCAACCAAAAGGCATTCCATTTCTAAAGTATTTTGATTCTCCTCATCGCTATCAGAACGGCGAGGAGAATCAAATCGAAAGTCTAAAGTCTGCCCAAATTCAATTTGGGATACGTTAGTATCTATGGCAATAGATCACATTTACAGCTACGAGAATTAATATGATTAATTGCAGGCGGGGTCATTAAGATGCCATTGTGTCATCTGACATGGATCTTGACACCAGGGTATGCAAAAACCAAAAATGTCTCGCTTGTATAATACTGCATTAAACATACATTTCAGATCAGGGCCTACGCAAAAGCAATAACAGAAATTACCTGTAGCTATATTGCAGTAGGTATCAGTACAGTGGGCTGATGCAGGTAACTCTGGAAAAAACTTGGTTAGGACATGGTTTATCACCTTGTTCAGAGGGCTGACCTGTTGTGTTAATTGGTCTACTGAGTATATAAACGGGATTCTCATGATATTCTCCTTTTTAGTGAACAGATTTGGACATTCATAATCGCCCCCGAATTTTTACCTATAATCACCCTTTCTACTAGCTAGAACGTTATTATTAAGTTCGCGGGAGACGCAGGATCATGACCCCTAGCAAATCTTTTAGAGGGATAGGACCCCATATCCTCGAGTCACTACTTTGGAGGGCGTCACTGCGAAGAAAGCAACAATCGGCTGGTATATTCCAAACATAGCTATTATTCTCAGTCTTAATTGGTATATTACTTGGAAAGAATGGTAAAAGCACCTCACTATAGGGTATTTGTACTGACTCACCCGGTAATCCTATGACTCGTTTTATCACATAAGAATGATTTTTAGGGATAAAATTTACTTGCCCATTAGTTTTCAAACTTCTAACAGTCATTATATCGAATTCATTAATTACCTCATTCCAATATTTGGGAGATGAAGGTTTTTTACAGACAACTATATCTCCACGTTTTACCTTTGGTGGTTTTCCATGATTTACTAATATATTCCCATATTTAAATATTATTACTCTATCTTTATCGTTCAAAAAAGGGCTCATACTCATTCCATCTACATTGACTATTAGGAGACTAAATCTGAGAAACAATAACCCCAGTGTCAATGCAGTTATACAAATAAAGCAACCGAAAACAACCATTATGGAATCTCATATATATGATACGATGTCGGGTTCGGGTAAATATTTAACCTTTTGGGAGCAAAGCCACTCGCTGAAGCCCCTCCTCGTTTGTGGGGAAGGATTACTTGGTTAGCTTTTACCCGAATTTTCGTACAGAGTCTTTGACCCATCGCCTAAAATCAGTCTGGTCTCAATTGCAGCCAATAAGCTGTTAAGGGCAAGTTGCGGCTAGATTGAGTAGGTTTAGTCAGGCGAGGCATACATTTGTACACTACCAAGCGTCTGTGATTTGTTCCCAACCATAATCTAGCAGACCTCCTCCTTGGATTTTTCCTCGGTCATCCAACAAATAGTATGAAGGTGTACCAGGAAGCTTATAGTCTGCGGGTAGTGTATTCTTGGGATGATCGGGTAAAAAAGCGACAGGAGACTTGAAGTTGAGTTCCTTTACATACAATTGAGTTTTTTCAGCATCAGAAATGCTTACTACTAACAACTCAATCCCAGACCGTTTTGCTTTTGGATAGAGGGCATCTAATTTTGGCATATGTTCTTTGCATGGAGCACATTGTGGCGAAACAAAAACTAGAGCCAATGCTCTTCCTGAAAAACTGCTCTTCGTAATTCTAGATCCATACAGGTCTTGTAGCTCAAATTCTGGCGCTTGTACCCCTACGGAAAGAATTTCAGAAGGTTTGGTTCTTGGATCGGAGCTAAATCGTCTAATTAGTGCAAGAGTTAATAGAAAATTCAATAACAAAACCATCCAAATCAACAATAAATTGATAGCCATAAAAACATTCATATTAGTCGTCCTCTTTGTCATGTAGTAAATATTTGAGAAATTTCCTCAAGATTTAATAAAATTAATGTAAATGCAACAGAAAAGAAACTTAAAAATATTATATAAATAATAGACATGCTAAGATTACTATTTATAACAATACTTATTATGACACCCAAAACGCTGGAGCATATTAATACAATATTTCTCAAAATAGAATAAGAAGAAATATTTTTGTCCTGAAAACCAAAACAGTTGCATGAAATTTTGAGGTTTCTTCTCAGAGTAATAAGAAGAGCAACTAGAAACAATAAAAGTAAAAACCCTGCTAAAACAAAGCCAATTATTTGAAAGTTTTTACCAATCAGAAGGAATACTGGGACTAAAGCTTCGCCTGTTAAAAGAATAATTGCAAATATAAAACTTAATCGTTTGGGAATTATATGAAAACTTTCTATAGTACGAGAAAATAATAAAATATTAGATACCTTACTAATAAACGAGATTATAAACGTAAAACTTATAGAAAGCCTGCAAAAAAATAATATGGAATAAAAAAGCAATTTACTATTCTCCCTTTACCCAATATTTTTTGATTTTACCTCCCCGTTTTAATGTAATACAAGTATTACTTTATTTTGGACAGAAACGCGTATAGCAAGCGTAGGAATGGCGAGATTTGGATATCAAGTAGCGTTCCGACGGCCAGAAAGAGTCATATAAGGGTTCTCCTATAACTCGTCCTAGCCACCTCGCTCTCGCAGATGCTTCGCTTGGAGTTCTTTGAGCGTTTGAGGCATAAAGTGGCGATCTCGTTCCACTGGTAAATTAAGTACGCCTCGCACTTCTGCCAGTTCGCTCAAAGCAAAGTAACCAAGCTCGATCTCAAACCCCACAACTAGGCCAAAAAACACATTTTCCCCATCAAATTCCGAAGCATACCACGTCCACCCCGAATCTGGACTAAAAAACTTAACTTGGGCTAAGGCGTTGAGTCCTAGCTTCTCACCACTATACAAAGGTGGTAGAGCGGCTCGGATTTCATTAGGTAAAAGTTGCTCATGGGTAGTTCGGCGAATATCTTGTTTGTCTTTGATGTGGAGAATATCTGCTATACAGGGTTTCTGGTTATCAAAAACAATCACAAAATGCTCGTAAGTATCGTGTCCCCAAACTTCCAAACGATCCTCTCCGATGATTTGGGCGGCGTATCCGCATTGCATGGCAATATCGTTTGCCAGTGTAAATGCCTCATCACGATTGCTGTAGAGCGGTAAATCCATCTCGCCGTAGATATGAACAATCCCACCTCGCTTAGGGTCTGAAGTTTCCCAAAGATCACATTCAAGTCCAGAAGGAAAGGCAATCATGGGATACTTCTGGTTTTCTGTCCAAGCAGCTAAGGCGCTACCATGCAAGAAAAACAGACCCTCAATAGGTTGCTCATCAAATTGGGATGGTTGCTCTTTGGGTGTCCAAGACATGGCAGGTAAGGTTTCAGCAGGATAGCACGATTAGCAGGATGGCTCAACACACATATTCGCCGAAAAGGTCATGTGTTGGTTTACGAGTGGTGCTTGACTTTATTCGTCGTCGTATAAATCAAAGAAATCACCCAAATCATCAAGTTCGGTCAATGCTGCGTCTTCATCGGTCAAGTCTGCCAGTAGACCAAACACTAGGGCGGCTTTTGAAGGTTGAGTGTTGGTCGTATGGGACGCAATTTCATCGCGGCGGTTTTGGATAAGCTGTAACGCTTCGACTTTGGGCAGAGTTGGCTTTCGAGCGATCAGGACAGGATGATTCTCATACCAATGCCAATGCCACGTAATCCATTGTTCCCGATATTCGTGAAACCCAAGTGAAAAGCAGGTCAAGCCATAACGTTGCTCGTCCACCACTCGGCTCATCTGCACAAACAAAAACTCGCCATAACTGTTGGTATCTACTCGAACCTCATGCACGTCAGTCTGAGCGTCGTTCAATAAGGCTTGAAATCGCTGGTCGCTTAACCGATCCCAGAGTTTTTCGTGGTCGGTTAGGCCAAATATCTCAGTAGGTCGGCGGTAGGGTTGGGGTTTTTCATGGGTCATGCTGCTTGCAACTGCGCTTCAAATCGCTCGATGAAGGCTTTAGGGGTTAGAATGGGAATGCCTTCAAATGAGCCAAGCGGTAAGAGATGCTGCTTGTCCCCTGTTACTAGCGCATCGGCTTGGGCAGCAAGAGCACAGGCCAGAAACTTGTCATCCGTCGGATCGGCCTGAACGACATGCACGGGAGCGTGAATGGCAACGATTTTTGAACCAAAGTGCAAATCGCGTAAATAGGTATCCACGCGCTCCCCTGACCAACCATGTATTCGCTGGATATGGGGATACAACAAGACGCGCTTAAACTCGGCAAAAATAGGTTTGGAAAAGGCTAACTCTAATTGGCGCTGTTCCCATAACGTCAAAATCTGATGGGGATAACTCGCGGGTGACAACACGGCACTAATCAGCACATTGGTGTCAATCACCACCCTCATGCGGCCTTTGCAGCGTTTTCAGACCGCGTAGCCTGAATCGCTTCTTCGATTAAGGTAGCTTTCTCAGCTTCCGTCAAATGGGCAAAGTTTTGACTTAATTCGCAGGTCATGTCCATAAATCGCCTGCGGGCTTCCAAGCGTAGACTTTCGTAGACACGCGGCGAAATAATGTAGGCTTTGATTTTACCCGCCCCTTTCACCAGAAAAGTTTCACCCTGCTTATAGGTGGCATCAAACAACGCCTGCATTTCAGCGGAAACAGGTGCGGTCAGGCGTGTGCCTTGCAAGGTAGATTCAACCGTGAGACTTGTCATAGTGCGTAGCATAGCATGGCAACCAGCATTTCTCAATCGGAGAGCACCTAGTCATTCGCGCTAATTTAAGCCTTTTTCTACAGAAAATAGGGTTCATAGAGGGAGCATTTTTGAGAGGAAAAGTACGGAGTGACCTCATACGAGGCTACGGAAATGTCGACTGAGTGAGTCAGCTTGTTAACCCGTGTAAGCTGTTTCTCGCATGATATTGAACCACACATGATAGGCCCGACGCAGTTTAGCGGGGTTGCCACCTGCTATTTGCGTTAAGCGTTGGCAGACGGCCTCATCCATTGCCCGTTCCCTCCATCCACTGCGACGATCCAAGAAGGTGAGCAAGGTGAGCGCATCGGCTGTGTCCAGCGGAGCGCAATAGAATTCAAAACCTGCCCACCCTTTGGGCAGTGTCCGACTGGTGATGATGACCAGACAGTGACTCATGAACGGCCACAGGTGGCGCAAAGCCGCTTGCCAACCATCTATCCCATCCAAAATGAGCAACAGTTGGTATCCCTTCCCTATCAAATAATTGAGATGGTTGTACAACACCTCCTCCGCGCTCCGGCTACCCTGCGTTGGCAGGTGAAGCTGTTGACAAATGGCGTCCGCTAGAATTTCAGCCAAGTCGCCACTGGACACCTCAAGACGTGATGGCAAATCCAGCCAAGCCACTGCCTGCACGCGGGATTGGTCAATCAGGGCTGACCCCAGTTGGGCCGCGATGGTACTTTTGCCGCTTCCGGGTGGGCCATAGATCGCAAGGGCGGTGGAGGTCGTGGTCAGCGCATGAAAGGCGCTGCGAATGAGGGCTTGTTGATCTTCAAGCTGCACAAAAGTCTGTTGGGGTAAAGCCATCCATAGACGCTGCTGCAACTCCCTCTCACAGGCTTGATGCTCAAGGCGATAAAACGTATGGAGCAACAATTGCCAAGTGCTGTCCACATACCGTAGCAGCGTGCGGGGATGTTGTGCGAGGGCTTGGGCAATCTCTTCCCATGCGAAATCCAAGTCCGCCCGCACATAACGGCAATATAAGGCACTGCACCCAATCAAGAATTCGTTGGCATATTGTCCGTCTTGGGCGAGCATGTCCAGTACCTCAGCGCGGGAGGCCAGCGGATCAAAGGGTAAATCATGGTAACTCTGGCGGAGTGTCGTCAGTTGTTGAGTCAAGACTTCTGCCAGCAAATCGTACAGCACATATTGATCGGCGGTTGGTCCGCCAAGGGCATTAAATTCGTGCAGCCGCCGCCGAAACAGCATAAAATCCAGCAGTGGGGTAGCTTCCAGCGGTGCAAAACGCCGGAGTCTTTCATACGCCTCCTTTAAAGCTTCAATGGTCAGATGGTTTGGGGACTCTTGGAACACAGACATGGTAGAACCTTTCGTAACTCAGACTAACTGTCTTGTGGCAGGGAGTGAGTAACAAAAGGTCAAGCGCGTCAAATCATGGCAGGTCAACCGCGTTCAAAGTTTAGGGGTGGTTAGTCTATTTATGACATTACTATTAAATCACTTATTCAAGAAGCGCGGGAAACCTTGTACCCAGTCGGGCTTTGACCTTACCAGAAACTATTCTGGATTAAGCCGCTACAACCATAGGCACGAGTGAAGGATTGTCCGTTGGAATTTTTCGTAGATAATTGCTCTTTGTTTTCCGCTGTTTAGCGTGTTTTTGAATCATCAGGCAGGTAGGGTGGTAGCCTTTTAGGGAGGACTTGTGAATCAATCAAGAATTATTGATGCGAATGCTTTTGGGTCGGGACGGGTACAAGTAGCGGGTCAGGAAGTGGAATATTGGGGTGGCCCTTTACCTAAGTCGCTGTTTTTCTTTTTGATTGATCGAGACAGCACCACTCGTGATGAGATTTTCCGAACATTTTGGGCGCATCTCACTACTCGTCAGGCGACCAATATTTTTCATGTCACGAAGGGCAAGTTAAATCTGCTTTTGGGTACGGGTTGGCTCATCTTTGCGAATGGCTTCTATCGCCTTTCGAGTGCGGTTGACCTGTCTTATGATGTCATAGCGTTCCAGACATGGGTTCAAGCGGCAGAAGGGGCGACTGATGAAGCAGCGGCATCTTGCCATAAATCTGCGATTGCGCTTTACCGAGCCGATTTTTTGGAAGGCATGTCCCACGATTGGATTGTGAACCGCCGTCAAGCATTGTCGGCAACTTATGCGGAAGCGTTAGTGAGTCTCGCTCGTCTCGTGGAGGGTGGTGGCAACTCAGTCGAAGCATTGGATTTGTATTTACGTGCCTACACGATTGCCCCTTTACGTGAGGACTTGATACGCGCCCTGATGCGGGTCTATTGTCAGGTTGGATCCAAACCGCTGGCGCTGGAAACCTATCATCGTTTTGTGAAGGCATTAAAGGACACCTTGCAGGTTAGCCCTGATCCTAGTACGGTTCAATTGGCTGAGGAAATCACCGCAGGCTTTTCTCAATCAGGATAAGCCTATCGTCCTCATAACCCGAACGACTGACCCAAAAAGACTCCGCTTCAGCATAAACTCTCAGCCAGTATTCAGGGTCTAATGATGGGTCTATGATGACTTGAGTATTCGTCCCCCTACCCTCTCGACAAGCAGCGCGTATTTCGTCTGGTGTTAAACCTAAGTGGATGGCTGATAAAATGGCACGGGCAAAGGTGCGTACTAGGTTTTGGATTTCTTCGGGTTTATCTACTATGCGAGCATGTTCTTGGGCAAGCGCAGCAAGATGTTGGTATGCAATATTTTGAGGGTTTTCAGTAGTCATGGGTTTAGTTACAAAAGATATGTTGTTACCCTAGCACACATCCGTCAGGCAAGATAGATGGTGATGCCATTAAAATAATTATCCTCTGCAAAGTTGGCATGTGTGCCAAGTGGCACTATGCGCCAACGGAAAGGTTGTGGTGCAAAACGAACGCTTTAGGCAACAATATGTTTTTTGGCTGGATATGAATAAGCCTGACGAGGCAGCGTTGGCAGGCAGAATTTCTGAACTCAAAACCTGCCGCAAATTTGCGAAAACAATTCGGGACGGCATTCGGCTCATTGAAGATTTGCAAGCAGGACGCCTTGATGTGTTATTTGCACTCTTCCCTGATGTCTCTGAGCATTTGCAATCCCCACTATATGCCAACGAAATCGCATCCCTCTTAGAACAACTTCGGCAGCTAACTATCAATGGTCAAACTCACAACGCATTTTTCGCTCAAAACCACTCACCATCTATACCGGAGGTCAAAGCTGTCCTCAATGAAACTGAAGCTATTCAACGGTCAGTGATAAACACCCTTGCATCGCTTGATGACTTTTAAAATCCAAGTAATATTCTTTTGAGTGAGACTATTCATTCTCTCTATCATATGGGGACAAAAAATTTCTATCATCGAAAAATACAAGTGGCAGGGCTATTTGTCTTGCGCTTGCGGCTAATAGAGAATCAACAAAAGCAGGCAGACTTATATGTTTTTTTCCCTGTTGCGCCGCTTCTATAACTTCACGCTCATGATTACAGAAAGGGTGAACAATTCTCTGATTGTCCAAAGTTGTGCTGCCACCCCGAAATCGTTGTGTTATATGGTCATGCTGCACACCCATTTGGGGATCTAAGAAACCGCCACATATCTCACATCTTGAGGCCCAATTTAAATGAGCCTGTATCATTTTTGTTGATTTTTGCCGGGGGGTAAACGAGGGGCTGCTAGACACAGTTTGACTGCGAGGGGTTTTCCTTCTACCAGTGAGATCATCTGTCAATTCCTCATATTCTTTCATGAATCCTTCTGAATCAATATCATCGTTGTACTTGATAAGTAATTCCAATACAGTATGAAAATATTGTGCTGTCTGGGCTGTAATTTCTGTCCCTGAACCTGTCTTTCTTCCAATACCTCCAACAACATCCTCTTTATTATCGAGTAGAATTTGTTCAAATTTGGCGCGATGTAAAGTAAAAAGTCTCTTGCGATCTAATATCTCTTCGTCAGTTCCTGCGAACAACCAATAAATCATTCCATAAAGCAAGCTACGCACGTATTTACCTGATTCTGTGTAAAAATATACGACTGGGATAATACTCAAAGATTGCCAATTTGCACCTATCAAATGAGTAAACACCTCAATGGTATCTTCAATAAGCTGATAGCCCCTTTCAATAATTTCCGTTGGGCTGGCATCCCTATCAACCTCAAGAAGTTTTCTTGTCTCTGTTTCATATCCCTTCCCACCTTGAATAATAGTAAAAAGTTCGGCTAGATAATACGGTTTTTTGTTGACATCAGTTATAGCAAAAAAGGGTTGATAGAGACGTTTCATATCTGGCTGGTAAGGGGGACTAAATAAAAGGTCATGAAGATAATGAAGATTTTCGAGGATCATCTCTCGCTTGTTTAATAATGCAGAATCTAATCTCTGCTCACTTTCTTCGCCGGGCCAATAATGGGCTAAACTTTCAAGGCTGGTTAGGGACATTACGATACGAGCAAGAGACGAATTGCGATTTTCTACAAGTTTGGTTTCCCAATCGGTCAACTGTCGCCCACTCTTGTTTATACGCAAAAAGGATTGTTCTGCTTTTTGATAATTACCCTCCACCCACAATATATGGAAAGCGATTTCTCCCATTAATAGTCTTTGATAAAAGCGAGCTTGCTTAAATCGCCGCTCTCCCATCTTATGACGGGCAACTTCAGCTGCCTCGTCAAGTAACTCGTCAAGTTCTTGTGCCGCAGCCTTGAATTCGGATATCTCACCTATATGTGCTTTTACTAATTTACGAACCTCTTGAGCTGCTCGTTTAATTCGTATTTCGTCGTTTATATCCCTATCAGGTCGGCTAGAAATTGGATCTTCCCATTCGTTGCGTAACCATGCGAGTACAACAGAAATTCTGTGTCCCCCATCAAGAATATATTGAATGCCATTTTCCTCATTTGACCACATAATAATGCTTGGAATAACTTGCCCATTATAAAGCGATTCCAGAAGAAGCAGGCAATCTTCCGGTGTCCATGCCCATGTAGAACGTTGGAAATCAGGTTTGCGAAGATACTTCTCTCGACTACTTGTGCTTGTGGGTTGTAAATCTCTAAGTTCTAGGCCCTTATTTGGATTTGGGAGCCATCGCTCACGCTCAGGCTTTCGGTTTGGTCGCTGATATCTTAAACTTTCACGCTTAATTAAGTGGTCAAGATAAACTCTTAAATCGTTTGACATCTTCTCCTCCATGAAAGCAAGCAGATGTTGAGGCTCTATTCCACAAATGGTGCAAAATTACCAATTAAAAACGAATTCATCCAAGAGAGTTTTTCACTATCTTCAAACTGTTCAAACAAGTTCCGCCAGATTAGACTCCATGTGCCATTTTCTAGCCAGTAATAAAATGTGAGCCTGCAATCGGTGGGAGAGGCAAGTTCTTTTGGTATCTGATCCCAATTACATCCAGTTTTAAGGTGATACAAAATTCCCATTAGAATCTGTTTGGTTTGCGCCGTTTCTGAGTCCTCATTCGGGGAAAATCCAATTATTGATAACCAATCTGCATTCAATGAAAAAGGGGACATCTCATGAGAGAAGTTATTACCCTGTACGAAAGCTAGAACGCTCTCAACATCAAATGTAAGCTCATTTTCAGATATATTGTAAGGATCGAGGATGTTTCTTAATTCTTCCTCTGTAATTGGACTATCTTGAAATAATTCTGCACTATCTATTAAAGCGGGTAAATCACCGCTAAAAAGGACGGCTTCAAAACGATTTAGTTTAAAATCTTTGACAAATTTCTCAACCAGATTTAGGGGTTGAGTCTTTTCGGGCCAATTCTCCCCTCGATATAACCAAACAGCAAGAAAGAAGGTAGGAATAGGTTTACGATTCGGCAGTAGTTTTTGGAGAATAGAAATATAATCTTTGTTCCATCCCCAAAGATTTGTCCCGCGCTCATGTAGAAGAGCTTGAGCAAAATTCCCCTTTGTTCGCGTGCTTTGTGATCCTGAACTTGGATATTTAGATGAATTCCAGGCTTTTTTGGGTTGGTTGGCCCTCATTACGCGATAGAATCCATCAACATCGGCAAAGGGCTGATAATACTTTATAAAAAAGTTTCTTTCATCTCTTTCAACTGGGAACTCAATAAGTCTGTTAACAGGCAATCTGCCTTTTTTAAAAACAAGAAAGGTTTGTCCAAAGAAAGGGTGAAATTCTCTTAGTTGCTCAAGTGCAATCTCTACAATATCCAGAGTTAAATACACGCTTAAAGCCTTTCTTCTGCTAGGCGCTTCACGATGTATTGGCAGAAGGTTTGGTTTAAATCAATTCCCACAGCAGAGTGACCAGCATTGAGCGCCACCCTCATAGTCGTGCCACTCCCAACAAATGGGTCTAATACACTCCCATTTTCTGGACAACCAATTTCTAAACAGCGTTGAACAAGTAAGTCTGGGAAAGGCGCTGTATCGAGTCCATTGGGTTCAGTGCGAGCTGGTATATTCCATATATCTTCTTCTCCGTCTCTTTCGAGCGGTTCACGATTGAAAAAGTATTTGCGCCCTTTTGTGAACATAAAAATGTTTTCATAAGTACGGCGTGGTCTGTCTTTGACGGATTCAGGTAGACTAAATTGCCTATTCCAAATAATTGAGCTACGAAGTATCCATTTTTGTTGAGACATTTCAATTGCCACGCGCCAAGGAATACCAATCGCAGTCTTGGGTCGCAACTTCAAACCAAGTCCACCACCCTTATCTACGGCTCGAAGCCCAAAACGTCTTTTGGGACTTTTTTTGTCAACTCCCTGTGACTCCCCTTTTCCTGAGTAATAGGTATCTCCTATATTTAAAAATAAAGTCCCATCCGGTAGCAGAACTCTATAGATTTCATCCATGATTTGTACTAACGCATTTACATATTCCTCAACGCTGTCTTCCCATCCTATCTGACCTTCAACTTTATAATCCCGAAGCCAAAAATAAGGAGGTGAGGTCACAACGCAATTAAAAGACTCTTTTGGCAGGGCTTTAAGGACTTCCAAAGCATCCCCACAAAATACTCGCCATGATAATTCGCTTAAGGTTTTCCCTTCCCACATCTGAATGTCTTTATCAGCAAATTTCGGATGATATGAGACATTAGAAAATAGGTTTGGGAGCATCAATGAGCTTGCGTTGTAATTGGATTCCATATCTTGTACCAAAGACGAAGCGAACAAAAATAATTAAAACCTAGAGGACCGTAACCAAGAGAAAAAGGAAACTTGCTTATATTTTATATAGTTAATAGGATGGTGCAAAAAAATCTATATTTATGTTAAAAAAATGGGGGTTTCGGGGAAACCCGAAACCCCGAAATCGTTTCACTGCCCATACCACCTAGCGTGCTGGTAGAGCAGTTCGCAGAGTGGTGTTGGCTCAAAGTAAAAGTCGCGCTCAACTGGGAGACCAAACATCCCCTTCACCTGCTGCAATTCCCGCAGCGAAAAGTAGCCAAATTCTGGCACATGGATAACGGCAAGGCCAAAACATAGGTCTGTTCCGTCAAATTCGGACACATACCATGTGCCCGGCCCATCCGGGGTGAAGAATTTGGCTAAGGCAAGGGCGTTCACGCCTTGCGCTTCGTTTGCCCCAATTTTAGGCAGGCGGTTTTGGAGTTCGGGGGTTAAGAGTTGCATGTTAATTCCTTTCTGCGGCTTTCACACCTAACCCGCTGGTGCGTCCGCACCTATCGGTGCTGCACTCGCACGCGCAACCTGTCATCGTCGAGTGCTCATGCACCCGACTTGATAGGTGAGAACGAGTGCTATCTTCGCCGTGCGACGCACCAGCGAAGGGGTTCAGAGCTTGGATTTCATTGGCCGCTGTGGGTAACGCGGGTTTGGGGAGCAGTCCCCGGCATATTCGCCGCAAAATATAAATCCACGCCGCTATAGGCGGCGTGTCCTTTGCCCACCGCTTGGCGGTGGGAGCGCGGCCTTTGGAAGAGTCGAGAGAGGGAGAAGGCCGCGCAAGGCGCTGTCGGGCGCTGGCCCGACTACCAATGCCGTTTTTGGTCGCCTGCTGCATCAGGCAGTGCGGCCAAAATAGCCCGCCGGTCACACGTAAGGATTATTGAGGCTATCGCTTTTTGTGATAGCCGTGTGACCTTGTGGGCTAAGGTGTTGGTAGTCGGGGCATGAAGGGACAGGTTTTTTGTCCCTTCAAGCCTCGACAGCGCCGCAGATTCAAACGAGGAGTGATGACCATTATGTAGACGCCAGCCAGCAACGGAAAAGCTGGCTGTGAGGCGAACAATGGGCAAGTGACGAGTGTGGAAGCTGCTACGCTCTCTCGTGGTTTGGCGAGGCTCGATGCCGCTGCCAAACCAAAAGCACAGCTTACCAGCGTAGATGGTAGGGTGTGCGGGTATGGATGGTAAGGTCAGTGGTAGTGAATATGGTAGGGTCAATAGGAACCTAAACCCCACTACATATTCCCCTCGGATTTGTGTTTAGGGAATTTGAGACGCACCATACACACAGCGAAATCCAAACTCGTTACCGGGTTCATTAGGAGCGCGTATTCCTCGATTCGCTGTTCGCAACCAAGCTATATCACTGGATTGCTTACTGCCAGTAAACCAGCTGCCTCCGCGCACCACCTTTTTAACACCGTCTAGTGGCCCTGTGGGATTAACCCAGTCCTGATTGTCAGAATAGTAGGTGTCACTGTACCAATCCATCACCCATTGCCAGACATTGCCTGCCATATTATAGGCTCCGACAGGACTTGCTCCGGCAGGGTAATTGGTGACTTCGGTTGTATCCCGGTCAATACCATTAAAATTTGCCAAATTTTCATTGGGCGGTTCATCTCCCCAAGGATAGAGCAAAGTGTCCCCTGTTTTTGGATCCCAACCAGCAGCCTTCTCCCATTCAGCCTCGGTTGGCAATCTACCCCCTCGCCAATCACAATAAGCAACCGCTTGATCCCATGTGACTTCAATCACGGGATAATTGGCATAAGTTGCTGTACCGTAATATTGTTCTCGCTTATGAGACTCGAACGAATCAGGTTCGCCACACAGTTCCTCTGGGCAATCAGCAAACTGTTTATTGGTCACCAAATATTGGTCAATCCAAAATTCGTCAGTGTAAGCCAAATGTGGGGTTTCATCAGGGTAGCCAATGCCATCATCATATTGATCGCCTGCAATGAAATACCCTTCTGGAACGAAGACTTGAGATATGCCATCAACCGCCCGATTTTGGATCTTAAAGGAGGGATCGGGAGTTGCGATATTAGTAGCCATAGCAGAAAGAGTCGGATTGGGTGTAAAAGTCGGTACTGGTGTGGGATTGCGCGTTGGCGTACTAGCAACCAGCGGAGGTATTGCTGAGGTTGACGGAGTTGGCTCAGTATCGTGAGGAGCATAGTAGAAAGCGAGTATCACAATGCACCCCGCAGGGATAAACCAGCGAATCAACTTAATTTGGCGGCGCTCCTTCTCAGAACGAAGGTTTTTGTCGGGGTGTACCATAGCTTTCATACCCGGCTTGATTAGCTCATTGGTGTACCACCAAAGGAACAGCGAAATGCAAATGACGAACATCGGGAAGCGATAGTGTTCGGGAAAAACGCCTAAAACGGTAGCGGCGGCAACCGCAATTAGGAAAAATAGTTGTACAAATGGGCTAATTTGAATGAGCGGGTTTTTGGGCTTTCCCCCTCCATAAGTGTTCATGAGTCGCCTCCTCAACTGCACCTCTTCGTTTCAACCTTCTTTCATAGCGACAGAGAGTAGATAATTGCACAAAAAATCGTGTTTACGATTTTTATTGATGATAAATCATTTTTTTGGTAATGGCAAGATAGTTTTGAAAAATCGAAGGTGAGCTAGTCTGTGGAGCTTTTCTTTGAAACCAATCTATAACAGATATATTGCTTTATTTCGAGATCAGCACCGATTTCCTCAAAAAGCTTGTTAGCAAAATAGATCGCAGAATACGCGCTATCTTTAGCATCTTTGGTACCTGAAAAACATTCTATAATTTCATCTAAAAATACTATCCCCTCTTCTCGACCCTCAAAGAGATTTTTGAGTTTTTCTACTCTGGTTGGTTGTCGTTTGGGCTGCCTTTCCTTCAAAAAATTAAGGGCTGCAATAAAAACACTGGCAGCATAACGGGCAAATGTGGTGATTTCCTCGATAGTGTTTGCTTCTTCTGATGAGGATGGTTGATGAGGATGAAGGGTTTCTGTCACATCAGGAATGGTAATAGCGTTTGAACCATTATAAAGCGGTACGTCAAGTTTCGCCTTTCTTGATGCCCTGCCATTTCTTGTTTCTGACGCTGAGAACACATGTTTTATCGAAGGTTTGTTATTTCCATTTGGGCTAGATTTCGTAGCCACTCGATCAAGTAGTCCAACGCCTGATTGCTTGGGGGACAGCCTAGCATTTTTACTTGCCATGTTTCAGCATCCTTGAAAAGTTATTGAGCTAGAATTTGCCGTGTCAGGCGATGCTTGACCGGAGACAAAACGAGGAATCTAATGGGCAGGAAAGTTGTGAGCGTGGAATCTCGGCACCCCTTTAATAAAAAAACAATTTAGCTTGCCCTTAATTATTATAAGCCTCTTTATAAATCATGTCTACCTCTGGGGATAAACAAGTTGGAACACCTTGCTTTGATTAAAAGTTATGCTCCTATATCAAGGTCAATTATACAAAATGCAGAGATTCGCGCCAAAAACTTCCCGCAGGTTGCGTTTGCGCCTATTGCGGCTCAATAAGACACAAAATTATGGAGTAGGAGTCGCAGAGGGTTTATGCCTCTGGAAATCTAACAAGATTTTTAGTAAGCTACGCTTGGATATGGAACTCAACGCCTTCACCAAAAACGGCCCGGTCATTCTGGCCCATGCAGCGGTACAGCAAATGAAAACACACGGCCTTGCCCCGTTCCATCTGCTAGATACTCTGGAATATGGGTGTGAAGTGGGGTCGCCTGTCATGGGTTTACATCAGTTTGTGGGTTGTTTCGACGGTACAACCCAAGTCCATGTCCTCGCGGCCCAAACCCTGAAACACACCACTTCCCTAGCAGTGGAAACCGTCAAAGTGTTGACGTGTTGGATCTCCCCGCTTGAATCACAAGCCCAACAACTGAGCTAAATCCGTGATGGTCGCGGTGAAACTCTTGTCCTGATTAAGCACTCGCTCTCGATATAACGACCAGAAATCTATCAAGCTGCCGCCACCACACCCCGCTTGGCAACTCCAAAAGTTGCGCTCCGCGTCTACCCCAAAGGATTTATGCTGGTCGTCGTGAAACGGGCAAAATCCCCAATTTTTGCCATCTAGCTCCACATATCGGCTCACGAAATCTAAGACCGAAATTGAGCCTTTGATGCGCTCAGAGAGGGGTACGTGAGTGTCAACGGGCTTTGTTAAAAAGGGCGTTGTAATGACGGTTCGTTTTTCTGGTTCGGGCACTTCACTGAGCATCGTTTCAAAAAGGCTCTGGGGTACACGCTCGGCGTAAGCCAAAAGAGCCAATTGTTCTCGAATGGTCGGCGCTAACGGCACTCCCTCCGGTGTCTGAAAGCCAAACCGCTTCCCCGGTTGACCTGCCACCTTGACGCGGCGGTGAAAGCCAAGCGGCAAGCGAATGAGGGAACCGGGTTTGCCTGTTTCAAGATGCTCTTGCTTGGGATAAATCTCTATTTTGCGCTGCTGTTGAGAAGACGGGTCGAAACCTGCCTGCATGAGAAGTGATTTTGCAAAGCGACGGGCATCCTTCCCTGTCACAGGCTCACTAAAAAATGACCACACATGCCCACCTCTTCTACTCTGTTCCAGATAAAGCGGTAAGGCGCTTGTCAGGGCAAAAGCAATCAGGACTTGCCAAAGATCGTCTTGATCGGCGTCTATTGCTATCCAGTTCGCGGTGTTCTCGATACTCAGGGCATACGTGCCAAGTGTCAGATCACCATGTAGGTGTTGTTTGAGCAAATCGAGCGTCACGGGTAGTTCTCGGTACACATAACGGGCTTCTAATTGTTCGGCGTATATGTCTGTGCGTGGAAAAAATAAGGTGCGAAATGCCTCTAGCATGATTGGATCAAGTAGTGGTTTGGTAGATAATTGTTCCCCCATTTCTGAATTTTCTCCTAAAATACCTTGCAAAAATGTTCCATAAACTAATAATGGCAGTATTCTAAAGATAACTTCTGTTCTTGCATCAATTCTCTCTGGGAGCAAACATCAAACATGTTGAGAAAAATTCTCATTGTCGGAATTCTGGTTTTAATCTTGACCATTGCCATCTCTCCGAACACCTCTACCCGCGCCCAATCGAGTACAACATACTATATCACTGCCGCAACAGCCAATGCCCGTAGTTGCGCTCAAACTAGCTGCCGTGTCGTCACCAAATTTTCAAAAGGAACGGCTATTCAAGTAACAGGCACAACCGAAGGCTCACGTTTTCAGGGTAGCACTACTTGGCTAACTGTGGACTATGATGGGCAAACCGTGTATGTGCATAGCAAATTGGCCTCCACGACAGCCCCCACTTCTGCAACTACGGGTGGTAGTACGTCGTCAAGCAACACATCCTCTGGAACTAGTTCTAGCAGTTCCTCTAGTTCTGCCGTATGCAGTTGTTCATCCAACAGCCTCAATTGCCCCAACTTCTCTACTCAATCTCAAGCCCAAAGCTGTTTCAGCTACTGCATTGGTCAAGGTCGCGGCGATATTCACCGTTTAGATGGCGATAATGATGGCGTCGCCTGTGAGAGTCTGCCGTGAGTTGATTCGTTTCCTCTAGTGGTTTTTGGGCAGGGTGATTTTAGGCACGACAACCTTTACCTTATAAAAAGGCTCTGCCTTTTTAAGTGAACTCCTCCCCTGCCCGCGTTTCTATTCTTCCCTCCTGTGCATGTCTTAGGCGAAGCTGGCGCTTCGTGATTTTTAAATCGCCAAGGTCAGCTTCTGGTTCGCCTGAAGTGTCTTCGACAGGTTTTCGACCTGCTTATCCTGAAAGTCACCTTTCAAGAAACAGTTTGCCAGTGTAGGTTTTTAAGAGACGGTCTAGGCCGTTGCCCCTGCGCCGCAACGGTAGCGTGCCACTTCCCGCTTTACGCGGAATAGCGAGTTATTTAAGACACGGAAAAAGGATGGCTGCAAGGGGCTAAAATCTTGCCAGCAAGAGAGCAAGAATTGCGGCATTCTTGCTCGGTGGCGTTCTTGCAATCTTGCTTTCTTGCATTTAGAGTTCTGACTGAACCAAATTTCGCTCCAAGATACTATCTGTGCCATGCTGTTCATAATCCCAAATCAAATACCCAACCGCACACACCAAAACATCCGTTGTTTTTAACTTCTTCCCGGTGCGCTTCTTGACCTCGTATTCCAAGTCATCAATTTTTTCGAGCAACTCTGGTGGATACCGAAAATTGGTGTTTTTGGTGTTCTTCAGTGCCAGCAAAGTTCCAATAAAATCTTGCATTCTTGCATTCTTGCTTGAAAGAAAGGCCATGTTCTTGCTGGGTGGCGTTCTTGCAATCTTGCTTGCTTGCAATCTTGCTTTTTGCCCATCTTGAGATTGGCTTGCGGAAGGAATAACAGTCGCAAGAGAATTGTTTACATCGGGTAAAGGCGGCAAAACTTCGGGGGACGAATACACCTCCTGCACTGGGGTCACAGGTTTAAAGAATGGGCTATCAGCTAAACCAGATTTTTTTGTCATCGGCGGGCAATTACTTCCTTAATCAGTGCTTTATACGCGATGGCCCCGCTGCTACTGGGGGAGTGGGCAAAAATGTGGGTATGGTTGGAATGGGCCTCCTCTAAGGACACATTTTTCGGGATTTTCGTCTGGAATACGACCTCTCCAAAATGACTGCGAAGTTGTTGTTCGACATCCCTTGAAACGTTTGTATTCTCGGCGAAAGTACACAAGACCCCTAGAATTTCGAGGGAGGGGTTCAACTGCGTTTGTTTGACCATGCCAATCGTCTCTTGCAGTTGTACCAAACCCGTTAATGCAAAAAAGGCGGTTGAAACGGGAATAATGAGCCGATCACTTGCCACAAACGAATTGATGGTGAGTAAACCTAGTGAGGGGGCATTATCCATAATGATGTAGTCGTAGCGGTCTTTGATCTGGTCTATGGCTTGTTTCAAACGCGCACTGCGGTTGTCAAAGGCTTGGGCTAGTTCTAAATCCACACCGGAAAGTCGAATATGGGCCGGGACAAAATCAAGGTTGGGGAAAGCAGTGGGTTGTACGACGGAAGCCAGCGGTGCAAACCGAATAATGACGTTATACAGGGATTTTTCGAGGTCTATTTCAATGTTGGGATGAATAAAGACTTGAGTGGTATTGGCTTGGGGGTCAACATCAATGAGCAGTACCTTATAACCTTCTAGGGATAGGCCAGCGGCTAGATTAATCGCGGTGGTACTTTTGGCAACCCCACCTTTCTGATTCGCAATACAAATGACCATAATGGTTATCCTTTGTGTTTGACATATTCAGATAACACCAGACGGAGCAGGGCCGAGAGGGAAATATTGCGGGCGACAGCCAAACGTTCCAAGTCACGTTTTAGGTGCGCGGGAATGGCGAATCGCACAAAGGTTTGGTTGACTTTTTTGTTTGCCATAAGCGGGACAATCTTTGTACAACTTTCATATAAACATGCGGCTATCCGCGTGTCAATCAGCAAACTCAAGATGTGGCAAGTAGGCCAATACAGGCAGGTTGACCTCTGGTTGTTCTGGCTCGATGAAACGGGCGAGTAATTGATTGGTTAAGGTCTCCACTTGTGGGCTACCCACCGGGGGTTCGGGCAAGGGGAGCGTGGTCATACGATACATGCGTCCGGCACTGTCAATCACATGGGCCTGTTGCGGTTTCTGCCATTGCAGCGAGCTAATGTAACTTTCCCATTGTTCCGGTAAACCCTCAAAGAGGGGATGCTGGTAATCCGTCTTGGGGTTTTCCTTCACGGCGCGAGTATCAATTTGTCCAATTGAGCGTCCAAACACCTCCGCATCTTGGCGACTCATCCCAAACAAAACCTTCGTTTGGATATTGCCAATAGCGCCGCTTAAACGGGTTTGCAGTTGCGAAAGGCTCTGATGGGCCAGTGTGAGGTGTAAAGCGAATTTTCGGGCCTCTGAGAGGATTTGGGATAGGCTTTTAGCACTCCCGTCGTTGGCACTAAAATCCTGAAACTCATCCATGTACAAATAAAAGGGGATACGCGCGTGGGTAGGTAGGTCACGGCGGGTGAAAGCGGCGTATTCCAAAAACGTCACCAACAGACTACCGAGTAGCCGCCGTGTCTCGGGTTCACCGCCTAAGTCGCATAGCAAGACTTTGCGATTGTCCATCAAGGCACGAAAATCTAGTGAGTTATCCCGATGGCCTAACATCCGCCTGATGGTGGGATTAAAGGCAAAAGCACTCACTTTATTGAGGGTACTTTCGCGCATGAGGGGTGCTTCCCGGCCCCATTTATCATAGCGGTCATGAAAAAAACTGCTGGCCTGCTCGTCAGCCGCTTGGACTAGCAACGCCTCGCGCCAGTTATCGTCCGTTAGTAGGCGGTGAACATCTACTAAGGTCTGGCCTGTCTTAATCAGCACCACCAGTGCTGCAATCATGATGTTGGTAAACTGCGGCGCTTCTTTAAGGGCATCGGGCCATGTCCGGCGAAAGGCTTCAATCACTAACTGCGCCACTGCATAGGGATCACCCGGCACACTTAGGATGTTGAACGGCACGACACAATCTAAACGACTCATGTCCAGATAGACAATCCTTTCAAGATTAGTAGGTTGGTCAAAATACCCGGTGGCGGCAACTCCGGCGAATATGTTTTTTACCAGATCGGAGTGGGGGTCAATCACGCCCACACCTCGACCTGCCAAAATGTCTTGAATGACTAACCCCTCTAGGAATTTAGATTTGCCTTTACCCGTAATCCCCAACACATACAGATGTTTGCGGCGCTCGGCTTCCGACAAATACACTTTGGGCACAAACGAAAAGGGGAGACTACCCAAGCGCCCCAAACACAATCCGCTGGAGTAGGGCAGGAGCGGACGCATAAACCGTTACAAGTTAACAGATAGGTGATGGGTATGTACACCCGAATAAACAGCCGACAGAGTAACGTCATAAGGGACAACACCCTAATCACCTGCCATTGGCAATACATCGGTCTCAAGTGGCTGTTGGGTTTGGACGGTGCGAACCTCATAATACTTGCTCGTCACTGAGTCAAGACTTCGCCCTAACCGGGTCGCAATTTTGCGGTAACTCAAGCCCTGTGCTACTAGTTGAAAAAGGAGGGCAACCTCCGCTTCGGTATAGGGTCGCTTATTCCTATCCTCTGGGCTACCGTAGCCCACCAACAATTTTCGAAAATCCTCCCGAAAAAAGGTGTGCCATTGGCCCAGTGATTTCACACTCATACCAACCTTCGTCGCGGTCTCATGCCTATCCCGATGATCCAAAAAGTCACGTAAGATCACCGCCACTTGTTCGCGCTTTTTAGCGTTAAATTGCTTGTTCTGCCGGGTTTGGTATTTGGTATGAATGTGCTGGGCTGCCCTTGATAAATCTACGCGCAACTCAGCCAAGTAAATCTCTCGACCATACCCCCCATTGATTTTTTTCTGCACGGCTGGGCGTTTCAGGGTGTCGGGGTCATCAAGGCTACCCCCATCAAACTTGGCCCGTCCGTTCATTAACTCCAAATACCGCCCCGCGCTGCCGCGTTTTGCCATTCCGACAATAAAGGGTAGGCTTTGTGTCTCAAATAACCGGGTATCCAATTTCCACATCTGCCACAAGTACAGCAAGCCCTCTTGAATTAAATCGTCCACTTCGGGATGATTGCGGTAGATTTTCCCTAAGATTCGCACGAGATTGCTGTAGACCGGGGCAATCGCCTCATCAAAGGGTTGGGGTGGTGCGAGTTCCAATAAGCGTTCATGCACACCACTCCTTTCGCGTGGCCCATTGGTAGTAAGCGGGCCGGAGTTTAAACTTTAACAAACGCGCCATGCCGCTGTAAAGTATCACGTCTTGGCATCAACTCATGGCTGCAATAATTTGAGGTGGGGTGCAGGGGCAAGCACCTGTTGGGCATAGGCTTGAAACGCAGGTGTGCCAAATGCCTCAAGCGCAAAGGGGGTGTCCAGATGGGGAAAATACCAAATCGGCTTGGCTAAAATGGTGTCTGGTCTGACCCATGCACTCCGCGTAAACAGAAAATAGGCCGCACCTCCCGCATTCGTGACTTCGGAGCGCATGTTATGAAACCGTTGCTCTGAACCTGCCACGATCACCAAAAACCGTCCGGTCTTAAAGGTCAGTTGGTTCTGGTAGCCCTTGGAATACACCAGATGTACCCCCGGCGACACCTTATCTCGCCCAAAACGGGAATTGGATTCCGTGCCATTATCCAACTCGACCAAAAACGGCACGCGGTAGCCTTTGTTTTCACCCTCGGCCTTCGCAAATAGTGAAAAGAAGCCGTCGGGCTGCACCAGTTTTTCCTTGCGTTCCCCCTGTTGGTCAAGATAGGGGATAGGCTTGGCAAATAACCGCACTAACTCATCTTGCCCATGCCATGTTTCAAGGCGATAACGCGGATGGTTAAGCGTCGCTACTTCCATCGTATGGCGAAACTCGTTGAGCAGCAGGTCATGCGTGACTTTGCTCCAGCGAGGAGTTGAGCGCCAGTGCAATTCATCTAGCGGGGTGTCGAGTTGCTTGGCAACTTCTTCAGCGCCAGCGGTATCTAGCCACACAATGGGTTCGGGCACACGATACAATTCTTGGCGCGTGGGACGCTGTAGACAGCCATTATGGTAGAGCAGACTAATCCGGCGTTGGGCGTTGCGTTTGTTGGCTTCACCCGGAAAGAACCAGCGGTGAATCTGATCAACCGATACCACGCCATCATAGCGGTAGATGGTGAGCAAAACCTGTTGGTCTCGTTCGGTTAAACGTAGGCCGGGAGGTTGCTTGGCCCGCACATAGGCGGGCAAGCGTTCCTCGTTTGACTGTTTAGATTGAGTCGGTTTCTTATTCATGGTTGTTTGGTCGAATAACAGCCTTAATTTCATATCTGTCTATCGTAGCAAATGGGCAAGCGTGAGTCTGCCCAATGTCAAATTCGCCGCTTGCGATTTGGGGTCGGTGGCGTCCAGCCTCCGAATTGAGGTGGAGGTGGTTCAACTTCGCTCACCTGCGGGAGATGCAAATTATTTTGAACCCCATCTCCCCAAGATCCTTTCATATTTTAACAAGCTAATGGAAGCCTATCAAGATGGGGAAGAGGAGGATATATGAGCTGTATATCCGACTCAAAACTCTATGATGAAACTAATTTTTATCAAAAGTTTACAGAGGATTTACTTCGTGCCAAGCACGAAGTCGTGATTGAAAGTCCTTTTATCACTATTGATCGAGTAAGCAAGCTCTCGTCCGTGTTCAAGGAACTGCTTTCCAGAGGCATTAAAATCTATGTAATAACCAGAGATCCTAGTGAACACCAAGAGCCATATATGAGTGAATCTGAACAAATTATCCAGCGTTTTGAGCAAGTGGGCATACAAACCTTAATCTGCTCTGGCAATCATCATCGCAAGCTAGCAATAATTGACAGAACAATTCTCTGGGAAGGCAGTCTCAATATTTTGTCTCAAAACAAAAGTCGAGAAATTATGCGAAGGATCTACTCAACCAAAATAGCAGAAGAAATGATTTTGTTTCTTAAACTTAACCAGTATCTTTAGCCATATATCCTCGGTATAATAATATCCATGAAAGATAATCTGGCAAAAAGTTTGCCATGGAAAGAAATTGGCGCGATTGACTGGAGTAAATTCAATGCAATCCCTGATGATGTCTTTGTCTTTGCTACTGACCCTGAAAATTACGACCAGATGTTTAAATCTGCCATGAGTAGCTTAAAGAAAGAGAATGCCAAAGTAGCGCTCGAGGATGCAGAAAAGTTAGTCAAAAATATGCAAGTATTTGCAGAAGCAATTCTGCAAATTAGGAAATTGTTAGCTTCAGCTTAAGTACGTTGGCTATGCCTTTAATTTTCTCAAGTGATGGATTAACTTCACCTCTCTCAATCATGGCGTAATAGTTAACAGTCATGTCAGCTTTTTGAGCAACCTGTGATTGAGTAAATCCAAGTTTTTCTCGAGCTTCTTTAATCTGCTTCCCCAGACTATTTCTAGTGCCGTTGTTAACTTTTTTGCTATTCATATATTTATATTATATATGAACTGTGCAAAATTCATAATTACTTTCCTAAAAATACCCTTGGATTGACAGGTATTCCGTACACATTAACTTGGAAATGTAGATGGACTCCTGTAGCCCATCCAGTTCGTCCCTGTCCACCAATAACATCTGCAGTAGTCACCTTCTGCCCTTCGTAGACATAGATATGGTTAAGGTGGGCATAAATCGTGGTGAGGTTGTCTCCGTGGTCAATAATCACATGCTTGCCATATCCCCAGAATATTTCGCCAGCATAGATGACTGTGCCATCCATCGCCGGGTTAACCGGATAGTCTAGAGAATTAGCAATATCTAATCCTGTATGAAAAACCTGAAACTTGCTAGACTCTCCAAACTCAAGAGTTATAACCCCCTGAGTAGGCCAAACTATCTGCTTATCCACTTCTGCTACTACCTCACCAGTTGTGGGATCTTTAATCTCAACAGTCTGAGTAACAGGGTTTTGCTCAACTAGCTTGTCTGAGATGATGTTAATACCAACTTGAGTAAGTAAAATAACTGCAATCACGGGGAGCATAAGGAGAACGAGAAAGGCCAGTAAGACAACTTTCAACTCTTTCTTAAATGACCAAAGAGTAAGTAAGAGCTTGGGATTCATGGCTTAAATGTAGACTTCCCTGGGGTCAGTGGTTAGGAGTGGGTGTTCCTCTTCTGAAGCAACAATTTTAACCGCTACATGGTTTTGATCAGCAATAAGTAAAGCTTCACCCCGGTCACAAGTAAGCAGATAGTGTTGCTCGTATGCCGAGAGGTGAAACTCTCTAGCAACTTTCTTAATCGTAGTGGTGTCTTGCCTCATAAGGATTCTAAGAGACGATTGGCTGGCAATCGCCTTGCCATAATCTTGAGAGAGGAAGTCACTAGCTTGCTGAGTAATAATCGTTACCCCTAGATAATATTTTCTGGCTCGTCTAACTAGTCCTGAGATAAACCTGGCACTCTCTGGCTCTTGTAAGAGAATCCACCCTTCATCAATCACCAGAAGCCTCTTCTGTGGGTTACTTTTAACCTCGTTATTCACGAAGTTAGCAAGCCCCATCATCATAACTTGACGAATCGAGTCAGAAAGATCCTTAATATCAAAAACAATCAGGCGGTTATCAAGTTTGATATTGGTCTGGGAATCAAAAACAGTAGACAGTGAGCCCTTAACATATCTCTCCAGCCTGTCACAAAGATCTTTCTGCTTCATTTTCTTAAGGGTTTTGAAAAAGTCTGCAAGGAGTGGATATTTAATTTTTCCTGGCTCCTTAGCGTTTTTCCTAGCAGTCAGGCCAAATTGTTTGTAGGTAGATAATAGTGCTTTATCAACCACAGCTCGCTCCTCAGAAGTGAGAGAGCCAACCATGAGTGAGACTAGCTCGGTTAAGTCCTGGATATGCTCGGCAAGATTATTTTCTCCCACAACATTCCTAGCGCTGTAGCCAAAGGGGTTAATCTTTTCCTTGCTGGTTGCCGAGAGTTTGATATAAGTACCATTCACTGACTTTGCAAGTTGCCTATACTCCCGCTCTGGGTCAATGATAATAACCTTAGTGCCTTGCATAAGTTGGCGCAGGATCTCGACTTTAGCTGTGTAACTTTTGCCTGATCCTGATTGAGCAAATATTATCGAGTTAGCGTTATTCAGTGAGTATCGATCAATTATGACCAGTGAGTTATTAGACTTGTTAATGCCATAAAGTATTCCTGATTCTTGTACAAGCTCGGATGAAACAAAGGGGAAAGTGAGGGCAGCGCTCGAGCTATCGAGGTTTCTTTTTTGCGCCAGTTTGTTTTCGGCTCTGGGGAGAACGGACTGCAACCCTTCAAGTTGCTGGAAGGTGGCAACTTTGATAAAGAAAAGCCTCGTTTGCATGACAGTCTCAAGGAGTTTAGTGGTTTTGTTAAGCTCTGACAAACTTGAACTAGAAATTGTCATGTACAAAGAAACCTGGAAAAGCTTTTCTTGCCCCCGTTGGATCTTATCTTTTAACTCCATGGCAGATTCCAAAGGATCAGTAATCTCACTACCAATTACTCGGCCGTCTTTAAGCATAGTGCGCTTGGTACTCTCAAGCTCTGTAATCTTGCGGCTGAGCTTAGGCAAGGCGCTTAAGGGGTCAACTTCTTCGATGTGGTAGCTGATGTCGATGTCATGGTTAAAGTTGATGAGGTTATTTAACCAGCCAGTTGAGGCCACATAAGGATAGCCTGAGACGAATAGTGTCCTAACATATCTATCGTTAATTTGTAGATATGATGATTCTTCCTTAAGTCCTGAATAGGAAATCAGATCTACTTGATCTTGAGTGCCATACGCAAGGTTGATGGCCTTAAGTTTTTCAAGCTTACGCTTGCGATTTTTTTGATATTTTTTGACTAGTTTGTTTTTCTTAATCATTTTTGCAAGTTTAGACATAGTTATTCCTTAACAAAGTTTCAACTGCCTCTTTGGTGAGTGGTTGGGTTCTAATACTCTCTGGGTTATAAAAGCCGTAAAAAAGATTAAGCACCTCTAGGCCAGTCAACATTCTACCTTTCATCTGCATTCGCTCCAGGCCCTTGAGGATTATGTCTTTTTGCAAGGACAAGTGTTCTTTAATCACTGTCATGTCTTGCTTGCGCTCCAGGTGCTTGTAAGGAATGACGATATAAAACCTACGAGAAAGGATCTTGTTACCGGACACCAGCTTTTTGACAAACTTTTGATAGCTTTTAAGTTGCTTTTTGTAGGTTGTAACTTCCTCTTTTTCTTCTAGTTTTTCTACATCCTCTAGGTATTTATCAATATCTACTTCTCTTACACGAACCAAAATTTGAATTGGGCAAGGCAAGGAATTAAGAAAGTTTTGAAAACTATCGATTATTACGTCCTGCTCTTCTTCACTTTTCAGTTCAAAGTTCACGCTTGAGGTTTCAATCACCAAGCGGTAGTCATGGTCAGGTAACACTAAAATATCGTCCACCACTTCCTTGATCTGGATCTGCTCACGGCTATTACCTTTCTTGTGTTTGCTAAAGATTGTCATAGTTGTTTCTTCCCGACTTGATAGCGTACGGCCAGTTTGCCAGACTCAATTAAGCTCTCAAGTCTAACGAGTTCTGGGATCGTGAGTTCTTTCTTGTCCACAATTTTTACAGGTGATTCGCTACTTACCTTTTCAGACTTGGTTAGTTCCTGTGGTAGGTCTAGCTCCCGCTCGTAAAGACTGTTTTTGTTAGCAAGATAATACTTGGGTCGGTTTTGAAAGCGAACGAGTACCAACAGCCACTCTAGCACCAGCTTGTTTTTTATCCGTATTGCCAAAATTATCGAGATAATAGTAACTAGGAGGGTTAGAGTGAGTTTGTAGCCAGGGAGTGCCATTACAGGTGGAATAAGAATGTACAAGAATGCTGTCCAAAGAATCGGAAACATTAACATTAAGATTTGAGTCAGGTTTAGTGATCCAGCGATCTTGTCTTCAACGGTGGTGATTTGAGCTGGAATAATTGTGGTTCTCATAGGTTAACTCTCTTTCTGGGAGCTTTAACCTCACCCTTAGTCGCTCTTGAGCTACTATCCGTTGTAATGACATTGGTTATTTGCTTACCCACCCTATGAACTGCTCCCATGCTCCTAGAGAAGAACATCATCTGCATGAGAAATGGTGGGATCTTAAGCAGGGTAAATAGTAGCCCAATCGCCACCGCCACAGAAATAAGTGAGTTATCCGTTTGCTCAGGCAGGGTAAGGAAGGCTCCAGCCAGTTGGATGGTGACGACGTGGACAAAGATCGTAAATACCGAGACAAAATAGCCTTTAATCGCCATCTCGGCAAATGAAGCGGTCTTAGGCAGGGTGAGAAGTAAAAAGATAAAGGGAGAAAGGACCGCACCGAGAGCAATCACAATCAATCGGCCAATATACATGAGTAAGAGAATAATAGCGGTGATTAAGAAGATCAGGAGAAATATCAGGATAATAAAGGGGGCTGTGCCGTTGGTAAGGCTAGAAATCGTCACTGCATTACTAATCCAAGCCTCGTTAAGTCCTCCAGTTGAGGCAATCACACCAGATACTAGAGCGTTACTCGCCTTGATCACATAATCGGCTAGGAATAGTGAAGTGTTTGCTCCCAGGAAGCAAAGCCCTATCCGAGGTAATAGTTGCCCAAACTCCAGTTCTTCAAACCCGAATGTTGAAGCACTCATAAGCTGTAGTCCAAGTAGAGCTACTACAACTACAAACAATGAGTCCACAATACCAAGCATGGTTAGCCAGAATTTCACAATGGAGGAGTTTTCAAGAAGTGAAGGGGTTGTACCCAAGAAAGTCATAATCCCATCAACAATTGGTTTCGTGGAGCTTTCCACAATGTTTTGGATAAAGCCATTTACTGCATCTATGAGTACTTGCGTTAGTCCACCTTGTGGCTCAACGCTCTCTATTTGGGTAATAGGGAGAGTTTCTACACTCCCGCTACTCCCATCTCCCACAAGTGCGCCTTGAAGAACTGAGACAATCAGGCTTGCTCCTAGAACCACTACAAGGCCAATGAGCGTGTTGCGGATTGTTTTCTTGGCTGACTCCAGGGCTTCTGGCTTGCCCGTACTAGTAATGTAGATGTAACCGGCTCTAATTAAAAAAAAGACCGCTGCTGCGGCCGAGATTAAAGTTATTAGTGACAAAGTGTCACTTGTGAAAGTAGTTACCTCCGTTGGTGCTCCAGTTGAGGCAAGAGCAAGTTGAGGAAAGACAAGTGGTATTAAGATTCCTAAAGTTAGAAGTATTACTTTCATAGCTTTTCATAAGCCAAACTTAATAACTATTTTTTTACTGTCCTGCCCCAAAGGCAGTGGTAGCCAGATCAGAGACAATATTGGTTAAAACAAAGGCTCCCAAGACTATAGCTAACCCAATTCCGGAGTAGAGGATGGTTTTCTTAGATCGCTCCAGTGTCTCTGGGTTGCCAGAGCTTGTAATATACCCAACTCCACCCCAGACAAAAAAGCCAGCGGCAACAAGCCCTGCAAGAGTGACTAGTACTTGGATGATGCTTTTAATAAAAGTTTCGATTTTAGTGACATCGGCAGAGGCGGCGTAAGCGGGAGTAGCAAGAAGAAGAAATGAAAGAGAAAGTGTTACTAGGGAAATAAGTTTTTTGTTCATAGACCTGACCTCCTTAAATTATTAAACGAGGGCAGGTTGCCAGTTTACAAAAAATGCCCCAACCAGGTGGGGCAGCTCTTATAAACTAGCTCAAATTATACCCATCCAGGGGTGAAAGTCAACAGATGATTAATATGGGGTTTATTTGCTTACTCGTAGCGTAGTGCATTAAGAGCAGAAATCTTAGTAGCACGTTTGGCTGGGAAGTAGCCGGTGGCAATTCCCACTAACATTGATAAGAAAATGACTGCAATCACAAATATACCCGGAACATAAGAAATATCGACAAATCCAACTCCTTTGACAATGGATAATGCAGACAGGGCAATCGACAAAACCTTTCCTACCACTAGTCCTAAAATAAGTCCCAAGATCCCGCCATACAAACCCATAATCATTGATTCAGTTAAGAAGAGTGACTTAACTTCTTCTGATTTCATTCCCATCGCTTTCATAAGTCCCACTTCCCGGGTTCGCTCTAAGAGTGAGACTGTTAGGGTATTAAACATCCCCAAAGCCGCCACAGATAAAGCTACCATTCCAAGAACCGACAAGATTAAGCGGAAATTAGCAAACAAATTATCAATTTGAGCCACCGTGTCAGCCACCGAAACCGTTCCATATCCAGCAGATTCAATCGTATTTCTTACTTTAGACAAGTTGCTCTTATCATCCACAATTACTTTGGTTTGGGAGAATTTATTAACCCCCATTGACCTAACATCAATAAACGGCACATAAATAATCGGCGTTCCCTCATCAGGAATGACTCCGACAATCTCATATTGTAAAGGTGCTGATTCAATCCGTTTATTAGGATCATCCAAAAGTTCTCCCACCACTACCATCGAAAGGTCAATCTTTTTGCCAATCGCTTCATTCTCAGCAATATTTAGAAGCTGCAAAACTGAGCGATTCACCACGATTTGTTTTTTCTCATCGCTTTTAACTTCCACCTGCTCAATATTTTGATTACTAGCCGTAGCTGATTCGCTAGCAATCTCGACAACTGGCAGTGACCCATCATCCTCGGTACTTACTCCCAAAACTTGACTCACTATCTCTTTTGGCTCCACCGTCATTGACAGCTCCGCCACATAGCCTTCTGCCTGAGTTTGTGCGTTATCATCATCTCTTGCCACCAGATACTCACCATCTTCACAATCACCTGACTCCTCGGTGTTGCAGGCAATCTTATCCCACAATAAATAATCTGACTTTACCCATTTACCAAGTGGCTCTCCGTCCTCAGTTTCACCAGCACTGCCTGAGTCACTATTTGATTCATAACCCTCGCCCCACACTTCTACTCCTTCTACTTTGCCTTCCACTCGTTTGGTATAGCCGATAATCGTAGAGGAGGTATCTGGTTCTTCTCTGACTTTTAAGAAAGTTCCTTGAGAGATTGAGATCGTAACCTCGCCAATTTCTTCTCCAACTTCTCGAGCTACAGAGGAGACCCCCAAAACGGGTGGTAGGCTTGAAGTATCAAAGCTAATCATATTGCTTTCAAAAAGCTTACCCTTGACAGGCTGTAAGGCTGAGTAGCGTAGATAATCAGCCGTAGCTCCATACACTGCTAGATCAGAAACAGAGTTTTGATAAGAAACTCTCCCCACCACTGCAATTAAGGGGAGTGCATCTTTAACATCAGCAATCTGCTTAAATCTGGCTAGAGTTTCATCAGTCAGACTCAAATCTGCTGATAATCCAGGGACAACTTCCGCTTGTTTTAATTCATCCAGTCGAGCAACCCGAGAGATTACTAGCTGTTGCAGACCATATCCAACAGAAACCAAGAAGACGATAAAAGAAATCCCAATCGCCATTCCGCCAATTGTTACCAGCGTACGAGTCTTTTTGGCGGCCATGTTTTTGAAAGATATCTCAATTAAGTAGAGTCTGGAAACACCACTTTTATCGGCTTTGTCCAGTGACTTTACTTTGCTACTTAACTTATCTGAAATTGGCTTAAGCTTAGCCCATTTTTTAGCTAGTTTAGCTACAAACAAGGTTAAGGAGTAAAGAATCGTCAGCACCACGAAACTACTAATCTCATAAATTGAGCGCATGAGTGACTTAAAGATTGGTTGTTCGTGTTTTTTGAAATTAAATATTTTCATGACTATTCTTTTTTCATATCCGGCATGACTGAAGCCATTAATTTTTTAAACCCGCCAATTTTGCCTGCCAATTCATGATCGTGTGCTTGCCCCACAATCTTGCCGTCAAACATAATCAAGGAGCGTGAGGCAAACGACATATACTCCAAATCATGAGTCACCATAATTACGGTTCTACCTTCACTGTTAAGTTTTTTCAGTAGCTCCATCAGTTCTTGACCTGACTTAAAGTCTAAATTACCGGTTGGCTCATCGGCAATAATAATCTGTGGGTTAGTCACCACAGCGCGAGCGAGCGCAACTTTTTGCTGCTGCCCACTAGAAAGCTCTGTCGGGATATAGTCCTGCCAATTATCCATTCCCACCATTTGTAGTACCGCGAGTGCCTTTTTCTTAGCTTCTTCGTTAGTTTGACCGTTAATTCTTAGGGCAAACATGATATTTTCTAACACAGTTAAGGCCTTAATCCAGTTAGGTTGCTGATAAACCATCCCGACATCTTTTTTGCGAATTTCCGTTCGCTCATCCTCACTCATCCCTTGATAAAGCTGATGTCCCAAAAACTCCACATTCCCGCCAGTTGGGGGCTCAAGTCCTAGTAAAATATGTAGAAGAGTTGATTTTCCACATCCAGACGGGCCAGTAATGATAATAAACTCGCCCCCCTCAACTTTAAGGTTAATGTCTTTTAAGACTGGTACTCGAGTGGCCTTCACTTCAAAGGTTTTGCTTAAACGATCGACATTAATCACAGTTTTATGTGTACTCGGTTGATTCATAGTTATCTATCCAAGGCTCCGGTCACAAAGCCAAAGGCTTCGGACAAATTCTTAATCACTAGGTCAAGTGCAGAGCGAGTCGCTTTCGGGGCAATCGTTACCATATCGGTACTGTTAGTGGTGTTGCCTGTTCCATCTTGAGAAATAGCCCGTAAATGATAGACCTGACTTGGTACTAACCCAGACAAGATCACGGTATGGTTGTTAGTTAAATTGCCGTCAAATTGGGATTTTTGCGAATAGGTATTACCCGATCCCTGGCCAAACTCAACTTGGGAGGTGGCTGGCTCATCTGTATCCCAGGTCACAATCAGTTGTGCCTTCACGTCTCCTGCGGCAAAACCAACTGGCGGAATGGTGCCTCCAATCACTTTTAAGTTAAGAATTTGAGGCGGTCTGGTATCAGTCGCAGTCGTAAAGCGTTGCACATCACTCACAGCTTCATTGCCGAGCTTATCACGCCCCTTAACCACCAACAGATATTTAGTTTGGGCGTTAAGTCCACGCACTAGCATTGAGTGAGCACCTTTCTCAAGAAGCACCTTCACCTCGTCTTTAGCTGCCCCTGGATTGTCCTCTGGGTAGTAGGTAACAATCGAGGAGACCTCGGTATTGGTACTCCAGGTCACCCGAATGGTGGTTTGAGCAGCGTTAGCCACAGTCTCCAAACGCACTCCCGAAATCTTGGGGCGAGGCAGGGTGGTAAAGTCAAGAATAGTGCCCTCGTACTCAGCGTTTTCGCTATCAAAGGCATTGATCTTGTAGTAATACTTGGTACCGTCATCAAGACCTGCTAGTTGGGTGGTATAGGTAGTTTCAGAAGTTGAGGTGGAGATTTCTTTGACCCCGCCAAAGTTGGTGGTAGTGCCGTAATAGATCTTGACTTTAGAAGCGTCTTTGACTGTATATTGAATAATTCCTGAGCTTAATCCCACATTTTCTGCCGAGACATCAAACACGGTTGGAGCTGGAGAAGTAGTAAAGCTCTTCTCCTCAGATTCGCCCGTATTGCCATCCTCATCCGTCCACTTAGCTTTGTAGTAATAAGTAGTACCTGCGGTTAAGCCAGTTAGATTAATCTCGTGGTCAGTTACCTGGCTTGAGCTACTTGGCTCCTCAGTGTTATAAGAACCGCTACTAGTGCCAAAGGCGACTTTGGAATCAGCGCTACGACTGGTACTCCAGCTAATCTTAGCCTTCTTGGTGGTAATCCCCGAGGTTGAAGGGCCAGAGGAAAGAGTTGGTGCAGTTGTATATCGTCCGGTGGGGGTAATCGTGACTGCATTAGTGCCACTTGAAGTGGCGTTAGCGCCGTCCTTGGTATAAATCTTGTAGTAATACTGGGTGGAGGCCGGGGTGTTATCAACATATGACAAGCCACTGGTCGTACCCACTTGGGTGAATGTTGTACCATCAGTTGAGCGGTAGACTAAATAGGTTAAGTTTCCTGCTCCCTGATAAGTGGGGGCTGTCCAGGTAAGGGTGGCATACCACTTGGACTCAGATTTGATTGACGAGTCGGAGGCAACTAGGTTACTGACATTGTCTGGATCAGTCGAGTTAAGGGTAAAGGTGCCAGAGATGTAGTTACTAGGACTATAGTTATCTGCGTCATCTACTGCCACCACATAGACGGTATTACTACCCTTATTAACTCCAGGGAGAGCCGCTGCACTTACTGTAGTTGACGTACCGTTATCTACATAAGTTGCCGCATTACCAGTCAGAGTGGAGAGGGTTGAAGGAGGAGACACATTCACCATGTAGTAGTAGTTGGTGACAGATTGACCTACCGTGGCACTGGCCTCAGACCAGGAAAGTGCAAAAGAATTAGAGGTAGAAGAGCTTGGGGCTACAGTCACGCTGTCACTCCCGCCAAAGGTTGGGGCCGCCCCACCATACTCCAAGCTACAGGTACGCACACTCGCATCCGAGCTGACATTCCCAGCTTGGTCAACTGAGCGGAAATACACAATGTTACTCCCAGTCGAGATACTTCCTCCATCTTGGGCATCGGTCAGGGTGCGAGAAGTTTCGGAAGTCGGAATATAGTTAGTTACTCCGAGAGTTGCCTCGGTGGTAGTCCCCAGCCAGGTGCCGCCCGTAGTGTTAATTTGGTACTGCCAGCCTAACACGCCAGCGTGATCATCCACTGTCGCGGTTGCCCCGCTGGTTGGCCAACTAAAGTTCATGTCGGCTACATTGGCAAAGCTTCCTCCAGGACAGGATACATACGAAACATTGGTAGGTGGGGTGTTATCAAATCTAAACTGGAACTGCTCACTACTGCCCGTATAGACATTCTCCGCATTATCAATCGCCTTGATATTTAGGTAATAGGGGTCACTACCTGTTGTCAGCCAGGTACCGCCCCGATAGCTACTGGTCGCAAAATCAATACTCGTGCCCGCCACAATAAACTGGCAAGTCGAACCGGCCGTAGATACAGGTGAGGTACCCAAGATGCCTTTACTGGTAGCGGGATCTCCGTCTGGATCGGCTCCTAAGTACAAACAATATCCCTTTAGTCCCACTCCGCCTGCGTTATCTGCTCCAGCCGTCCAGGAGAAATAGGGGGCGTTATTATTCGTCCAGTCATTACTGGAGATAGTTGTCCCGCCATTACTGCGAGTAGCCGCAATCGCTGAGGCGTTAGTAGTTGGGCCGGTAGTATCGGTAGTTAACCCCACACTAAGATTAGTGATAGCCGGAGTATCAGCGCCGCCAAAGTTCATAATCGCCTTGACCGCAATCTTCTGGGAGGTGACCGACAAGGACTGCATCACTGACTGGGTCAGCTCTGCCGCCGTATTAACATGAGTCGTAGTGTTACTAGCCGTTGTCCAGGCCCCGCCATCCCAGTACTTCCAACTTCCTCCTGACTCACAAGTTGAGCCATCATCAGTACAGAGTTGATAAACCACACTGGCGTTACCTGAGGCTGACACGCCATCATCACTACAAGTTCCGCCGGTAATAGTTCCTTCACAGAAGCTATCCCAGGATGAGACCGAGGAGTTAGAGTAAGCAAGCGTGGTATAGACACTGTAAGTGCCGTTTTTTGACAGAGTAAAGTCGTCTAAGATAACAGTCTTGCTGGATTTCACTAACACCCCGTAATTACGGGCTTCCGCTGCTCCGGTGACCTGTCCGGTTAGCTTCCACCAACCACTGCCCATATCGGCATAAGTGGTAGTGACTGTAGCCCCGTTGTAATAAAGCTGAGCAATAGAAGATGAGACTGTGCCACCCACATTTCCGGCAGTGTTGTCATAGACATAAGCGGAGAGATCATAGGTAGAAGTGTCTCCGACATTTACCGACTGCACGACTTTAGCGTCGGAGATTGTCCCCACAAAAATTTGGTCGCCGCCGGCCGCTCCGCGGCCTAATGAAGAGGAATAAGAGTGATAGAGGTCTACTGGATCACTGGCGCAGCGAAACCCAACACTGCTGTACTGAGCCGAAGGGGTATAAACCAGAGTCAGAGCGAACGCCCCGGCGTTGGACGTACCAAGCCAACTACCGCCGCGGAGAAAGGCATATTCTGTCGAGCTGACAGAATTACTGTCATGATAAATCCGACCCACCCCGTAATCAGCGTTGTAGGCGTTGTTAGAGGGTCTTAAGAGGTCATAGGAAAGACTGCCGTATCCAGTCAGTGCCGTATACTCTCGCCAGTTAAAACCGGATTGTCCAGACACATCGGGCTGGTCAGCTCCAGTAATCGTATCGCTATTCCAATCCCAGACGTTACCAGATAAATCCCAGATCTCTGAACCATTCGATAAGGTAAGCTTAGCCTTAGTATCACGACCAGTGCCATAATCTGGGTCAGTGGAGGCGTTGTAGCCGACACTAGTGGCTTCTCCCACATTCCCCCTAAACATCCCGCCACCTGCTGCCACGGTGGAACCAACCGTGCCGTTTGCCCAGTTTGAGGTTTGAGTTTCGGCGTTTCTCACAATCGTCATCCATTCCGCGTTACTGATTAGGTGATAGCCACTAGGACAAGCAGAAAGGGCTTGAGTTTGAGTGATGTGAACAATTGGCGCACCATTAGCCGTTGAGACGACTTTGGAGCTGTCAAAGGTCAGATCACGATAATCTAGTCCTGCTCCAGAATCAGCTGGGGCAGAGCATGTTGCTGCGGTATCTCCATCGCCATCAGCCGTACAGTCATATTTGGCTTCATAGGCCATGGCTAAGAAGGCTTTGTTGTCTCCGCCTGAGGTATAGGTACTGTTACCTGGTACTGGGATATACCCGGCAGGAGTGGTAGAACCTGCGATTGGAGTAATTGACCAGGATGAGTTATTTGAGGAAAAGTCAGGATTAGTGAACTTGTTCACTCCTGAGACTGGATGTGCCCCGGAGCCGTCTACTGCAACTAGGTTACTGTCATAAGTATAGTTAGCCGCTTGTCCCACACTAAATGTCCAGGTGTTACTGGTGTCGTTCAGAGCAAACACACTAGGGAAAACTTGGTAGAGGGCTAGATAAATTCCGGTTACCAGACCGATTGAGGAAACAAACACCGTAAACAGATTCAGTTGAAATCTGGACAAGTGCCAGCGAGGAGAGAAGAAATAGATTTTGAGTCTGTTTAGTAGTTTCTTCATGTTAGTTGTTTAGTCTTGTTGTGATCTACTAAGGACTTCATCTGATTGATTGCAACTTGATTAAGTTGAACTAGTCTTTTTGATTGCGGCATATCCAAACGAATTAGCTCGGCGTTCATGCCTTCCAGATTAGCCAACACCACTAGCTGAGTCACATCTGCATGGTCGCGAATGTTGCCTTTTTTGTGGGGGTTTTCGTTGCGCCACTCCTTGGCTGTCTGACCAAAAAGAGCCATATTCAGTACATCGGCCTCACTTGCATAAACATTGTTAGTCTGCTTTTTGGATAAATTGAGGGGGATTAAGTGATCTCGCACTGCATCTGTATGAATTCTGTAGTTAATCTTAGTCAAAGTTCGCTTGATATCCCAACCTAAAGCTAGCCGACGATTTTCTTCATCCTTTAAGCGTTGAAATTCCTTAATTAAATAAACTTTAAATTCAGGGTTTATCCACATTCCAAACTCAAAGGCAATGTCCTTGTGAGCATAGGTGCCCCCATAACGACCAGTCTTGGCAGTCAAACCAATGGCATTAGTCTTTTCAACCCATTCTTTCACACTAAGTTTATAGCTATTAAGTCCAGCCTGACTCTTAATTGTGGCAAATTCGCCATAATTAAAACTGAGATTATGAACACTTTCCCAAACTCCCAAGAACTCAATCGTATTTCTGTTTCGCAGCCAGTCAGAGATGAAAAATTCACCATCTTTTGCCTTTAGCATATCCGTCAAGGAAATAAAGTCATTTTCATGATTGCTAAAGGTAGCAATCTCTATTCCTTGCACGATAATTTTGTTGCTTTGCTTTAATTTATTCATATTTCAATCGGTGACAAAATGTCACCACCTCACAACACCCAAATTTCAACTGTCCGATTCTATCGGACGCTTCATTTTTAGTAGTAATTTGATCTGGTTTATTCATGTATTCTTGAATTCCAATAACAACCACAAAATTGGCTTCCAATTTGCCTTATCTTAATACTAGATTAATTAATGATGGTTCGCAAGAGCGCCTGTTTACAATTAGTGCTCAAATAGGCATTTACTTAGCCCATAGGTATTGGCATGAGATAAATGGCCGATGATGGCGGCTTTACTTTCTTCCAGTTTATGAGGTTCAATCATGCCATTTTTAACTTGTTTTTGCTTCTTGCGCCAATTTCTCTCCATTCTCAAGAGAGTGTTGCCTCGCACCAGAATATGGTCATAAAAGACACGGTACCCGACAAATGGTACTCCATTCTTAGTGTCGGCAATATTAAGCTTTTTCGGATGAAGGGATAACTCCAAGTTGTGCTGTAAAAAATCATCGACTGTAGTAACAAGATCTTTAAGATATGCCTTGTCTTGATGTAAAACATAAAAATCATCCATGTATCTGCCATACCATTTGAGTCTTAGCCTGTCTTTCATAAAGTGATCCAGCTCATTAAGATATATATTGGCAAATAATTGACTAGTCAGATTGCCGATGGGTAGTCCAACCCGTTTCTCAATATTGATACCTGGAGCTTGAAAAGTCGCCCTATCATCAAATAGGGATAGTTGCTCTTTCTTGACGGGTGAGTTTCTTTCGTTGCCGTTATGAGTGGTGATGATTTTCTCGATTAAATCTCTGGTTTTAGGGCAAGTAATGGTTTGGTTGATGATGGTAAGTAGCTTATCCCAAGCGATACTTTGGAAAAACTTTCTGATGTCACACTGCAAAGAGTAGATAGGCGTAGTAGGGCCATAAATACATCTTGCTGCCATGAGAAATTTTTTGAGTCGGTAGGCCCCAAGATGAGTGCCTTTATCAACTCGGCAAGCGTAGGCGTCATAGATAAACTGTTTTTCAAAAAGTGGCTGGATTCTGGCTACTAGCGAATGTTGTAACACTCTGTCACGAAACGCTGGAGCGGCGATATCTCTTGGTTTTGGTTCATGGACTACAAAGTAAGTATAGGGCTGGGGAGTATAGCGATTGTTAAGTAGTTCCCAGTTAAGCCGGTTGATATTCTCTTCAAGGCGAAAGGCAAAGACACACACTTTCCGCTTGTAGTGGTTATCAAGTTGTGCTTTTTTAAAAGCAAGATATAGATTTTCTAGCTTGCATATGTCATTAAACATGATTCTCAAACGACAAACCCTGCTTTCGCAGGGCTTGCCTCTCGTACCCTTTGTTTTTAAGTACCTATTTACTTTACCATCCGCCAAAGGAGAATGGTAAAAATACGGGCATCATGTTTTCCCACAAACGGGAGGGAGAAAATCGCTGTGATCCTTATTAAAAACCCTGGATAGACATCCGTGAACATCTACCGCTCGTTCTGGCGTCCACTTAGGGTACTAAAGGTGGCGCAAGTCGAATCGCTGGCGCAGCGAAACCCAATATTGTTGTTCTGATTTGAAGGTGTATTATTCAGATTCAGAGCGAACGCCCCGGCGTTGGACGTATTATTCCAATTACCGCCGCGGAGAAAGGCAAGCTGCGTTTTGCTAATTTTCCCCATGCATAATGATACAGTTACTTGGTTCTTCCCATCCAGCAATTCAGCATTCTGCCTATTTCATTGAGTTTTTCCGTCCCAAACATATATTGCTTAACGCTCATCAGGTGTAAATCTTTAGTCAGTCGCAGCAAAATGCGTAGTAAATCTAACCCATTTGAACTAGTTTGTTGATAAGAGCGCCTTTGTTCACCTCTCAAATTATTAGCATTAATCAAATTGACTAGTAGATTTAGCCCCTCTTCCTCTAATTTCTTGCCTAAGATCAGTCGGTGATTTTTGGGTAAACGATTAATAATTGGGTAAAGCCAGAGAATAAAGTCATAAGTTTTCTGGTGCAAGATAAATTTTTCCATGCCTTTATTATGGCAAATTAAGGACATTTCGTCAGGGATTTTTAGGGGTCTTACCCCTCGTTTGGCAAGGGTCGAGATGAACTGCGCTAAAGCTTGCCCTTGCAAAACTCACCCCGCTTGTAATTTCTCCAGATATGGAAGCATGGGCATGCTTCCTAAATATTATTTGCCCGGGAAGCAAGAAAGGTAAAAAATATGAGGCTTTTAACTCAAGCACTCTTAAAAAGGTTTGCTGAAGTGGGCAGACAAGAAGAGTCAGCTGATCCCTTGGTGATTGCCAAGTTTTTTAACCCAACGGGGGTAGGTACTTGGTACGCCACTGAGTACGACCCAGAGTCAAAGGAGTTCTTTGGTTTTGTCTCAATCTTTGGCGATCATAACGACGAGTGGGGATATTTCTCCCTGGCAGAGTTAGAAAGTTACAAAGGCAGGTTTGGTTTAGGGATCGAGCGTGATCTGTATTTTGGAGAAAGAAGAATCAGCGAAGTTGCCCCAAAAGCCAAATTGTAAAGGTTATAATAAAAGCATGATCAAAAAAGTAAGCTTATTGGTCGTGCTTTTATTGTTAATTGGCGGTGGATATTGGTATTTCTCCAAACCGAATGCAGAAAATTTCAAAGCTCCCGGTAGAGACTGGGAATCTGCCAAAAAGGTCGAGGATTATTTTGTTGAGCGACTACATATGCCTCCAGAGGAAGCTTCTGTCATAAGAAATAAGCCTGGAGTGGACGGCACTATTGATTTAAGAATTAATACTAATGTCACCCTGCAAGGATTAACCGGCAATCTTTTTCATTATGGTTTTATACGGGATGAAAAAGCTTTTCTTTATGCCCTCGAACATACAAAAGACACTACACCAAGTGATATAGCTATCAAGGTTGGTTTAAATGGCACTATTGACCAAAATGCAGAGTACCGAATTTCAGAAGATATGAACGCTTGGGAGTTAGCTGATAAACTTCTCAATAAACCAGATAGTCATTTCTCCTACGATGAGTACAACTATTTTTTCATGCCTTAATTTATTCATCCTCAGCCGTTACTTGTTCCCATTTACCCTCAAAAGCCTCTTCTTGGGTAGCTAGGTATATTTCTGTTTCATCCAGCGAGGTTTCGTTATATATCCGCTCGAGGTGTTTTTTGAGATAAATTAAACTGGCATAGCCTGAGCAGATAAAAAGGATTTTGGGGAACGGATGATTTGTCACCTCTTTAAACTTGCCATCCTCGATATATTCATCGTACTGCTCAATTCTTCGCCTGAGGGCAAATCTTGGGGAGTTATCGTCTACCAGCTCGACAAAATAACGTTTAGTCTCATCATCTTTGCCAACTCTAGCAAAATAGGCATCTGGCAGGGGGTGAATGACATAAGGGTGAGCCAGGAGATCGGTTTTAGTAAAAAAGTGGAGGGTATGGTTAGTTTTCTTGGACTCATCCCGTAAAAAGAGAAAGTAGTTAGCCATAAATAATGAGCGGTCAATAAAGGCTTGAGAGCGTACTTTTTCCCGATAGATTCTTCTGAGTGCCCGCTTGTCGATCTTCTCCAGACTTTGTAAGAGCTTAATACTCCCCGATGACAAGAAGTAGGTAGCTGGTTGGTTAGCTAGTGACAGAGAACGGGAGTAGTGTTTGCCGATATAGTTTTGAGATGAAAGGTTTTGCAGGTGGTAGTTAGTAAGTCGGATAGTTTTGTGATTAAGAAGGTTAGATAATTGGTGACTAGTAAGGAAACGAAAACGATAAAGGTAGCGGATGATGTCTATTTGAGCTGTTGGTAATTTAGTACTGTCCATAGTAGTTTGGGCAGCTTGAAGTGATTGTATCACTTCCTCTCCCTTATTTATAAGGAATAAGAGGGTAAAAGAAAAATATAAAAGGCCGTATTATCAATCTAAATTAAAATTATTCATTTCCTACCGGTAGGTAATCAGGGTAACAGGGAATTTGTCTTACTAAATGTCTTAGTTTCCTGCTTTTTTACTGTCTTTGTAGCACCCTCAACAAACTTTTTTGAATACAGCTTTCGTGACGATTCGATAATCTGATCGACCCTATTCTTGCTGTACTCAATTTGTACTGGAGTAGTCACTCCTGAGAATGGATCTTGTGGGTTAAGTGCCCCCAGGCGCATATAAAAATGGTACGAAGGAAGGCTGGCGATCTCTCCTAGTTCTACATACGGCCTAAATTGAGGAAGGATAACCTTTTCATCTTCTGGGTTAGCGGTTCTAAAGCAAATGACTGTGCCTGTATTGGCTAGAGTTACATTAACGAGGGAATTGTCTTCAATCTGTGAGGTGGTCTGATGGGCAAGGATGGCATTGAGCCGATACTTTCTAGCTTCTGAGAGGATCTGGGCAAAGGCAGGGGTGGCAAAGTTTTGAAACTCATCAACATACAAATAGAAATCCTTGCGGTCTTGCTCCTTCATTCTTGCTCTCTTTAGAGCTGCCAGTTGAATCTTAGCCATTAAAAGTACTCCAAAGACACTGGAGTTGTCCTCTCCAATCTTACCCTTTGAGAGATTGCACAAAAGAATCTTGCCGTCATTTAATACTGAGTCAAAATCAACTGTAGACTTGGATTGTTCTAAGATCCGCTTAGCAGTGGGAGAAAACAGGAAACGGCCAATCTTATTGGTAATGGGTGAGATCATTTTGACTTTTTGGTAATCGCCAGCCTTGGCAAACTCGTACTTCCAAAAGTCCAGTAGGTTCTCGTCAGTTAATCCTTTGATCACTGATTTTCGATACTTGGTATTAATAAGGAGTTTATAGACAGTAAACAGGGTTGTTCCGGGTACAGTAAAGGCGGTGTGAATGGTGTTACGTAGAATATATTCCATCCTGGGGCCGGAGTATTTGTCCGTATAGATCTTGTGAAAAACCGAGATAATGCTCTCTGCGATAAACTCTTTTTCTCGAATAGCTTCGTCACCTGTCAGTCCTGGGGTTAACTCCAATAAATTTATTCCCATCGGGTAACCAATGTCATCTGGGTTAAAGTAAACAATATCCTTGATCCTGTCTCTTGGGATAACTGATAAGACTTGCTCAGTTAGATCACCATGCGGATCAATCAAGCAAATTCCTTTGTTGTTCTCAATGTCTTGCTTGAGCATGGACAAAAGCATGGTGGACTTGCCAGTCCCAGTTGCTCCTAGAATATACACATGCCTTCGACGCTCATCCTTGACTAGTCCAATAGGAGTTATATTCCCGCCGTAATGATTCTCAGCAAAGATCACGTCCAAAAAACTAGTTTTCTTTAATGCTAGTGGTGCGGGTAGCTCCTTACTTTGTTGTTTGGTTAAATCCTCGGTCTTGGTTGTTGAGGTATATGGCAAGTGGTACAAGTCAGAAACTTCGGTAGAAGATAGAATAGTTGTCGAAAACGGGTAAAGTAGTCTCTTTTCAAACAGCCATTGTTTGAGGTTTTGTAAGTGTTGGCTCTTGAGACGCAAGAACGGCATAAGCGATTGGTAGTTAGCGTTAGTTAATGAGGATAAGGCTGAGTTAAACCCACGAATCCTTTTGTATAGCTCACTTTTATTGTTACTTGCTACTAGTAGTCTCAACGATCCTCTAAAAAGCTGCTGGTCGAGCTTGTGCTTAATAAGCTTTTCTAGTTCTGATTGATATGGACTAGGAGTCTTTTGATCTTTTACAGGAGCAAGAGCAAGCCACGGCCCCTCTCTGCCGTTGCTAAAGATAAAAACAAGTAACCCGATTGGCAGAAGTAGAATCCTCATCCCAAAAAAGAACAACGAACTAAATAACCCAAAACCCTCTCCTTCAATATTTCTTACCAAGCTTTTGCCTGAGTAGATCATTCCCGAAATTCTACTTATTGCCGGTATTTGAGATTTAGTTAGGGGTGATAGGACTAACTGAAAAGAGATTAGATCGTCATCTGATAACTTAGTCATACTACCAGTTAAATAGGCAATCGGATCGTGCTTGTCTAACGCCTCCTGGTGATTTAGCGGATAGGCAAAGTGACGGGCTAGCTTGTAGCTAGTGATTATTTTGTGATGCCCCAATTTTTTTAGATAATCGTGTGCTTCTTTAACATTAAGGCCTGGCAAATATGACAAAAGAGTTTTTCTCACAAGTTCTGAATCATCAGTGGGTACTCTAACTAGATAGGTAATGCCGTTTTCTTTGGTCGAGACTATTTCAAATGAGTAACTTTTGGAGATATTAAAAAATCTTAGCCAGAAAGGTTGCTGGCGCGATAGACCATGAAGTACAGTGAAGAGTTGCTCGGTGGTATATGGTGAGAGTTCAGTGGTTTTAAGGGGTTGCAGCTCTAAAAAGATGTGTTCAGTACTAGCTTGTTTGAGGGTCAGATACAGCCTGATTAGCTGATATAGGGCGTATAGACCGATCAAGAAGGCGACTATATATAGTGCGAAAAGCAGAAAAGATGAAACGAGAGAAAAATACGGAGAGAGATATTTAAAAAGTATGTTTTGGTAGTTTAATAATGTTTCCATATCCTAGCCTAAGTAGGCAGGATTAACAGTAGTATACCCCATCTGGAAATAGGCGTATATATGACTTGACAACTATAAATAAAATTATATATACTATAAATATATTTATAGTATGACAGCCATGACTAGAGAACTAGAATCAGGTCAAATAATAACTAAAGGGAAAACACTCTTACCAGTACAAAGAGTATTTGATGAGCTCACAAAACAACCAGTCTCCAGACTAAAACCACTTGGAAATCAAACAACAAAATCTATTCAAGATTTATTCCCCGAACAGGAAATCGAGGACAAGAAACTTAAAGTAGCAATAACTGCTTTGGGTAAGTTGTCAGCTGAGCTTAGTAAGTCTGAGCTTCAGGAATTGATTGCTCAAGTTGAGTACTTAGCCGAAACCTGGCTGGATGAATTTGAACGAGATGTATTTAAAGGCATGACATTAAATGAATTACTTCACGAAAGGAGAGCATAGTGAAAAGAGAGTTACAGGGATACCCAGTGATTAAAGAAAACGGTAAAAAAGCAGTTATCTACCTTCGTGTCTCAACAGAAGAGCAAGTCGATAATTTCTCTCTCGACACACAGGAAGAAATCTGTCGAAAAGAGGCAGATAAACGAGGATACGAGATCATTGAAGTCTTTCGTGAGGAAGGTAGATCGGCTAAGTCAATTGTGGGTCGGCCTGTGCTTATCAACTTACTTGAATACTGTCGAAAAAATAAAAAATTAGTTGACGCGGTCTTTGTATACCGATTAGATCGAATCTCTCGTCAAACATCTGACTATTTAGCAATTCGTAAAAAATTAGGTGAAAATGAAATCACCATTATTTCCTCAACCGAACCAACTGGAGATAGCCCCACAGAGAAATTAGTTGAGACAATACTTGCGGGCTTTGCTCAGCTAGATAATGACATTAGATCAGAAAGAGCCAAAAACGGCTTAAGAGCTAGGTTTTTGTCAGGAAAAATTAGTGGTAAGGCACCTTTGGGATATATCTTGCAGGCTGGATACGCTGTCAAAGATCCAGAAACATGGGATCGGGTAAAGCAAGCCTGGGATTTAATGGCAACAGGAACAAAAAGCTTGAGTGATATCGCAAAAGTGATGAATGAATGGGGACTAAAAGAAACTCATGGCAAAAGAAAATACAAGATTCGTAGCCAAACCGCAGGAAGAATATTTAGACTCAAGTTTTATGCAGGTAAGTTAGTTTCGCCAACTTATCCAGAAGAAGTCATTGGTCAGCATATACCGATGATCTCCGAAGAGCAATTCTACAAAGTTCAAGCAATCATTGATGGCAGGAATCCAAATAAAATTGCGCTAGCTAAGCGAACTTTTGAGAATGAAGATTTTCCTTTAAGAAGAATCGTCAGGTGTAGTAAGTGTGGTGTTGGGCTAACCGGTGCTTGGAGTAGGGGTAAAATGGGCAAGAAATATGCTTATTACAGGTGCGCAGGGCGCTGTAATACTAAGAGTGTTCCTGTCAAAAAAATAGATGAGGCAATGATCACTCTACTTAAACAAATTCAGCCCAAAGAAGAGGCACTACGCTTATTCTCCGAGTTTATGTATAAGCTCTATCACGATAGAAGGACAAGACTACTAAAAATCAAGAATGAAGCTGATAAAGAGATAGAGGAGTTAAAGGCACTTAGAAAAACCTTGGTTGAGAAGAATTTGAACGGAGTTTATTCAGACGAAATCTTCAAAGAGCAAAGCGCCATTATTGAGGATAAAATGATTAAAGCTCAGATAGTTAAAGACGACTCGGTGATAGATAAATACAACATCGACAAACTGATGTCATTTATCAAAACAATCTTTGCAGATCTGGGAGAAACTTATCGAAGATCAACTATTGGGCAACTCAAGGTGCTATTGGGTTCGATCTTTAGCTCTGGAGTCGCTTGGGACTATAGTGGTAGGTTGAACCCTCAAATTAGCCCGATATTTCAATATATTCAGCAGTTTAGCATGGCTGCTATCCCATCTGGAGCACCTGCTGTAGGTCTAACTCGTCCGCAACGGACACAATACACAGGTGCGTCAAACTGCCCAGCAAACTTACATCGTCGCGGTAAAGTTCGTTGAAATTTTCGTACAGCCATGTCCACAGGTTGCGCGTTTTCCAGAAGGAAAGCCCCATGCGTGTCAGGGTCAACCCAACGGCGAGAGCAAGGCAGGCTTGCCCGAATTGTTCTACGGCGTGGTCTTCATACTCACTGTCCGTACAGCCAACTGAATAACCATTGTAGGGGTAGGAGTAGTACGAATATTGGCTTGAGCAGTAGTCTTCAGTGGCGAGTATGGCAAACAATAAAGCCAACACACCAATCATGAGTAGATGCCACCCCACCCGTAGGAAACTAAAGGCCGGACGATACACCGCCCGCAGCGAGACATAGAGAAAATCACCCACACTCGCAAAAAACACCGTCGTGCGGCTGCGGCCTGCGTTGGCTGTCACCATATCACGGCACGGGCCAAGAATACCCTCACTGAAACTGATAGCATCCATGCCATTCTCGCGCTTGGGGATATACCCTAGTGCTTGCAGACGTTTCACGACGAGGGTGGTAAAGGTGGTGTGATTCGTCTCACTGCCCAAAAAGAGTTGCGACCAGAAATCCACCACCTCGTAGCGGCGTTTGAACAGTAAGAAGTCAAAGGCGGTGGCTAAACTACTTGTTCGGCGCTTTTTTTTGGATAGTGTCTCCTGAATATAAGCCGAAATAGACGCTAGATTGTCGGCTGACGGTACGGTTTTGGATGGGTTCATTTCATTCACTCCTCAAATTGAATAGCACTCGGTATCTCGAATTGACGGGGTAAATACTCGACACTGCTCGTTAATCTGGCTTTGATGCTTCGTTCCACCTCCTCGACACTCCGGCCTAATTGCCGGGATGCGCGGCGAATATGTTGTGTGTAATCCGTTGGGGGACACTCAAAGGGTTGGGTATTCACGCGGTATTGTTCAAGTTCCTTGCTCCTTTCATTCAAAATCCGAATAATGGCTTGATGTTGCGGTAACATCGTCAGAAGGTTGGCGGTTTCAAGGTGGGCATCGCTATAGGGTTCGTGTAAGCCCGGTATCTCGCGGAAGAGTCCAGTCTGGCTGCCACTTGTTTGAATAGGCATGGAGATGCCTTGCCCTATATCGGCATAAATCGGCTGGTAATGGGGCAGTAGTTCTTGGGGCGTGTTGTCAAACTGACCTGCCAGTTCCAGCGCGTCTTTGCCCGACACCCGGAAGACAATCAGGTTTGCCACATTCAAGGTTGACCCCCGGTTGCTGTCATCCAACTGGTCACGGTACTGGTGGGCGACAGTCGTCGTGATTTTGAACTTCCGCGCTTCACTTTGAAGCTGCGGGAAACTTTCGGTAGCGAAGTTCTGGTATTCATCCACATACAGATAAAACGGGCGACGTTGATTTGGTGGGAGTTCACGGCGGGTCAAAGCGGCCAACAGGAGTTGGTTAACGATGACTGATCCTAAAAACGATGAATTGTCTGAGCCGATGTCACCTTTGGACAGGTTAATGAGCAACACCTTGCCCTCATCCAGGATGGCGCGAAAGTTCAAGGCACTCTCCGCTTGGGCGATAATGTTGCGAATCACCGGATTGACTAAAAAGCGCCCAATTTTGTTGAGCGAACTGCTCACTAGTTCCAGTTGTTCGTCCGGGATACGCCACTTGCCCGGTTGTTTGGAGTCTTCGTAACTCTCTGGGAATTGCTGCTGCCAGTAGTGTTTGAGAATAGGGTCAGCCTCACTACCGGGTTGCGACAAATGCTTACGCTGTTCGTGGTTGGTCAGCAAAAGCAAGAGTTCTAAAAAGGTGCTGTCTGGTACATAAAGTAGGGTTTGAATACTGTGCCGTAGTAAGTCCTCCATCCTCGGCCCCCATGAGGTGAAAAACAGCTTGTAGAGGGTGTCGATCAGGCTTGAAGTCACAAGGTCACGCTGACGTGGGTCGCTGCGGTCACACGCGAACAGATTCAACCCCAATGGGTAGGCAATATCTGCGGGGTCAAACAAAATAACATCATTGACCCGACTAGATGGGATAAAGGGCAAAACTTCATCTACCAAATCCCCGTGTGGGTCTAAAACGCAGACCCCTCGTCCGGCGAATATGTCTTGTAGAATCAGGGAACGCAAAAAGGTGCTTTTGCCCGTTCCAGTTGTACCGATTACATATGTACCAAGAGATCGGGCATAGTCGCTTAAATGAATGGGTGCAAGATCGCGGTTTGCATCCTGACCAAGTAGAATTGATTGCATTAATGTCCTCCCGAAAACAATTAAGCCCGTTTCGGCTTTGCAAAACGGGCAATCTTCGATATAAAGCTAGGTGAATTTAACAGTTAGAGCGAAAGGAACTTTCGATTTTTGACCATAGTGAGCCAAAGAAGAAAGTGCAAATTTGCTACCATACGATTTCAGAAGCAGGGTTAGTGGGGGGTGGCAGTTATCCCCGTCCCGGCGAAATCACACTGGCTCATAGGGGAATACTTTTTCTCGACGAATTTCTCGAATTCGGCACACATACCTTAGAAGTCCTGCGTCAGCCAATTGAAGATAAATTTGTGACTATCAGCCGTGCCAAAGTCGCCCTGACCTTCCCCGCCAGTTTTATGCTGATCGCTGCCATGAATCCCTGCCCCTGCGGTTATTTAGGCGATCCTGTCCACCGCTGTACATGCAGTGATTCGATGATTCGCAACTATCAAAAACGCATTTCTGGCCCTCTGCTGGATCGTATTGATATTCATCTGGATGTGCCACGTGTGGACTATGATAAATTGACCGATGCCCGACGGGGTGAGCCTTCCGCCCATGTGCAAAATCGCGTCGAGACGGCCCGCGCTCGGCAGCGAGAACGATTTAAAAACAGTCCACGTCTCCATTCCAATGCCGACATGGGGGCGAGCGAAATCCGCGATTATTGCGAGATGCAGCCCGACACCGAAAAACTGATTAATGCCACCCTACGGCAAATGCAACTCAGCGCCCGTGCCTATCACCGCATTCTGAAGCTCTCCCGCACCATCGCTGACCTCGCCGACCATGACCGTATCGAAGTTGTGGATATGGCGGAATCAATTCAATATCGCCCACGACGGCTGAACGTTTGATTTCATATTTCACGGCTTTTGGGGGAAATCTACATGAGCGTACCCGGCTATGATGAAAATCTGCGGCTGTTACAAGAATCGGGTGTTTCATTTGCCATCCACGAACACGAACCCTATACCAATCATCAAGAAATGGGCGATAAGCTACCCTTTCCAATAGAGGCATTGCTAAAAACCATCGCCTTTCGGATCAAAGATTCATTTTGGATTCTGGCAGGTATTCGTGCCCCTGACCGTGCCGACTACAAAAAATTAGCGGAGGTGTTTGGCGTCAAACGAGGCAATATTGTCGCGGGGTCGCTGGATGAAATTCTCAACGATCTTGGTCAAGAAATCGGCGGTGTAGGGCCACTTTCTAGCCGTAAAAATGTGAAGGTCATCATTGATGAAAACCTTCTCAATCTCGGCACAGTATACTGTGGGATGGGTCGGCGCGACATTACGCTGGAAATTCAACTCAACGATCTAATTAATATAACCAATGCCCATACTATATTAATTAGCAAAGAATAGCTGAACGCCTTGATTTCAAGATTGAAAACCCTTCTTAGTGTATGGTAGACTAACAAAATACTTTATTTAAGGAAAGGCTCAACTCAGAAGATGTCTGGGACCATCCACAATGAGGCGCTCCGCTTTTTTGAAATACCCGAGCATTCTCATGAAATGCAGTTTATGCGGATATTTCAACAGGATTTTCATATTACGTGGGCACGAGTTGAGAAGAATTTTAATACTCAGGCCTCAGCGTATCTAATGAAACCTCTTGAGCATATGGCTAATTCTTTTGGTTTTGATCGAGAGCTTTTATGTATTTATTCTCCCTACCCAGAACTTCAACCAAGAACTATTCAACTATCTGAACATTTGCTCACTAGTTTTATTTCCGTCCGCGAACGAGCTGTACCCTTACTATATGTTCTCATATCAGATGATGATCAGATAAGCGAACAAATCGGCAAATATCTAGTGGATAATAGGGATGCTCGGTTAGTAATTCCATTTAGCAGATCAGAACTTCAAAAAGTAAAAGGGGATAGTTATTTTATCAGAAACCGTTTTAGACAGTATCTCTACTCAAGAAATCTTTTTGATATGCAATCGCCTTTGAACAATGAAGTGTTTTATTTTGGTCGCAAAGACATGACCCCAGAATTATTGGATAGATTTAAGACTGGTCAAAATACAGGTATTTTTGGCTTAAGAAAGACGGGAAAAACCTCGCTACTTCATGCGGTTGAGAGAGCAATAAAGAAAGATAATTCTGGTCATAGTATTTATATCGACGCGGAAGATACTGCATTACATGAGCAGAGTTGGTTTGGGGCACTTCATCATATTTTATATGAAATTTACCAGAGCCTGAGTCTTGAATTTGAGTATGAGCCTAAAGATTTTACATCTAGCACTGCAAGTAGAGTATTCAAAGATGGTCTTGTAAAAGCGCTTAGTGTACTTCCAGAAAGTAAACGGCGGATACTGCTTATCATTGATGAGATTGAACATATTAGCTTCGATACAAGCAGAGTTGAGCGTTGGAATAATGATTTTCTACCTTTTTGGCAGACAATGCGTTCGGTTCACCAATCCCTAAAAAACAGTTTTGTGTTTCTGATTGCTGGAGTCAATGCAAGGCCCGTCGAAACTGCTAGTGTCAAAGGCATAGATAATCCTTTATATCTTTGGGTAAGCCCTTGGTATATGCCTAGTTTTTCGGTACAAGAAGTTAGGACAATGGTTCGAACACTTGGTAGGCCAATGGGAATGAACTTTGAAGAACAAGCTTATAATTACTTGACACGAACTTATGGAGGACATCCATATTTGATTAGGCAGGCTTGTAGTTGGCATCATAAAATGTTAAAAGAACAAAATCGCCCCATTGAAATCACGGTTGATGAGCTAAAAAGGTATCAGAGTCAACGGGATAACTACCTAGAAAGCTTTGTCGAGCAAATCGTTCAACTACTCGCCCCTTGGTATGAGTTTGAATATGACATGCTCAAGGTATTAGCAGGAGGTGATGTGTCATGGTTTCAGGAGTTATCTGAGGATGAGCCAGCAGCCACAAAGCATCTCTATAACTATGGCTTAATTACAAAAACTGATGATGACCTGAGATTTACTATTTCTGCTGTAGAGCATTACTTCAAAAAAGCGCCGTTCGCAGCAGAACATAATGCCAAACTCAATAAGACACGTAATGAGCTAGACGATACAGTTGAACTCGAGAATTTTTGGGCAGAGTCCAGCCGTTTGAGAAATCGTATGGAAAGAAAACTAAGAATCTTAATCAAGAATTTCCTAAAATCTCGTTATGCCAAGATTTGGATTGATAAGGTTATTAATAATGTTCATGATCCTCAAGGAGATAGAAAAGAACAATTAAGAAGAATAGACGCTGATGAGGTATTGGATCAACTTTATTTACTTGATTTGGTAAATATTATCGAAAAAAATTGGGAGGCTTTTCAAGCTCTTGAACAATATAAACTTCAAAAGAGAAAAGTATCGCTGCTCTTAGAACATGTAAATGACCATCGTCCAGATGCTCATGCAAAGCCAATCACAAGTTCTGAATTGGCAACGCTCAGAGTGATATACGAGGTATTTGAGAAAGTTTTTACCGAATATGATATACGATAGAAAGACCATTGACGGAAAATACTTTGGATAAAAATTTAATGCAACACCAACGTTTTACCCGCCTGCAAAAAATCGTGGCGGATGCTGGCCTCGATGTTATTGTGCTTGTTCCCGGCGCGAACCTACGCTACCTAACAGGAGTCTCATTTCATCTCAGCGAACGCCCCCTGCTGCTCATCGTGCCAAAACAAGGCAATCCCGGCGTGATTATCCCATTGCTTGAGGAACAGAAAATACAAGAACACGGTTTCGCAGGTGACTTGTTTGTGTGGAGCGACGCGGAAGGCTATCATGATGCGTTTGGCAAAGCCATTCAAGGGATGAAATTAGCTGGTAAGCGGATTGGGGTTGAAGGGCTGCAAATGCGTGTTCTGGAAGGGCAGTTGCTCCAAGAATTTGCCCTCGGTTCGCATATCATCCCCGCCGACGAAGAACTGGTTAATTTGCGCATCATCAAGTCAGCCGAAGAGGTGGCCCTCCATCGGAAAGCCATTGAAATCAGCGAAGAAGCCCTGCGCCGTACCCTACGTGATATAAAACTGGGCATGACCGAGCGTCAGATTGCCCAAATTTTGAGCCAGCACCAAACCGAATTAGGCGGTGAACAGGATTCATTTGCCCCCCTGATCCTGATTGGCCCACGCAGCGCTTTGCCACATGGGATGCCGAGAGATACTCGCCTTGAACGCGGTTTGCCCTTGCTGATTGACTATGGCACAGTGTATGGGGGCTATGTGTCCGACATCACGCGCACCTTTTTTGTTGGTGAGCCATCGGAAAAATTCGAGGCGTTGTATGCGGCGGTGTTGGGTGCAAATGAAGCCGGACGGCTCAAGGTTCGTCCGGGGGTAGCCGCCGAGGATGTGGACTCAGCCGCCGCTGGTGTGCTGCGACAATCGGCCTTTGCTCAATATATCATTCATCGTACTGGGCACGGTTTGGGTATTGATGTTCATGAGCATCCCAATATTGTGCAGGGCTACAAACGGCAGCTTGAACCCGGTATGGTGTTCACCATCGAACCGGGGCTGTATATCCCCGGCGAATTCGGTGTGCGGATCGAAGACAATATAGTGGTCACACCCGATGGTGGTGAGAGTCTGACGAGTTTCCCGCGAGAATTAATGATTTTAGATCTATAGAGATAGAAGGTGGGGCTGGTTTAACTCTGTGGTTGCAAGGCCATATCTGACCAGTTCCACCACTTCAACAATTCGCGCTCATGGCTTATGTTGGAAGCATAATAAACCGCACACCGCAGCACGTAGAGCATACAACGATCCACCTGATGACGCTGCTGTTGGCATAGGCGCTGATATAAGGCTTCAGGGTCTTGATCTTTCAATTCGTTGACAGAACGGAAGCCCAGATTCCACAAATCTTCGGCTACACGTAGGCCAACACCGGGGATACGTTGCAGTTCTCGAAGGGTGTTTAGTTTAGATGTCGCGCTCATTTTTTATCCCTCTTGGTATTGAACACATGTTCTCATTATACCAAGACTGCAACCACCCTGTCAAATACAAGGATGGCTTATTCATGCGGTTTTAACCCTTAATTATTGGGGAGTTTGAAGTGGCTTCAGTAGGTCAAATTGAGAGGCAAATTTTGCAAATTAATCATCGGATGATTTCGGTTCTTCAACTTTTTCGGGTAATTTGGTCACCAAAACTTTGTCTACTCGGTTGCCGTCCATGTCCATCACCTCGAAGCGCAGGCCAGACGCTTCCAAATAGTCCCCGGCTTTTGGAATACGCTCCAAGTTCATGACCAAAAAACCGCCAAGTGTTGAGAAAGTATTGTTTTCTTCACCCAGCAAATCGGCCTCAAGCTCAAACATCTCTTTGACCTCATCAATCGAGAGCAGGCCATCCAACAGCCACGAGCCGTCCGCACGTTGGAAAGGCTGGGCCTCGGCAATTTCACTTAATGAGGGCAAATCTCCCACAATGGCCTCCATAATATCAATGAGTGTCACTAGTCCCTCTACCCCCCCAAACTCGCTCAAGACGAGCGCAACATGTTCACCTGACTCCTGAAAAATATCGAGCATTTTGAGAGCAAAGACAGTATCGGGAACAAAGGTAGGCTTGCGCAGACATTCCTTAAGGTCAAGTTTTTCGCCTTTGATCGTCTTGGCCCACATATCTTTGACGGACGCGATCCCAACCACATTATCTGGCGAATCTTGGTAAACCGGATAATAGGAAAAACCACTGCCTGCGATCTTCTGCAAATTGGCTTCGATGGAGTCATCCACATCTAGCCAAATTACCTTCGTGCGGGGAGTCATCAATTCCTTAACACGGGTCTGATCCAAACTTAGAATGCTGTCCACCATATCCTGTTCGGCTTCATCAAAAACGCCCGCCTGTGTACCGTGTTCGATCAAAATCCGAATTTCATCTTCGGTGACAGGTGGTTCAATGGAGGGTTTAACTCCTAGTAGCCGCAGGGTTATATCGGTTGTGAAACCGATTGAGGTGACAATGGGTGCAGTAATCTTGGAAAGAAAATTCATTGGCCCCGCTACCAGTGAAGCAATGCGTTCAGGGTTGTTCAGGGCTAATCGTTTGGGAACCAATTCACCCAAAATCAGCGAGAGGAAAGTGATAATCAAAACAACAAGCGCCAATGCGATGCCGTCACTATAGGGAGCGAGGGGTTCAATCTTATCCAGTGCCTCGGCCAATTTTTCAGCAACAGTAGCGCCGCCGAATGCGCCTGCCAAAATTCCCACCAGCGTGATACCGATTTGGGTTGTCGAAAGAAAGCGCGTCGGGTTTCTGGCGAGTTCCAGAGCGGCTTTTGCCCCGGCGTGTCCCTCATCCGAAAGGCGTTCCAAACGCGCCTTACGCGCTGAAATGATAGCGGCTTCGGACATCGCCAATACACCGTTTCCCAAAATCAAGAGCAGAATAATCAGAATTTCGAATGCTACATTAGACATTCAAGCACAGTGCCTCTGGTTTTTAACAATTGGAATATAGAGTATAGCGGCAAATTGGCTAAAATTGTGAATTTCGAAACTTTGTACAATTACGTAGAATCAACAAGGTTTGTTTTGGAAATACGGCACGCTAAATGGCAACTTCTCCAACATACGACGCAGTAGTCATTGGATCTGGCCCAAACGGATTGGCAGCAGCGATTACCCTTGCCCGTGCCCAAAAATCGGTGCTATTGATTGAAGCCGCTGACAGTATCGGCGGGGGGATGCGTTCAGCCGAATTGACCCTACCCGGTTTCATCCATGATATATGCTCGGCCATTCATCCGCTAGGTGCGAGTTCCCCCTTTTTCCGTGAATTGCCCCTGCATGAACATGGCATTGAATGGATTCACTCCCCCGCTCCGCTGGCTCATCCCTTTGATGATGGCACGGCGCTCACCCTCGAAAAATCCATTGATGCCACCGCCGATCAATTAGGGCGTGATGCCAAAATGTATCGCCGTTTGATGACTCCCCTCGTCAATGATTGGGGTACATTGGTCAACATGACGCTCGCTCCCCTGCTCCGCTTTCCTCGCCATCCATTTGCCCTAACCCGTTTCGGGATTCCAGCCGTGCTGCCTCTGCATACCTTTGCCAAAACCCTGTTTCGAGAAGAACGTACTCGCGCCATATTCGCTGGATTAGCTGGTCACTCCATGCTGACAATGGGGCATATCGCCTCAGCTTCATTTGGCCTAGTTTTGGGGATTCTAGGGCATTACATCGGTTGGCCTATGGCAAAGGGGGGATCGCAAAAACTGGCGGATGCGTTGGCATCATATTTTCAATCACTGGGGGGAGAAATTATCACGGGTCAGCGGGTCACATCCATCCAAGAACTGCCGTCAGCACGGGCGTATCTGTTTGACATCTCACCCCATCAATTGATCGAAATCGTTGGGGATAAGCTGCCTACCCCCTATCAAAATCGGCTGCAAAAATATCGCTACGGGATGGGAGTGTTCAAACTTGATTGGGCGTTGAGTGAACCTATTCCATGGAAAGCCGCCAAATGTTCCCGTGCCGCCACCTTACACATTGGGCCGACACTGCGCGACATTGCCACATCTGAAAGAGCGATTTGGCAGAGCCGTCACGCCGAAAAGCCTTATGTAATTGTCGCCCAACAAAGTCTCTTTGATCATACCCGTGCTCCGGATGGCAAGCACACCGCATGGGCCTATTGCCATGTACCGAATGGTTCAACGGTAGACATGACCGAGACGATTGAAAACCAAATCGAGCGATTCGCCCCCGGTTTCCGCGATTGCATCCTCGCCCGTCATCACATGAACACCGCCGACTATCAGGCCTATAACTCCAACTATCTCGGCGGCGACATTAACGGCGGCGTGCAAGATATTTTCCAATTAATCATGCGACCCACCCTACGCCTCAACCCCTATTCCACACCCGCCAAAGGCATATACCTATGTTCATCCTCGACTCCGCCGGGAGGTGGTGTACACGGCATGTGTGGTTATCATGCAGCCAATTCAGTTCTAAAAGAGATGTTTTGAGGAAGGGGCATATTAGGCCAATATACCCCTCATAAAATCATTAGGGTTCTTGCGTGCCAGCGGGTGGCTGTGTGGCGGTTGGCGGAGGAGGTGGAGGCGGATTGTTATTATCATTGCCTGTATTGGAACTTGAAGTTGGGGTCGCCGTTGCAGAACTACTTGGGCGACGAGTACCATAGGGGCGGGATGCCAATTCATTAAATTCCAAGTCAGGCAAATCCGGCATATCTTCAGGGTCAATCACAGGCAGCAGGGAGACTTCCTCCACTTCTAAAACCAACCCCCGAATCGGCGACCACCCTGCTTTGAGTACCCCCCGATCAAAATAATAGATAAAGAGCCATTTTTCATCTTCACTACGACCTGCTACATGCGGCGCGAATGTCCCTACCACTGACGCAAAAATTCGGCCCGATTTGCGGTCTGGCAATGGAAAAACTTCAATGCCCCCGCGTGCGACGGGCACATTTTCGAGCACACGCGGTTCGGGAGTAGCAGTCGGTGTTCGTGTGGGGCGTGGGGTGCGGGTAGGCGTGGCACTACTCTGTTGCGCCTGCAACGGCACAGGGTCAGCCACAAACAAAATCACATTGACAGCAAGGATAGCAATTAAAAGAATGGGTAACAGCGGCTTGGCTTTTTTCATCTAGGGTTCCTATCACTGACCAATATTTGGAACCCCCCACCAAAAATAGTATACGACAAAAACTGCATCGTGCGGCTAGAGATTGTGCCCAAGTGTTTGTTCTCGACATAGGCTCACTCTAGCCACGATTTCGACTGCGGCAGTGTCTTTATTTAGGCGGGTTCAGGCGTTTTTTCTCGCTGAAAGATGACCGTGCCTCGATGCAAAGCCGCGTTTAATTCAACCGCCTGTTCGATGCCATGCTCCGCCACCAGTTGAATGAAAGGCCAAGCTGCATTGAGGAAAGCATGGGTAGAAGTGCGCCCAACGACTCCCGGCAGGTTTGGCACACAATAATGGACAACTCCGTCAACCATAAAAATGGGGTCGTTATGCTGCATCGGACGGCTGGTCTCAATACATCCCCCCTGATCAATGCTCATGTCAATAACAACTGAGCCGGGACGCATTGACGCAACCATCTCCCTCGTGATAATCAGAGGAGCAGGCTCACCGGGATTTTGCACCGCACCGACGAGCACATCCGCAAATTTGCATACCCGTTTCAAATTGGCATCGTGCGAAACCATTGTCGTGATGCGTCCGTCAAAATACTCATGGGCAGTTTGGAGTTTGTGCAAATCGTGATCTAACAGGATAATTCGCGCTCCCATCCCCAGAAAAGCCTGCGCTGCATTCATACCCACCACACCAGCCCCAATAATCACCACATCGGCGGGTGGCACGCCAGCGACTCCGCCGAGCAGTATCCCTTTGCCCCCGCGATTATTTTGGAGATATTGGGCCGCAATTTGGGCTGTCATGCGTCCACCAATCTGGCTCAAGGGGTACAAAACAGGCAGCATTCCATTACGTTCTTCAATCCGTTCATACGAAACGACGGCTGTCCCTTTTTCCTCCAATAGGCGAAGTTGGTGTGGCGGCGTAACAGCCAGCATCATAAACGCCATGATGGTTTGATGATCCGCCACCCATGACATTTCTTCTTCGGTTGGGCGTTGAACCTTGAGGATTATATCGGCTCGACGAAAGACCTCTGCCTCATCATAGGTGATGCGTGCCCCGGCCTGTTCAAATTCAGTATCACTGAAATTGCTGCCAATGCCAGCGCCTTTTTCGACATAACACTGATGGCCCCGTTTGGTCAAAATTGAAACACCGACTGGCGTCAGGCCAACCCGAAATTCAGAAGTGTGCCGTTCTTTGGGAATGCCAATTTTGAGGGGCATAGGAAGTCCTCCTTTGTGGTGATAGGGCTGCTTGGTTTATAGAATTCGTTGTAACATGGCGGCTACCGCTTGATACACCTGCGACTGATTGTCGAGGTCTACCAGTGGGCGGCCTTCAAACTCAAACTCCATCATCTGGGTGTCATAGGGAACACAGCCCAACAACGGAATATCGAGTGCGTCAATCCGACTCTGCAATGGCGTGGGAATGGTCTCCGTTCGTAAGCCATTTAGAATCAGATAGGTATGTTCAATGTGAATATCCAGCGCGTGACGGAATCCCGCAATCCGTTCGGCGGCCTGAATACCGCGTTGAGTGGGATCCGTGACCACAAAAAGATGTTGTACATCGCGGGTCGTGCGACGGCTGAGGTGTTCCATCCCCGCTTCATTATCAATGACCACATACCGATAATTCTTGCTGATGCCGTCCACTACTTCGCGCAGATTATGATTGACCGCGCAGTAGCAACCGGGGCCTTCGGAGCGCCCCATCGCAATGAGGTCAACCTGCGTACCTTCAACCAATGAGGAGCGAATTTGATAATCCAAATATTCGCGCTTGCTGATCCCACCGGAGACGCTGCCCATCGCTGCGCCCCCCTCTAGCAAGGATTGTTTGACCTGACTCAACAGGTCTTCCCGAATATCTCCAACTGTCCAATCCAATTCCAGCCCCAACACGACGTTTAAATTGCTGCTGGGGTCGGCATCAATCGCCAGCACCGCACCGGATTGCGTCTGGATCAAATATTTAATAATCATGGCAGAGATGGTCGTTTTGCCTACCCCACCCTTACCCGCAAGAGCAATTGTCGTGGTCATCCATGTTTCTCCTCAGATTGTCGTTGTAAAGCACTCACGAGTAATTCCGCCATTCGTTCCGCTTCCAAGCGTAGTTCCGGCACATAATCATAAACGGGCACGCCGAGACGATCCGCTTCTTGGACAGTCAAGGCAGCAGGCAAAAATCCAAGCACAGGAATATCGGGGGTCTCCGCTTCCAAAAAGGCTTGTTCTTCAGCGCCGCGAACTTTATTGCCGACCAACCACAGGCGGGTAAGTCCTATGTCGGCGGCTAGTTTCTTGATTTGCATGGCCGTGCCGAGGCTGCGGCGGGTAGGCTCAACTACCACCAGCATCGCATCCACAAAATCGGCGGTGGCCCGACCTAGATGCTCCACCCCAGCGTACATATCTAAAATCAGCACTTCATCCGAACGAAACAACAGATGGGTAAACAAGGTTTTGAGCATAGCGCTTTCAGGGCAAATACAGCCTGACCCGCCAACATCAACCGTGCCCATTTCCAACAAGCGCACCCCACGATATTGAATACTAAAACGCTCCGGCAGGTCATCTACACGGGGATTGAGGGTAAAAAATCCCCCCACCGTCCCCGGTTTTGCCCCTGTTCGTTCTTCAATCAATTCATCCATGCTGGAAATGGGGGACAATTGGGCACGTAGTTCCATCGGAAACCCCAATGCCCCCGCCAGACATGGTGAGGGGTCGGTATCTACTGCCAGAACATCCCGTCCGGCATTGGCATATACTTGGGCCAACAAAGCGGAGAGGGTGGTTTTGCCTGTCCCCCCTTTGCCACTGACTGCGATTTTCATCTTCGACGTTCCTTTCGATGTCAATGCCTACGATTCAATTATGCGAGTGCATGGCTCGGTTCTGGGCTAACAGGGGTGTTGAAGCCAGTTGGCAATAAACCTGCCTCGGTGACGATGCGTGGCACAATTTCTTCCCAACCCACTGCCATAATGTGAATACCACTCACCCCCTGTTTGCTTTTAATCGCTTCAATCAGTTCGAGGGCGATTTGCACCCCTTCCTCCTGCGCACCATCAGCCGCTGCTTCCATACGCTTGAGCAGTTTCTCCGGGATAAAAACGCCGGGAACTTCGTTGTGCATATAGAGCGCCATCTTGAGACTCTTGAGGGGGGTGACACCAATTAGGATATAAACTTTGCCGAGGATGTCCCGTTTGGCGAGTTCATTCAGCCAAATCTCCATCCCCTCCGTGTCATACACCAGATTGGTCTGGAAAAACTGAGCGCCAGCGTTGACCTTCTTATGCTCACGCAGGGCTTGGAAGCGCGGTTCAGATGCAAACGGCGAAGCGGCTGCCCCTAAGAAGAATTTGGGAGGGTGTTTAATCTCGCGTCCGTCCAAGAACTTGCCTTCATCGCGCATCCGGCGCAAAATCCACAACATCTGGATGGAATCAATGTCCAACACATCGGCCCGACCCAACGGTGGCGGCCCCATGCGACTATGATCCCCGGAAAGGCATAGCAGGTTGCGAACGCCCAACGCGCTCGCCCCCAACACTTCGGATTGCAGTCCGGTGCGGGTGCGGTCACGGGCCGCAATTTGCATCACAGGTTCAACCCCGTGTTCCAGCGCCATGATGCTGCACGCCATACTTGCCATACGTGCCGTCGCCGATGGATTATCGGTAAAATTGACCGCCGCCACATACGGTTTGACCATCTCAACATTGGTGCATAATTTTTTGGTCGCCGTGCTGAGGGGTGGCGCGACCTCTGCCGTCACCACAAATTCGCCAGCTTTCAGGCGGCGCTCTAATTCTGAAATCGGCTCGGTATAGGCGGGTGCATGATACTCAGCATCCCCCTGCCACCAATCGGGCTGGCGCACCGGATTAAAAACGCTGTCCCATGCTTTGGCGCGGCGTTTGACATTCCCCGATGTCATCTCCTGTGCAAAATGGCGTACCCCCACTTGGCGAAGCTGCTTCATCACATCCCACCAAGTTTCCGTGCCTACCCTGTCCCAATCCAGCGGGGGCATGACCTCTAACAGCTTTTCTTCGCGGCCCATCGCAAAGGCCCGCGTATAGATGCGATACCAGATGCAAGGGCGCGTTTCATCCACATAGCAGTGTTCCGATGTCGAACCCCCACAAGGCCCGTTCCGCGCTCCTTTGGGGCATTCCATCGGACAGATAAAAGCCGTCTCTTGTAACAAACAGTTCCCACACATTCGACAACCAAACAATGGGCCTTTTACCATACGTTCCATGCGCTCTAACAACCGATAGCGCAGTGGCTCATGTTTAAAGGGGTAAAAGGGCGGTTGCCAACGACGTCCCGGAGTAAAATTAGGCATAATGTACCTCTCCTCTCACGACGTTTTTAGGCAGTCATTTCCTGTTCCAAATACGAATCGGCATAAATCACCTTATTGAGCAAAACTTGCACCGTCTTCCAAATGGCAACTTGCTCAGGATCAGCCATATTCACATCTTCCGGCATCAGCGTTTCCATCGCCGCATAACGATCAAACAACTTCAAATAGAGGCGACCCACCGCCGTGCTGTCGTCGCGGGTTTCGATAATCCGAATCGTGTCTTTTAGGGCTTGATCCAGCGGGTCGGCAATCATGGTCTGCAACCCCACCCCCATCAACATGACACAGTAGGTGCGGTTGATGAGTGGACGATTTTCACGTGGGACGGCATTGGAAACGTTGGATAAGCCCACCGAAATAGTCGGCGCAGGGTCCCACGCATATTGCAGGGTGCGGATGGTTTCAATCAACTGCGGGCAATATTCTTGGCAGCCAGAGACGGTCAAAACCAATGGGTCAATGATGAGGTTCTGCATGGGGAAATCTATCTCGATCATACGTGGGATGAGTTTTTCCACCGCGATATTGACCCGTTCGTCGGCACTGACCGGGATGCCGCTTGCCCCCATCGTCAACGCCACCAGCCGAGCATTATATTGTTTTGCCACCAGTGGCACTTTTTCCAAGCGTTCCGGTTCGGCAGATGTTGAATTGATAATCGGCTGGGCTTTGCGGATTTTTTTCAGCCCCGCCTCAATGCCTAATAGATTGGTGCTGTCAAAGCTGATGGGCACATCCACCACCGCCTCAATGGTTTCCACCATCCATGGAAAGATTTCCGCACCGTCTTTTTTGCGCGGCCCCAGATTGATGTCGAGGGCTTGTGCCCCGGCTTCGACCTGCTTCACTGCCAAATTTTGGAAAAACTTGCTGTCGCGGGCTTCCAATGCCTCTTTCACTTTTTGTGAAATGATATGGATATTTTCGCCAATAATGTACATGAGCGTGTTCCTTTAGGTAACTATCGCAGCCTGCACCGTTGGAAATCGTGAGAGGTCGGTGTGGGGCAGGAACAGCGCAGACATAAACGCTTCATAAAACGAATTGTCAGCCGAAAGCTCGATATACGTCATACGCCCCGCAATCTCGCTGAGTCGAACACGCGCTTGGTGATCGAGCAGCGCCAGATAAGCCCCGCGCACCGAGGTATTACCGAGAAAATGAAACTGTCCCCAAGACATATCAGGCAGCAGGCCGATTTCCACCGCCTTTTCGACATTGATGTACTTGCCAAATGAACCACCAATCAACACCTGCTCAACCGTCTCTAGCGGCACACCCACACTTTCAGCGAGGATGCTTACCCCCGCATAGATGGCGGCTTTGGCTCGCAGCAGGTTATCAATATCTACGTCGGTGATGACAATATCGTGACCTGTTTTGCTTTCGCTGGCCCATGCCACCACATATTCCGTCCCATGTTCGCCTTGACGTACCCGTGAGTTAGGCAGATGGGTGTTGATATGACCGCCCTTGTCCACCACCCCCGTTAGGAACATCTCCGCCAGCAGCGAAATAAGGCCACTGCCACACAAACCACGCGGTTTGCTGTTACCAATGACCCGATAAGTCGGCTCAAAGCTGGTGCCGTTAATCCAGACTTCTTCAATCGCGCCCTCTGTAGCCCGCATTCCATGTAAGACGCCGCTCCCCTCAAACGCGGGTCCAGCCGAACACGCACACGCCACCAGCCATTCGTTATTGCCTAAAACCAGTTCGCCGTTCGTGCCGATATCCATAAACAGCGTCAATGCATCGGTATCATCCAACCCAGACGACAGCACCCCGGCAGTGATGTCCGCCCCAACGTAACTGGCTACACTGGGCAGGCAATCCACAATCGCCGCCGGGTGAATATTGAGGCCGACTTCTTGTGCAGTAAGGGGGGGTATATGATTGGCAGCGGTCACGAACGGGGTTAAACGAATACTATCCGCTGGGATGCCGAGCAGTAGGTGAATCATGGTGCTGTTGCCCGCAATTGTGGCTTTCATGACCTCGCTTGGTTGGGTCAACACCCGCTTACAGGCGGCTTCGAGCAAACCATTGATCGTATCCAACACCAATTGACGCAGCACAGCCCCGCCGTTGTTTTTGCCAGCATAGACAATGCGCGAAATCACATCTTCGCCGCGTGCGATTTGACCGTTATATTCAGCGACCTGTGCCCGAACCTGTCCGGTCATTAAATCCACCAACCACAGCGTTACGGTGGTCGTGCCAATGTCTATGGCTGCTCCCCACAGTGGTGTATTTTCGGGGGTATGACCGGGTTTAAGGTCAATCAACCGCACTGGGCAATCGGGGCAATTTTCGACAATCGCCGTCACCTGCCAATTGCCTTCACGCAGGATTCCACCCATGTTTTGGAGTTGAGCCAAAGAAGCGGTCATGTTTTGTACCTGCGTCTGCTGACGGAGGGTAGTTTGTAGCCGACTCCAATCGTCACGCTGGTCATCCATCGTCGGGGTTGGCAAAGTCAGGCAAACACGTCGCACTCGCTGGGCCACATTCGGATCATAACCGGGGGGAACAGTGACTTCGGCAGCGGTTAGGTCAGTGGTTAGGCGGCGTTCGATTTTTTCCTGTGGGGGAACGATGATAGACACATCGCCTTCCACCACCGTCTGACAGGCTAGGGCATACCCCACTGTCACATCTTCCGCCGACAGTCGCAAGGTACTGCGCCGTCGCACGGTGCCTTGATTGACCAGTACCGCACACCGGCCACAGCGCCCCTGTCCACCGCACGGTTGCTGAATTTCCACCCCTACTTGATGGGCGGCTTCGGTCAGCAGCGTTCCGGTGAGAACTCGCGCCGATTCTTGGGTAACATCAAAGTTAACAATGTGTTCCGCCATGATTTTTATCTCGTTTCAGCAAACCCCCTCTAGGTGAGGACTTGCTTCATAAACGCCGGAATGTCCACTGCCTCACGCGGGCCAACCCGAATTTCCCACCCCGGTAATTCTTCTTCAAGTTCGCCAGAAAGCAGCGCGACATGACCCGGAATCACAATGCGTTTGCGGCTCACTTTGTCGGCGACCCCGAATTCTTTGACAGCTTTCGCAATGCGTTCGGCGTCAAACTTACCAGCGGCCCATGCCGTTAGCACACTCATGCCTTCCGCGTCCGTGACCAATAACCAAGCGGGCAAACCTGACCCTTCAACTTCATTTGCCACACTAAAATAGGTAATGCTGAAATTAGTCGTGACCAGCACCGGATCATCCGCTTTCGGATTATTGATTTCATAGAGGCCGGGTTTGACCTGAATCGGTTTTTGTGGGTCGGTGTAGATGTTCTCGCGCAGTACCAGCAAAGGATAAACCACTTCAGGCTGGAAGTGACCGAGCACGATAAATCCGGCATATTTGGCAATCGCCTGTGCCGCCAACATCGCTTCATACGCGGGGTCGGGTGCATGGCTGGCAAGCGTCATAATCGGATACCCCAGCGGGCGGAAATTCTTCTTGAGAGCCAAGCGCCGAATCTGGGTGTTGAGTGTCAGCGTCGTCCCAAGATGATGCGTTGTGGGAGCCAGCACCAAATCATTGATACCCTTATCCTTCAATTTTTCCGCCAAATCGGTCAAGCCGTCCAACGTATCGGCGACGACAACCAGTGCCGCGCCATGCTGTTTAGCAAGATCACCCATCGTGGCCCAATTGTTAGCATCTGCGCCACAAATCAGCGGGTGTTCGCCATCCAATAAGCGCAGGCCAGCACTGATATGAGCGGGGTCATGGCTCATTAAGATGATGGGGCGGTGGGTCACATCACGTACCGCCGCAATCGCCGCTGTAAACTTGTTCACGTCACCCGTCACCGCTTCAACGGCGAACCCATCCAGCACCAAATCACGCCCAACATAATTCACCTGAAAACCAGCGGCCTCTGTAATCTCTGCCTTAATCGTTTCGGGTGATTCATCATCCCGCACGCGCAGGAAAACACCCGGCTTGTGATAAAAAGTCTTTTCATGACGGAACAAGACCACCTCATTGCCCGCCTGCACATCATAGCCATTGGATTTTACTGAAATCAGGCGCACAGGCGGTTCGGATGCCTCGGCTAACTGGGCTTTGGCGGCATCATTAACATGCGGGCAGGAGGAAAGTTCAACCTGCTTGGCGGCGAGTTTCATCGCAAACGCCAAACAAGTCGGGAAGCCACAATCTTTGCAATTCGTCTGTGGCAGCAATTTGTAGATTTGAATTCCGGTCAGTGCCATTTTCTCGTCTCCTAGCTCTCCTAGCCGCTATGCTAATTCAGGAAGGGCCATCAATGACTGAATGGCTTGATGTAGACGTGTGACGCTTTCGGGATGGCGCAGCACCACAATATCCGCCCCGGACTCAATGAGTGCGACAGCGGTCAAGGTCTCCCATGCAATTCCACGTTCACGCCATTCACCCCACGCCGCCGGAACATCTTGCCCAACTTTGGCCTCTTTCGTTTTCCATGCCTCAAAGCCGGGGGTGACGATCATCGGCATTTGGGTCATGCCATCCCCTTGCAAGGCCGCCAAACGCAGGCGCTCCATTACCGAGTAGCCATATTCAATGCCGTAGCCAAGTGCCCCGGTGGTGGGATCCATCAAAATGCGATCCAGCGGCAGGCCCATATCTTTGATGAGGATATTCAACTGCTTGGCAAGGTTAACATCCATCGGGGTGCGGGCTGTGATAAGATGCCCGTTTGCCATCGCCGTTGCCACAATCGTCCGGTAGTTTTTATCTTCACAAATCCCCAATACCAACCGTTCGCCTTTGGTGGCCTCGGCAACTGCAACCAACAAAACGTTATCTACCTCAGCCTGCCCCGGCCCAAAAACCATTAAGGGCAGACCGCTGGCTTTTAATACGGCCTGAGTCGCTGCCGCTGCCGCTTCGGGTGTGGTGGGTTGACCATCCGCATCATTCAGGCTGAGAGCCAACACCAACACATCCGCTCCAGCAGCTTCAGCGGCCTTCGCCCAACTCGCTGGGTCATTCGCCGCCTCACCCCATGCCTCAAGCAATAAAGGCGACCAATCATCGGGACGGCGGTCTTTAATCTCAATCGCCACGAGAGGTGGGTGTGGGGTTTCGTGTTCAAAATGCAAAAAGGGCAGGGTCTTTTGACCACCCACCGTCAAGGATCGGGCGCGTGTGCCGCCTTCGCTGGCAGTCGCCCCAAACGTCACTGTGCGGACTGACCCGGCCCACGTTTCTTTTGGAATCTCGACAGTCATAAATCTTCACTCCTGATGCGGAAAACTGGCTCGTTTGCGTGCCGCATCGCGCTTTTGTATAAATTCATCGAGGGGCGCTTGGCGGGCAGCTTTGATTCCCAAATCGTTGAGTTCCTCATCACTGCGGGCCGCCAGATGCCGCAATAGATGTTGATAGGACAGCACGGCGGCTGGATAGGTGATACCTCCGGCGTGGTGCATCAAATAAACCACCCGTATGCCCTGATCTTGCATAATTTGCGCAGCGGCGGTCAGGGGAATATCGGGTGGTACGGAAGGGACACCATCACGCATGACGGCTTCGGCGGTCAATTCTTGGCGGTTATCCCGTGTATACGCCTGTGCCAATTCTTTCTGGCTGACCACTCCAACCGCGTGGCCTTCTTCATTCAAAACAACCACCGCCTCCAATTGCTTTTCGAGCAGCAGGCGGGCGATTTCGATGATGGGGGTGTTGGGCGCACAGGTCGCCACCCCCACCGACATTAAATCACGGACAAGCAACCGTTCAGCCATCGCCGTGCGCCTTAAAAGATGGGATCCATCACCAGCGCCGGATGGTTATGTTCTTCCATCCACGCCAGCAGTTCATCAACGGTGGTGGCGTTGCTGCCATCAGCAATCCGGCTAATTAAATCCGGGTCGCCTTCGCGGATGGCAACGGCTTCAAGTTCCTCGGCCATTGAATCTTTCAGATAGCCACTCATCCATACTATCCGCTTAAAACCACCGTCGGCCTTAATAAATTTCGGGCTGACGAGATAGTATTTGCCCACACCCATCACACCGGGGGTTTGCATCCCCCCACCCGCGATACCAGCGAGGGTACTAAAGGTCATCCCCGCCGGGGTCATGGTGGTATCTTCACGGCTGACGACCATCACGCCATTCGCCTCCGGTACAAGCATGACAATACACTCAAAACATCCGCAGGCCGTCATCGGGTTTTCCATAATCGAGTACATGGCGACTTCATTGACGACCCCGTGCGACCCCTGTTTGGCATAATCATTCGTGCCCGACCAATAGCCTTTCAGCGCATCCACCACATTGCCGAGTTTAATGGGTTGATTCGGGCCTGTCGGATTGATACTGTAGGACGCTTTGCAGTCCAACCAATTGTAAGCACCGCATAACCCCAAGCGTTCGGGGCTGACGATACACACATGATTCGGTGCGAAGGACTGACATAGGGTACAGGAGTAAAATTCATCTACCGCGTGATCGGTCAAATCGGCAAGGCGTTTATTGCGATAATCATAGGCTTCGCGTGCCCTCGCCAACCATGCGGGCAGTTGATCGGGATCGGTATAAAGGGTGATCTGCACTTTGTCCACAATCGCACCAAAATCGGCATGGAAGCGGGCGTGCAAAATCTTGCCAAAATGTTCAAGGTTAAAGCCCTTGTCGGCGGCGGCATTGGAAATCCGAATCCACGCGATGTCACGCTGACCAATATGCTGAATACCGGATGCACCGTTAACGAAATAGTGAATCTGGCGCTCTAGGACAGGCTCAAAGTCTTTCTGCATGGCCCGACCCGCGACCTGCACCACAATACCCATATCCAGATGGCCTTGTGATTCAATGCCTTCCATGCCGGGGCCGACGATTTCCACCTTGCCATCCACAATGTCATCTAGGCCCGCCATCGTGAGATATTCAAAACAGCGCGAATTCTTGCCGCCGAATTCAATTCGCATATCGGCCTTACGCACCACTTCGCCTTCAAACGCCGAACCGTAAGGCACCGGCACCGGCACATCCGCGACCCGCACCTTGACCCCACGCACCTCAATACACTTCTGCACTAGGCGTTCAGCGCGTTCCAGATCATCTTTGCCGTCAATCTCATTAAAAGGCATACTCACGACATGCTCATAGGTGGTAACACCCGTCGGCAGAATTTCGGGGATGATGGTGTCGGCAATGACTGGGAAGCCAAAACTAATTGCCCCCGCCGCCGCCGCATATTTCAGATCATCCACTTCACCCAGCGCCAGCACAAACGCAAATACCCGATGTTTGTTATAGAGCAAGATGTCGCGGGCCATGCCGCCTTTCATCCCGCCGAAGGTCAGCGCCGAACGCACCGCAAAACCGAGGGCATATACGGCACTCAATGTATCCGTACCAAAGGGGACGGTATAGGTGTCATAGCCGAGTTCAACGCCTTCTTCGACTAGTTGGTTAATAATGCTGCGTCCATTGACATTGCCGGAGAGGAAACACAGGATATTGCGCCGCTGCAATTCGCGCACAATCTTGACAGCGACCTCATTCGATTTTGCCGCCCCCACAATCGCCGCAAACCCCGGCATACGTCCATCTACCAATTGAATTCCCCATGAACGCAGTTGAATATCATCAATCGGCCCGTTGAGATGTCCATCGGCTTTACTACCACCGCCATTGCCATTTCCCGCATCCGGGCTAGTAAAAGCCGTCCCACCTGCTAGGTGAAAACCGGGCATGGGTTCGGGTTGCAGCCCATAGACAAAACGAATGGCTTCAATCGTTTCGGCGGCCAATAAAGTCGCCATGCCGCTGTCCAGTGTTTCGCCAAGATAGGGTGTCCAATGGCGGCCTGCTGGAATGGGGTGCAAGAGTTCACGGGCATGTTCGAGGACTGGTGCCAATTGCCCAATCGTCTCGACCTGCTGTCCCGTCATGCCAAAAATGAGCGGCAGATAGTAGGCTGTGTTTGGAAAGGCAACCGGGGTATCTGGGCCTTTTTCCGCCAATGCTTTATGGAGCATAAACTCCGCTTCTATAACCAGTGCATTCGAGCCACGAATGGCACGAGTCGCAACATATCGGGACATTGGCTCACCTCCTACTTTTCAGCTACACCATAGAGCGCCGCCCGTCGTTCAGCCAACGGAAGCTGCTCTAATTCGAGGATACGTGCATCGCCACTACGACCAAACCGTCCTAGGTCATAGGCGGGCAGACCCAACGCAGTCCGTTTGCGGTCAATGTGTTCCAGCGTCTTTTGGATCATGCTGTCGGGGTCAACATCAAATTCCATCTTGCCACCGTAGAGTTTCTCCCAGCCCTCGGTGAGATAGTGCAGCACCGCGTCACTATCCGACATACGATCCGGCATTCCGCTGACGGGGGACGACCCGCCAAAAATCACATATGCCCCGGAAGCGACACAATAAACCCCAATTGAAAGGGCCTTTTCGCTCATCCATTCGGGAGCCAAGCCCACTGCCGGAATCTGGTCAATATCGTCACCCAAACCGCCGTCCTCAACCATCTGGGTCAGTACGGTCAAAATACGGGTGTTATCCACACATGACCCCATGTGCAAAACGGGGGGAATCCCTACCGCCTCGCAGACCTCGCGCAGCCCCGGCCCGACTTGATCTAATCCAGCCTCACCAAGTAATAACCCCAACTTCGCGCTGGCAATCGCACCACAGCCCGTCTGAACAACCAGCACGTCCTGTTTGAGGAGTTCCTTAACAACATAGGTATGCAGATAATCTTGGGTACTGCGTGGGTTATTGCAACCGACAATCGCCGCCACCCCGCGAATACGCCCCGTCATGATCGCGTCATTGAGGGGGCGGAACGAAGCGCGATAGCTGCCCCCTAACATATAGTTGATGTATTCATGCGAGAAACCGGGGATGAGGTTCTCCCGTGCATTGGGGATTTGCACCGGGCCACGATTCTTAAAATTATCAATCGCCGTCCGCAGAATTTGTTTAGCAATCGTCAGGGCATGATGTTCATCAAATTCGATATGAGTCGCCCCTTTAATTTTAACTTTTGGTGAAGTGGTGATGACAAGGGTATGGAAATTCTCGGCCAATTTGACAAGGGCCTGCATGATGCACTGCACATCTACGACCATCGCCTCAACCGCGCCCGTCAAAATGGATAACTCTTGATGGAGGAAGTTCCCCGCCGCCGGAATGCCTTGACGCATTAAGATTTCATTCGCCGTGCAGCAAATCCCCGCCAAATTGACACCTTTCGCCCCGGCCTGTTTAGCATATTCGATAATTTCCGGGTCTTGGGATGCCGCCACAATCATTTCGCTGAGGGTTGGCTCATGCCCATGTACGACCACATTCACCATATCTTGTTTGAGTACCCCAAGATTGGCTTGACCCAATATCGGCGCAGGTGTTCCAAACAAAATGTCGGAGATGTCGGTGGCAATCATGCTGCCCCCCCACCCATCTGCCAACGCGGTGCGAATGGTGTGTTGCAAAAGATGTTCGGGGTCTTGATCGTCTCCAATATGGGTGCGATGCAGTGATTCAACCACTTCGCGGTCAATGCCACGCGGAATTACCCCCTGTTCCTGCCAAATTTTCTGACGTTTTTCGGGGGCGCGAATGATAGGGGCAATATGACCACGCTGCTGTCCAAATTGGGCGATATATAGGTCAGCGAGATCATTCGCAATTTCAGTCGGAGAGCGCCCTTCAATGGGGATGTCATAGTATGCGGCGACTGTCCGCAGCTTGGCAACATCGCGGATCATATAGCCTTCGGTTTTGCCCTCCGCAACAGCCTTGAGGGTAAACGCCATATCCCGACCATGATCGGAATGGGCCGCTGAACCCGCCGCCACGGCTCGCACAAAATTGCGGGCTTGGATGGTATCAATGGTCGCGCCGCAAACCCCGGTTTGGCCCTCTTTGGTCAAACGACAAGGCCCCATGCCGCACATTTTGCAGCACATCCCCGCCGCACCAATATTACAGGGCGCCATCGCATCGGCTCGACTAAAGGCTGTGCTGACTCCGATTTCATCCGCCCGGATGAGCATTTCTTGGGCAGCCGGATCAATACTCTGTTCAAGGGGAGTACGTTTATCTTTAGGCATGATCGGTCTCTCCCATCTTGCTGACTCTTCCTAGACCGGGGCACGGCCAGAGTGCATGGGCAGCACTTGGGACATGCTGTTCAAAATTGATCGTCGAGCCAGTTTGTTTATAAGCGATGGTGTGTCGGAAATAAGGAGGCGAGGAGGAATTGTCGTTCGTGGTTGTGGCGCTATCCGGTTCTACAGGTATCGCCATTGTCTCGGTGTACCCCGCTTGTTGCAGCGTGGTTTTGATAGTATCGGCATCAAGTACAGTGGGGTCAAACGAAATCTCGATGGTGCCGAAACAGCTACTGGCATAAACTTCCGTTATACCCGGCATCTCCAGCAAGATGCGGCGGACTTCAAGGACATGATGATCCCCGTACATCGTCGGGACATCTAAGATAATAGTTTCCATAGTGCTCTGCTTTCATTTGGGAAACTTTAGCGACCATGACCCGTCCATTTATGAGGTTGTCAAGTACAAAAAACTCGAACAACACTAGCTCTAAATAATGCTGATAGTCGTTTAGGGGAAGAATAAATACAAGTGATTTCCTTCCCTTGTTTTCTTTCTAATTGTCATGCCGAGAAACTTGGTAACAGATTGCTTTCGCCTAGTGGTGCAGTAGTTCACCTGTCGCCACCAACATATCGAAAACCTGTTCAGCGACGGCGATATTGGCTGAACCCAACCCGCAGCTTGGGGTTAATAAACTGCGTGATTGAAGCTCCTGCACTGTGATGGAAACACCGCTGGCCTCCGCCTTTTGACAAATCAATTTCAGGCCAGTGTCAAGTCGCGCTGCCAATGCTTGTGGCGTGGTCTTAGTGACCGATTCATCATTGGGAACAGCCCCCCAAGCGATAATCCCGCCCCGATCCAAAAACGCCCGTAATTCAGCCGGATACAGGGCCAGCGTTTCGAGATAGCCATTGCTATCGAGATTTAGAATATCTACTGAGGTTTCTAACAGTACCGACCAATCCGTATTGGCACAGCAGTGAACACCGGCCAGCGCCCCCTCTTGATGAATCGCCGCGAATACCTCATTCAGCATCTCAGTTACTTGTTCACGACTCAGGCTGATAAACGCCGACCCGAACGATGCCATATAGGGTTCGTCCACAAACAAAATGACATTCGGACGTACCGTGCGTAAATGCTGAATCTGCCAGCGGGCAATCATGGCAGTGTTTTTGATAATCGCATCGGCAAGCAGGTCATGATAGAGGCTGGCCCGCAAGTCTTGGTCAGTCACGGTCAGTCCAAAACTGATCGGCCCAGTTACCTGCCCTTTGACCCATTCGCCGGGGATATGGCATAACTGATCGAGCAGGGTTTGAAAACCCGCTGAATAGGCAGATCGGAGATCAAAATACGCGACCTCATCTGCCAAATAATGCTCGTAAAAAGTTTCTAGGGCAGGGGTAAGGTCGCCAGTGGTGTCAAAATAAATTTTCTCCTTTTGTTCGTCTACCATAATACCGGGCAGATGGGCGCTATATTGGGCATACATACTCTCCCGAAAGTCACGGCGCGGTAGTTGCAGCCATGTTGGAATATCCAGCCGTTTTGCCAAGCGCTCACCGAGGGCCTCTGGTTCAAGGTGCGGGACGCTGCCCACATGGGTCGTCATAAAATTTGGCTCAAATACCATGCGTACCTCCTCAATGAATACACATGGATAATATCGTCCCTCAATCCTTGAAAATGAGAACGTGTGAAATGTCACGGAAAATCCGTGAGTCTATCTAAAGAGGGCTATTCCACCCGCCAGACATGTACAATCGGTTGAGCACCATCCGCAAAAAGCTCTAATACATAAAGCAATTGGTTGGCCCGGTCATAAGTCGCATCGCCAATCCGTCCTCGTCGCTGCACACCCGTTCCCAACATTTCCAATTCCACTTGGTCGGGATTGAGATAGAGATATTCATCTACATCCAAGCTGGTATAGGGTTGCGGTTGGTCGGGGGATAAATGACCCTGTGCGACTTGTGCTAGATCATCGGGGCTATAGAAAATGAACTGACCGACAAACGCCGAACTCCACCACCCACGATAATCATTATGTCCCTCACACCCCTGCAAATCTTCAGGCGGACACGGCGTCCCGTCCGCCAAGCGGCACACGTCGAATTGACCGACCAACGTGGTTTCTACACAGGGAAATGCTGGCCCTGCCGGATTGACCCACCCATACCAATATTTTTCGCCGACGCTTTTTGTACCCACAAACAACACCGCCGACCTGCCATCGCTGGCGGTCAGCCAAGCCCCTCCTTCCCATTCATCAGGATGTTGGTATCCATTCATATTGCCCTCAATATTCGAGGTAGTATCGGACGTTTGATACAGCAGCAGTGGGATGGCATCCAAAACCGTACCATCCAGCGCTGGATTACCTTGTTCGTCCCATGCACGATAGGCCAACAACGCTGGCCCCATACCCGACCATCCCCCATCCCGAAACCGTCCAGTGGCGAGATAACGTCCACCCACATAGGTATCTGCCCATTCTGTCGGGATTTCAAACAGATAGCCATTGACGCTGTAGGGATACTCGGTGCTGACAAACCATGCCCCCTGCATGTTAGCGTTGGCAAGCTCGGGGCTAAACCACCCATGCGAGGGCGCTTCTGGTTCTGGATGAAGGTGCTGCCCCCACGCAATATGAATCAACGGCCCAGTTTCTGGACGATTGAGATATTGCAGACCGATACGCGGAATTTCATCCAAGCCTACAAAGTAACCTGCGGTGACATCGGTAAGGGGTTGCAAATAATCGGCGCGATTGAGCGCATTCACGTGGGCGGCATTGATGGGAATGGGGATATTGATTTCGGCAACTCGACTGCCATCTGGTAATTCACCATACGGCAGGCGATCATGCCCAGTGATAAACAGCGATCCCGGAAAACCATCCTCCATTCCGTTAGGATCACCATCGGGGTTGAATGTCATCGCGTTGCCACCATATTCAAACGTATCAGGTCGCAAACCCGCTTCAGGCAAACGAAATGCCCCCAAGTAGTCGAGATCATCGGGTTGTATGAGAGGACTAGGCGCTTGGGCAAAGGTCGTGGTCGAGAGGCCAAGCATTAAAATCACAGCAAAAAACACAAGCGGTTTCATCGCAATCCTCCTTATCACGCTGACGGAGAAAACGACTATGTTGCTTTATGTCGGTGTCATCTCATTATACCTATTTGGTAGGGGGTAAACAGTAGATGTGGCATGGTCGTAAACCAAAAAGGCCGCCTTCCCGGACATCATGGGAAAACGACCTCTTTGGCGATGCTACGATTACAGTAAAACTAGGAAAGGAACTCGTTCAAAACAAGCTGCTGGGCGGCCAGCGCATCTTGATGATCTTGAGCGGTTTGGAGCGCCTTGAGGTCAATCCGGTCTAATAAAGCATCCAAGCGGCGGATGGTGTTCAAACTGGCACGGGCAGCGCGAACTGGGTCTTCACGGAAGGGGAATTGATCGAGCAAGATGGGGTCTTTCCAGCCGATTTTGCGAAGCGCCAGCATATATTCTAGCGATTCAATCAAATGCACCGACCCAACCGCCATATCGTCGTCCCATTCACGCCAATTGTCATTAATTTCTACACTGGTCAGCTTGCCAAACCGATGCGCCAGTTGCACCGCTTCGGCAGGGGTTTCTTTGGCAAAAAATGAATGACCCACGTCCATGACGATGCCGACATTTTGAACCCCCACATCCTGAATCGCCAGCAGCGTTGTGGCGACATTACAGAACGGGGTAATGTGGGTGCGCGGTTCTTTAAATTTGCACTCAATCGCAAATTGCAAATCAGGCGCAAATTGAGCCAATTCACGCACCGCACTAACCGAATAATCCCACAATTGGGCGTAATCAGCTTGGAAAGGATAATCATAGCCGTCCTGACCGGGCCAGAATTTCACATATTTCGGGTTCAACTGGCGGGCCACATCAATCGCCGCCTTGCACCGATCAATCGCCTTGCGCCGCACACTGGCATCCGGGTTGGTAAACGCCCCGCGCACATATTCCTGCATATAAATGTGGGGCGTCACGGCATAGGCGCGTAATTTCGCCTTATCAAACGCATCCTTGACCTGTTGCACCGTGATGCCATCGCCAAAGGGATAATTGATGTCTACCACTTCCAATCCCCCCACCGATCCGGCAAGGGCAATCGCTTCAAGGGTATTGACGGGTGGGCCATAGGCATCCGCCGCATAACGATCCACAAATTGACCAAACATCCATAGGCCGGCACCGAATCTCAAATTTGACATAGGGTATTCCTTTTTCTGTTTCTACTGGTTCATTTACAAGACGCGCTGCACGGCTGCTTTCCAGCCTGCGTAATAATCCTGCACCGCCGATGCTGCCATCTGGGGAACGTAATCTTCAAAATGATGAGGCAGCCCTTCCAACCCGGTGGTTGAGTCGTAAACCCCCCTCCCCAACCAACCCGCCATGACCGCCCCCAAAGCCGATAGCTCTGGCAAACTGGAAGCACGCACCGTCATCTGAGTAATATCGGCCACAAATTGCATCAAAAATCGGTTATGAATCATGCCGCCATCGCCATAGATATATTGCAGGGCAATTCCTGCGTCGGCGGCCATCAAATCCAGTACATCCCGAATCTGATAAGCGATGGATTCTAGGGCAGCGCGGACGATATGGTTTTTGGTGCTGGCGGCGGTCATACCCACAATCGCGGCCCGCGCATTCGGCTGCCAATAGGGAGCACTTAACCCCACAAACGCCGGAATCAAATAGACACCCCCATTATCCGGCACGGCTTGGGCAAGGGCCTCAGTCTCTTGGGGCGATTCAATTAACTTCATCTGGTCACGCATCCACGCAATCGTGCCACCCGTGAAATTCGTGATGCCCTCAAACGCATAGGCAGGGCGTCCTTGATACACCCACCCCACCGTTGTGACAATGCCATTAGGGGAGAGTCGCATCCTATCGCCAATATTGAGCAGCACCGATGACCCCGTGCCAAAGGTAACTTTTGCCATGCCCGGTTGGAAACATCGTTCAGCAAACAACGCCGCCTGTGAATCCCCCATCACACCGCAAATGAGAATGGTTTTTTCCAATAAACCGCCCAGTGTGGTCTCGCCAAATTGAGCCGTGCTGTCTATCACTTCCGGCAGAGCATGGCGCGGCACATGGAACAATTCACACATGGTATCGCTCCACGATAGGCTATTGATGTCATATAACAACGTGCGCGAAGCATTGGTCTGGTCGCTGAAAAATGAGCGTCCTTCCGTCAGCCGATAAATCAAATAGGTGTCAATCGTGCCGAGCAGCGCCGAGCCATCTGAGAGTCGTGACCGAATTTCAGGGACATGCTCAAGCAGCCATGTGAGTTTGGAGGCAGGGAAATAGGTGTCAATTTTGAGGCCCGTCAACTGTTGAACGGTCTCACTGTGTCCGGCTTCCATCAGGCGGGCGCAATACGGTTCACCCCGACGGCACTGCCACACAATTGCATGATGTAGTGGTTTCCCGGACTGACGGTCAAACACCACTATCGTTTCACGCTGATTGGTGATACTCAGGCACAGCAGATTATTTTTGACACCGGGATGCTGCTGAAATAAATCGCCAACTACCCGCAGCATATTCTGGTAAATTTCTTCGGCGTCGTGTTCAACCCAACCCGGCTGCGGATAATACTGCTGATGGTCTACTGCCGTCTTACCAAGTAGTTCGCCCTGCTCGCCAAACAACATGGCTTTGGTTGAGGAGGTGGATTGATCTACCGCGAGAACGACACTCATGATAGCTGCTCCACCTGTAACAAGGCTTGGGCTGTTGCCGCCAATCCCTCAGCGGATATGCCATAGTGGTTAAAGATTTCGGCTTGGCTGCCCGTCACAGTATCCTCATCGGGGATGCCGACAATCTTGAAGGGCACATGATAGCCGCCTTGCATCAAGATCGAAGCGCACGCCTCGCCCAATCCACCAAAAACACTATGTTCCTCAACGGTGATAATGGCATGGGTTTCGCGTGCTGCTTGTTGGACGGCTTCAACATCAAATGGCTTGAGGGTGTGCATACTGAGCACACGGCACGAAATCCCAACCGTCGCTAATCGTTCAGCCGCCATCACTGCCGGAGCTACTGTCTCGCCGCTGGCAATCAAGGTGACATCGCGCCCTTCACGAAGTCGTATCGCCTTCCCGATCTCAAATGGGGTATCCGGGGTGTGTAAATCATAGACCGCCCGTTTCCCAAAGCGCAGATACATCGGGCGGGGGTGATTCATCGCGGCTAGGACGGCCTGTCGGGTTTCATAATTATCGGCAGGCACCATAATGTCAATATTATTGATGGTACGCAGTGCAGCAAAGTCGTGCAGCGAATGGTGGGTCGAACCCAATGCGCCATAACTGACCCCGGCGCTAATCCCAATCACGCGAACTGGATTATTGGAATAAGCCACATCGTTTTTGATTTGTTCGAGGGCGCGGGTGGTCAAAAAACAGGCGGGTGAGACGGCAAACACCTTCTTCCCTGCTGAAGCCAATCCAGCCGACACCCCAACGAGATTTTGTTCCGCGATACCCACTTCAACCAGTTGATCGGGCAGGGTTTGACCAAACGGCACTAGCTTACCCGACCCGCGTGAATCACTTGTGACAACCAGAATATTGGGGTCATGTTGGGCTAGTTCCAAGAGGGTCGCCGCAAAAACATCCTGATTGGGTTTACCTAATACAAGTTCCATCACACCGCTGCCTTTAACTTCACTTCTGCCGAATCCAATTCCTCAATCGCCTTCGCAAATTCTTCGTCGCTTGGAACGCGGTGATGCCACTTCACCGTGTCTTCCATGAAACTGATCCCCTTGCCTTTTACCGTATGCGCGAGTATCAGATTGGGCTTATTCGGGATAAACGGCACTTGCTCAAAAATATCAATCAGAGCGCGGATGTCATTGCCGTCTACATGCCGCACCACATACCCAAAGGCAGCGAATTTATCTTCAAGTGGTTCAAGGCCGTTGACTTCTTCGGTACGACCAGTGATCTGAAGCGTGTTGCGGTCAATAATCACCACCAAATTATCCAGTTGATAGTGCGCCGCCGTCATGGAGGCTTCCCAGCTTGACCCCTCCGCCAATTCACCGTCTCCCAACAGCGTATAGACACGATAGCTGCGCCCATCTTTTTTGGCGGCGAGCGCTGTCCCGACAGCCAACGAAAGGCCATGTCCCAACGCCCCGGTGTTTTGCTCAATGCCGGGTACTTTGCGTGTCGGGTGTCCGATGAATTTGGACTGATATTTATTGAGGGTCGCCAACGCCTCGCGGGAATAAAAGCCTTTATCCCACAAAACTGTATACAAAGCCTCAACCGAATGCCCTTTGCTTTGAATGTAACGGTCACGATTGGGATCGGTAAAATTATCGGGGCTGACATTCATGACGTGGTTATAGAGGACGTTCAAAATATCTACACAAGAGAGGCTTCCAGCAGTATGCCCTGCCCCGCTTTGTTTAATAATTTCTAAGATTGTCTTGCGATAGGCCACTGACTTTAGCTGCAATGCTTGAACGTCCATCTTCCCGTATCTCCCGAATTTACATCTAACGCGCTTGGATAACCCCGATAGTCAGCAAAATACAGGCCCATGTGCGCTGCTCGCCTGTTGCAATGACAAGCGCTATATTGACCGAACGGGCCGCCTCATAAAAGGGGAATCTTCCTAAGGTTTGAATTTCAACACCCGGCAATAATTGACGATATTCTTGAAAAATAGCCGGTTCTGGCCCATTATCTGGCGCGATGGCATGGGCCGCTTCGACGGGGATGGTCGCCGCTAAGACCCGCACGACATCCGTTACCCGTACCAAACCGGGAGCGAGATTTAGATAAACCCGTTCCGCCGCCGGATGTGCCCCGGTACTAAACGGATAATTGCTGTCGGCGATCAATACCACTGAGCCATGCCCCGCCGAAGCCAGTGCTTTTAAAATGGTTGGGTGCAAAAGTTCGCCATGTATCATGTTTTATTCCCTACAACAACATGCTATAACTTAGAATTCTGTAGTTTTGGAGAGAGAGCTAGTATTAGTCAACCCTCTCTCCGGCATCACTTAACTTGAGAAAAGTGCAGGTCCCTTTCTATCCAAAACGGCCTGCACCCGACTCATCTAATTATTCCAGCGGAGCAAAGACGCCATACTCATCCACGTTTTCAGGGGTGATGAGGATGCAGTCAATAGATTGTTTTTCTTCTTCAGGTAGTTCGCCTGTCTGAATATAGATGCTTGCCAAATCAACCGCGATTTCGGAGAAATTGGCGACAGGTTGCAACACAGTAACTTGAATCGTGCCCTGACGAATGGCGTCCATCACATCCGGGCTGCCATCGAAACCCACCACGATTACGTCGGTCATGCCAGCGGCTTGTAGAGCAGCAGCAGCGCCCAACGCCATCGTGTCATTGCCGGAAATCACGCCCTTGATGTCCGGATTGGCTTGAATGATGGTTTCCATCACATCAAACGCCTCGGTCTGGCTCCAGTTGGCCGTTTGTTGTGCCACTAGTTCCAGATCAGGATAGTCGGCAATCACGTCGTTGTAACCCTGTGAACGAATCGCCGCATTCGTGTCGGTCTCACGGCCCAGCAGTTCAACATACTTGCCTTCGCCACCCATCAGGCGCACGAATTCTTCACCACCCAACACCGCACCTTGATAGTTGTTGGATACCAGTTGGACGGCAGCCACACCGGTCTCA
>JAIOHL010000168.1 GCA_019913005.1 Anaerolineae bacterium | reverse complement strand
CTGCTCCCCTCGCCCAAAGCATTGGGAGAGGGGCCGGGGGTGAGGGTCTTTCTCGACAATCAATCTTTTCCCCTCTCCATGCAATGGGGACGGGTCAGGGGTGGGGATAATGCGAATTGGTCTCGTCTTTTGGGGATTTGTGCTCGTCCTACTCAGCGGCCTCATGGCACTCGAAGCCATGAACATCGCTGTCGAAAACGCATGGACGCTCATCTGGCCCTTGCTGCTGATCGTGGTTGGCATCAGCATCCTCTACAGCACCCTATTGAGTTGGCGTGAGGCCCAATTTGCCAATCACCCCCACCTCCAAACCATCCCGCTCGGCACAGCCACCAGCGCCCGTATCCGCATCGAACATGGCTCAGGTCGCCTCAATCTATCCGCGCTGTCAACCGAAGGGTCATCCGATGTGTTGTTGACGGGTACATTCGGCGGGGGGTTGCGCCACAGTTCGCAGCAGGTTGGCGGTCTCCTCAATGTGGAGATGCAGCCGGAGGTCAAACGGGTTGTGCCAGTTCCTTGGGGCAGCGGCGACGATCTCGATTGGTCATTCCGACTCAACCCGACCATCCCGCTGATTTTGGATATTGAGCTTGGCCCTGCCGCCGACACCATAGATTTGTCCGGCCTACAAGTCACCGATCTACGCATCAAGACCAGCACCAGCCCTTGCCAGATCACGTTTCCATCCGGCATCCCCCTCATTCGGGGCACCATTGAGGTCGGCGGCGGGGGTGTCAAGCTCAATATCCCCACCGCTGTTTCGGCCCGCATTCGTACCGAGGGCGGTTTGGCAGGCATCCAGATTGATGAAACCCGCTTTCCGCGTGATGGTGCCTACCACAAATCGCCGGATTATGATGTCAAATTGCGTGGCACCAACCCCCCCGAATACCGCCTTGATCTTGAGGTTCAGGTGGGCATGAGTTCGCTGACGGTGGTGTAGAACATCTCAGCCTGTTGAAAAAGTCCGAGCCACAAGGCTGACCACTGGCAAGGTACTTTGGGCAAACAGAACTTGACCTATATCGAGGTGCAAATGAGGAATAAGAAGAGGGGGTTTTTAAGTTACGCACACGAAGATCGTGACACAGCGAATCGACTCTTTCAATCTCTAAACAGTCAAGAGATTGATGTTTGGTATGATCAAGCAGATTTTGACCCTAATCAAGATGTAGATTCACAAATTCTGAATGCTCTAAAAGAGAGTTCCTTTATAATCATACTACTCTCAAAGACCTCCGTAGCAAAAAAAGGGTATATACGTAAAGAGATACGCCTAGCCTTAGATATGCAGCAAACGTTAGAACCTGCGCACCATTTTATCATTCCTGTACGAATCGAGGAATGTCAGCCCAGTAGGGAGGAATCTGGTGGTCTGAGCCACTATATAGACCTATGGCCGAATTGGAGCGACGGAATCACAAGTATACACCAGCTTATCCCTCAAGATGGAGGCAAAACAGATCTTGCTAATTCTTCTTTACATGATATACAAACCAATCTTACTAACCTTGAATATCTGAAAGAAACTTCAGTATGGTTAGGCGGCAGGAGAGAACTGACTGTATTTCTTGAAAACTGTGTCCAGCGTTTACTCCGATTAGATGACCATGTGGTCAGTCGCAAGGTAATCAATATTGAAAAGTATATAGACGATTTTTCAGCATGTCTCGAATTACACTACATCCACAACTGCGGCGAGCTTGATCCAAATACAATATGTCATGTCTGTAATTCAAAGGGCCAAATTATACACGGCGTAATAGATTTGGGAGGCTATACTCCATCAGACTACAATGACAATTATATCTCTTGGTGTACGAACTGCTTTTGGTCTTATTATTTGTTTGAAATCGATTACTTAGGGACAGGGCCGCTAAAGTTTGACTATGCTAAGAACATTTACTGATGACCAATATTGGTAAACCTGTCCCCAGTCGCCCCGGATTTTCTAGGAGACCGAAACATTACATCCACCTCAATTGGCGGGTTTTGCATCTCAGATCGGTCTTTTTCAACACGCTGATCTGGCAAACGAAATTTGACCTTCGGGCGATTCATAGTTGTAAATGAGGGTCAATCTTAAGCCTGACCCCTGCAAAATCCTATCATCATGGCGTTCCGTAGGGGCAGGGCTAAGACCTGCCCAAATCTGAATCGCACCACTTTAGCCCCGCGTGATAAATCTACTCCCCCTCGCCCAAAGCATTGGGAGAGGGGGCCGGGGGGTGAGGGTTTTCGCTACTCCTTCACCCGCACTGGCCCAAATTTCTCAGGATACTTCGGCACAATGCCCTCATAAAACGCCGCGATCTGCACCATATCCGCCTGAATATCCCCGCTGGGTTCGATGCGTGGCCCAAACAAAATCCGCCGATGCCCATAATCCGCCGCCGCCAGCACAATCGGCACATTCGCTTTGACCGCGATGTGATAAAACCCCGTCTTCCAATACTCCGTCCGGCTGCGTGTCCCCTCCGGCGGAATGACGAGATAGAGGTAATCGCTGCGATTAAATATCTCCACTACCTGCTCCACCACGTTATGACGCGACTTCCGATCAATCGGGATGCCGCCGAGCCATTTTACAAACCACCCAAACGGCTTGGGGAACAATTCTTTTTTGCCCATCCAATAGGCTTTGATCCCCAATTCACCCGTCCCGCCAATCAGCAGCAAAAAATCCCAATTGGTAGTATGCGGTGCGGCGACAATGACAAATTTGGGGTCGTCGGGGAAATGGCCTTCCACCCGGAAGCCCCATAGTTTCATAATCAGGCGTCCGGGAATTGCCAACAACCAATTCGGGCGTGGTGACTTTCCTCTAATGTTCTGCATAAATCTTTCCAATAGTTCTGCTAAACAAAATTCAAAGTGGAATTTTTAGGCGACTCGTTGTCGTAGGCGGCTCTCTACATCATGGCCCCGTTTTTTGAGTGTCACCAATGCCTTTGAGCGAATCAGCACATAATGATCTACCTCGGCCACCATTCGCGCCATTTCTTCGCGTTGGCTATCAGTCAGCTTGCCCAAATCCGCAAGGTCGGATAGCTCCTGTAGGCGTAGGTCAACCGACGTAGCCAGAGGTCGCCACACAATCGCCCATAACTCCTCATCGGAATAGCTGTCCAGTTGTTCGGGTGTCAGGTCAGCTACGCTAAACTCATCGCTAATCAGCACATTTTCCACTGAACTATCGCGCTGTTGGGCAAGGCGCTGCATTGGCTCATAAATGTCATTGGGCAATTCTACCCAGACCGCTTGTTTGTCCATGTTGCTGCATGACTCCTTTGAACATCCCACCTTCTGATGTCTCCCCCTCGCCTGTTGGAGAGGGGGTTGGGGGGTGAGGTTGATTATCCCCCTTGACCCTCATTCCCAAAATCATACTCCAATTGGTGCAGGGCCAGCCGTGCCGCATCCCGCACATTCCGCGAGGGGTGTTCCAACAATGGCTCGATAAACGGGATGGCGATTTTGTCATTGCGCAGACCCAACGTCCGCAGCACCATCGTCTTGACCAACTCCCGCTCATCCTCAATCAGCGCGGCGATTAGGGCCTCTAAGACGCGATTATCCACCAGCCGCCCCACCGCCGCAATCGCCCGTGTCGCCACCATAATATCGGGGTGGGCAATGGTGTCCAACAGCGGCATAACTGAATTCCGATCCCCCACCAGCGTTAAGGCGTTAATCGCCCGAATCGCCACGTCTCGGTCAGGGTCACGTAGGGCCGCAATCAAAACTGGGGTGACTTTGGGGTTGCGAATCGAGGCCAAAATCTCAACCGCCGAATAGCGGCGGACGGCATCAAATCCGTCCATCGCTTCGACCAGTGCATCAATCACAGGTTCCCCAATCAAGCGCAGGGTCGTAGCGGCGGCCCCGGCCACTTTCGGATTGGGCGATTTGAGCGCCCCAACCAGTTCCTTGACCGGCCATGCGCCAAAACGCGATAACACACTGGTGGCGGGGGTGCGCAATTTATCATCGTCGAGCGCCGCAATCAAGGCTGGGATGGAGGGCTTGCCGATTTCGACCAAGATCTGTTTCGCCAACATCTGCACCTGTACATTATCGTCGCGGATGATATTGAGCAGCGGCTGTACCGACAGCACCCCCAACCCCACCAATCGCTTATAGGCACTTTTTTGCACACGCGGGGTCTGGGAACGCAGGGCCTCTACCAATTGGGCGATCATCGGTTGGTCATATGACATACGGCTGCTCGTTAATCCTTTACTCGGATGATTTCCAGTCAGGACAAATATTGGAATTTTCCGATTGTATACGAATATGTTTCGTAGGGGATGGCCCTGTGCCATCCTGAAAGAGGGCGCATACGGGGTACGTCCCTACGAAAACCAACATTGCCGATCATTGCTCCCCCTCGCCACATTGGAGAGGAGGTTGGGGGGTGAGGTTAGTCTCTCCATGTGATACAGAATTTGAAGGAAGACGGGTCTTAGACCGCGCCCCCACCTATGCGACAAATTCCCACTGACCCGGTATTTTCTCCCCTCTCCACTCAGTGGGGAGGGGTTGGGGGTGGGGATTG
>JAIOHL010000167.1 GCA_019913005.1 Anaerolineae bacterium | reverse complement strand
CCAAACACCTCGCCGATTCGTGCCCGCCACTGGTACAATTGCTCACTGCTCATGGCCTGTCCCTTTTCTTCGTCGTGGTTGAAAAAACAGGCCATGAGTTTACATTTTTTCCCCTTTCCCAAAAAGTGTCGGAGATTGAACTATGCTTGGGGAGGGGCTTCAATTGGTCATTTACTCCCCGATTAACACAATCTTCGCGCCGTGTGATTTGGATTCATCCAAAACGCGGGTGCCGCGCAAATGACGTGCTCTGAGGGTCAGACGGGCGGGCCGTAGTCCTTGTACCTCGGCATCCGGCACGATCACAATCGTGCCCAAGCGCACCCCAAACAAATCAAAGGGCTGGTCAGAAATATGCGAATCATAGGTCGTGATGGCTTCTTCGCCCAACAAATCGTGGAACAGGGCCGAACGTCCACGCATGTCGGGGGTAGCAATTGTTACCCCACCCATGCCGATCACTCCATTGGCGTGCTGCACCGGGGCGGGTACACGCAGGGCACGATTGGTCATGTCCTCAATAAAAAAGGGCAAGCCCGGCGCGTCCGGTATGGCGACCTTCCACAACAGGTCAACACCATCGTGACGTTGGCGCCCACCTTCGCTCGGCCCAGACATCGTAATCCCCCGCACCGCCGCATCGTCCACAATTTGCTCGATGCCGTAGACCCACAAGGCAAAACCCGCCAAGCCTTCGCCGTCTTCCACCATCCGCGCCAAATAATACGGCATCTGCGGCGTGCCATCCTTCACGGGCTGCATGGTGCGGAAACTGTTGCTGGTGGGGGCTAACAATTCGATATACGTGCCATCTTGAAATGGGATCAGCGCGTTGTGGGTCGAATTTCCGATATGCACACCCCCCGCCACAACCCCAAAACCCAATGCCGTAAAGTCTTCTATCGCAGTATTCAGGTTTTCTACCACGATAATCACATGGTCAAAAGAGAATTTGTTTTTCATTGAATTCATCCGATTGTTTGTGCGAACAAATGTTGTATAATGAACACTATCGTTAATGAGACGAAAGGAGGTGATCGCGTGAACACTGGTAAACAGGGTGGAAACCGATCAATCTCTTTGGAGGTGGCGGTTTCCTAACCCCACAAGCCAGGACGGGCATCTGTAACAGGGTGCCCGTTTTCCATCCCCGGCCTCCCTACGAAATCATCTCTGGCGGCAAATGCTCGACACGATTGAGATACAAGATATCCATCGCGCCCGACGACCCAAAACGCAGGTGGGTGATGCCTGTGTTGTAATGATGGAAATACATCGGCGCAGGGATTTCAAAGTCACCCGTAATCTCCAGCACCACATCTTTGACCAAAACTTTTAGCAGGGCATCCATAAACGCCCCGTGTGAGATCATCGCTATACGTTCGGGAGATTCGATCAACTTAAATAGGTGATCCACGACCTGCTCGGCCCGCCGATAACACACTTCCCATGTCTCAAATTCGCGGTTATTCCACCAGCCCTGATCGTTAATAGTCTCCGGCAGCAGCACATTGGGAAATCCCTCTAAAATTTGGGTGCGGCTTTTCCCCGGTAAGCCGACTGGCCCTTCTGCCCCCTGCTCCAAATAAATGCCGCCCTGCTCATGAATATCCGGCCAGACTTCCGGCGCTAGACCTGTGCGCTCGCTGATATAGTAGGCGGTTTGCAGGGCACGCCACATCGGACTGCACACCAAACGGGTTATGCCAAAGCCCTCGCCGCGATGCGTGTCGGGCGTTGAAACATAGGTCTTACGCTGTGGAGCGCGATTGGTGCCCGCCGCGATAAAATCCGCCAAATAACCCGCCTGAATGTGCCCCAAATCGGTCAGTTCGGGGTCTTCTACCCGCAGTGATGAATCGGTGAGCGAATTATTGTAGGATTGGGCGTGCCGTATCAAAAACAGTTCCATAGTACCTCCCCAAAGCAATACTCAAAATGTATCACGACCCCCAGCAGTTGGGTGGTGTGTTTTGTCTCAGGAATTGCTGAATATGTAATGTACTTATTCAGTGGTAAATGGCAATAGTGCCCTATGTCATATCGCACCAATCCAAAACTCGACAAAAGAACTTTTTTTCGGGTAGACTCGTATAGTGGGTCGAAACGTCAACATTTCAAGACAACCTCAATCTGCGAGTTACACCCTTACGAGAGAGACTTCCATGATAAAAACTCGGATGCGTAAGATTTTGCGGGACGTGATAGCGAGAAAAGGGCGCACTTTTCTAGTATCGCTGGCAATCTTTATCGGTGTTGCCGGGACGATCACGTTATTTTCCATGAGTGACATCATCGTCAAGCAGTTGGAAGAGGATATCCAAGAAGATAAACTCTCCATGCTGCTTATCTTCACGACCACCGCCACCGACCGGGAGATTAACAACGAAGCCGACTATGCCGCCATCAGCAATTATGAGGGGCTAACTTCGGCCATCGCCGCCAATCAGGCCAATTTCTATTTTAAGCAAGACCCCGACGACGAGGATTTCCAAGACGCCCTCCTGACGGGTTTCAATCTACCCCTTGAAAACCTGCCCCTCGAGCCGATGCGCTTGGTTGAAGGGAGTTGGCCCACCGCCGACGCCAAACAAATTGTCGTTGAAAAACGCATGGGTGAGGAATTTGGCATCGAAGTCGGCGACACGCTGACCCTCCGTATTTTGGGCAAGGCCGCCGAAAATGGCACGGAAGCCACCGAAGATTGGACAGTCTCAGGTATCGTCTTCCATCCCTATGCCCAATCACCCGACATCGCCGCCTATGCCCTGCTGCCGGATGTTGAAATGATTGGTGGCATCAAAGGTTACAACGCCATCCTCGCCCGTTTTGAGACCTTTGAGATGGCGCAGGATGCTTCGTTGCCCTTCCGCACCCACATCGCGGAGAACACCCCCTATCGCGCCGTCTTTACCCAAGAACAAGACCCCGAAAAGAATCAATTGATTGAGGGGGCACGCCAAATCGGTCAATTGCTCGGCACGATTGCGATCATGGCCCTTTTGGTGTCCGGTTTCCTCGTGGTCAATGTCATCACCTCGATTGTCATCGAACAAAAGCGCCTCATCGGGGTCATGAAATCGTTGGGGGCGACCCGCGCCGACAATTTTATGATGTACTCCGGTTTGGCCTTCATGTATGGCATCATCGGGGTCATTCCGGGGGTCATCGTCGGGATTATCGGTGGTCAGTTCGCGGCCAATTTGTTGGGGCCAGAACTCAATACCGTCATTAGCGGGTTTAGCGTTTCGCTGGGTTCGGTTATGATCGGCGTGATTATTGGCCTGCTCGTTCCGGTGATTGCCTCGCTGTTGCCCGTCTTTAATGGCACGCGCGTCACCATTCTGGAAGCCATGACCGACCTCGGCATCGCCTCCAGCAATGTCCGCAACAAGCTCAAGTTTGAAATGGACATGCGCTGGTACGAAATGGTGCTGTTTGTCCTATTTCTGCCGTTGATTCTTATCATGGTTATCGGCGGGGTGTTGTTCACCTTCTTTGTCTACATCCCGATCTATCTGATGATGGCGGCCATTCTGTGGGTTTTGCAGCGCATTCCCATGCCCCTCAATCTGCGGCACGGCATCAATAGCGTCGCCGTTAAGAAGCGCCGTTTGGTGCTGACCGTCTTTACATTGGCCCTCGCGGTGGGTGCGTTTATGGGGATTTTCTCCATCTTCTCCTCCATTTCGGACGGCCTCAACAGCTATCTGGATACCTTCAACGTCCAGATTTTTGTGCTGCCTAGCCCCGGTCAAGATACCAACGCGGTGGAGACTGCGCTGGCGTCCTATCCCGAAATCGAAGCCGCCGAACCCGGTGTGCAGCTCCAAATCGAGTTTGAGGACTTCGATTGGGAACCCGCTGGGGGTGGCCCACCCGTCTTGCTGGCCTATGGTTATGACGTCAACAGCCCCAAACCCGCCTTCGATTATGAACTCGAATCCGGCGAGGGCCTGAACGACGCCAACCGCCAAACCGGCATTATCTTGTCCAACGCCCTTGCCGATAAGATGGAAAAGGACCTCAATGAAACAGTGGTCGCGTTACTGGCAGGCGAACGACTAGAAATGACCATCGTCGGCATTGCCGATTTCCCAATTGATCAGGTCTGGCTCGACTGGCGCACAATGGCGGAACTCTCCGGCTCACTCAATCCTGACGGGTCGCCTGCCGCGCAGGGGTATCTGCTGGTGACGGATGATGACGAAGCCACCGCACGCGAAATTGACGACCTGATGGAAAAATTGAACGAATCATTGGTGCAAAATGGCGTCAATGCCCAGATGTTCAACTTTGTGGAACTGGTAGACCAGATTACACAGGCGATATTTGTCTTCCAAGCCATTTTCAGTGGCGTGGCGCTGTTAATCGCCTTCGTCGGGGCGCTCGGTCTGTTGACGGCCCTCTCGATTAGCGTGTTTGAACGCCAAAAGGAAATCGGCGTGATGCGTTCGATTGGGGCGGGTTCGGGCACGGTTGCGATCCAATTCTTGACCGAAGGCTTGTTGGTCGGGTTGATCGCGTGGATCGTGGGTATTCCGATCAGCATTGTGTTCTCGGAGATATTGATTTCCGCCGCTGGCCTCGGTGATACCTTCCAGATTGACTTCTCGGAAATCTCGCTGGTCATTGGTCTGGTGGGTCTAATGATTATCACCACCATCGCCAGCATCGGCCCATCACTCGGCGCGGCCCGCAAGACCGTTTCCGACATCCTGCGTTATCAATAACGCACCCGGTTCCGATTTTCGTAGGGGCGATGTCTCAACCACTCGCCCCTTTTTTATTCGTCATAAACCTCGCGCCGATGTCCGATCTTGACCACAATGATGAGTCGTCGTTCGTGATAAATGGCATAGATCGCCCGATAGTCCCCGATTCTAATCCGAAAATATCCTTGCCAGTTGCCCTTCATAGCCTCATGCGGTATTTCATGGATATTGGCGGCAAGGCGCATTAGTTTACCGATAATCTGTTTAGCATCCTTCGCCGGAATCTTCTTGAGGGTTTCGCGTGCCTGTTTGGAAAATTCAACTGAATAGAGTTCAGATTCAGGCATCGAGATCCAAATCCTTTAGCACAACTTCAAGGCTAAATGTTTCGACCTCTCCTCGTTCATAAGCCCGCAGCAACTCCTCTACCTCTGGTCTCAAGGTGCGCTCATCATCGGGGTCGAACTTGTCTTCGATATACCCATCAAGGCTATGAATCAACAGCACCACATCTTCGGAACGAGCCAACGCTTTCCCGGCTTCAAGGGCTGCCTCTTTTGCCTCAAATCCCTCCAAAATGTCCGATTGCCCTACCCATGTCAAAATCCAGCCTTCTTCATGTGCTGCGATTTGTAACTGCGGGTCAGGGTCGGGGTCAATCAAGGGGGTGTATTGGCGCAACATGGAGGCCATCACTTCTGCCAACGGACGGCGCTCCAATTCGGCGATACGGGTCAATTCCTGCTTAATCTCCGGGGGTAAAATCAACGCTGCCATCGCAATTCCTCCTCACATCTGTCACCATTTCATTATAGACGCAACGATTTTCAGCAGGGGGTGGGGATTATTTTTTCGCCGCGTCCTCTGCCGCCAACCCCTGCAAAAAGCGCGGATTCGCCACCTCCAACTGCTCCTGCGCCGTCATCGTGAGATGGGCTAACAGCGCCGAGGCATTTTCTGGCGAATCGTACTGCCCATCCCGAATATCGGTGCATAATTGAATATTGCGCCGCGCCAACAGGTCAGCCAATTCTTCGCTATTTTCAGGCATGTGCAAATCAATTTCTTGCAGCCGATTCAGCCGCCCCCACTCCGCTTTGAGATGGCGAGGCCGCAGCACCAATTCGCGCTCGGCGACCTTCAGCACATTAATCGCCACCAACGTCTGAAAATACAATTTACGTTGGGCCGCGTCGCCCTTGAGCATCGGTGCGATATTCATTTCCAAATGTTGATAGACCGCCTCAATCAGATGTGAGGCATCCGGTAGGTCGTACATAATCCCCCCATTATTGATATTTTCGATTAAGCATAACCCAAATTCTCGCCGACTGCCTAGCTGCCGCGTTACAATCGGGCCATCATCCACACTTGGGAGGTAACAATGGAATATCGCAGTCTCGGACGCACCGGCGTTCAGGTCAGCACGATTTGTTTGGGGTGCATGAATTTTGGCGACAAAACCACCGAAGCCGATTCGATGGATATTATAGACCGCGCCCTCAACGCAGGCATCAATTTTTTGGACACCGCCAATGTCTATTCACGTGGCGTCAGCGAAGAAATTGTTGGCAAGGCGCTTAAACGCAACGGTCAGCGTAACAAGATCGTGCTGGCAACCAAAGTGCATGGGCGCATGGACGACCATAATCTTTTGGCGGCAGGGAACAATCGGCGGCATGTCATCGAACAATGTGAAGCCTCGCTGCGCCGTCTGCAAACCGACTTTATTGACCTCTATCAAATCCACCGCCCCGAATCGAGCGTGCCAATTGACGAAACCCTCCGCGCCCTTGATGATCTGGTCACGTCTGGCAAGGTGCGTTATATCGGAACGAGCACATTTCCGGCATGGCAGGTCTTGGAATCGCTATGGGCATCCAAAGAACTCGGCCTGAATCGTTTTGTGACCGAACAGCCGCCCTATCATATATTAGACCGTTCGATTGAACGCGAACTCGTCCCGCTGGCCCAATCATATGGATTAGCCATCCTGCCGTGGTCGCCACTGGCACGTGGATTCCTGTCTGGCAAGTATCAGTGCGGCATGGAAATCCCCGATGATTCGCGTTTCGCCTCCGACCTGCAAAAATCCAGTCCGTTTGTGCGCCGTGCCCATCAGCATTTTAGCGATATGGCCTATAACGTCTTGGAGACATTGGAGGAAATCGCCGCCGAGAAAAACTGCACCATCAGTCAGTTGGCTTTAGCATGGGTCATACGCCAGCCGGGGATTACCAGCCCGATCATTGGCCCCCGCACGATGGCCCATTTTGAGGAAAATCTAGGTGCGGTAGAGGTCGAAATCACGGCGGATGACCGAGCGCGGATTGATGCCGTCAGCGAACCGGAACAGGGCATTGTGCCCTATTACACCAGCCGCATGATTGATTTCAGCGCCCCACGTTATCGCTGGTAATGGGTTTCGTGCCTGCTGAATACCGCAATTTCAAAAATAATCGGGACATGCGTGTTTCGTAGGGGCGGGTCGCCGTGCCCGCCCTCTTTTAGAAATGCGGGATGACACAGGGTCATCCCCTACGAAACATATCCGTCTTCTATTGGAAAACCGTGTAATCCTTGTACCCCCTTAACAAGCCTCCCCAGTCCAATTTTATTGGACTTTGCAACGATAGCCGCCGAATTCATTCGGTGGATAGATTCACCCCACCCCTGTCGCCTGAATCAAGCGTAACATCTCCATTTGCATTTCCGCCGAACGCCGCCCCAAACTGGCAAATTCGACGCTGGGGTCACGCCCCGACAAATGCCGATCCGCCTGCGCCAGACACGTCACTGCCCAACGCAGATTGCCCATAATCTCCCAATAATCCACCGCCGTCCGATCAATCGCCTGTCCGGTATGGCGTTCATAGGTCTGCAAAAATGGCTCTCGATCCGCGATGCCGGCCAGTCGTAGATGCCCCATGCCAAAGCGCCAATCGCGCACACAGGGCCACGCCAAATCTTCCAGCGGGTCGCCGATATGCGCGAATTCCCAGTCAATCACCGCGTTGAGTCCATAGGGGAGGCCGATTTGAAAATTGCCCAACCGGAAATCGCCATGCACCAGACTTAATTGATACGGGGGTTGATTTTTGTCTAACCACCGCAGGCCAAATTCAATCGCCGGATTGTGAATATCCAGTCGATACAGTTCCTTGCGCACCGAGAGCAGGGCTTCATCGGCGGGGGTGTTCCCGTGTTGCGGCGCGGGCAGAAAATCGAGGCCGTGTTTTTGCCAGTCAATCGCATGAATCAGCGCGATTTGTTCGGCCATCAATTCCGGCAGCACTTGACGGGCGGGTTCGGCTTCCGGCGCTTTGACGATGATGCGCCCAATCGAGAAGCCTTCGACATAATCCATCATAAAAAACGGCTTATCCAACACAGCGGGGTCATTCGATTGCCAGCGCGGACGCGGTACACGCACGCCCGATTCATAAGCCGCCTGCAAGAGTTTAAATTCCTGTTCACGGGAGAGCGATTCGGCAACCATGACCGTTTCCAGATCGCGCCGCATCACCAGATGCCATTCCTCGTCGGGGCTGGTGGCTCGGATGCGCCATGTATCCAGCGATCCCCCGCCTGCCAACTGCTCCAATTCCAAAATGGTGACGGCCTGTCCAATTTGCGATTCAATAAATGCGGCAATCTGTTCGGAAAGCTGTTTTGGTTCCGGCATAAATTTTTCTCTTGGTTGGCAACGAATTATAAATGCAACCTCACCCCCCGACCCCCTCTCCGACACAGCGAGGGGGAGTCGAAAACCGTATATTAAAGCCCCTCTCACAAGGGAGAGGGGTTGGGGTGAGGTAAATTTCTACTCAACGACTAAATAATCTAAATCGTCCGAGGTTTCTCCATCACTCAAACCGCACCCACCCCGACCCTTCATGCCCAAAATGGAACGCGGACGGGTGCAAAATCTCGGCTAGGATTTCGGCGGATTCGACCAAGCGTGGGCCGGGACGATTAAAATATTGGTTGCCGTCGGTAATGTACACATGCCCCAACTGCACCGCCCGTAAATCCCACCATTCCGGCTGTCGAGTCAAAACGTCCATCTCCTGCCAGCTTCTTTGAATATCATACCCGCAGGGCAAGACTACGATCACATCCGGGTTGGCCGCGACCAACTCCTCCCACATCAGATAGGGCGAGTGATGCCCCGCCTCGCCAAATAAATTGACCCCGCCTGCGATCTCGACCAGTTCCGGCATCCAATTGCCACCCGTCATCAGCGGGTCAATCCATTCAATCGTGGCGACGGAGGGCCATTCTTCAATGTGGGTGGTCTGGTTGGCGATGGCTTCAAGGCGATGGCGCATCTCAGCAACAAGCCCCGTCCCGCGCTCTGATGCACCCAACACATCCGCCACCCGTGCGATGTCATTCAGCACATCCGATAGGCGGTTGGGTTCGAGGGCGATAATCTGCGCCGAACTCCCCAGCCAGTCACACACCACGCGCTCGACTTCATTAAAACTGACAGCACACACCTCACATTGGGTCTGGGTGATGATGATATCAGGGTTCAATTGGCGCAGGGTCTGTTCATCCAAACGATAAACCGAGGTGGCCTCTTGCAAAATCTGCCGCACCCGCCCATCTACCTCGATACTTGTCCCCACCGGATTAAATTTCGGCGCGGTCAAAATCGGCAAATTTGTGACCGATGGCGGAAAATCACATTCATGGGAGCGCCCTACCAACTGACCCTCAAACCCCAATCGGCATACAATTTCCGTGCTGCTTGGCAATAACGATGCAATCCGCATAAATGAGCCTCTAATACCTTCGATTTGATTGAACTATTGCAGAGCCATTTAGAACTGCAAAGAATATACCGGGGGCGATCAAAAACATACTTAGGGCCGTTCCAGTAATCAACCACACGATTGTTCCTACCCACGCGATTCCCACGCCCATACAAAAGTTAAAATTGCGCTGGTCAAATGAACGAGGGATAGTTAGTCCAAGCCATGTGAACTTCTTGTGCTTGAGATAATTCCACCATGACCCCCCTGTTATCACAGAAATGATAATCAAGATGAATAGCTTCTCAAATGTCATTTGTTGCCATCAAGCGATCTGTCGCCGCTACGTGTCTGCGCCGCAATCAATTCGCGCAAACATTCCGGGCAGAGACACCCATTATACTGCGTTCCATTCACAGGCAAGACGTGGGGTAGTTCAAAACACCAGCAAATCGTATCCCCTGCCTCCACCCCGCAGCGAAATTTTGCCCCACACCGTCCACAGGTGCGATTCGGCTCATTTTTGGTCATGTTGTCCCCCATAAATCCTACCTACTCTTCAAGATAATCGGACATGGGGATTACAAAAAGGCCCTCTAGTGATTGATAGGCTAACCATCGCCCATCGGGTGAAAAGGCAATCGGCACACCCAATTCGGCTGTGATTGACGAATCTAGGATGCTCACCCGCTGGCTCTCCATATCATAGAGACCCAAGCCCTGTTCGCTTACAAATAAAATCTGATTGGCGTTATCAGGGGCAAAGATGGCGGCGGTAATTTCTGAAGCATCGGGCGTTTGCAACACAATATTTTCTGAGAGATTTAGGGGATTCACAACCATCAATTGCTGGCGTATCTCTACGGTATCCCCTAATACCAAAACCAAATTGCCGTCATCCGACAGATCAAACACATCCCAAGCCCTAAAGTCTCGTTTATGCAGTCGAGTCACCTGTGTTGATCGCAGCCACGTATCAAAGTTGGTTACATAGCGAAGAACCGCAGGCTGTCGTTCATCAATGGTCACAAAAGCGGAACTATCGGCGCTCCAAATGACACGAAAAGAGTGCGGGCCAATGAATGGATTGTTGATTACATCGTCCAGTCCAAGCAACTCCATGCCCGCCCGATTTCCCAAGATGAGGAGTGAGGGAGATGCTTGGATCGGAGAACAGTAGACAAGGTGGTGTTTATTTGGGGACTCAAAAATGTAGGTTGTGGAGCCATCCGGCAAATCGGTTGGTCTGAAGAAATCTTGCTCATCATCCGTCAGCATCGGTTGTTGGGGCCACGTTTTCGAGGCGGTCAGAATTCCCGTCACAGGATCATATTTCTGCCAACTGCGCACACTCAACTCATCAAGATGAACTGATGGATTAGCGCCAAAAGCGTCGAAAAAACTCACAAATTGACTGTCGCTTGACCACGAAAGATCACCCACCGCGCCCTCATGAATCGGCTGGCGTTCGTTGTCCTGTGCAGCGAGTGGCCCAATGAAACTGACCATCACACCACATGTTACTGCAACCACGATCATCCTTGCCAACCACTGGATTTTAGTCATTATGTTCCTATGACCTCTTCAATGTGACTAAACTTCGTCTCCTATCCAACAAGATTGGATATATTATACGGTGAAATTCTAGCTACTCTTACGCAGAAAGAACAAGTATCTATGCTGATTCCACGTCCACAGGCCAACGAATATTTTGAATATTACGGCGGATACGTCAACCGTGTACCCGACGGTGATATTCTCGCAATTCTGGAAGGCCAACTCCAAAAGATGCGCGACGCCTTCTTGCCCCTCTCCGACGAAAGAGCCGCGTATCGCTTTGGGGATGGCGAATGGAGCATCAAACAAATGTTGGGCCATATGAACGATGGTGAGCAGGTCTTCGGGTTTCGATTGATGGCCTTCTCGCGGGGCGAATCGCAAGCCATCCCCGGCTTCGAGCAGGATGAATATGTCGCCAACGCCAATTTTGATGCCATTCCCGTCGCTGATCTGGTCGCCCAATTTGAACACCTGCGCCACGCCAACTTATTGACCATCCGCCACCTCACCCCCGAAATGGTGGCCCGTCGTGGGGTCGCCAGTGGGAAGGAGATCACCGTCCGCGCCCTCATTTATATCTTGGCAGGCCATGTCGAACATCACCTCGCCAGCCTCGTGCAAGATTACGGTGTCAAAAATTAACCCCATTCCCCAAGCATAGGGAAGGGATTTAATACATGGGTTTCTCCCCTCCTTATGTTTGGTTCAGATTACAACAGTTTTTCGAGAAGGGCATGGGTAAGGGATTTTCAGAAGGGTTAACCTCACCCCCCGACCCCCTCGCCAGATGGAGAGGGGGAGTCGAAAACGGCGTATTAAAGCCCCTCTCCACGTTGGAGAGGAGTTGGGGTGAGGTTGTTTTTCCTGTCTTTGCCTCAAAAATAAATCACGGGGCTGAAGCCGCCGGGCTGAAATCAGGAAAAACAACCTCACTCTCGCCCTGTCCACATCTCGTGGACATTGATCTCGTAGCCGGGAAATTCTATTCCTCGGCCCGTCTCCAATTCTTAATCTACTTTTAATCGTGAAACCTTGCACAAACCACCCCACCTATGCGATAATATCAACAGACTGACCAGTCGGTTTGCTGTACCCAAAACAATGGAGCGTCGAATGGACAACCCCCAAAATACCCGTGAACGCATCCTAGACTCCGCCCTGAACCTGTTTTCGCGCAAGGGCTATCACGACACCCGCATGGATGAAATCGTCGAAGAGTCAGAGACCTCCAAAGGCGCGATCTATTTCCACTTCCCAAGCAAAGAACGGCTGTTTCTCGCCCTCATGGATCAATTCGCCAGCCTGCTCGAACGGCGCATCCGTGAGGCCATCGAGCAAGAAGATGAAGGAATGCAGCGCGTCCGAGCGGCCCTAACTGCATGTTTGGATACCTTCGGCAAATATCGCCTCCCCGCCAAGATTATGCTGGTGCAGGCTGTCGGCTTGGGCGCGATCTTTGAGAAAAAGCGCCTTGAAGTCAACGACCATTTTGCCAATCTCATCCGCACCTATCTGGATGAAGCCATCAAAGTCGGCGACATTTCCCCGGTAGACACCGAAATCGTCTCCCACGCATGGATGGGCGCGATCTACAGCGTGGTCATTCGCTGGGTCTATACGGGCGAACCTGAACCGGAGCGCATCCTATCCACCTTGCTGCCCTTGTTGCTGCGGAGCGTGAGCTATGATGACTCAATTGCATAACCC
>JAIOHL010000018.1 GCA_019913005.1 Anaerolineae bacterium | reverse complement strand
TTGGTGGAGAGGGGGCTGGGGGGTGAGGATGGACTTTTGTGTACCCTCTAAGACCAACCTTGCAACCGCGCAAGTTAAACAAACATCATTCACCCGAATTCCGTGTGACTCCGGTTTTCGGGATGATGCAGCCGATGATTAGCAAAGAAGATAGGCAGGCGGTTTGCCACTGACCCTATCTTATGTTATGATACAGATGTTCTAAAAACCGCAACTGGCTTTTAGTACAGTCTTAAATCTGGACGCCTGTACATTCACGAGGCTGCGGTTCTGTGGGAAGATATAAAGGTTGCCGCGTTCGTCCATCTCAAACACCATTTCCAACAATCCAGAAGGAGCAAGACGAAGTGAATTTCGAAACTGAGCATTTGATGGCACCCGACAGCGTGTTGGCGGCGGGAACTGCCACCAAGAAATTTGCAATTCCCCAACTCCGCGCTGCGGTTAAGGGGCAGGTTGTCACCGCCGATAATGCAGACTATGATACTGCACGCGCCGTTTTTTACGGGGGCATTGACCGCCGACCCGCCGCGATTGTACGGGTTGCGAATGCCCATGATGTCGCGCAGGTGGTGAATTTTGCACGTGAAAACGGGGTAGAACTAGCCGTGCGCAGTGGCGGCCATAGCGTTGCCGGACACGGCGTTTCCGAGGGCGGCATCGTGCTTGATCTCTCGGCCATGAAACAACTGGCTATTGACGTTGAGCAGCGCACCGCTTGGGCAGAAACTGGACTCACCGCCGGGGAATATACCGCAGCGGCGGGCGCTCATGGCCTAGCCACCGGATTTGGCGATACTGGCTCAGTCGGAATCGGCGGCATCACACTCGGCGGGGGTGTCGGCTTTCTGGTACGCAAATACGGCCTGACGATTGACGATCTGTTGGCGGCTGAAATTGTCACCGCCGACGGGCAGATTCTTCAGGTGGATGACCATAACCACCCTGATCTCTTTTGGGCCATTCGGGGCGGCGGCGGCAACTTCGGCGTGGTGACGCGCTTCAAGCTCCGCCTACATGCCGTGCCTCAAATTGTGGGCGGAATGTTATTTCTGCCCGCCACACCAGAACTTGTGCTTCGATTTGTGGAATTGGCGGAGGCCGCCCCCGAAGAACTCTCAACGATTGCCAACGTCATGGTTGCGCCGCCCATGCCATTTATCCCGGCTGAACATCACGGCAAGCTGATTACGATGGCGTTCTTGGTTTATGCGGGCGATGTTGAAGCAGGTGAACGTGCTATCGCGCCGTTCCGGGCGCTTGCCACCCCGATTGCCGACATGGTGCGGCCTATGACCTATCCCGAGATGTACCCACCGGAGCAAGCGGGCTATCATCCGGTTGCCGCCGCTCGCACGATGTTCCTCGATGGGATTGGTCAGCGGGAAGTAGATGTTATCTTTGAAAATATCAAGGCATCCAACGCGCAAATGGCGGTGGCACAGCTTCGCGTATTGGGTGGTGCAATGGCGCGAGTGCCAAATGAAGCTACCGCGTATGCCCATCGCCAGCGCAAGATCATGGCAAATGTCGCCGCGCTCTATCAAAATCCCGCTGAAAAGGCGAGGCATGAGGCATGGGCCGCTGACTTTGCCGCTGCCCTGACACAGGGTAAGGCGGGCGCGTATTCCAACTTCCTCGGCGATGAGGGCCAAGCACGTGTCCGCGAGGCCTATCCGGGTTCTACGTGGGATCGGCTGGTGAAGATCAAAGCCCAATACGACCCGACCAACTTGTTCCACCTCAATCAGAATATCCCCCCAGCGGGCGCGAAGAAATAATCAATGTGGGGCAGATGTGGGAAAATTGACATTGCCCTCACCCCAAACCCGCTGATTACCTGACCCCATAAGCCAACCTCATCCCCTGCCTCGCTTGCCGAGAGATTGGGGATGGGGTTCGTTTTCAACCGAATCTGGTTTGACACGCCCCCGCCGAGCGATTATGCTTGCGGCCTGAGCTATTTTTCTGGGAGCAAACCTTATGTCCACCATTCACCACCTTGATCCATCCCGCCAAACGCTGCACGGTCATTTTTCGCCCGATTTAGCGCCCGTGCTGACAATTGACCCCGGCGATACCGTCCATTTCCGCACGCTCGACGCCAATTGGGGCCTCGAATCGTATATCGCTGGCAAGGGGATTGAACGGGCCGAATTTGCAGGCCGCGTCTCGCCCGAAGATGATGGACATGCCTTGACCGGGCCAGTCGCCATTCGCGGCGCAAAACCGGGCATGACACTCGAAGTCCACATCGGCGCGATTATCCCCGGCGCGTCTGGGGCCTGTCTGACGGGTGGCTGGCCGAGTGCCATGAATGAACGCTTGGGCATCGTCCATGACCCCGTGATCCATGTTTATGATCTGAACGCCGAAACGATGACGGGTCGCAATCAACATGGGCATACCGTCACGCTGCGGCCATTTATGGGCGTGATGGGTGTCGCGCCCGATACCCCCGGCCCGCATTCGACCATTCCGCCGCGCCGTTGGGGAGGCAATATGGATTGTAAAGAACTGGTCACGGGCAGCACGCTTTATCTGCCGATTGGGGTCGAGGGGGCGTTGTTTTCGACGGGCGATGGTCATGCCGCGCAGGGCGATGGTGAATCCGGCGGTACGGCGATTGAATGCCCGATGGAGCGTGTCGAATTGACCTTTCATCTGCGCGACGATTTCCCACTGACGACCCCCATCGCAAAAACTCCGGCAGGTTGGCTGACGATGGGCTTTCATGAAGATTTGGATGAGGCCGCCATGATCGCGCTCGAAGCCATGTTTGCCTTGATGGGGCGGCAGTATGGCATTGGGCGGGTAGACGCCATCGCTCTAACCAGCGTGGTGGTGGATTTGCATGTCACCCAGATCGTGAACGGGGTCAAAGGGGTTCATGCCCTGCTGCCGTTTGGGGCGTTGCGATAAAGGATGCTGTTGGCGAACTGGTTTTGGGACACGGGGCTAAAGCCACCGTGCTGAATTTAGATTGAATCCAAAACGATGGGAAGCCTCGGTTGGGAATTCGCCAACAACATCATAAAGGCAATTTCCTCTCCGGCCCAAATTGGGATACAATGCGGTCTTTGCCACTTCTTGATGGGGAATCATTGCCATGCCCAATCCGACGTACCTGCCCTTATTTATCGTTGCCAGCATATCCCTGCTGCTTATCCCCGGCCCGGCGGTTTTATACATCCTGACGCGCAGTGTGGATCAGGGACGCACGGCGGGCTTAATCTCCGTGTTGGGCCTGCAAACGGGCACGTTGGTGCATGTGGCGGGGGCGGCGTTGGGCCTCTCGGCGATTTTGCTGTCTTCGGCGCTGGCCTTTACGGTGGTCAAATTTTTGGGCGCGGCCTATCTGATTTATCTCGGTGTGCGCACCCTCATCACGCCTGCCCGGGTCGCCACCGAGGAACATATCGAGCCAACCCGCCTGCGTCGCATCTATTCGCAAGGGGTGGTCGTCAATACGTTTAATCCCAAGCTGGCCCTATTTTTCTTCGCCTTTTTCCCCCAATTTGTAGACCCGGATCGCGGCACGGTGGGTTTTCAGATGCTGATTTTGGGTTGTGTATTTGTGATGTTGGCCCTTTGCACCGACAGCACCTACGCCATGATCGCCGGGACGTTGGGCCAATGGCTCAAACGCAGCCAGCGCTTTTGGAAAGGCCAGCGGTATTTTGCGGGGACCATCTACATCGGCTTAGGCCTGACAACGGCGCTGACGGGTCGCCACAAGGGGTAATAGCCCATGCGGATAAAGACTAACCCATCCTAAACCATAAGGAAGGCCTTCAACAGAGGCTTTTCTCCCCTCCCTATGTTTGGGGAGG
>JAIOHL010000166.1 GCA_019913005.1 Anaerolineae bacterium | reverse complement strand
CCGTTGATCTGTTGCCACTACCTGATGATGCCAAATCTGCTGAATCAATTGTGATTAACTAAAAGGTACTCTTGTTGTAAAAAAAGTGCAAAACGGATCGAGTGGGGGGAACTTCGCGGGTGGTAGCGGCGTCCTAATACGAGAATATCTACCGATGGAGACCCAACATGTATTTACGAAGCCTCAAATTGACCCTACTCGCCCTTGCCCTGCTGGTGACGGCGGTGCTGCCGATGCGCCCAGCCGCCCATGCGCACGACGATGATCCCAACCAACCGCGCCCGCTGGTGGTGCTGATGGAATTCGATCCTTGGAAGATGGTCATCGGCTCGGATGTGCCCACCTTTGCTTTGTATGAGGACGGTACGATTATCTATCGCAATGAGTATGTCGCTGACGACCCGCTGGCGACCCCCGAACCGTATGAAACCAGCGACACCCCGTATATCGGCCTGCTCTACCTAAAACTGGATGAGGAAGCGTTGGCTGAATTTCTGGAGTCACTGGCGATTGGCGACGACTTCTATGGCCTCGAACCCGCGTATGATGGCCCGATGATTACCGATCAGCCCAATATTTATCTGGCGGTGTGGACGGATGAGGGTCAGCCAAAATCGGTCAATGTGTATGGCGATTTGCGGCACGATGTCGAAGAGGCCCGCGCAATGACCCCCGATGCGTTTTTGAGCGTGTATGATGTGCTGGTGGAATTTGTCGGCACAAACCACGAAGGCGCGGTGGCATGGCTGCCCGAACAACTGGAATTGATGGTGTGGCCCTATGAATCCGCCAGCAGTGGCGCGGCATGGCCCGATTTCCTGCCCACGCTCGACGACCCGACCACGATTGATCGTGGTGGCTTGTGGAGTGTGTACGTGGACAGCACCCGTTATGCAGAAGTAGCCGAATTTCTGGATGAGGCGGCGGGCACGGTGGAAATTGATGGCAAGTTTTACAGTGTGATGATCCGCTACCCCTTCCCCGGTCAGACAATTTGGGAAGCGGAGATGTTTGGGCCAGCGTGATTTTGCCTCATCCCTGCGCCAAAGTCATTTTCGGACAGGTTATACCAAATTCGGGTAATGGATGTCCGTTTAACCCCACCCCCGACCCGTCTCCAAACATAGGGAGGGGAGTAAAAGGCCTATCGAAGCCCTTCCCATTGTTAGGGGAAGGGTTGGGGATGGGGTGCATTTTGTCCGAATTATTTACCGGATGAAGCACTAATCCTCGTCGTTGCCGAGCACGCCGTTCAATTGAAAATGCTGAATATCCTTAGCCGTTTGGAACATACCACCCCACGTCAATCCCCCCGCCTCCACCAGCGCCACCACTAATTCTTTGGGCAAATCCATAAAGCCCTTCGCCGGGTCACGCTCCTTGGCACCCGCTTCCGTCGGGGCCTTGAAGTCGCTCTTATCATATAACCATTTGTAGTCCTCTTCGATCTGCTTTTTGAGATCGGCGGCAGTGACAGGTTTGTCCGGCGTACTAAGGCGTTTGGCGGCATCTTGTAAGGCGGTCTCATCATTCCGCAGAGCAAAATAGTCGCGCATACTATCGGAGGCCTCCTCCAAAAAATCCCACATTTCACCGACATCGTTACCGGGCAGCAGCGTGCGGATGTTTTTCTCCGAACGCCCCAACGCTTGAGCCGCCCGGATCACCACTTCGGCAGTGAAGGAACGTGTTTCCTTGCCCACTTTATAGGTATTGAGACCGACATAGGGATTCGCCATCGCGTTGATGTCAATCGCAAGGCCATAACAATGCGGGCTGATATTGTCGCTGCTGGCGGATTTTTTGGGTTGACGCAAACCACTAATGCGTCGAATACCCAGCGCCTCGGCAACCTCAATGGGTTCTTTTCCGGCATATTGTGGCAAGCTCATCAGATGGGTTTCAGCTTTTTGCAGGGCCTCGCTCATCTTTTTATGGACACCCGCCACCTCGGATTTGTCACTCTCTATGATCTTGACGCCTAAAAACGTTGCATTGGGGTCAAACTCGTTAAACCATTTCACCATCTCGTCCTTGCCCCCCAGCGCCGTTTCCATCTGATCCATTACGCCCTCATAACCATGCTTGCGGACAATTGACTTGAGAAAAGCCACCCGTTCTTTGAGCGTTTTTTCGTCAGCTACGTCATCAGTGATGGCTTTGTTCAGGTCGTCAATCTGTTTTTGAAGGGTCGCCACCTTATCAGATTTGGCGGTCTTGAGTTTTTTGGTCAATTTTCTTAACGAGTCCCGCGACACCCGCAATGCGTCCTGAAGTTTTTTCAGTTCGGCGTGTTTAGTCGTGAGTTCGCCAGCTAATTTTTCGACACCAATCGCATCAATTTCTTTTTGCTCTTTCTCGGTAAAACGGGCTTGATCGAGGGCACGCTGACGTTCAATCTGGGCTTGATCGTCGGTCAACAACTTGGCTTTGGCGAGCTTCACCTCTTGGTCGGCGGCTTCTTCCAACGCTTCAGTTGCGGGGTCTGGCGTTTGGGGCGTCGTGGCGGGAGCCGGGGTCTGTCCGCTGGCGGCTTGGGCAGCTTTTTGGGCTTGGGCCTGCTCCCAAATCATCTTGCCATAATTTATATATGGACGAGCAATGGATTCGGCGGTTTCCATCATCCAATCAAAAACGCCGCGCTGTACCACATTCGATGGGGCGCTGTTTTTCTGCGTGGCGATCATGCGCTGCACGGCTTGGTTGCCATGTGTGTTTTGCAGACGGAGGACATTGGGTGGGGTCAGGGTGTTCGTGTTGGCAGGGTCGGGTGTTGGCTCATAATCATCTTCACGGATCACCGATAGGGATGGTTCTTGGTCGGCATCATGTCGGCGGGCGATGGCTCGTCGTCGTAAGCGCTTGGGCATGGATATTCCCCCACTAGCATCAAAAATAAGTGCCTACATGATAGCATGAATTGATGCCAATCTAGCCCTCCACTCCTCTCGATTTCAGAGAAAATTCAGTAGGGGGTCGGAATTGTCCGATCTTGGTACGCTAGTGCATATCCGGCAGCGGCTCACCTGCATAGGCCAAAATGATCTTTTCGCGTGGGATGCCTGCCGCCACCAGACGATCTACCAATGGGCGGTCTGTCAAATCTTCCTCAATCACGACATAATCGCCAACCACACGGGCCAAAACGACCACCCCCGCAGGTTGACGACGTTCGGGGGTATCAATCACATTGACCGTATAGGCTTGCTCAATTTCATTGGCAAACGGCAGATACTTGACCTTTGAACCGCCCCCCGCATACCAGAATACCTCTTGTTTGACGATTTCCGTTAGTGATGCCATTCAAAACCCCGCACTTGGTTATTTTTCGAGTACCCGTGCGTGGGCAATTTCTTTATGCCCGACCCGTCGCACTTGATGGACGGCTAATGGCACAACGGCAATCGTTTCGCCATCAAGGGTAAAAAATTCGATGGTATACTGCTGACGATTCGATGTAATATCCACCACCGTCCCCATATCCCCCGCTTTAAGGTGATACTCTGGTAAATCAGTGGTCAATGCCACCCGTTCTAATTCTTCAACCATCGCCCTGTTCCATCACCCCTTCATTGCCCTACACCAGACGGTCAAACCATCTGGCTATTTTGGAGGAAAAGCCCCATAAATGAGGCTGCAAAGACGCCCTAGCTGGCTTTAGTCAGCTTCTCCCTTAAATCTAGCCTTCGGCTTTGAGCCGATGGCGACCAACACGCGACCTCTTATCCAAAACTCAGGTTCATTATACCCCGAACACCGTCATCAAGGCTTGGGGCAGGACATTGCGCCATGAGGTGTAATTATGCCCACCCTGATATTCATGATAGGTCACATCATAGCCGCGCTCGGTCAAGAGGGCATGGGTCTGGCGATTGGTCTCCAACAGCCATTCAAATCGCCCGACATCCTGCCAGATTTTCGCGGTGAGGGGTGGCTGCGATTTCACCAGAAATTTGAACAGGTCGTCTTGGCCGGGGCGCACCTCGAACAAAAAGGCCCCCGATTGGCTGATGACCCTTCCGAAAATTTGCGGTAGACGTAGGGCGGCATACATCGCCATCAAGCCCCCCATCGAAGCGCCGAGGATGCCATAACTGCCGGGGTGCTGGTCAATATCGAGCAAATTCAGTTCTTTTTGCGCGTGCGGGATAACATATTGGCCGACCATCAAGACCGCCATTTCGCAGCTCATATATTCGACCATGCGATATTCACGGGCATTATCAATCATAGCGATGGCGATGGGCTGAATTTTGCGCTGGTGAATCAGGTTATCCACGATTTCGGTGAGCTTGGCCCGGCGCAGATATTCCCGGCCATCCCACACCACCAACAGCGGCACCGGGGCATCTGTCGGCGGGGCGTACAGCCAAACATCGCGCTTGGGCAGATAAAAATCGGGCGCGACCTGCTTGATGTCAAAATGGGTGACTTTGCCACGCGGCACATCCTTTTTGACACGGGTCAGCGGGGTCGGCTTCCAATCCGGCATGACGAAATAGTGGTTATAATCACCTATCCCGTTGGTAATTTTGCGCGGATTGTGGGGATCGGGGGCGCGTTTTTTGTCGTTGGTCAGGTCGGCGGCCCAATAATATTCGATATAGGCGTCGCGTGGCAAGCGGGTCGTATGCACCCACACGCCTTTTTCGACCTCGGTCATCGGGGCGGATGCACGTTCACCGTTTGGCAACCGGCCCCAATTGTTGAATTCGCCAATGAGATGAGGGTGGGTGTCGCCCAGCCAGACAAAGGTGGCAAGGTCGTCATCAATAATCGGGTTGCCATATGTTTTCAGGTGTCCGAGGAGGTTGGTTTGAGACATGAGATGCCCTTCATTCTTTGGGAAAGCGTCAGTCGCTATCGGGTTCGCCTTCTAAAATACTTTCCAGTTGCCCAATCAAATCAGGCAATTTTTCTTGGGTGACTTTCCAAACAATATCGTAGTCAACGCGGAGGTAATCATGTATTAAGCGATGGCGCATACCCGCGATTGCTGCCCATTCAATCTTTGGATATTGCAGACGTGTCTCCTCGGATACGTGATAAGCCGCCTCCCCAATAAGTTCAATCGCCCTGACAACGGCATAGGAAAGCATATTTTTTCCATCCAAATCTTCCCTTGTTTTCCGAAACATAAAATCCACAGCAAGAACTGTATTATCCAACATGTCTTGGATACGCGCTTTATCAAGGTCGTTCATAAATTACCTGTGCTGATTGCATCACCCGTTCCCGTATATGGGGGGACAGTGAATTGGGGGTACCTAAATCTACCGGACGCCCTAAGATGCCCTCCAGTTCATCAGCCCATGTGTAAAACTCCCAGCCGGGAATATGGTCAGGGTCAAACTCCACCAAAATATCAAGGTCACTGTCGGGACGAAAATCGGGCCGCAGGAATGAGCCGAAAATGAGCATTTTTCGGAGGTGGTGGCGTTCACAAAAGGCCACCAACGATCCGTATAATAGATTGGTGTCCCCCAAAATGCCGAATCGCTCAATGAGATCAGTTTGAGACATGGAAAGTCCTTATCTGCGAATCGTTTGCATTAAGATTCTTACATAGGTCGCTGCTCATTCATTGGTGCGACTTTTTCGGCGCGGGCCAAAAAGCCGTGATCGGCGGACGGCGGTGCAGCGATTCGACCATGACTTCAATTTCCGCGATGTCAGGCGGCAAATGGGCTTCGGCATCGTTTAGGGCTTCTCGATAGGTGCGGCCTACCCCATAGACCTGCTGTTGATAAACGACCACATACACCTCACCATAGCGTTCGCGCAGTTCGGCTTGGTGCCGCTGGACCCACTCATGGTCGCTGAAAATATGGGATGGCGTCGGTTGGTCGGGGGCATGTCCAGTTCTGATACGGGGCGTGTGGTTCATGATGACAGACCTCCTCACAAATTGTAGTCGGTGTCTTTTTTCTACTATACCAAATTTTCAGAGGGGCCGTCAGCCAATGTCAGCTAAATATCAGGCTTTTGGGATGATTGTGCGGGGCAGGCGTCCAGTTACTTGGGCGCAAATGGCCTATGATAATGGATGTGTGGTCAATAAACATGTGTCTCAGAATAATGGATGCTTACCTCTTGGGAGAGGACGGGTTATCATCAACCTATCCTCTTTGTTTTTAGACTACTACTCGAAACCGCTTGGCAAGGTTATCCACCCAACAATGGGCTTAAGCCCAATTGTTCGCTGGGGATTTTCGACCACTGGCTTAACCATGATAGAATAGGCGTAATTTGAAGGAGAGAACCGCCCATGCTCACCCAATTACGCTTCAAAAACTGGCGCAGTCTACGCGATGTCACCATTGATAATTTGACCCCCCTCACCGTGTTCATTGGCGCAAATTCCTCCGGCAAGACGAATATCGTGGATGGGCTGCGATTTTTGCGTGAATGCGTAGATGACAAGCCAATCAACGCTATACAAAATCGAGGTGGTGCTTCTAAAGTATATACCTTACAAAATGATGCTGGACCCCTTGAGATTGGCATAATCTACAAACTCGAAAATGAAGAAATAAGCTATCAATTAGGTTTGAAATTTGGCAATGATTTTTTTCCTGACATCTATGAAAATTTGGATGAGATAAACAAGAGAAATTGGCTCAATCGCCCTTACGGTAGCGGATCAACGCCGCCTGCAACGGGACTTACAAGCAGCCTCATTGTAGACTCCAAGAAAACTGTTTTGTTAAGGGCGAATTCCGAAAGACTTGCTCTTCGTTTATTGTGGAACACGTCACCAGGAGCGGAGTTACTAGAGTTCATCACCGAGAGACTTCAGATTCTTGATGAGGGTTTTAAGCCCACAATGAGTAATCAATTGGGACAATATGGGGATATTCAATCAATTGCGCCTAACGCAGATAATCTCCCTATGGTAATAAATTTTATTCGTGTGTTGAGTCCTGAAATATATAATGAACTGGACGGCGATCTCAACTTCTTAATGAAGCATGTGGAGAGGCTTCAAGTGGAGCGCAACGAACGAGAAATACGTCTCTTTATCAAGGAAGCTAACCAGCCTTCTAACGAAGCCCCGACGATCTCGGCAGGGACGGCGCGGATTGTCGCTATGCTGACAGCCTATTATGCGCTTAACATTGGGCCTCTTTCCCAGATGCCGGGGTTGGTGGTGATCGAAGAACCGGACACCGCGATGAATCCGGGGCTGTTACAGCGGTTTGTGGATTTGCTGCGGCGCTATGTACGGGAGGGCAATCGGCAGTTTATCTTGACCACCCACAACCCCAGTCTGCTCAATTATTTCCAGCCAGAAGAAGTGCGCGTCGTCAGTCGGGATGAAAATGGCGACACCACCGTTCAGCCCGTGCCCTCACACATCCGCGATATTTGGTTGACGGATGATGCCGAATATGGGCTTGGGGAGGTGTGGACGACCAATGTGTTTGGCGGGCTGCCCAAATGAGTGGACGGTTGTGGCTGATCGTCGAAGGGCAATATGATGGCGATGTTGTCCGAGACATTTTGAGCAAACACCCCGATTATCATGAACTTGCCAAGCGGGTTGAAGTCATCAAACCAACAGGGGGCACACCCAATCTCTCACGTCTCGCCGCGCAAATCGAAAAGCTCATTAAATCCATCCAGAAGCAGAAAAACGACTGCATCGCCGTGCTGCATGACCAAGATGCCAATGCCGAGCCGCATCGTCGTCAGCATTATGCCAAGATTGAGGAGGTATGCCGTCGCCATCCACAGGTGGTCGAGGTCATTGCCAAAGATGAGTTGGAAGCATGGTTGTTGGCGGATGGGGGATTGTGCGATTGGTTGGGCATCAAGGTGCAGAACTGGGATGAAAAAACCAAGCCCTCCGAAAAATTAGCCAGCCTCGTCAACGAAAAATTCCATTTGGCTTACCCCGGCGACCTTAGCAAGATGCTGCCCCATCTCGACGGCACTGGATTCAAAATGAGCAAATCACTCGAAGTGGCATTGGCACATTTGGAAGCCGCGCCCTGTGTTCCCAAAAAGAAAGAGGACTAGCGCGATTTTCATCTTGCTTGACCCCAGCTAAATTCAGCACGGTGGCTTTAGCTCCGTGTGATAGTAGGCCAATCCCTACTTTTACACCGGATTAATCGGTTCTTCGCGCAGGATGGGGAAGGTCAGCGTAAAGGTCGTGCCGCCACCCACCGTACTCTGGGCCTCAATCGTACCCTGATGCAAATCCACGATTTCCTTGACAATCGCCAAGCCGAGGCCGTTGCCCGGAATGTGGGCATTCGGGCCGTGCTGCTTGCCCCGGAAAAAACGCTCATACAGGCGCGGCAGGTCGGCGGGATCAATGCCCATGCCCGTGTCCGCGACGCTAAACTGAATGCGTTCGTCATCCAGCAGGGGGCGTGTCTGAATCCTCACAAAACCGTTGGGGGTATAGCGCACCGCATTGACCACCAGATTGGTCACCACCTGCGCCATCTGATTGGCAACGCCGAACATCATCGGTAGGTCAGACGCCAAGTCCACCTGAAAATCCAGTCCCGCGTCATGCGCCAAATTGCGATAGGCCTCGGCGACATTGCTCACGACCTCGTTGAGGTTAAACGCGGAAAAGGTGATGGGTTGGCTCAGATCGAGGCGCGATAGATCGAGGATGTTCTCGACGAGTTCATTCAAAATTTCCATCTGACGGGCCATTTTATCCATGTGTTTGGGCTGATCCGCCGCGCGTCCATGCTGCAAGAGATACAATTCCATCTTCAACACGGCAATCGGCTGGCGTAGTTCATGGGCCACCACCGCCACAAACTTGGATTTTTCGCGGTCATGTTCACGCAATTGGGTGTTGGCGACCTCTAGTTCGATGGTGCGGTTGGCGACACGGTGTTCCAAATCGTCATTCAGCAGGCGCAGCTTACTTTCGGCGATGTGGCGTTGTTCTTGAGTGTGATAGCCGAGAATGAGATGGACACAGGCGGTTCCCAATGGCTGCAAAAAATCGGCCCAGGCCGCGCTATACCCACCGGGCCGATTGGCAAGACCGATCAGGCCCAACACCATCCCGTTATGCACAAACGGCACGCCCAAAAAGGCCCTGATATTGGGATGACCACGCGGAAAACCCCCATGACGCGGATCGTGAATGGGGTCATTGGCGATGATGACCTGCCCGGATACAATCGGCGCTCCAAACAGGGTGGACATATTGGCAAATTTCATGCCCCCGGCAGCCTGATTGTACAGCGCGTGCATTTCAGGACTCCACGCCCGGTCATTGATAGCAAACATGCGCATATAGGGCCGATTTTCGGCTTCATCCATCAGCACTTCGGCGATAAAGCCATATTCGCTGCGTGTGAGTTCAATCATATCCTTCAGCAGGCCCGCAAACAGGTCGTTGGGAGATGCCCCTTTGATAAACTGCAATTGGGCTTGGCTGATGGCGTGGAGGAGCGCATCCGATTCCATGCGGTGGGTAATATCAAGGCTGACATCGGCCACCCGTTGGCGACCATCTTTGTCCGGTAGGGGCACAATTTTCGTCAGATACCAATGGCGGTTGGGGCCAAAATCCAGCGACTCTTGATAAACCATCACTTCGCCCGTCTGTAGGCATTTTTCATAGACGGCATAGAGTTGGTCGGCTTTGCTGTCCCCCAATACACGGCGAATGGTCTGGCCGATCACCTCATGGGTTTGGAGGCCCGTGTTGCGAAAGGAGGTCAAGTTGGAGTGGGATACGACAAACTCACCATCGGGCCGCCGCTCCATAATCCAAACTTCTTCATCCAATACGTCATAAATGGTCTCAAATAAACTATTTTGGTTCGTCACGGAACACTCATCACCATTGGCTTGGGTCAAAACACGGGAAGGGCATCTCCATCTTATCACAGGATGCCACTATCATTAGGCCCTTTTCTACGGTACATTTTGCAACACGCTTCGAATGTGCATACAATTAAAATAAAGACCCAGAAAACAAAGACAAGGGAGGATACCTATGACCACCCGTGAAAATCTTGACACCAATACCCCCCGCACCGGACGCGCCACCGAGCCGCGCATCCCCCTATCCGCCGACGATATGCCGCCAACGGGCCGAGGGATGGTACGCAGCACCGATGATATTTCGGTAGTCGGGGTCGTCACACCCGCCGCCAGCCCGAAGACCTCAGCCAGCGGTGAGGCAGAGGAGCACGACTTCCTCGCCTTTGCGACACGCCTGAATACGCTGCAAATGCTGGCGCTGGTGACGCTCAGTTTTCTGCTGACGGGGAGTGTCGTCTTAACCATATTGCTGGTAGCGGGCGCGTTCTAGAACCCTACGCCAGTCGTGAGCCGTTCAAGCCAACAACGGGCTTTGAGCCTCTTGTTCAAAAGCCCTATCCAAAATGCTGCCCGTGTGCAGCCCGAAACTCCTCTGCCGTGATGCCATAAATCCACTCGTCGAGATATTGGCCGCCTGTATACACCGTGCGCCGGATACGCCCTTCCAGCATGAACCCCAAATGTTCATGGAGGGCAGCGCTGGCTGGATTATTCTCATGCACGTCCACATGGCAGGTTTGATAGGCCAGTTCTTCAAAATAGTAACGCAGCACCAGCCGAATCGCATCCGAGGCATAACCGCGCCGCCGATAATCCCGATGCACGACCAAGCCATACTTAAAGGTGCCCGCCCGCCGATAGAGGGAATGGGTATCAAGCGCACCAACGCGCACATCGCCCGGTACATCACGCGCCACCATCACAAAAAAATAGCGGTCATCCTCAAATTTTTCGGTGGCGGTTTTTTCGGCCCATTTTTGGACATTCAACAGCGTATCCGGCAGTTGAACATGATCCAAAAAGCCGTCGGCCTCGTGGTCTTGATTGAGCGCATAGAAAAATTCGGCGTCATCGGGTTGAAGCCGCCGCAGGGTCAATCGTTCGGTTTGCCAGTAGGTCATGGGTGATTTTTTTCCTTTGCTTGCAATTTACCATATTCTATTATACACTATCAAATAGCAATAAGCACTTTCAAGGGTTCATAATAGGTCAGGGTGCTCACTTGTCCCCCACCCCTTCTCCATATTAGGCCATGCCACGAGCAAGGGGTTGCGGGGAAATAGGATTCACCGGAAAAGACTGACCTCACCCCAAACCCCTCTCCCTTGTGAGAGGGGCTTCAATACAGCACATTCTCCCCCTCGCTTGTTGGAGAGGGGGTTGGGGGGTGGGGTTGGTTTTTCGCCGCAACCCATGACCCGTATCGCCCTTGCAGCACATTGGAAAGGCAATCCGTTCTATGACACTGGCACTCTTATCCCCGGCGGAAATTGAAGAACAATTTATCGTTCGGCCCGCCACACTGGACGACGTAGAAATCGCTACCGCACTCTTTAACAAATCCTCGGTCTATCTGACGGGCATCGAAGAATTCGATATTGAGGACACCCGGCGTGAATGGACACAGGAAAACCTTAAGGTCGAAGACAACATGCGCCTCGTATTTACCCCCGACGGCGAACTGGTGGGGTACATCGAAACATGGGATCTGCGGCCCCCCCATACCATCCTCTACGCATGGCTCATTCTGCACCCCGACTATGAAAACGCTGGCATCGGTGAATATCTGATGCAATGGGCCGAACAGCGCCTGCGTCAGACCATCGTCAAGGCGCCCGAAGGGGCTGAGGTTTGGATGCGTATGGGCACACTGGATGTCAACACCGCTGTGCATCGCGCTGCCGAAAGTATCGGCATGACCTGTGGCCGCCATTTTTTCAAGATGGGCATCGAATTTGATGGCCCGCCCCCTGCCCCGGTCTGGCCGGAAGGCATTCACGTGCGCACATGGGTCGTCGGGCAAGATGATGAAGCCATCTACCGCACGGTGGACACCGCCTTCAAAGATCACTGGGGGCATGTAGACACCCCGTTTGAGGAAGGGTATCGCAACTGGCGGCATTGGGTAGTCGAACGCGATGATCTTGAACCCGACTTGACGTTTTTGGCGGTAGATGAAAACGACAAAATCCTCGGTGTCTCCTACTGCGAAAGCAAGCGTCTTGATATGCCCGATTATGGATGGCTGGCGACATTAGGGGTTCTGCGTGAGGGACGCGGCAAAGGCATCGGTTTGGGCCTGCTGCTGCATACCTTTGGTGAATTCTATCGGCGCGGCAAAAAAGGCTGTGGCCTCGGCGTAGACGCCGAAAACTTGACCGGGGCGCTACGGCTGTATACCAAAGCGGGCATGGCCCCCGTCGGTCAGTGGGATAACTTCGGCAAAATCCTGCGTGAAGGCTACCCGGCAGACGCACACGAATAGATGTGAATAGAAGCGAGTGGGATGGGGTTGAATGCTCCATCCCGTGTTTTTTGCTTTACAGCAGTTTTTTCAACCTAGATTCAGCATGGCGGCTTATGACGTTTAACATATTATTTCGGTAATCACAATCCCCACCCCCGGCC
>JAIOHL010000165.1 GCA_019913005.1 Anaerolineae bacterium | reverse complement strand
CACCAACCGTGACCGATACACTATCCCCCACGTTGACGCCTTCCATTACGCCGACGCTGATTCAACCGAGCCTTATCCCCACTTCGGTTGAGGGGGTGACTCCAACGGGTGAAGATGATACCTTGACGGTTTTGCTAATAGGCAGCGATAAGCGCCCTAACGACCCGGCCTATCGCACCGATGTTTTGGTAATCGTGCTGGTCAATAAAACACGGGGCACAGTTAATATGTTATCCCTGCCCCGTGACCTTTATGTGTATATTCCTGAATATGGCTATGATCGCATCAATACCGCCTCGCAGCATGGCGATTTGATGGATTACGACGGCGGTGGCACGGCCCTATTGAAAGATACGATTGAATACAATTTGGGTATCACGGTTGACCGCTACGCCAAAGTCAATTTCAGCGGGTTTCAGAGCATCATTGATACGTTGGATGGGGTAGATATTGTCGTAGACTGCCAATTGGAGGATTACCGCCTCAAAGCCGATGATCTGAATCCCAATCTACCCGCTAATTGGGTCTTGGTGACACTGACCCCCGGCCTGCATCATATGAATGGCTCAACCGCTTTGTGGTATGCCCGTTCGCGTGCCACTACCAGCGACTTTGACCGCAACCGCCGTCATCAACTCTTGCTGCGGGCGATGTGGCAGCAGTTCCAAACCCAAAATATGTGGGCCACCATTCCCGATTTGTGGAGTGAATTTCAGGATACAGTGGATACCGACCTGTCGCTGGACGAAATTTTGTCGTTGGTCTCCATCGGGGCAAACCTCAATCCTCGCTTGATTGAAAGCCACTATATTAGCCATAACGCCGTGACTGATTTCACGACCAATCAGGGCGCGATGGTCTTAAAAATGCGACCTGCTGCTATCCGCCAAATCGTCGAAGAATTCTTGACACCTCCCACCGAAAATCGCCTTTTCCGTGAAAATCCCCGTATCGAAATCCTGAACGCCAGCGGGGTTGAAGGCATGGCTGTCGTCGCACAGGAACGTTTGGCGTGGGAGGGGATTGTCGCCAGCATTAATTCGGAGGCTGGTGAGGAAACCGCCGAGCAAAGCAAGATTTATGATTTTACGGGCGACGCCAAAGGCAGCAGCGTAGAGGTGTTGGTACGGGCGATGGGGCTGCAAAACTCAGATGTGATTACTGAGCCAGACCCGGACCGCACGGTGGATTATCGGGTTGTTTTGGGGCAGGCCTATTATCCATGTACCGGGTTGCCACAGGTGGAGTAGAATCACGCCCCTGCCAAATCTACCGAAAATTGCAGATATTTCTTGATTTTATCTAACCCCTCGGCGTTAGGTGGGGCGAGATCAACCGCTTGGCGATAGGCTTGGGCAGCTTTGTGATAATGCTCTAGCGCGAAATGGGCATTCCCCAAGACATTAAACACCCGATAATCGCCAATCCACTGCATATCCGATTCGGCAGTTTCCAGCAATTTATCAATCGAGGTGATGACTTTTTCATATTGGCGCATCCGATAATGACAGCGGGCAATTTGATAATGAACATTAACCGCCAGTGGATGCAGCGGGTTAAAGACCAGACAGGTTTGATAGGCTTCGACAGCCTGTTCCGATTTCTCCAATTTAAAGTATAGATCACCCATCGTTTCATAGACACGGCTCCACGTCACATCTACACCCAGTGGCCGTTTACTGGCCTGTAAAAATTCCAAGAGATGCTCAAGGGCTTCATTTTCGCGGCGGGGGATCAGCGCCAAGATTTCACCGACGGCGAGATGAGCTTCCGTCAAGGCTTCACGGTAATTCGGCGCACCCGTATCTAAAGAATTTAGAGCTTTGGATGCCGTTGCCAATGCCGCCTCATAATCCCCCAGTTCACGTAATACCCGACTGCGGAGGATATGCACCTGTACCAGCCACGCCGCATTTTCGCCTATTGGATAAGCGTCAATAGCTCGATCAAAATAATCTAGAGCTTGGGCCACTTGGCGCTGCTCGTACATCGCAATAAAACCGAGGCGTTCGTAACAATAGGCGTGCAGGGCATAGGGGCGGCGTTCGCGGCGGAGACTCTCTTCAAAATCGGCAATTGCTTCATCTACACGATTTTCGCTTAAATAAATCCGTCCACGTTGATAAAATACCCACCCACGCTGCTTAAAATGTGGGTGGCGGGTCAAAACTTCATTGTAATATTCGAGTGCTCGGTCAGTATCGCTGCGAACGGCAAAGCCCAACTCCGCCAGCATAAACCGCGCCAAATGAATATCCCCCAGTGTCATTTTGACCTCGGGCATCTCTCCCAATGACGGCGCTAGGGCGATCACTTCTTGGCTGTCCTCAAGGGCTTCGTCGGGGCGTCCATTGAGCAATCGTACTCGTGCGCGACGTAGTAACAATTGGGCACGTAAATCAGTCTGGGCATCGGAACGCAGCAACCGTGCAATGTTTAGCTCGGCCTTACGCAAATCATTGGCTTCAAGTGCCTGATCAATTACTTCTAGTTGGGGAAAAGGGGCTGTATTGAGCATACTTACATCAGTTTCAGAACTCAAACCTGCCGGGTTGGGAGAAAAACACAGATTGGATAAATCTTACAGGCTATACGATACTAAAGTTTGGCATGTTGCGAAATGACAGTTAAATTTTGACGTAAATCTTGCATTGATGCACAATTGCCATTGTAAGTATAACATTCCTTTGATGGGAAGGTGGAGACAGCCATGCAAGACGAGGGTCATGTGCTGGTAATTGGTGCAGCCGGGTTCGACATCAAAGGCTATTCGTATGCTCCGCCCCAAGCTGGGACTTCGAACCCCGGACGGGTGAGCAGCAGCTTTGGTGGAGTCGGGCGGAATATCGCAGAAAATTTGGCCCGCCTAGAGGTTGGGGTTGTTTTGCTATCGGTGGTCGGTGATGATTCACAGGGTGATTTAATTATGGCTCATGCCGCCGCTGCCGGGGTGGATGTTACCCATGTCTTGCAGATCTCGGATGGACGCTCTGGTAGTTATATCGCCATCATGGACGACAGAGGAGATTTGTCAGTAGCAGTTAGTGATTACGACATTATGCAGCGGCTTGACCCTGAATACATTCAGCAAAAAGCCGCCTTGTTTGCGGACGCGAGTATGGTGGTTACAGATTTGAATATCAGCGTGGAGGCTGTCGCCAAAATTGTGGAACTGTGTGATGTCCATGATGTGCCGCTGGTGGTAGACCCGACTTCGCCTGCACGAGCTGGTAAAATTCGCCCATTTTTGGATAAGGTCTATCTGATTACACCCAATGGTGCTGAGACCGTGCCTCTTTGCGACATCCCTGACCCGTCGCAAGATATTGCCCTTTCGGTGCAGGCTGCTAAACAGATCGTTAGCAAGGGGCCGGAAATTGTAATTGTCACGTTGGGCGAAAATGGGGTAGCCTATGCAAACCCCAACGAAGCGGGACATATCCCGGCACGCAAGTCTGAAGTGGTAGATTCTACAGGTGCGGGAGATGCGTTGACCGCAGGAGTGATCTTTGGACTTGCCAACGAACTCAGTTTGGATGAAGCCATGCGTTTGGGTGTGACAGCGGCTTCCTTGACCCTCCGCAGCAGAGAATCGGTGGTACCAGAACTGACACCGGATTTGCTTTATGAGCATTTGATTGTCTAATATGAAACTTATTAAGTGACCATGACGCAATCATCGAATAACGACAAAATAAGAGTTGCCCGTCGCGCTCAATATCGCCGCATTGCCGATCAATTGGAGACGTTGTATGGCTATCCTGAATGGCGTCCTGCGCTGCCGCCATTGGATGAATTAGTCAGTACAATTCTGAGTCAAAATACCTCAGATACCAACCGTGACAAGGCATTTTTTGCCCTCAAAGCCAAATTCCCCGATTGGGAAAGTGTACGAGATGCCCCGGTTGAATTAATTGAAAGCATCATTCGACCTGCGGGATTGTCCAAACAAAAAGCCCCGCGGATCCAAGCAGCCTTACGCTATATCACCGAAAAACAGGGCACGCTGTCTTTGGATTTTTTGAAAGATTTGTCGGTGGCGGAGGCTAAGGCGTGGTTGACCTCTATGAATGGCATTGGCCCCAAAACCACCGCGATTATTTTGCTGTTTGCCTTCAACATCCCGGCCTTTCCGGTAGATACTCACGTGCATCGTGTGACCGGGCGTTTGGGCTTGATTGATGAAAAGACCAACGCTGACCGTGCCCATGATGAATTAGAGGCCATTATTCCTGCCGATGAATTTTATCCGGCCCATCTTAATATTATTCGGCATGGGCGCGAGATTTGTAAGGCACGTAAGCCCCTATGCGAACGCTGCCCCTTAACCTCCGATTGTCGTTATTATCAGCAGGTGGTGGAGAGACCACATGGATAATCAAGAAAACCCGACCAATGGCTTGACTGGGAAAGAGTTGGAGGCCGCGCTGTCGACTGCTCGGCAGAATGTGACCCTGCTGCGAAGCCAGCTTCGAACGGGCAAAATTAATGCCCAATATTTTGACCAGCGACTTGGCTCATTGGAAGAATTGCTTGATCAAGTACAAGCTGAACGCAAAAACACTATCCAACAAAAACGAGTGGCGGCCCTCTATGAAGTCGGCAAGGTCATTGGCTCGTCACTAAATTTGCAGACCGTACTCGATCAAGTGATGGATGCCATTATCCAGCTTTCAGGGGCCGAGCGCGGTTTTTTGATGCTCCTTGATGATGATGGAAATCTGGCGGTGCGCGTGGCCCGCAACTTTGACCAAGAGACCCTGCAAAGTGATGAAATCGCGTTTAGTCGTACCATCACCCGCCAAGTGTTTGAAACAGGGGAACCCGTCGTCACCACCAATGCTCAAGAAGACCCACGTTACGCCGGACAGGTTAGCATCATGATTCATGGGATGCGGAGTATTATGGCAACCCCCCTGCGAGCACGTGGGAAAAGTACGGGGGTGGTCTATGTGGACAATCGTATCAAGACGGGTCTGTTTTCTGATGAAGATTTAGAGGTTTTGGCGGCATTTGCGGCCCAAGCAGCCGTCGCCCTTGATAATGCTCGTCTCTACAGCGAAACAGACGCCGAATTACAGGCCCGCCTTGAAGAACTGCGCATTTTACAATGGATTGACCGTCAGCTAAACGAAAAACTTGATTTGCAGGCCGCCATGAAACTGACCCTCGAATGGTCGTCGCGCCTGTGTGATGCCCAAAGCGCGAGTATGGGCTTTTTGGATCGGGAGGCCGGGGTGATTAGCCTCGTGGCAAATTATGGTGAGGAGAATGAATTTTCGCAGACGTCGCAACTCCCTTTGACCCATCCCCTTATCGCGCAGGTACTTGAAATGGAATCGGCAGCACTGCAATTATCACCGACTGGCGCTCCCCCCCATACCACCTTATGTGTGCCGGTGCGCCGCGAAAATAATATCATCGGGGTGGTCTTGTTCTCAGCTAATCGAGCCGATGCTTTTGATGTGGACGCACAAGAATTGGTTTCGCGCATGGCTGACCGTGCCGCGATTGCCATTGAAAACGCCCGTTTGTATGATGCCGTCAAAGCTGCTGACAAAACAAAGTCGGAATTTGTCGGTTTTGTGGCGCATGAATTGAAAGTGCCCATGACCAGTATCAGCGGTTATGCCTCTCTGTTGGGGATTGTCGGTCAACTCAGCGAAAAGCAGCAGGAATTCGTCAAAACTATCCAGAACAACGTGCAGCGGATGCGAATGCTGGTAGATGACCTCAATGACATTACCCGCATTGAAACAGGCCAACTTCGTATGGCAATTGAACCTGTGAAACTGCCTGATGTTGTTGAACAGGTCAAAACCGATGTGATGGCCCAAATTACCGAACGTAATCACACTTTTATTGAGGAAATTGAGGTGGATTTGCCCCCTATCAGTGCTGATTCCAGCCGTGTCCTGCAAATTTTGCTCAATCTTTTAAGTAATGCCTATAAATACACCCCCAATGGCGGCAAAATTACCCTATCGGCCAAACGCGATGGTGAGAAAGTCAGCGTCAGTGTGAAGGATACCGGGGTGGGTATAGCCCCCGAAGATTTACAAAAACTTGGCACAAAGTTTTTCCGCACGTCAAATACCTTGGAGCAACCGGGCTGGGGGCTGGGATTTGCGATTACTCGCAATTTGATTGATTTAATGAAGGGCGAACTCACTATCGAAAGCCAAGTGGGGGTTGGCAGCACCTTTACTTTTACATTACCCGTCGCGGAAGAAGACCCTGCGGCGGCCTCTGAGAAAGCCAGTTGAAACTACTATGACTCATCTCATTCTTTCCCCTCATGCCGATGACGCCGTATTAAGCTGTGGTGGCTTGATGTACACCCTCAAACAGCAGGGTGAAGCGGTTGAAGTCTTGACGTTGACCGTTGCGGATGTTCCCTATCCACCCCCCAGTAGTCCGGTGGTGTTAGACCTCCATCCGCGTTGGGGCTTGGGAGATAATCCCTATATCGTGCGTCGGGCTGAAGATAAGGCCGCCGTCGAACGCTTGGGAGCAAAAATGGTTCTCGGCGATTGGCTGGACGCGATTTATCGGCTGGATGCCAATGGGCAAGCCTATTATCCAAGCTATGATTCGCTGTTTGCCGAAATTCACCCCGATGACCCCGTACTCAAGTTGGTGCTGGATTATCATGAACGGGCCGATCTCAAGGCCTTATATATCCCCCTAGCGGCAGGCAATCATGTGGATCATCAACTGGTGCGCAATCTTGCCATAGGCGGCCTGCAAGGTACACCACCGCATTTCGACGTCTATTTCTATGAAGAATATCCCTATGCCGCTGAGACCAACGAAGTGCTGCATTTCCATTCTGGTGACAAACCGCGTTTGTATGGCAGCACTGCTGTTCAAACCGCTCTTAAGACCCTACCCGGCCCTGCCTCACCCACTGTGCGAGCTTTTGATGAAGCGGCACTCAACGCAAAAATTGAGGCGGTGGCTTGTTATGCCTCGCAGATCAGTAGTTTTTGGAACAGCACCAGTGAAATGGGCCAAAATGTGCGCGAATATGCCCGCTTTGTGGGTGGTAGTGCGGGTATCGAATTTGGCGAGCGCCTTTGGATTTTAGATACAAGTAGCCAATAGACAGGGAGAATCTAACCAATGTCTGACCAAACCCCTCCGCCTGACCAAATAACAGAGAATACCCCAACGGTAGCCTCGGTTGAAGATATGTATATGAAGTTTATTTCGGTTATGGTGCATGAAATCCGCAAGCCAATGACCAGCATACGCGGCTATGTGGATATGCTGGATAAGCGCTTGGTGGGTGAACTCAATGACATGCAGGGTCAGTTCGTCTCTACCGTCCGCAATAACGTCCTAAGCATGGAGCAACTTGTCACCGACATCAGCGATATTAGCAAGCTGCGGGCTGGGCGTCTCAAAGCCGAACCCAAGATGGATGTGGCGAAAAATGTGTTGTTGGAAGTCGAAAAGAAACTGGCCGAACTCGCCACCCAACGTCAGCACGCTCTTGAATTTGATATTCCACAAGGGCTGCCGATATTGAACATTGATAAAACCCGCTACACCCAAGCAATCATCAAGATTGTGGATAACGCCATTAAATACACCAATCCCGGCGGCACGATTAAGATTACCGCCTCGGCTGTCCCAGAAGGGTTGCAGGTGTTAGTGGAAGATAATGGTGTCGGGATGCAACCGGAGGAACTCGCCCGTCTCGGTGAGCTATTTTTCCGAGGGGATGACGAGATTGTCCTCAACACCAAAGGCTATGGCTTAGGCATTCCGATTGCGATGGAATGTGTTAAACTCTGTGGAGGACGTCTGTTTTATTCAAGCGAAAAAGGCGTCGGTAGTAAATTTGGCATTGTCGTGCCGGCCATGAGCTAAACACTTAGTCATTTACAGTATATGCTTAGGGAACAATCGTGAAATTCAATACCTCACAACTCCTCAACATCCAAAGCCTGCTGATTTTTCTTCCCATCGCGCTGCTGGGGAAATATGTTCTGGATTTAGATGATGTCCCTGTATTTATCTTGGCAGCATTGGCGATCATCCCCCTTGCCAAATTGGTTGGGGAGGCCACCGAAGAGTTAGCCCATTATATGGGTGAAACATGGGGCGGCTTGTTGAACGCCACATTGGGAAATGCAGCCGAACTGATCATTACGATTTTTGCATTAGAAGCGGGCAAGGTCGAGTTGGTACGGGCCAGTATTGTCGGCTCGATTCTGGGCAACTTGCTGCTGGTCTTGGGTCTCTCTCTCTTGGTGGGTGGCATCAAGAATGGCCTCCAAAGTTTTGATCGCAAGGCTGCTTCGATCAATGCCACAATGGTCATTCTCGCGTTTATGGCGATGGCTGTCCCGTCGTTTTTTGACCGGGCGGTTATTGGCAAAGACCCCTTGATTGTGCATGAAGCCCCTGCTGCCGCTGATGCCGCAGGGCGTGAATTGTTGTTTACCGAGGGGATTGCTGTCATTTTGATTGCTCTGTATGCTCTGAATGTACTTTATACCTTTGCCAGCAAAGACAAAACGACACCCGTTACACATGAACCCGCCGAGGTGCATCATGCCCGATGGTCAAAACAGACGGCGTTGATTGTATTAGGACTTGCGACACTCGGTATCGTGCTGATGAGCGAGACACTGGTGGGGGCAGTCGAGGGGGCAACCCATGAACTCGGCCTCTCGGAATTTTTCGTGGGTATTATCATTGTGCCGCTGATTGGTAACGTCGCGGAACATCTGGTGGCGGTGCAGGTAGCCTTTAAGAATAGAATGGATTTGAGCCTTGCCATCTCGTTTGGGTCAAGCCTACAAATCTCGCTGTTTGTTGCCCCAGTGTTAGTATTCATCAGTCTACTGTTTAGCGAAAACCTGCTGCTAGTATTTAACCCCTATGAACTCATTTCACTAGCAGTGGCCTCGTTTATCGCGGCGCATGTGGCCCAAGACGGGGAATCCAATTGGTTAGAAGGGACAATGTTACTTGCCCTTTATGCGATCATCGGGCTGGCGTTTTTTGTCCTGCCCAACTAAGAAACCTAGGAGATCATGTTTCGTACTACCTTTCTCTACCTCTCAAATGCGGGCTGGTCACGGAAATTTGTTACCAACTTGGGATTGGCACGGAAGGCCGCGAGGCGTTTTGTTGCAGGCGAGACCTTACAAGAAGCGGTTGAAGCTGCCCGTGAATTAAACAAAAAAGGCTTGTTGGTATCCCTCGACCAGCTTGGCGAAAGTGTGCATAACGAGCAACAGGCCAATCGTGCCACCGACGAGTATATTGGGTTGATGGAGGCTATCAAGGCCAATGACCTGCGTGCGAGTTCATCGGTCAAACTGACGCAACTGGGTCTCGACATCAGTGATGACCTGTGTCTGAATAACATGCGTCGCCTGTTGACCAAAGCCAAAGAACTCGGAGTGGCGGTCACGATTGATATGGAAAGTACCGCCTATACAGACCGCACGATTCAAATTTTCCGCACTCTGCGCCAAGAATTTGATAATGTTGGCACAGTCATTCAAGCCTATCTGTATCGCAGTGAAGCCGATATGGAGCAGTTAGCCGCCGAGGGTGCGCGGGTGCGCCTGTGCAAAGGGGCGTACAAAGAACCTGCTGACAAAGCCTTTCCGCAAAAAGCGGAGGTAGATGACAATTACATCAAACTTGTCCATGAATACATGACCGCCGAAAATATTCAACATGGGGCTTATTTGGAGGTCGCCACGCATGACCCCAAAATGATTGACGCGGCTCGCCAGTATGTCAGCAAACACAATATCCCGGCGGACAAATTTGAATTTCAGATGCTTTATGGGATTCGTACCGCAACTCAATTGGAATTGGTTCAACAGGGCTATCAGGTGCGGGTTTATGTACCCTATGGCACAGAATGGTATCCCTATTTCATGCGTCGGTTAGCTGAACGCCCTGCCAACGTCTGGTTCATCGCCAAGAACTTTTTTACCAAGTAGAACGTCTTATGCAAGCAACCCTTCAAGATAAAGTGGTGTGTGTCACCGGAGCGGCCCGACGAGTAGGGCGAGCGATTGCGCTGGCCTTTGCTGCCGAGGGTGCTCATATCATCATTCACCACAGCACCTCGGATGCCGAAGCTGAGTTCACCGCTAAAGAGGCGCGAACAATGGGGGTTGTGGCGTTGGTGGTCAAGGCCGACCAGTCGCAACCAGATCAAGTGACGCAGATGTTTCAAACCATCCGCGATCACTATGGTCGGTTAGATGTGATGGTCAATAGTGCCGCGAATTTTAAACGCACGGATTTACTGGACATCTCGTATGAGGAATGGCAAGAGGTCATGGGTGTCAATTTGACTGGGCCATTCCTCTGCACCCAACACGCCGCCCGTTTGATGATTGATGGCGGGGCGGGAGGGGCAATTATCAATATCGGGGATGTCGCGGGTCATCAACCATGGAAGACTCGACCCCATCACAGCATCTCTAAAGCAGGGGTTATAATGCTGACCAAAGTCAGTGCCCTAGCTTTAGGTGAGCATAACATTCGAGTCAATTGTGTTGTGCCGGGACCTGTGCTCCCGCCTGTTGGTAGTGGGCCGGAGCTTTGGCAGCGCCTTGCGGAGCAATCTCCGCTGAAGCGCAATGGCGACCCCGATGATGTGGCGTGTGCGTGCATTTTCCTTGCCACCAACGACTTTGTAACAGGCACAATCCTTTCGGTAGATGGCGGTGAAGGTATCAACAGTGGACGCTAGTAGGAAGTTCGATTTTCATGCAACCCCCATACCGACAACAGGCCCGTCAAGAATGGGACCAAGCCTATCGTAAGGCTTATTGGGGCAACCTGCTCCGCACTTTGCAAGGACGGCAGGTTGACCTCTTAGATTTCAACGAGATTTCGCATCGTCTCCATCTCACCAGTTCCATCTATCGCGGTGTACAGGTTGTTCCACTCGAAAAAATTGTGGGGAGCGTAGGCCGCTATAATGACTTCAATCGTGCGTTTTTGCCACGTAAAAAAGCGATGCAGGAACGCTGGCAGGCTGTGGCGACAATGTACCTGAATCCTGCCAGTCGCGGCCTGCCGCCCATCGAACTGTTCAAGGTCGGCAATCTGTATTTTGTGCGCGATGGTAATCATCGGGTATCAGTCGCTCGTCAGCTAAAAATCCACGATATAGAAGCCTATGTGTGGGAATATCCGGCAGTGCTGCCCCTGACGGGTGGCAAGGACTCGGTGGAACGGGTGCTAATGGAGAGTGAACGCGAGGTCTTTTTGCAGCACACCCAATTGGACACCCTTTGTCCCAATCATGGTATCTACTTGACCCTTCCCGGTGGCTATACCGAACTGCTGGGCCAAATCAGCCGCTATCAACAAGTGCTCTCACGGATAGACGAGCAGCCTATCCCCTATGAGGAGGCCGTCGTCGCATGGTATGACATGGTGTATGAAACCACCATTGGTATTCTAGGAAAAACAGGGGTCTTTGACCAGTTTCCACGCCGCACCCCCGCCGATTTTTATGTTTGGATAAGCCAGCATCAACGCGACCTGCGGGAATGTTACGGTGGTAAAGTGATGGTACAAGACGCCGCATTTGATTTTTCCGAAACCCACAAACGCAAAGGCTTACGTGGTCTCATTTATCGGCTGCGTGTCCGGCTAGGAGCATAAAAAAATGGACTATCCCCGTTTCGACTTGACTGACCAAGTAGCGATTGTCACCGGAGCGAGCAAAGGCATTGGTTATGGGTTGGCAAAAGCGTTGGCCCATACTGGGGCAAAAGTCGCCGTTGCCGCCCGTGATCTGCCCGCTCTCCAAAAATTGGCATGGGAGATCGAGGAGGAAGGGGGTACGGCCTACCCGCTTGAATTGGACGTGCGGGAGGTCGCTCAAATTCAGCCCGCTTTTGAGCGTGTGGCGGCCCATTTTGGCAAACTCGACATCATAGTCAACAATGCTGGATTAGGCGCAAATCACGCGGCTGTGGATGTCACTGAGGCCGATTGGGATGACATGATGAATGTCAATCTCAAAGGATTGTTTTTCTGCTGCCAAGCCGCCGGACGATTGATGCTGCCTAATGGCTATGGACGCATCATCAACATGAGTTCGCAGGCCAGTGTAGTTGGTATTCGTGACCATGCCGTGTACTGCGCTTCCAAAGGGGGCGTTAATCAACTCACCCGTGTCTTGGCGCTTGAGTGGTCGGCGCGTGGGGTGACGGTCAACGCGGTTGGCCCGACCTTCATTTATACCCCCGGCACGGCGGAACGGCTGGACAATCCTGAATATCGAGCGGGTGTCGTAGCGAGGATTCCAAGCGGTCAGGTGGGCACGATTACCGACGTGGCAGGTGCAGTAATTTATCTGGCATCTCCGGCGGCGGCCCTTGTCACTGGAACGGTTCTGTTGGTAGATGGTGGTTGGACGGCCCAATAATCAACCGAACAAGCCATCGGTCTGCATTTGTTCAATCTCAGTGTTTGTATACCCCATCTCACCCAAGATTTGGGCGGTATGCTGTCCTAATTCCGCCCCACTGAAGCGATATTTGGGCGGGGTCGCTGAGTATTTGATGGGGTGGGCAATTTGGGGTAGCGTGCCATTCTCATTCGGCACTTCGATAATCATTTCCCGTGCATGTATCTGCGGATGCTCGGTCATCTCGGCCAGATTTAGGACGGGTTCGACGCAGACATCCAACGGCTCAAATATTGCCATCCATTCGACCATTGTTTTTGTGAGGATGACCGCCGCAATTTCATCGCGTACCTGCCGCATCGCTGGCCCAGCATGGGTATAGCGTGGGATAAAGTCAGGCCGTCCAATCGCCTTGCAAAATCCCTGCCAAAACTGTGGCTCTAAGGCGCTGACCGACAGATAACGCCCATCGGCTGTGCGATAATATCCATAGTGTGTGCCACCATTTAGCATCCAGCTTTCATAGGTCGGCAGTTCTCCTCCACCCAAGAAATTTGCCCCTGCCAGTGCATTCCACGCAATCGCTCCATCAAGCATTGAGACATCCAAAAATTGCCCCTCACCCGTATGCAGCCGATGAATGACCGCTCCAAGAATCGCCACGACTGCGCCATACGAACCGCCACCAATATCAGCGATTTGTGTCCCCTGTGGATATGGCCCAGTGTCCATCCGCCCCGAATGGCTCATGAGGCCCGACAGCGCCAGATAATTGTTGTCATGCCCGGCTCGATCTCGAAATGGCCCCGTCTGCCCATAACCTGTAATGGCACAATAAATCAGGTGGGGATTCGCTTCTTCTAGTACGGTGTAGCCTACCCCCAAACGATCCATCACACCGGGGCGAAACTGCTCCACTACAATGTCATGGGTTTGCACCAATTTTTGGATGAGGGTTGGCGCATCGGGATGTTTCAGATTAAGTGCCAGTGAGCGTTTATTGCGATTCAGTGTGGCATGAGCAGCCGAATGTTGACCTACCATCGGCGGTGTTTCGCGCAAAATGTCGGGGCGGTTGGGTGCTTCGATACGAATAATGTCGGCTCCCATATCCCCTAACATCATGGTGGCAAAAGGGCCGGGGAGCAGGGTCGAAAAATCTAAAATTCTAAGCGAGGTCAATGGACCAGTCATAAAAATTGCCTATTCGGGAGGGTGCTAATCTAAGCGGGGACTGAAATCCTCCAACCCAATTGAGGCCCTAAATCTCGCCTAGATTGAGCACGGTGGATTAATCCCCGCGTCTAAAGATCGGTGTCTATTTCGGAGCCATACGAATCGCGCCGTCTAAGCGGATGACTTCACCATTCAGCATCTCATTTTCGATGATGGCCTGCGCGAGATGGGCGTATTCTTCGGGGCGACCCAAACGCGGCGGGAATGGCACTTGCTGACCAAGCGAGATACGGGCCTGCTCAGGCAAACCAGCCATCATCGGGGTGTCGAAAATGCCGGGAGCAATCGTGCAGACCCGAATCCCCGCACGCGCAAATTCACGAGCAATCGGCAGCGTCATCCCGACTACCCCACCCTTCGAGGCGGAATAGGCTGCTTGACCAATTTGACCATCAAAGGCCGCGACGGAAGCCGTGTTGATAATCACCCCGCGTTCGCCTGCTGCGTTCGGAATATTTTCCATCATGATTGCGCCCGCCAATCGGATGACATTGAAGGTTCCAATTAAATTGACGCGGATCACCCTTTCAAATTTAGCAAGGGCCAACGGGCCTTCTTTACCAACCGCACGTTCAGCAGTGGCAATTCCAGCGCAGTTGACGGCAACCGTGATCCCGCCTAATTCTTTGGCGACTTCAATCGCATTCAAAATGTCATCTTCACTGGTGACATCGGCTTTGACTGCCCGCGCCGCACTGCCCAATTCTTTGGCGACGGCCTCGGCTCGTTCGTAATTCACGTCGGCAATCACAGCCTTGCCCCCCGCACCGATAAAACGCCGCACGCACGCTTCCCCCAGACCGGATGCGCCGCCCGTTACTAATGCTATCACGGATTGAATTTCCACAAAAATCCCTCCTAAAAATAAAAAACTAAATAGCGTCAGCCTGCTTGGGTTCGCTTTAGACGCCGACCCGCAAACTGCATAAACCAACGCAGTTCTTGCAATCCCCCTAGATAACCGACTGCGATAAAGACCAGAATCCCAACTGTTCCCGGCCCTACTACCAATAATAACTCGTGAAAGACGGTGCCACTGCCGATGATTTTTTCCATGCCCCAAAATACAACAAAGCTGCACAGTGCCATAATGCCTGCCGCCACCAATGCGCGACTCGTAGTACGGAACAGATGTTGTCCATGCAATCCTTTGATGCGCCGTCGCAGCAGCCACCACGAGATGCTGGTATGCACCATATGTTTGACCGAATCGGCGATCATCAAACTGTAAAAACTATAGTGGTCTAATAGTAACAAGGCCGTGACCATATAGGCAATCAAACTCACCAAACCGATCAGGGCGGGTGTCAGGGTATCCTGTTGGGCATAGAAGGCAAAGACCAGCAGTAGGTCTATTGCGGCGAATGGCAGCCCAATCAGATATAGACGCAGGGCTAACGAAGTCGCGTCGGTATCGCTGGCGGTAAATGCCCCATGTTGAAACAACAGCGCCACTACTGGGGTTGCCAACACAAATAAGCCAAACGTGGCAGGCAAAATTAGGGTGATGGCGAGGCGTAACCCGAACCCCAATGTGTTTTTAAAGGCGTCCAGACCTTCATTGATAGCGCGTGCTGCTTGTTGCGAGAGGGTTGGCAATACGGCAATGGAGATAGCGGTTGCCACCAAGCCATGTGGAAATTGAATGAGGGTGGTCGCCCAATCCATATAAGAAATATTGCCCTCGCCTGTCCGTGAGGCAAGGTTATAGCTAAAGGGGCGGTTAATTAGCACATCTAGCCCTAGCGAGGCTAACACCGGGATATACAACAGGCCAATGGTGCGTACCCCCGGATGCGACAATGCCCCACGTAATTTAGGCCGCAGCGGGGCATCCCGTAAATCGGGGTATTGAATGGCAAGCTGCACCACTGCCCCGATCAACCATCCGAGCGCAGCAGCGGTAATCCCCAGTTGACGCTCAAAAATAATGGTCGAAGCCACAATCGTGCCATTAAAGACCGTCGCAGCAAAGGCAGGCAACCGAAAACGTTTCAGGCCATACAGCATCCCCGACACCACAGCGAATAGGCTCAAAAATAGCAAGGCCGGGGCGGTTACACGCAGCAAATTGGTTGCGGTACGTATGGTTTGATCGGAGGCTTCCCCGCCGACCAATCGGATAATCAAGGGGGCTAGAATTTCGAGGCCGAGAATCATAATCAGCAGGGCAACAGTCACAAGGCCCAACAGCAAATTGACCAGTTCCCATAATTCGCGCCGATTTTCGCGCCCGGCATAATCACTGATGACGGGTACAAGGGCCGAATTGACATGTCCACCAATCAGCAGGTCGTACAAACTACGCGGCACTATGATGGCAATTTTAAAAGCGTCTACGGCGGAGCCTGCCCCAAACAAATAGGACAGAATCATCTCGCGGGCCAGCCCCAACACCCGACTGCTGATGTTGCCGAGTGCAATCAATCCAGTCGCACGCGCTACGCTGGAAGTTTCGTGAGATGTATCGGAACTGGGTAGGTTGACAGGTGCAGTTGTGGAATTGCCGTCAAGGACATTTTCTGCAATAGGTGTCATCGCTTCCTGTTTTAAACCCATGACGGCAAGACTCCATTAACCAATACGACCCCTAACAAGACTGCCGCATTGTACAGGACAACACGCTGTCAGGCTAGAGGGTCGGCTGGAATCAGTGGCGGATACGCGGTTGATTAGACGGTGATGCGTCAGCTTCGTTTGGTTATCCACATAAATTGATAGGGCGCGAGGGTGATGTCGCTAGGTGGCGCTTCCCCACTAATCAAGTCCACCACATTACGGCTGACGCTGTTTGCTGCTAAGAGGTTAGAGGTGAGAGTCTGCGGGTGTTCGCTAAAATTGGCTAATACCAGCACCCGTTGAGCCGTATCTACGCCTCGCAGATAACCCAAGACATGCGGATTGTCGGTATAGACCAGTTTCATCTTGCCCCCTGCCAGCGACGGTAGTGATTTTCGTAGTTGAATCATCTGCAAAAAGCGGGAATAAATCCGTTCTTCCAATGTTCCGGCTTTGTGGCGTTTTTCGCGCTGTTCCCAATCGGCTTTGGGGCGATGCACCCAACGATTATCCAGCGCCTTGAAGGGGTCGTTTTCATAGCTGTAGTCGTTAATCATGCCGATTTCATCATTGAGATAAATCAATGGAATTCCGCCAATGCTGATAATCACACTATGAATGAGCAGCAGTCGTCGGATAGCAAGGTCGAGGCTGACTTCATCGTTCTCATCAAGAGCCGTCTCAATTCCACACAGCGAAGCCGCCATACCGCTAATTCGACAGTCGCCGGTACGTGGGTTGTAATTAAAAGGTAGGCCGCGTGCAAAACTGCCCTCAAATTGACCCATATAAAACGCATTCAAAAATCGGCGGTGGTCATAGCCATTCATACCGAGGTGGGCTGCATCCTCGTCGGCAAAGCCCCAGCCAATGTCATCATGCACCCGCACGTAATTCACCCAAGCACAGCCAGCCGGGATCGCAAAGCGTTTTGCCAGTGCGTAATTCAGCATATTCACCTTGCGGGTTGCCAGCGCATCCCACAGCAGTACCATCAACAGGGGATGATAGGAAATACGGCATTCTTGCCCCACAAAATCACCTGTCCCAAAATATTTCGCCACATCATCGGGGTGGACAATCGCCTCCGATTTAAATTCCATTGCCGGGGCAGTGATTTGCATCAGCGCGTAGAACGCTTGGATAAGCATATGGGCTTGTGGCAGATTTTCGCAGGTTGTTCCCATCTCTTTCCATGTAAACGCCACCGCATCCAGCCGTAGAATTTCCACGCCCTGATTGGCTAAAAACATCATCTCACCCAGCATCTCGCGGAAAACCACTGGGTTGCGATAGTTCAAATCCCACTGGAAGGTATTAAACGTCGTCCACACCCATTTTTCGATTTCGGGCCGATAGGTATAACTCCCCGGTGCTTGTTCTGGGAAGATTTCGCGTAGATTGTGTTCATATAAATCAGGCAGGGTACGGTCTGGGAACATCAAATAGTAATTTTGGTAGTATGAATCCCCATCGAGCGCTTTGAGTGCCCATTCGTGCTCGTCAGAGGTATGATTAAACACAAAATCAAGCACCACGCTGATCCCATGCTTCCGGAATTCGCGTGCCAACTCTGCTAATTCTGCCATTGTGCCGAGCTTGGGGTCTACTTCACGAAAACTGCTGACCGCATAGCCCCCATCATTATTTTTTTCGGGGCAGCGGAACAAAGGCATCAAATGGAGATAGGTGAGACCCAACTCCTTGAAATAGGGAATTTTGCTGCGGATGCCGGCGAGGTTTCCGGCGAATAAATCTACATAACATACCCCGCCTACCATCTGTTCACTGTGAAACCAATTGGGATTTTTGAGCCGTCCCATATCCAACTGTTTTAGATCATTGGGGCGCTCGACATAATATCTTGCGGCGGTCAGCAATATTTGTTCCAGATGATAGAAAAAATCATATTGTTGTCCATAAAGCTGGATGAGTAGTTCCAAAATCGCGGATAAACGGTGTTGCAGGCGATCCAAAAAAATGCGCTGTTGTTTGTCGGAGAGGATGTGGATGGTCTGCTGAATGGAGGGTAGCAAGCGGTCATAGGTCAAGGCAGATTGTTGGTGTAGCCAATGTTTATCCATTAAGGAAATCTCCAAAAGGCGTGCCATAATTGTTGCTATTTTATAACGCTGATTTGGAAAATGGGGGAAGTTCAATCATGAAAGAGGGAGTTTAAAGGGGCAAGACTCTCTGACCTGCCCCGGTTGCTGCAAATGAGAAGTCACTTAAGCATTGGCAGTGCTAAACCACTTCATTAGCCGCTGAACCACACTCCGTTTAGCCGTTTGCTGGTCAAGTTCACGCTTCAGTTGAGTGGTTAGCATGGCAAGCTCTTTGGATGTCATTCGTGCGCCATTCACCAAAACCCAATCATTACCAAGATCGCTCAGTTCACTTGGGTTACGGCGATACAATGCCAAATAAGTAGTTTGATAATCGGTCATGACCTGTTGAACATCCATACGTGCCCTCCGCGATAAAGGTCACATCTTGCCTAATACAATCTCTATTTTTTGGAATTATAGCATGAGATGGCTTTAATGCGACCAGATTTGGACTTTTTTCATGAAGTCTTCGGATTATCTAATGACTTTCTTCTTGCTGCTCAACTTTTTGCGCTTGGCAAAGATTCCAAACGTGCCAAAATCGTTGTAGTGCGGTGAACTGTGTACCAAAAGCTAAGATTATCAAGCCAATCGTCACGGCGTCACCCCAAAATTCACCAACCGCGAGTAGGGCCAATAGAGCGACGGTGCGCTCCATACGGCTGAACAAGCCAATCTTGCATTCAAAACCCAATCCTTCGGCGCGTGCCCGTGTATAGCTAACCAGATAAGCGCCGATGAGGGCGAAGAGGGCCAATGTCACGATCAGGTCATCGTCTTTCCGCACGCCATAAACCACGATAGCGGCAAATAATGCTCCATCCGCATAACGGTCAAGGGTAGAATCCAAAAAGGCTCCGAACGGACGTGGGCCGGGCAGCATCCGCGCTACAGCACCATCGAGTGCATCCAGTGGTAGGCTGAGAAGCAACAAAACTGCCGCAATGAGAAGTTGATCATCGGTGATGAAATAAGCAGCTATGGCGGCTAATATTAGTCCCAATAAGGTAATAAAATCGGGATTAACGCCTAATTTGTGCAATAACTCGGCAATGGGTTTCACGACTCCTGCCGTTAGCTTCCGCATCCGGTCACTTAAAGTCACAGGCGAGGTGGTTTGAGTTTCAATCGTCATGGTCTTCGCTCTTTCAGATAAGCCTTTACAGGGTAATTGAAGTTTGTTACACTACCTCCATTCGGGGCGTAGCGCAGCCCGGTTAGCGCGCTGTGTTCGGGACGCAGAGGTCCCCGGTTCGAATCCGGGCGCCCCGACCAATTTTACAGCATGAACGTGCCTTTTGTCACGGTTAGGGGTTCCAAATTTGCCCTAGCTTATCTGATTGTGAAGGCACTTTTGTGTTTTGGCCCTACATCTATAAATGGTTCCGGTCAATCAACCTGCATTACCCATCAAGCTCAAGTGGCTAGGGGATAATGTGGGTTTTTTGTTCGTTCTCTTATCTCCTTCATCAGTATCATTCTCACTATCTAATCAGATAACATCCTATACCCTACACCAAGAGAATCGCAAAACTGCCCCATAATCTATTTTCAACGGTAAACTTAGCGCACCAGTAGTAGATTGGGTACATTTGAGTGACTGTTTTTAAAGCCTTTTAGGAGAATCTGATGATGTCTAGCAGGCGGCACGTCATCATCAGGCTATACAGGTATAAGTATCATGATTCACATAATCGCTCCCCAAAGCGCCATCCTAGCCGATGACGAAATTCTCAATACCATACAGCGCGGTTTGGTAGGGCAATTTACCAACGCGCGAGTGTTGGTGCTGATTCCCGACCATACCCGCACAATTCCCCTGCCGCTGTTGTTTCGCGGTGTGACTGCTGCCTTGTATGACACCCGACAACTCGATTTTATGGTGGCGCTCGGAACACATCCAGCGTTGAGTGAAGCCTCGTTAAACAAACTGGTCGGCATTACACCAGAAGAACGGGCCGATCAATTTAAACATGTCGGTCTGCTCAACCACGAATGGGACAATCCGATTGCCCTGACTACGCTTGGCACAATTCAAAAAGCCCAAATTCAGGAAATTGCAGGGTCGGCCTGGCATCCATCGCTGGGTGGGGATGTAGATATTCGCATCAACAAGCGCATATTGGATTACGACCATCTAATAATTCTTGGCCCGGTTTTTCCGCATGAAGTTGTTGGGTTTTCCGGCGGGGCCAAATATTTGTTTCCGGGGATTTCCGGGCCAGAGATGATTAACGTCACCCATTGGCTTGGGGCGCTCATTACCATTTTGGATACCATTGGTGTCAAAAATACCCCAGTGCGAGATGTCATCAACGTCGCGGCAGCCTGTGTGCCCAAGCCGATTACGTTGGTCGCCCCTGTCGTTGTCAAAGAAGGGATTGCCGGGTTGTTTATTGGTGACCATTTAACCGCGTGGAGTGCGGCGGCGGATTTATCGTCCGAGCGCCACATCATCTGGGTAGATAAACCATTTAAGCGTGTGCTGTCAGTTGCTCCGCCGATGTACGATGAACTGTGGACTGCCGCCAAAGCCATGTACAAGTTGGAACCGGCGATTATGGATGGCGGTGAGGTGATTGTCTATGCCCCTGAACTGGCGGTGGTGAGCCATGTACATGGCAAATATATCTATGAAGCGGGCTATCATGTGCGCGATTTCTATCTCAAGCAGTGGGAGAAGTATGGGCATATTCCATTGGGGGTGCTGGCGCATGGTACACATCTTCGCGGAAGTGGTGTGTATGAAAACGGTATTGAAAGGGCGCGTATAGACGTTACCTTAGCAACCGCTATTCCGGAGGAAGATTGTGCCATCTTATCGCTAGGCTACCAGAATCCCCATGCCATTAACGTTGAGCATTGGCAGGGACGGGAGGATGAAGGCATTTTGTACGTACCCAAAGCGGGGGAAATGCTCTATAGGGTTCGTAGATGACGGGTATGCCAAAGAAATCGAACCCACCGTCTTACCGAATTGACAACACCCGTCGTAAGGGGTGAGGCGTCGCTCATTAACTCTAGTATTCTGGCTATTCATTCTCCAAGTAGCTTTTGGAGCGTCTCAAGACCTAGCGTGATGGCAATCACTCCCCCAATGGAGATATAGTGTGCATAGGGAAGAGCCGCAAATTGTTGGCTTGATTGGCGACGTAATCGTTGGTAAATCAAAAAGGCAATTGCACCCAGTGCGCCTAGTTCAATGGCTATGATGGTGGCAAAAATCGTCAAGCGCCAGCCACAAAAAGCACCAACCATTGTGGCTGCCGTGATATTGCCCCATCCAAAAGCATCTCCAGCCCTTTGATTAGCAACCGCCGCAAAAAGCAATCCACCCGCATACATCAAGAAAAAGATGCCAAAACCAAGCCCCGCTCCAAGCGCTGCCTCTAACAAGCCACCTGTGCCGGGTAGCAGACTGGTTAGCAGACCAAGCACAATCCCACGTAGCACAATCAATGCAGGAACTGCATAGCTTGCTGATGGAGTGCGAAGGTTAATTACGCCCATGAGCAGTGCTAAATAGATAAACACTAACGCCCGCAGCAAGGCAAAACTAAGGTCATAGGTCAAAAGACATAGGACTGCCAGACTTCCGAAAAGGAGTTCTTGAAAAGGAAACCATAAAGTGCGGGATTTCATGAAGTCTAGCGTTTCAGCACCCAACAATTGTTGGAGAAAAGGTGCTCGGTTCACCCATTCAAGGTTTTGCCGAAAGAAGCTACCAGAACGGTATTCCAGCGAATAACGCTTGAGCACTTGCAGTACAAACATATCGCCAATGCTCGCTGTCATGGTGGCGGAGAGAAAGACCTTGAGTGCTAATTCAGGCGAAATGCTCATGCGGCTCACCCCTCTAACGGGTTAGGAGGTATACAAATCCAATGAGGATAGCGAGTATGATGAGAAAAAACACGACAATTTCGGGGCGATAGGTTTTCTTGGGATTTATCAATCGTTCTACTGTCGTCCACATATCACGTTCTGGTGGGGCAGCATCGGTTATCCCTAAATCCAGTAGCCCATGATAGGCCCCTTGCCGCTTGCCGAGGCCTATTTGATAATCCCCTAAGATGCTTCGCAGTTGGGAGATTACCTCTATGCGCTGAAAACTATTGGCGGGTTGGACTTTCATTATTTGTACTAACGCCCGAATGACACTTCGATATTCCACTTCTGCCAAGTCTCTATCGTTCAGCATCGCCCGCAAAGGCTCAATTGCCTGTGGGCTACCACGATCAGCTAAGGCTTGGCTTGCTTGAAGGCGCGTGTTTTCAGCCCTTAACATGAGAATAAGTTCGGATTCATCCCGTACTGGCAATACCAAGCCATTCTCGATTGTCGTTCGGGTGAGTTCGCCAATAGAAAAGTCGTAGGCGATCTGTCCAGACAATTGGGCCAAAATCCGTTCGGCTGCCTCATTACGGATATGCCGCAGGGCCGTAATATTCGGCTGGATAATTTGTAGGTTGATGAATCGCTCTACTCGTGGAATGGTTAAGGCATAGAGACGGAAAAAAAGCACAGTAGCTGCTCCGCCAAGTAAGGCCATAATTCCAAGTCCCAATGCAGTGGTTTCAGTTGACGAAATCCATTGTTCCAGTGTCCCCAATGGGCTTAACCATACAATCGTGAGCATCAGCATCAGAAGCAGCCATGGCAACAGGCGCGGGAGCACTATGCCCCATCGGTAGATACTTTGATGTAATGGCACAACATAACGATCCAACTGCTGGGCTGGAAATCCTTCAATATTGCTTAGGCATAGCGCACCAAGCTGTTTGTCTTGCCGCCACACTTCATCAACAAATCGGCTGACTTCCTCTTGATGAGTGGTGGGTTGATCTTCATTGGCTTGCTCTTGCACCAGACCGCTCATAATAGCAATAATTTCGTGCCAGTGGCTATCGGCAATGTGTTTTTCTAGTGTTTGTCGGGCAGTCTTGCGTGTGGCTGGGGAAACATAGCGGGCAGCATCATGATCAAATACCGACCAACTTTGTCGTAGGAGAAGGGCCGCCGCAAAATATTCCTGCAAAGTCTGATGCCAAAAACGTAGGGTATCAGGGGTACTGGCAGAGACGAGTACACGATCACGCAATAATTCCGCAACGACAGGCGTTAAATCATTTGGATTGATAAGTTTATAATGGGGTGGTCGTTTAGCATTGCTGCTCGCAAAGTGCTGAGGGTCGGCGGCTGTGGCACTTTGGAAAATTTCACGAACCCTTTGGATGGGCAGTTCCAAACCTTCTGCTTTCATCGCATATCCCAAGTGTTCCAACAATCGGTGTTTGTCCTCCAGCCAATACTGGCGTTGGACATCTTCGGTGGTGGGCAGTTCCCATTCCCCCAACAAGCCACGTGCCAAGCGTGCCAGAAGTTGGCCTCGACTGAAGGGAAATCTGCCGCTGGCATATTGATAGACCATAATCATCATCAGTAACAACAGCGGGTTCACAGCCAATTGTCGGAGCTGCAAATTTTCAGCGAGGATTTGGAGAAGTGCTTGGCGTTCAGATTCCCTTTCTAGATAACACGCTAGATATGCTTCGACATCGTGTGGGTAGGTCAGTTCCATTAATTCAAAAACAGGCCACGAAGTCCCACCCATCTGAAAATTATAGGCACGCGAACTGATGAGAATCAGGTGGTTAGGATGTTGACGTACAAACACGCGCAGACCATCTAGGAATTGTACGAGGTGCTGCTCACCTAATTCATTTAGCCCATCCAACAGCAGGACGAGCGAATATTGGGCCAATAGCTGTTCAAAATCATCGAGGCGTATTTCCGCCCCATGTCGTTGAGCGGCATCTTCCAGTAGACCGAGAATGCGTTCATAGGAACTGCGGCCATCAATAGCCGTAAAATGGGGCAGCCAAACAAAAATAGGTATCGGCTCATTGGTGCTGGCAGGAGACGCAGCGATGGACTCACGCGCAAAACGGAGAGTCAATTGCTTAAGGGCCGTGGTTTTGCCAGAGCCGGGTTCGCCGATCAATACCATGCGGCGATAGTGCTTAATGGCCTGTTCAACGCTGAATTTCTGATGGGGAGTTGGGGTTCCGGTTTCTGATGTTGTTCGTAGCCGAACCCGAATGTCATAGGATGGGTTGCTATTGACCTGTAGCTCAAAATAGGGCTGCTGTGTCCAATCAGCGAAGTCTGGTTCTTGGATGAGATTGGTGACATAGTTCAGCACAATCTCTTGAACGGATCGCTCATCCTTATCCGGGATATTTTGTAGGCCTAAGGCGACGGCGACGGCCTGTAGCTGTCGGTTTGCTGAACGATAATAAGGAAGCTCTTGGAATTGAGAAATGAAGGCTTGCCCATCGTAGTTATCGAGTTGTGCAACGACCAGCGGCAGGATTTTGAAAGATGGATCATTTTCAAAGCGGTTTTGGGCAAGGTGAATTTCTTTGAGTACCCATTCGGAGTTTACAGAAAGAGGTGAAAGTATCACGAGGAAGTGGGTACATTGTTGCATTATGCCTGAGACAATTTCGGTTTCCCACTGAGCACCCGCAGGAATGCTCTCCGGCGCAATCCAAACATCAACGTCCAAATCGCGCAGGCCTTGTGCTAGGTCGTGCGCCAATCTCCGGTCACGCCGGTCACGGGTAGTATGGGAGATAAAAACCCTCGGCGATGTTGGCATCATATTTATGGATGTAGCGAGAAATAATGGAAGTAGTATAGCGCGTCGTTGGCTCTCCTACCAAGTAAAACCGCACTAAATCTTGTGACTCATTTAGTAGTCTCCTATCGCCGGAAATAGGATTTTACAGACCCTGACGTTTGGCCTCATCCCATAGGCTGTCCATTTCTTGCAGCGTCATCGTTTCAATCTGCCTGCCATTTTCTTTGGCAGCGGTCTCGATAAAAGCGAAACGGCGCTTAAACCGCTCATTAGTGCCTCGCAGTGCCGCTTCTGCATCCACTTTCATCCAGCGTGCCCAATTCACCACCGCGAATAGTAAGTCACCAACTTCTTTGGCACGACTTTCCGGGTCATTGGCCTCGCGGATCTCACGGATTTCTTCTTCCACTTTTTGGATGACCGGCTCTACATCAGGCCAATCGAAGCCAAATTGAGCGGCTTTTTCTTGTACCCGATAGGCATAAATCAAGGCGGGCACAGCGGCTGGAATTCCATCCAATCGGGATTCACGTGCCTTGCGTCCATTTTTGCCTTTTTGGGCTTGCTCTTGCTGCTTAATTGCTTCCCAATTTCGCACCACGTGGTCAGCGTCCTCGACCTCGACTTCACCAAAAATATGCGGGTGGCGGCGCACCATTTTTTCGATGATGTGCCGGACGACAGTGGTGATATAGAACTCACCCTCATCTACCGCAATCTGGCTTTGGAAAGCGACGTGCAGCAAAATATCGCCTAATTCTTCTGACAGGGATTCCATATCCTCGGCGTCGAGGGCTTCGATCACCTCATAGGCCTCTTCGATAAAATGCGCCCGAAGACTCTGATGCGTTTGTTTGATGTCCCACGGGCAACCCTCTGGGGAACGCAGATGAGCCATGATATTCAGCAGTGCTTGAAAACTGGATGGGTGGGACATCGGCGGCACATACAGCGTCGTCAAATAGCTGATATGCTCACTGCGATCCAGTTCATACAGGGGGAGGTGCTCGATAATTTCATTGGCCGTGCCCGCGCCATGCAACAGCACCACCGGATAATCATCGGGGTACTGGTTCATCAGGGTCAGTTTGGTATCAGATGCGACGGCTTGACTATAAACCTGTGCAATCAAAGCTGGTTGGTCAGGATTGATGGGCGGATGATAGAGGTGAATAAAATCGGTGGCGTCGTGAATTTGCAGTCCGGTGATGCCGTCAATTTTTAGCGCTGAAAGTGATGGTTCGATGAAACTAATGCCATCCACAATCTTGACCGGGATATTTTGATTGTGGGCTGTCTCCAGAATTAATTGGGTTGTTTGCTCGCCAACCATTGGATGACCGGGCACGGCGTAAATCACCCCACCCTCTCGCAATCCAAGCGCCACAATTTGCTCGGCGATGGTTTGATAAAGCGCCTCAAAGTCTTCAGCCTTATCATAGAGATCATCAAAGCTGTGATAGGTGGGCTTAGTGGGTAATGATTCAACCAGCGGATGATGTTTGGTGCGAAGATAGACTTCCGAGGCATGTTCCAATGTACGCCATGCCAGCAACGTCATCTGCTCCACTTGACCCGGCCCTAACCCGACAATGGTAATGTTCATCTGGATGCCCTCATTCTTTTAAGCAAAAAAGGCAAAACCATCCCCTGATCTGCGATCACGGGCGACTTTGCCTTTTTGTATCATGGGAATCGCGCAGTTCAACCGCGCCCCAAAATTAACGCTTGGTGTAGGTTGGGGCCTTACGCGCACGCTTGAGACCGGGCTTCTTACGTTCCTTCGCCCGTGCATCACGAGTCAAGTAACCACCTCGGCGCAGCGTTCCACGTAGGTTGTCATCCATCTTCAGCAAAGCGCGGGCCACGCCCAATTGAATCGCATCGGTTTGACCCGTCACACCACCACCGTTGACCTTGACCGTAATGTTATAGGCGCTAAGGCTGCCTACATTGGCGGCTTTCAGCGGAGCCAGTGCGATTTCCATATCGCCACCGCGTGTCAGATATTCTTCGGCGGGCTTGTCGTTGATCGTAAACGTTCCATTCCCACCCGGATAGAGTCGCACCCGTGCGCTTGACGTTTTGCGGCGACCAACGCCCTCAAAATATTGCAGTGTCATAGTTCTATTTTTCTACCTCACTATTTCTCAAGGTTCGCCGACCACATCCCGTCCACCGTCAGTGGTTTGGGGTGTTGGGCTTCGTGTGGGTGATTGGGGCCAACATATACCTTCAGTTTGCCCAATTGTTTACGACCCAGTGTGTGGTTGGGCATCATTCCCTTGACCGCTTTTTCAATGACGCGCTCAGGGTGCTGTTTCATCTGGTCACGCAGCCGAATCGAGGTCAACCCACCCGGATACCCGCTGTGGCGATGATAATATTTCTGATCTAGGCGACGTCCTGTCACATGGATTTTTTCGCAATTGATGACAATCACGAAATCGCCCATATCGACGTGCTGGGCATAATTGGCTTTGTGTTTGCCCCGCAGGATGTACGCAATTTGACTGGCGAGGCGTCCCAGAGTTTGGCCCTGAGCATCAATCACCCACCATTCTTTTTGCGCTTCCTCCGGCTTGGGCGCGTAGGTCTTGTATGGCATCTTTTCCTCCAAAAAAGCCTCCGGCGTCATCGGCTTTCTGTGTCCACCAGCCGGAGAATCCTGCTTTCCCTGTTATCAAAATTGATAGTCGTTGTACACCACATGGGTCAGGGTTAGTCCATGCGGCGGGGCGCTTGTCCCAGCCATTTTACGGTTGGCAGACCGGAATGCCGCAGTAAATTCTGCCACATTCATTTTGCCTCGCCCTACCTCGACCAACGTGCCGACAATACTGCGTACCATCCGCTTGAGAAATGCGTTGGCGGTTAACATTACGTGCAGCTCATCGCGCACCGCTTCGATCTGGGTCAAGGTCATGACCCGCACGGTATTTTCTCCTTTTGGAGGCGTCCCAAAAGTAGCAAAGTTGTGTTCCCCACGCAGTAGTTGAATGGCCTCCAGCATCGCCTCTATATTCAGAGGCAAGTGCCGATGCCACGCATACCGCTCACGCAGGGGGTCGCGGGTTGGCGAGATATAGAGTCTGTAAAGGTACGTGCGGCTGAGGGCAGCATAACGCGGATGGAAACTCTCCGCGACCTCCCTTAACGATTGCAACGCAATATCGTTTGGAAGATGAATATTGATTGCCTTGAGCAGCTCCTCAGCCGTATGTTTCCACGCTACATCAAAGGCAATCACTTGACCGCTGGCATGTACCCCCGTGTCAGTGCGCCCTGCCCCGGTGATGGTGATTTTCTCGTCTATCACTTGGGTCAAGGCTTGTTCTACCGTCGCTTGGATACTGGGCAATTCAGCACGCTGCCGTTGGAAACCGCAGTACAACGTGCCATCATATGCCAAGCGGCCTGCCAGTCGCAACTAGGCTTCCTCGTCGGCCTCCGACGGAAGGAATTCTATTTGTACCATCGGTGCGGCATCACCCTTACGCAACCCCAATTTATAGGTGCGGGTGTAACCGCCGGGCCGATCCGCAAAACGCGGAGCCAGTTCGTCAAACAGCTTGAGCATGGCATCCCGGTTGTTGCCGAGGCGTGCCAGCACAATACGGCGTGCATGAACGGCCCGGGCTGGGTCGGGATGAGCCAACCCTTGCTTGGCTTTGGTGACCAGTTTTTCCATTTCGGCACGAATCAAATCGGCCTTGGCTTCGGTGGTCTTGATTTTTTCGTTTTGAATCAGGGCAACCATCAGGTTACGCCGCAGCGCCCGACGATGATCGTAATCCCGACTCAGTTTCTTGCCTGCTACACGATGTCGCATGATCTTATTCCTTGCGCGTTAAAGCACTCTTGCTTGGTACTAGGAATCCGATTCCTCTTTGGCGAGAAAACCTTTTTCTCGGAGCAGGGTCGTGAGTTCTTCCAACGATTTCTCACCAAAGTTGCGGATCGCCAGCATCGCATCTGTTCCACGCTCCAGCATTTCCAGCACTTCACCCACAGTGGTGATGCCAGTACGCTTCAGTGAATTGAACACGCGAACACTCAAATCAAGCTGCTCAATCGGAATTTCATAAAATTCGGGCGCTGGCCCTCGTTTACTGCCTTCTTCGACGACGGGCGGCATACTTGTGCCGGGAAGCGTCCAGTCTTCGATCTTTAGCCGTGCGATGGTTGCCAAGTGTTCCATCAAAATGCGGGCCGCTTGGCTCATGGCTTCATCGGGTGAGATCGTCCCATCCGTCCAAATTTCCAACACCAGTCGGTCGTAGTTGGTTTTCTGACCCACACGGGCACGTTCAACTTCAAAATTGACGCGGCGGATGGGGCTGAAAATCGCATCTACAGGCACTTCGCCAATCGGCAGGCGGGTGCGATCATCGGCAGGCGAGTGTCCCCGCCCACTTTCGACCTTAAATTCCATCTCCACCGTTGCATTAGGCGTATCAATGGTGAACAGGAACAGATCGGGGTTGATGATTTCAACCGAAGGTGGCACTTGCAGGTCAGCCGCAGTGACTTCAGCCGGGCCGCGCTTGTTTAGATACAGCCGCGCCGATTCTTCACCCAGCAGTTTGAGGCGCAGTTTCTTGACCTGCAAAATTAACTGCGTCATATCTTCTTTGACGTCCGGGATGGCCGAAAACTCGTGCGGCACCCCTGTCACTCGCAGCGACGTGATAGCTGCGCCTTCTAACGAAGACAGCAGAATCCGACGCAGCGCGTTGCCGATGGTCGTCCCAAATCCACGCTCCAATGGGCTGACGATAAACCGCCCATAGCTACGTGTGGTCGCATCCGGCTCAATTTTTGGTAACACCATGTTGTTAATGCTCACAAACCGCCTCCTAGACTAAACGGGCGATAGGTCTGACTAGCGGTTCCCGGCAAATTGCGGAAATCCGCCGGAAACCATTTCTGCCAGCGTTAGCGGGCGGAATAATACTCGACAATCAACTGCTCGTTCAGTGGCAGGTCAATTTCACGACGTTCGGGCAGGCGCAAGACCGTGCCTTTCATCCCGTTTAAATCAAATTCAACCCATTCAGGTGATCTCGGGCGGGATTCTACAAAGGCAGGTAGTTCACGGAAATATTTCCGGTTACGGCTGCCATCGCGGACGGTCAGTTCATCACCCGGACGAACCAGATAGGAAGGAATGTTGGTCGCAATGCCATTGACCACAAAGTGTCCATGTTGCACCAACTGACGAGCATGGGCGCGGGAATCGGCGAGACCCATCCGATAGACCACATTGTCGAGGCGGCTTTCGAGCAGCACCAATAAATTGGCACCAGTTAGACCGGGACGACGCAGCGCCTCACGGAAATAACGACGGAATTGGCGTTCCAAAACACCATACACCCGGCGGGCCTTCTGCTTCTCGCGTAGTTGCAACGCAAAGTCGGAAGCGCGGCCCCGGCGGAACTGGGTATCACGACCATGTTGACCGGGGGGATAGGCACGACGTTCAATCGCGCACTTGGGTGAAAGGCAGCGTGAGCCTTTCAAAAACAATTTTTCGCCTTCGCGGCGGCACAGCTTACAAACTGGGCCAGTATAACGAGCCATAGTTTTGGGCTTCCTCCACAGCTAATGTGTGTTTACACCGAATAATGATATTCAGTTGTCTTATAAGAACGATCTGCATTGAGATAGATCACTACCCCAACAGGGCTAGACGCGGCGCTTTTTGGGCGGGCGTACCCCGTTATGTGGTACAGGCGTCACATCTGAAATCGAACGTACCTTTAAGCCACTGCCCTGAATAGCACGAATTGCCTGTTCACGACCGGGGCCGGGGCCTTTGACAAAGATGTCCACTTCCTGCATCCCAAATTCTTTTGCCACATCCGACGCATGAGCCGCAGCGACACGGGCCGCATACGGGGTACTCTTGCGGCTGCCCTTAAACCCGTTGGTTCCGGCGCTTGACCAGCAAATGACATTGCCCTGCTGATCGGTCATCGAAACAATGGTGTTGTTAAAGGTAGCATGAATGTGCGCTTGACCATACGGAACACTGCGACGTGTCTTTTTGGTCGTTGCTCCACGACGAGTTTTTCCCATACTTTACTCCTAGATAAGTTGAGCGCGAGGTACGTATGTTTCCCCGCGCCACTGCTATTGCTTGTTTGTTTGCCGGGAACAACAGGCCAGCCAATACAACCAGCCTGATTACTTCTTCTTCGCGCCGCGACGACGACCACGACCGGGGACCGTCTTTTTCGGCCCTTTACGGGTACGGGCGTTGGTACGAGTACGTTGACCGCGCACGGGTAAACTGCGACGATGACGCAGACCGCGATAGCTGCCAATTTCAATGAGCCGCTTGATGTTCAATTGCACTTCGCGGCGCAGATCAGCCTCGACCAGATAGCTACCCACCGCTTCACGCAGCAGTGCGACCTGATCTTCGGTGAGGTCAAAGACGCGGATTTGCGGGTTAATCCCCGTTTTTTCCATGATTGCATTACTGCGCGTCTTACCAATGCCGTAAATGTACTGCAACGCGATTCCAACTCGCTTGTTGCGGGGTAAATCTACCCCTTCAATACGTGCCATTTGTTACTAAATTCTCCTCAAAGCTTTGCGCCGCATGGCGACATTCCATATTATCAGAAATCCACTAGCCTGACCAGACCTAATTACTGAGGATTTTCACAGTAGCGTCAAGATTTCAGGTTCACCCTCGGTAATAGCGATGCTGTGTTCAAAGTGGGCACACAACGACCCATCGGCAATCACCACCGTCCAGTGATCGTCTAACACCTGTGTTGCAGGATGTCCGGCGATAATCATGGGTTCGATGGCGATAGTCATCCCCGGTTTGAGCAGCGCCGCTTTGGTGCTTTTCAAGCGCTGGCGACGATTAGGGCTAGGCCACCAACACGGCACTTGGGGGTCTTCGTGCATCTTGCGCCCCACTCCATGTCCAGTGTAGCCCCGCACCACGCTATAGCCATTGCTTTCGGCGTAATGCTGAATGGCTTTGGCGACATGGCTGACATCATGCCCAACTACCGAGGCGCGAATGGCTTCCATCAGGGCCGCTTCTGTGACCTCTAGCAACCGTTGGGCTTCGGGGGTAATACTGCCGACGCCATAACTGTAGGCCGCATCTCCCACAAACCCCTGATAGATGCACCCCGTATCAAGTGAGACAATATCCCCCTCTTGCAAAAGCCGGCTTTTGCTAGGGATGCCATGCACCAACTCATCATTGATACTCACCGTCACACTGGCCGGAAACGGATGCTTGCTGCCATAGGGATAACCCAAAAAGGCCGGAAACGCTTTGTGCTGCTCAAACACCCGCATCACAATTTTATCGAACTCCAGCGTGTTCATGCCGGGTCGGATTTTTTCGCGCATCGCTTCATGTGCCCGTGCGACAATTCGCCCTGCTTCACGCATCAGCCGAATTTCTTGCGCGGTCTTGGTCTGGATAGCCATGCTGCAACTGCCTACTGGATTACCGACATCACATCCGACGCCACTTTTTCAATGGGTTGGTCGGCATTGAATTCACGCACCAGACCTTTCGCTGCATAGTATTCGATCAGCGGCGCGGTTTCCGTAAAATACAAATCAATGCGTTTTTCAACGGCCTCACGATAATCGTCGGCGCGTTGAATGAGTGGCTGCCCATCCACATCGTCTATTCCATCACGCTTGGGTGGATTGAAATAAATATTGTAGACGCGCTGCTTGTCTTGGGAATAGCGGCGGCCTTCGCTGCGCTGGATCGCGGTTTCACGATCCAGTTTAAAGAGTGCTACGAAGGAGACCTTCTCGTGTTTTTCGGCCAACAGCTTATCCAAAAACTCCGCTTGGTCGCGGGTGCGTGGATAACCATCCAAAATGACGCCGTTTTGGGCATCGGGTTGCGAAAGCCGATCTCGCACAACCTCGTTGGTTACATCGTCTGGAACAAGATTGCCCCCGCGCATCAGGTCTTGCACGCGCCGCGCCAGAGGGGTATCCAATGTTTTCATGGCCCGGAACAGATCACCAGTCGAAACGTGGGGCAGGCCCAGCTTTTCTTTAAGAATTACCGCCTGCGTCCCTTTTCCAGACCCTTGTACACCCATCAATATGATGTACGTACCCATGTTATACCAACCTTATCCTTAGCGCAGGAATCCGTCGTAATTACGCATCATCAACTGGGCTTCGAGTTGGCGCATGGTATCAATGACGACACCGACCACGATAATCAACCCGGATGGGCCGATAACGTTGGCGGCATTTAAGCTCGTTGAACTCGCGGCTGAACCGATGACGACACTGTCCAAGATTTGTACGAGTGCGGGCAGAATTGCCACTGCACCGAGGAACAGCGCCCCGACAAAGGTGATGCGACGCACAACCGTTGTGATGTAGTCCTGAGTACGTTTACCCGGGCGCAGACCCGGCACAAACCCACCATTCTTTTGCAGATTTTCCGCTAGATTTTGGTTCTGTACCATCACGTCAGTATAGAAGTAGGTAAAACCCACCACTAAAATGAAGTAGATGACCCAATAGGGCGTGCCGCGTGCATTGCCAAAATTCTCGGTCAGATAGTCTGAAACTGATCCTGCGGGGAAATAACTGGCGACAATCGCTGGGAAGGTAATGATAGACTGCGCAAAGATCAGCGGAATCATACCCGCCGTATTGACTTTGAGCGGAATATGGGTGCTTCCACCGCCATACACTTTACGACCACGTACCCGCTTGCCATACTGGACAGGTATACGCCGTGTACCTTCCTGAATCAACACAATCACGACGACGGTGATGAAAACCAAGAGGATAAACAGAACCGCATTGTAGAACCAGTTGTTTTGCAATAGGTTATAGAGAGATGAGGGGGCGCGGGAGACAATCCCGGAGAAAATGATAATCGAAATACCATTTCCAATGCCCTGCTCACTGATGAGTTCACCCAGCCAAATGGCAAACATCGTCCCAGCAGTCATCGTTGCAATTACAGTAATCGTGAGCAGCGTATCACTGCCGAAACCGGGGAGTAGGTCGCCTGTGCCTTCAATAAGCGATTCAAAGATGTTGATTTGTCCAACCGACTGCAAAATCGCCATCGGGATAGCGAGGTAGTAGGTGTAGCGGGTGATTTTGTCCTGACCACCGGGTTCGCGTGCAATACGTTCCAGCGCCGGGATAATCGGCACCAGCAGTTGCAAGATAATCGAAGCGGTGATGTAGGGATACACCCCGTTGGCAATGATGCTGAAGTTAGAGACCGCCCCACCGGAGAGCAGGTCTAACACGCCGAGGAAACCGCCTTCTTGATTATCAAAAAGAGCCTCTAGCACGTCACGGTCTACACCCGGAACGCTGATATGCGCCGCAAATTGGTAGATGACCAGAATAAACAGCGTAAACAAAATTTTTCGCCGAATATCCGGCAGCCGAAAGGCATTTTGTAATGCTTCAAGCATGGTTTAAAAATCCTTGTCCTGTAAGACACTTCTTCAGAAACATGTCCCCCAACGAGGGCCTAGCATACCGCATAATGCGACAGAGGGGCAGATGTTGAACCTGCCCCACCCTGTTGTTGGACTATTTCTTGGCCGCTTTTTCGGCACGCAGAGCTTCGACTTGTTCCTTCGGCAGCTTCTTCACAGTGGCGCGTGCCCCGGTCAGGAGCAGTTCCAGTGTTTCGGCTGTACCACCCGCCTTCTCGATTTTTTCCTTAGCGGATTTCGAGAAGCGATGGGCCTGTACGGTCAGCTTCTTGGTCAATTCCCCCTCGCCCAAAATGACGACGGGTGCATCGGCCTCGCGCACAATCCGTTTTTCAGCCAGCGCTGCGGGGGTGACAACATCGCCCGCGTTAAACACAGCTTCCAGCACATCCACATTGACTTCTTGATATTCAATGCGGAACACATTGGTAAAGCCGCGCTTGAAGGGCAGACGACGCACTAAGGGCAACTGACCCCCTTCAAAATAGGGGCCTTTGACGCCGCCACTGCGTGCGCCTTGACCTTTGGTACCACGTCCGGCGGTTTTACCCTTACCAGCCGAGATACCACGCCCTACGCGGGTCTTTTTCTTGGTCGAACCCGGTGCGGGTTGCAGATCGTGTAATTTCATGACTACTTCTCCACCTCTTCCACCGTCACCAGATGCTCGACCTTGTGGATCATGCCACGCACGGCGAGGTTATCGGGTTTTTCAACCGTCTGGTGCATTTTCCGCAGGCCCAACGCCGTGAGGGTGCGCTTTTGACGCCACTGCGCGGTGATTGGGCTTTTGGTCATCGTAATTCGTAGAGTCTTGTTATTGTTCGACATTGCGCTTACGCTCCCAGAAAGGCCGCACTTCGTTCGGGTCTTTGCCGCGCATCGCTGCCAGTGTCTGAACATCTTTCAGTTGGCGCAGACACTCCATGGTCGCGTGGGCAATGTTCAAGCTGTTGTTGCTGCCCATACTCTTGCTCAGGATGTCACGCACCCCGGCGGCTTCGAGTACGGCACGCACCCCGCCACCTGCGATAACACCAGTACCGGGCGAGGCTGGTTTCAGCATGACCTCTGCACCACCATACCCTGCCGTAATTTGATGAGGAATCGTTGTTCCAGACAGGGCTACCCGTTCCATATTGCGACGGGCGCGTTCGGTACCTTTGCGAATCGCATCGGGTACACTACGGGCCTTGCCGATACCAATTCCGACACGGCCTTTGCCATCACCCACGATGACGACAGTGCGGAAGGCAAAATGACGCCCACCTTTGACCACTTTCGCCACGCGAGTGATGTCTATCACGCGCTCATCAAGTTCCTCACGGTCTTCCTCGCGGTCACGTCGGTCACGCCGTTGTTCACGATCCCGTTGTTCACGTTGTTCTTTTGCCATCGTTTTGCTCCTGAAAACCGCTTAGAACTTCAGGCCACCCTCACGAGCGCCATCGGCCAATGCCTTGATGCGCCCATGATAGCGATACCCGCCACGATCGAATACGACTTGGGTAATCCCGGCTTTTTGCGCCCGTTCGGCCAGCGCCATGCCGACCAACTTGGCTGCTTCGCTCTTGGTTTTGCCTTCAACCTTCGCGGCGATTTCTTTATCAATCGTCGAAGCGGAAACCAGTGTGTGGCCCGCTTCATCATTAATCACCTGTGCATAAATCCCCGTCAGGCTGCGATAGACATTGAGACGCGGGCGTTCGGCTGTGCCGTAAATTTTGGCCCGGACTCGTGCCTGACGACGTTTACGCGATTCGTAACGAGATTTCTTTGCCATGTTTTCTCAGTTCCCTTGCCCGCGCAACTACTTCTTACCGCTCTTGCCGGCTTTACCAGCTTTGCGACGAATGGTTTCATCCGCATAGGCCACACCCTTGCCCAAATAGGGTTCGGGGGGACGTAGCCCGCGAATTTCTGAAGCGACCTGTCCGACTTCATCTTTACGGATACCCTTGACAATCACCACCGTACCACGCGATTCCTGTGGCACTTCAAAGCTCAGGGTCGGTGTTGATTTGACGGTAATAGGGTGGGAGTATCCAAGATAGAAGGTCAGGTCTTTACCCGCTGCTTCAGCACGATAACCGGTACCTGTGATAATGAGTTTTTTCTCAAAGCCACTGGAAACACCGACCACCATGTTGTTCAACAGGGCGCGGGTTAGGCCATGCAGGGCACGATGATGACGCGCATCACTGGGACGCGCAACCGTCAGATGCCCATCTTGTTGGTCAATGGTCAGGTCGGGGTTAAAGGTTTGTTTAAGTTCGCCCTTTGGCCCCTTCACCGTCACCTCATTTTTATTGATAGTGACGGTGACCCCTTTGGGAAGTGTGATGGGTTGTTTACCAATACGAGACACGTTGTTTTCCTCCGTCTATTCAGGAGAGTGCTCAGTACATTTGGCGGCAGGCCGTGACCACCGATCATGACCCCGCATTTGGTTCAACCCCTGAACAGACCCACCTGCTGTTTAACGCAGCTATTTCTGGGCAGGGGTTCAACCTTAGCGAGCGGACGGCGGCCCGTAGCCTACCAAACGTAACAGAGCAACTCGCCTCCTACACCCTGACGACGTGCCTGTTGGTCGGTCATCACACCCTTATTGGTTGTGAGGATGGCAATGCCCATACCACTTAGCACCCATGGGATTTCATCTTTGCCCACATAAATCCGGCGACCGGGCGTGCTGACGCGACGCAGGCCTGAAATGACTGGCTGACGTTCACGACGTTTGCCGTAATATTTGAGCTTGATTTGAATCATTGAGGCTGGTTTTTCATCCCCGACGGTAAAGTCTTCGATGTAGCCCTCTTCTTTTAACACCCGCGCAAGCTCGACTTTGATCTTGGACAGTGGAATATCCACCGTCGCATTCCCAACCATCAGCGCATTACGCACACGGGTGAGCATATCTGCAATTGGATCAGTGTGCATTGATATTCTCCTGCGTTTACCAGCTAGACTTCACTACACCGGGAATCTTGCCTTCCAATGCAAGTTCACGGAAGTGAATGCGGCAAAGCCCAAAGCGTCGGATATAGCCACGCGGACGCCCACAGACCTTACCAGAATCTGGATCAACATACTGGCAGCGGTTACGGACGCGGACTTTGTACTTACGCTTGGATTCGCGTGCGGTAACAGACTTTTTTGCCATGTTTCTGATTACCTCGTGTTGTCCTAATTTTCTTTGAATGGAAAGCCAATGAGTTTCAGCAGACGACGGCCTTCTTCGTCGTCCCGAGCCGTAGTGACAATGGTGATTTCCAAACCACGCAGTTTGTCAATCTTGTCATATTCGATTTCGGGGAAAATCAACTGTTCGCGCAGGCCGAGGGTATAGTTCCCACGTCCGTCAAAGCAGTCGGCGCTAATCCCACGAAAGTCACGGGTACGTGGCAGAGCAATGTTCACCAGACGGTCAATCATTGCCCACATCCGTTCCCCACGCAGCGTTACCTTGACCCCAATCGAGCGCCCTTCACGCAGTTTGAAGGCAGCCACGCTTTTCTTGGCTTTGGTGATAATTGGTTTTTGGCCCGCAATTTTGGTGATGTCTTCAACGGCGGCGTCCAAAGCACGGGCATTATCCAATGCTTCACCGACCCCAACATTGATGACGACTTTGACCACTCGCGGCACCATCATCACATTGTCATATTTGAATTCTTCCAGCAAGGCCGGAACGACTTCATTGCGATACTTGTCGCGCATTCTGGTTGACATGCTTTACCTCTCCGCCTAGTCAATATCCGAGCTGCACTTGTGGCAGGTACGCACTTTGCGCCCTTCTTCCGTCACCCGGAAGCCCACGCGCGTGGGTTCCCCACATTGGGTGCAAACCAGCATCACTTTCGAAAGGTGAATCGGCGCTTCAAATTCAATAATGCCCGGGTTCACCTGTCGGCGGCCTGCTTGTTGTGGGCGCTGGTGCTTTTTGCGGATGTTGACTCGCTCAACAACCACTCGATCTTCTTTGGGCAGAACGCGCACGACCGCGCCACGTTTGCCTTTGTCTACTCCGTTGATGACCTCAACGGTATCACCTGATTTAATGCGTTGCATCTCTACTTATCCTCGCATCCTCGCTCGACTGGCTACCTGAATTACAGCGTCTCAGGGGCCAGCGACACAATTTTCATGAACCCACTCTCGCGCAGTTCACGGGCCACTGGGCCAAAGATGCGCGTGCCAAGCGGGTCACCACTGTCGTCATTCTTCAAAATCACGGCGGCATTGTCATCGAAACGGATGAAACTGCCATCTGGACGACGGTATTCTTTCGCCACTCGCACGATCACGGCTTTGACGATTTCACTCTTTTTGACAGCCCCTTGGGGAGCCGCTGACTTCACGGTGGCAATCACCGTATCGCCAATGGATCCGGTTTTGCGGTGCGAACCACCCATGATTCGGATGACGAGTAATTCGCGTGCGCCCGTGTTATCTGCTACTACGAGGCGTGACTCAGTTTGAATCATTTTGCACCTCATCCACACTTGGGGCCAGAACCTGATGATGTTCTAGCACTTTTTCAACTGCCCAACGTTTGTTCTTGCTAATCGGGCGGGTTTCAACGAGTTGCACTACGTCACCCACCTGAACCTGACCACTTTCATCATGGGCCATGTATTTTTGGGAGCTGCGCATAATTTTGCCATAGAGGGGGTGACGGCGAACGATGTCAATCCGCACTACGACAGTCTTTTGCATTTTATTGCTAATGACTGTCCCCTTGATGCGACGACGGTTGTTTGTCATGAACTAGTTCTCCTTGGCCTCTTGCTGAACCAACTGTTGGGCCAGTTCCCGTTCGCGCAAGATGGTCTTATAACGTGCGATGTCGCGCTGCACCAGCTTGATCCGTTGGGGGTTTTCCAACTGACCGGTGCTGGATTGGAATCGCAAGTTAAACATTTCCTGTTTGGCTTTATCAATTTCTTCCAAAATCTGGCTATCTGTCAGATCGCGGATTTCGCGTGATTTTGCCATCGCCTAGACCTCCTGCCCAGAAATCGGGTCGGTGCGCTTGACGAATTTTGTTTTGATGGGTAGCTTGAAGCCTGCCAAACGCAGCGCTTCATAGGCGACTTCTTCTTCGATTCCCTGCATCTCAAACAAGATGCGACCGGGTTTGATGACTGCTACCCACTGATCTACCGAACCTTTACCTTTACCCATGCGGGTTTCGGCTGGTTTCTTAGTGACGGGCTTGTCTGGGAAAATGCGAATCCAGACCTTACCGCGACGTTTGATATGGCGCACGATGGTACGGCGACAGGCTTCGATCTGGCGGCTGGTAATCCATGCTGGTTCCAGCGCCATCAGGCCATAGTCCCCAAATGTCACCGTGTTGCCGCGTTGTGCGTTGCCGCGCATACGGCCACGCATCTGCTTACGGTACTTGACGCGCTTTGGCATTAACATCGTAAACTTGACTCCTCAGTCTTTCCGCGTGTCATCCGCGCCAGACTAACTTGTATAGACCTCGGTGGCTTCGGTTCTGGGTTCTTCGTGCAATTTCTCGCCCTTATAAATCCAGACCTTGACCCCGATACGCCCATAGGTTGTCAGCGCTTCAGCAAATCCATAGTCGAGGTCGCTCCGCAGGGTATTGCGTGGCACACGCCCTTCCACCAGCCATTCCCGGCGGGCCATTTCTGAACCCCCCAAACGACCAGCGACGGCGATACGAATTCCCTTGGCCCCTTGGCGCATAGCCTGAACAATTGCCCGTTTCATAGCGCGGCTGTGGCTGATACGACGTTCCAACTGCCCCGCGATATTTTCGGCAACCAGCTTGGCGTCCAAGTCCGGCTTGGTGACTTCCTCAACTTCGATTTTGACCTTTTTGCCTTCGCCAGCGATTGCTTCTAATCCCTGACGAATGATCTTAACGTTTTCGCCTTTACGACCAATCACGATACCGGGTTTGGCGGTAAACAGCGTCACTTGCACAGAATTGGGATAGCGTTCGATTTCCACTTTGGCAATTCCGGCCCGGTTCAGTTCTTTATCAACGAACTGACGGATACGGAAGTCCTCTTGCAGCAGATCGAGATAGCGCCGACCTTCTGCATACCAGCGGGCATCCCAGTCGCGGTTGAATTTCAGCCGCATTCCAATCGGGTTTACTTTACGCCCCATACATTGCTCCTAGTTCTCGTACTCGCGCAGTACCAGTTGTACATGCGCCGATTGCTTGACACGTGGCTTATAACGACCACGCGCCCCAGCCTTATAGCGCATCTGGCGCGGGCCTTCGTCGGCAGAAATCTCGGCGATAAACAAATCCGCCGGATTCATCTCGAAGTTATTTTCCGCATTCGCCAGTGCCGATTTGATAATCTTCTGCAACATGGCGGCGGCTTTTTGTGGCATAAACTGCAAGGTTGTGACCGCTTCTTCTGCATCCATGCCCCGCACCTGATCGCACACGAGGCGCATCTTTTGGGCAGAGACGGGCAGGTAGCGGGCTTTGGCTTTAACATCCATCGTCATGAACTCCTCAAACCACTCTGCCGCTAGGCTTTCTTCTTAGCGTCAGGAACGTGACCCCGGAATGTGCGGGTCGGTGCGAATTCACCTAGTTTGTGACCCACCATATTTTCCGTGATGTAAATCGGCACATGATAGCGACCATTGTGGATGCCAACCGTGTGACCGACCATCTGCGGGAAGATGGTGCTGGCACGACTCCAAGTGCGGACAACCTTCCCCTTCTCATTCCGCTCATTCATGCGCTCAATTTTCTTAAGCAGACTGGGCGAAATATAAGGGCCTTTTTTAAGCGATCTTGACATTGCGATCTCTCCAGTAAACCAATTATCGCTCGAAGCGACGGCGGACAATGAACTGGTCGGTGCGCTTGTTGCGACGGGTGCGAACGCCCAACGCAGGCTTGCCCCAAGGTGTCTTGGGTGCAGACATACCGATACCGCTACGGCCTTCACCACCACCATGTGGATGGCTGTGGGGGTCCATTGCGATACCACGCACCCCGGGTCGCCAGCCCATCCAGCGCTTACGTCCTGCCTTACCGATCTTGACATTGCCATGATCGGTATTGCCGACCTGACCAATCGTCGCCATACATTCTTCGTGTACCATACGGACTTCGCCGCTTGGTAAACGCAATAGGGAATATTGGCCTTCTTTACCCAACACTTGGGCGCTGGTACCGGCTGCACGTGCCATCTGACCACCCTTGCCGGGTTGCAGTTCGATGTTGTGAACCACCGTACCCACCGGGATATTCTTCAGGGGCACAGCATTTCCAACGCGCAGTTCGGCATTGGGGCCGTTCATCACGGTGTCCCCCACCTGTAAATCGAGCGGGGCGATGATGTAGGCTTTGTCACCATCAGCATATTCAATCTTGGCGATACGGGCGGAGCGATTGGGGTCATATTCAAGGGATACGACCTTTCCGGCGACATCGAACTTATCACGTTTGAAGTCTATGATGCGATACTTCCGCTTGTGACCACCCCCCTGATGACGCACGGTGACACGCCCCGTATGGTTGCGGCCAGCCTTGCGATGCAGGTGGGTTGTCAAGCCTTTTTCGGGCTTGGTCTTGGTCAGTTCTTCAAAGGTGAAGCCCGTCATCCCTCGGCGACCCGCCGAAGTTGGTTTGTAGGCTTTCAGTGGCATTTTTCTTCTACCTCAGTTCCTTCTTGTGTACCAGCATTATGTTCCGTGAGGTTCGGTTCTCTGCTGAACACCAATTCTTTGTGAACGACTTTCGAAAAACTATAGGCCGAACAAATTAATGCTCTGACCGGGGGCAATCTGAACAATTGCCTTCTTCCATGCTTGCTTGCGCGTATACAACTTGCGCCCGCGCCGACCCCTCTTCAACGGTATAATCATCGTGTTGATACGTAGAACGTCCACATCGAAGATAATCTCAACCGCCTCTTTGATTTGAATCTTATTGGCGTTGAGGGCAACCTCGAAGGTGTATTGATTCAACTCGTCCATCACGATATTGGATTTTTCGCTGACGATGGGGCGGAGAATGACATCATACTTGTCTAGTGCTTTGCTCATGATTTATGCTCTTCCCATTACTCTGCTTGATTCTTGCCGAGCCAAGCATTGAGGACTTCCAATGCACCCAGCGGGATAATCAGCCGATCATGCGAAAGCAGATCACGGATATTCAGATACATGGCCCGCAGCGTCATGGCGTTGTCAAGGTTACGGGTCGCGTTTTCGACTGGCTCATTACGGTCCGCCAGTAGAATCACCGCAGTAGAATCCCCAACCAATTGGCTCAACATCTGCTTGACTTCTTTGGTCTTGCCTTCCGAAACCGTGAAATCATCCACTACCACAATCTGACCGTCTTTCGCCAGTGCAGACAGGGCACTTCGCAAAGCCTCGCGGCGCATCTTTTTGGGCATATCTTTTTCATAGCTGCGCGGTTGCGGGCCATGTGCCTTACCACCACCGACGAAAATCGGGGCGTTGCGAGACCCATGACGTGCGCGGCCCGTGCCCTTTTGACGGAACCACTTCGCTTTGGTGCGATCAACTTCACCGCGAGTCTTGGTCGCGGCTGTACCTTGACGTGCGTTTGCCGTTTGGCGCACATACGCTTGGTGCATCAGACCCACGTTGACTTCTACTTCAAAAATGTCTGGGGACAGGGTGACTTTTGAGACTTCCTGACCCGACATGTTCCGAACTGGAACTTCCATCTTCTTCACTCCTCGCCCTTCAAGCCGCTAACTATTTGCCGTTTTTGCGGCTCGTATGAGCTTCTTTGATAATGACGATGCCGCCTTTTGCGCCGGGAACAGACCCGCGTACCGCCAGCAGGTTGCGCGAGGCGTCTACGACTTCCACCGTCAAATTCTTCACGGTCACACGTTCGCTGCCCATATGACCCGCCATACGTGTCCCTTTATAGACGCGGCCCGGCGTTGTACCAGAGCCGATTGAACCGGGGGCGCGTTCGCGGTCAGATTGCCCGTGTGTTTTCTTCTGGCGATTAAAATGATGACGTTTAATCGTGCCAGCGAACCCACGACCTTTGCTAATTCCGACCACATCTACGACATCGCCGCGTTCAAATACATCACAGAGGACAGTGCCGCCTTCTTGAACATCCACCGTTTGTCCGTTTTTGACACGGAACTCGCGCAGAACGCGCACATCGGGGATGTTGGCACTTGCAACGGCTTCACGTCGCAGATGGCCTTGAGCGGGTTTGGTCAACCGCGAGGTGTTGTTGCGCCGGGATTTCACCTCATCAAATCCCAATTGAATGGCCGTGTAGCCATCGCGCTCCAGCGTGCGAATCTGGGTGACATAGCATGGGCCTGCTTCGATGACCGTGACCGGGATTGCCGTTCCCTGATCGTCGAAAACTTGCGTCATGCCGACTTTTCTACCGATGATTCCCTTCATGTCTCTTGCCTCCAAGGGACTGTAGGCGTGCTGCTCGTCTGAACGTGCTAGGGCAGCCGCGTCCCATCATCCCTACTGCCGTATTTCCGAAATTGCCCCGAACCTTGCCGGGAGATTAAATCTTGATCTCAATATCTACCCCGGCAGGCAGATTGAGGCGCATCAGCGTATCAATCGTCTTTGCGTCCGGGTCGAGCACGTCAATAAGTCTCTTGTGAGTTCTTATTTCAAAATGCTCTTGCGAGTCCTTGTCGATAAACGACGAGCGACGTACCGTAAAACGTTCGAGTTTAGTCGGCAGTGGAACTGGCCCGACCACCCGCGCTCCCGTGCGTTCTGCCGTTTCGACAATGCGCCGGGCCGATTGATCAAGTACCCGGTGGTCATAGGCTTTTAGCCGGATGCGGATTTTGTTTTTTGCTTTGTTTGTCATACCCCTCAGACCTTATTTAATTATCCGCAAGGGAGGTTTTACGCTCCTCCCCCGCAGAATGTTTCCCGAAATCGGGTTATTCAATAATCTCAGTGATGACACCGGCCCCGACGGTGAGACCACCTTCGCGGATGGCGAACTTGGAGCCTTGTTCAAGGGCAATCGGTTTTTCCAACTTGACAATCAGGTTGACATTGTCACCGGGCAGCACCATCTCG
>JAIOHL010000164.1 GCA_019913005.1 Anaerolineae bacterium | reverse complement strand
GCGCTTCTATTACTCGATGGCCTAGACGAACTCGGCGGTGAACGCCCCGTTGACCCCAAAAATCCAGAGGGTGAAAAATTCGACCCCCGTCAGCGATTTCTGGAAGCCCTACCCACCAATAATCAGATTTTGGTGACATGCCGCCGACAGGATTACGTGGAGATCGGGAGCAAGGCCAAGCTGAACGGCGCGATTACCCTGCAACCCTTGAGTGAAGCCCAAATCGCAGCCTATCTGCGTGGCACACAGGCATTATGGCAGGCGGTTCAAAACGATGACGGTTTGCGTGAAATGGCAAAAACGCCCCTCTTGCTGAGTTTCTTCGCCTTCGCCTATCAAGATCACCCCGAAGAAGCCGAACAACTGACAAATTTAGCCGACAGCCCCGGCGATTTGCGTGACGCGATTTTTGAACGCTATGTGCGCGAACGCTATGAGCATGAAGCACGTAAATTGAGGATGCGCGGCGAGGAGATGGCATATTCGTTAGCAGCGACTTGTGACATATTAAGTTATTTGGCAGCGACGAGTTTAAAAAATACATTCCTTCAAAGCGAAAATGAAAGAGTCGAAAATCAATTTGGTCGTTGGGAGATCGAATTTGTACCACAGAGCGTTGTTGGTGAGCCGGTTGATGTAGATGAGTTTGTCAAACAGGCAATATCCATAAATCTGTTGTTCTCCAGTGAACCACACTGGTTACATTTTACGCATCTTCTTCTACGAGATTATTTTGCGTGGGCACCGCTATTTGTCGTTGTTAATGAGAGTTGGGATGTGGTATCTAGGGCTAAAGCGGTATGGTCTTTGGGACAAATTAGTGACAGTCGGTCTGTTGAGGCCCTTCTCCAGATTCTCACCAACTCGAAGGAGCCTTACAATTTACGAAAAGTTGCTGCAACAGCGTTAGGGAATTTCAAAGACGTTCGTGCAGTTGACGCTCTCATAGACGTTCTCAATAATTCATATCTAGATACCGATTCAGCATATATTGGCGACGCCGCAGCGAGTTCTCTGGGAATAATCGGGGATGTTCGTGCGATTGCTCTTCTTGTTCGTGCGTTGGATCATCCTTATCCGGTTATATGGGAATATGCGGAGAAGGCGTTAATAAGAATGGGTGCGCCAGCAATTGATGCCTTAATCCATGTATTGTTACAAGAGCCTGCTATTCGATTTTGGGGAAACCAAATAGGGAGAGTTTTGACACAAATTGGGATACCTGCAATAGACCCGCTGGTTCAGGCATTGGATCGTATGGAGGGCATGGCAAAATATTACGCAGTAGATGCCCTTTGTAACATAGGAACACCTGCTCTTGACGCTCTTCGTAATCACTTTCATCATTTTTCCCCCGAAACCAAGAAACAAATCATCAGCAGCTTACCCAGAACTACCGATCCTCAAGTATTGTCAATTCTTGAGATGGCTCTCAATGATAAGGACAGAAAAGTTCGGGAGAAATCTCAGGATTCGCTTGAGGGAATGGGTACACCTGAAGCAGCTACTCTCTTGAAAAAGTATCCCTACAAAAAAAACCGACGGCAACGGAGGTTGAGGCGAGGGCCGTCGCTATGAAAACAGGAAAAGCGGACAACATGCTAAAAGAACTAGATCGTGTCGTGTTGGCGGTTGATTTCCCCCAATCCCAATTGCAGGCGGGGGATATGGGTGTGATTGTATTGGTGCATGACGACGGGGCCGGCTATGAAGTCGAGATTTTCACGGCAGAGGGCAAAACCTATGAGGTGATTACCGTCGAAGCCGCCCAAATCCGACCCGTGCAGGCGCTGGAAATCGCCCATGCCCGCCCGATTAAGGCATGATTTGAACCCTATCTACTCCGATAAATAAGGAACATATGCTTAAAGGCGCGATATTTGGAATTAGTGCCGCCGCGATTTGGGGCGGGATGTATGTGATTAGCGATGTGGTGTTGGAGGTCATTCCGCCGCTGACTCTGCTGACCATCCGGGTCGTGATGGGCCTAGCCGTCCTGCTGGCGATGATGCGGATGCAAAAATTGACCTTTCCGCCACGCCCGGTCTTTTTGCGTGTATTGGGGGTCGGGGTGGTGGGGTTCGGTTTCAGTTTGGCGGCCCAATTCATCGGCACGGCCCTTTCGACGGCGGTCAACGGAGCATTGGTGACCAGTGCCTCCCCCGCGTTTATTCTGCTGTTTGCCGCCCTCATCCTGCGCGAAAAATTGACCCCCATGCACCTCTTGGCGGTGGGACTGGCGACGTTGGGGGTGATTGTGATTGTCAACCCCGCCGAGGCCGATTTTGGCTCGGATACGTTCATCGGCAATCTGTTTTTGGCGATTGCAGCGCTGACATGGGGCTTATATTCGGTGTTGGTGCGCCGGGTGAGTTTAACCCCACCCCAAACC
>JAIOHL010000017.1 GCA_019913005.1 Anaerolineae bacterium | reverse complement strand
GAACACCAGACCCATTGGCTGCGGCGTGAAGTAGAAGGTGGTGCGGCGTCCATCCGGCATGGTCAAAGTGACATTTTGATGCCCGTCCACTTCCAGCCGGGGGTTGCCAATCGCCAGCGACCAGCCATACCCGAAGTCGCCATTCAGGTTACGTTCGAGGCTGTCATAGGTACGCCCAATCGTGATCGGCAGGCCGCTGACGGGGACAACCAAATCCGTCACAGTGAACTTGACCCGCCCCGGCTTGTTTTCACCCACCGCCGTCACCATGATGACACTGTGGGTCTCTTGGCTCCCCACCCTCAAACGAACCGAAGTGTACTGACCACGTAGCTTTTTGCCACTATCCGAAGACTTAGTGAGGCTATGTCATGAAGAAATACGGACAAATCTTTAACAACTCTTTGGCTTTAAGTGTTTGGGTTGGTAATTTGTCTCGATGCTAGACATAGATACCTTAAGGGCATTCGATTGCTGGATCCGCAGGATCCGTTGAACGGTTTCTGCACCCAAGCCTAGAAAGCAAAAGAGGCCTGCTCTACTGTGAGGCAAATGGCACCGCTCCATCTGTGTGAAGGCCTAACTTGGCCGAACAGAAACCGGTCACAGAAGGGTCCTTTCGGGAAGGAAATCATGCAAAATAGTGGCAAAATAGGACTTCCGGGTTAGGCTTATCTTATGTGAAACGCTTCACGAAAGGTACTGACAAGGCCGTCTCACCCACTATATATCTTCAAAGGCCACCCACCTATGTCAAATTTTGAGATGATTCCAAGTTTGCCTCACAGTAGATTCGCAGGTGAGGCTCCTTAGCGTGCGTTTTTTTCAGTTAATATCAGGTGACCTATTTGGCTCAGCGCAACGCGCTTTTCACTCCCTTATCCCGGTTTGTACGGCGCAGTATGCGCTATTTTTACACGTACTTTGTCAGGCGGCCGAATTCGCGCTCGACCTCTCGCTGGCTGGCACGTTCCGAACTCTAGGCCCTACGATCAGAGTTTTCGGGTGGTGTGTGAACAAATCTAGACCATTGAGATGAGTTTTGACATGGAGGGGTACCCCATTGACGCATGATAATAGCCATCCCCCGCACATGCTCGGCAAAGAGTTAATCCTTCAATTATAGATTCTCTCTCGTTAATAATCTCTTCGCCACAAATACTGCAATTGACCCGCACACCGGGCCGACTGATGATATCCTCTAGTGATATACTGAGGGACACTCCTTTGATCTCAAATAGTTCATCTAGCGGCATTACTTGATAGGCTTTTAATTGCGAATGCCAAGGACTGCGTTCATCGGGTTTACATAGAGCAGCGCGGTTGCGAACGTCCAAACGAGGGCGAATTCGAATGGATCGTTCCGAATCTATGTCTACAAAGGTAGCCGCAACTTTACCATAGTCCATTAAACGGAGTGTGCGATGTCCCAATGTACATCCAGTGGCTACCGAAATCCCATCAGCGAAGCATCCATCTGTCTCTACAAAAGTAAAAAGCCGTTTTTGAGGTTGTGGACACTCCATTCTCAAACTTTCAGCAGCGTACATCCCCATGCGAACACCGAGCACCTGTCTAGGGCAAAGATGATTATGTAAAACTGCGGATGCCTGCAAAAGCGCCTCTAGTTGGGTCATTTTATTAATTAGCCTTCCAAATAAGCTCGTGTATGGGCCACCACTCAAAAACTCTCAGCATTTGTGTATCAAACAATTGGCTTAATCCTATTGTTTGATCGGAAGTTTGGGTCGCTGGCTTAGGTTGCATCTTGCCCTTTGATGATTCCATAGCCCTGAGCTAGGCTTCTTATAAAACCAACAAACGTAATACCCCACGCAAAAAGGGCTACGTAAATGAAATAACGTGGGATCGTAAGCAGAAAATCTAGATCAAGGGCACGGGCAAGCTGATAAGTGCAAGCCGTGTACATACCCAATGGAAAGACCATGCCCCAATATTGCGGATTGTAACGTAGCGGAAAGTGCTGATAACCATGCCGCCAGAAGCCGAACAAGAGCAGCAACGGAATCCACCATGTCGCGGTTGCCCAAAAGAAGAGCGTAAAGCCTTTTAGAAAAGGGATAACATCTAGGATAACAGGGGAACGAAAAGCATTCAGCATCAGCACTGAGCCGGATAAGGTAGTGATGGCAACCGCGCCCATGTTAATCCAATAGGGGGGGGTAAGATTTTGGCTATTGATCGGAAAAAAGCTGAATCGGTAAAAAATCAGCGTAATAATAGGAATATAGATCATGCCACCCAGCAGATACAGGCAGAGGGTAAAAAAGAGCAGGATATCGCGGTGCTGGGTAACTTCGACTTGGCTAGCGAGATGAGTCCCTAAAATAGAAACTCCCTGAGTTGCGACCACTGCGATCAACCAAGTACCGTTAATGCCGATTTCAATAGGCGGTTTGTCCTGAATGATCGTAATCATTGTAAAAAATGCATAGATGATGATGATCCATAGAAATACGGCTACCCCCCATAAGAAAGCGGCAACGGTGTAATTTTTTTGGATGATTACAAACTGGCTGCCCAAGATACACGTCGCGGCGACTATCGTAAAAAAACCGGGGCTGCGTGTATGATTGGTGAGATCCGCCCAAATATGGGAACGATACAGCACCATACGTATCATGAGCATAACCGATAGCACTGTATACATAAGGATATTGAGCACCAAAAGTACCTGTGCTAACCACTCAATCCCAACAAAAAAGCAAGCCGTAGAGATAATTCCGGTAGCCATTATCAATGCAAAATAGCCCGGAAATAGGGTAGCAATACTTTGGCGGATAATCGCCCCAAAACTGTTATCGGTCGAGACCGTAGACATAGTAAAGTAACCCCAGATTCAGACCGAGACAAACAAGACTGGCAAGAGCTGCTGGGAGTAAAATCCCGGTATCCCCGCCCAAATAGGCGTTCATGGTGGCGGTGAAAAGCCAGAGTTGCAAAATAATAATGATCGCAACTATAAACAGAATCCCGGTGACGATGGTGAGACGTTGGGTCCGCGAAAAATGGGAACTACGTTTGGGAGATGTGGTTCTATTCATGAAGTACGTTCCTCTATATCAGTCGCATAAATCACGCCGTCACGCACTTTAATGTGAACTTGGGCGAGTGGGCGCTGGGGTGGTCCTTGAATTGCGCGACCTGTCATCATGTCAAAAACCCCATGATGACACGGGCAGAAAAGTTCACGCTCATCCACATGGGGTATTACCGGGCATGAGAGGTGGGTACATTGCTGCTCATAGGCTACAAAAACTTCTTCGTCAACTCTGACGAGCAACCGAGCGGGACTGCCATCCGGATATTCAAAAAGCATAGATTCACCGGCTGGAATATCTTCAACTCGTGCAATGGCCTTCTCGGCTAGCTTTTCGTCGCTGCGGAAGGTAGCACGTGCCAGCAGATAGAATTGCCCAGTGGAAAAAGCTGCACTGGTCAACATCAGAAATTTCACAAAATCACGCCGCGAAATATATTCATCAATAGGCCAGTCAATCGGAAAATCCTGCCGCCAGCGAGGTTGCTGATCCATTGGTCGCCCATCTGGCGGAATGGAAGCCTGTTCGGAACCATAATCAATATTTTCAGCCATACTATTCCTCGTATAAATTTGCTAACAGCGGATCATGCGAAATAAGCTGCGGTGCGGGTGACTGGTCCATTGACATGGCAATGTCAATCAGGCGCACATGGGGTTCATTGGGGACCATCATATTTACTTTGGTGGTAATCATTTGTTGCCCAAACTGGAAACTGTTGATGGGGTGTGAGCTAGGGCGCAGTCGCTCGATTTCTTCGCGAGTACCGTAAAACAGCGCTTGGCTGGGGCAAACAGAGGCACACATCGGCTTTAGGCCAACCGAGGTGCGGTCATAACACATATCGCACTTCATCATCAGATTCATTTCGTTGTGCATCTTCGGAACGCCAAACGGACAAGCCAGCACACAGTTGTTACAGGCGATACAGCGCGGCTTGCGGGCGGTTTGCACAACGCCATCGCCAGTACGTTTGATGGCATCCGCCGGACAAACTTCGGCACAGGTCGGCGAGTCACAGTGCATACAGACGACGGGTACGGTTTGTGTCGAAACCGAACGATCCACGTAATCCAACTGGATCATTGAAACGCCTTTGTGTGTATCACATTCACTACAGGCTTGAACACAGGCTTGGCAGCCAATACAGCGGCTGATGTCAATAAAAAACTCATATTTTTCTGGCTTAGGCATCTAGGCTTCCTTTTCGCTAAAGTCCCTACCGTCATGATTTCTGCAATATTCAGCGAACAGGTGGCTGTTCTCCGTCCTGTGCTTTATACACACGCACCGCACAGACTTTATATTCTGGGATTTTAGAAATGGGGTCCTGAGCGGAAATCGTCAATTGATTGATACTTTTGCGCCCAGCCCAATGATACGGCACAAAAACCGTGTCGGGGCGAATGGTCCGGACAACACTCACGGGTAATGTGATATTGCCTCGGCGGGACTCAGCCGTTACCAAGTCTCCCGTTTGTACCCCTAACTTCTCAGCAAGATTGGGGTGCATCTCAAGTCGAGGTTCGGGATATTGATCCACGAGTGGCCCGATTCGTCGGGTCTGGGTGCCCGAAAGATAATGGCTAACCACACGGCCTGTAGTGAGATAGAGTGGATACGCCTCATCCGGCTCTTCGGCAGGCGGGGTATAGATAGGGATGTTAAAACGAGCCTTACCATCTGGAAAGTAAAACGGCCCACTCCCTTTTGCGACCGGATTCCACGACTCACGTTCAAAAAGTCGTACCGTGCCGGAATGATCTTCGCTGGGGCAGGGCCAAAATACACCCATCTGCGTTTCGAGTTTTTCATACGTAATGCCCGAATAATCGGCGATACTACCCGCCGAGGCCCTTCGTAGTTCGTCAAATATCTCTTCGGGATTGTGAAAGGTAAAACCCTGCTCACGTTTTAAGGCCGCCGCAATATCTTGGATAATAATCCAGTCCTGTCGTGCATCTCCGGGGCAGTCAATCGCTTTGTTGATTTTTATGACTCGACCCTCAACCTGTGTAACCGTGCCTTCATCTTCCTCATGTAAAGAACCCGGCAAGACAACATCGGCATGATACGCTGTTTCATTCAGGAAAAAATCAATCGCGGTGTAAAATTCCAACTTTTCGAGTTGAGCACGAATAAAATTATTATCCGGCAGAGAAACCAGCGGATTAAAGCTGATACTAAGCAGCCCTTTGATTTCACCACGATCAATCTTGCGGAAAATTTCGTAGGCATCTACACCGGGCATCGGCAAATCATCTGGTGACATTCCCCAAATCGCGGCAACTTCGGCACGATGTTGGGGATTACCTAGATCACGTGCTCCGGGTAATTGGTCGGCCTTTTGTCCATGTTCACGCCCACCTTGCCCATTGCCTTGTCCCGTAATCGTACTGTAGCCACAGTTTTGACGGCCAATACGACCTGAAGCAAGGACTATATTGATTGCGCTTAGGACGTTTTGGACCCCATGCGAGTGATGTTCAAGTCCTCTGGCATGGAGCAGAAAACTGGTCTTTGCCGTACCCCACAGTTCCGCAGCTTGTCGGATAGCTCGCTCGGCAATTCCGGTGGCTTGTGCGGTGCGGGCCGGTGTCCATTCTTGAACACTTTCCGCCAGTGCCTCAAAGCCTACCGTGTAATTTTCAATAAAGTCATGATCCAGCCAATCCTGTTCGATCATAAGATTAAGAATGCCGTTGAAGAGAAGCATGTCGCGCCCCGGCTTTACCGGCAGATAAACATCAGCAGTACGAGCAATGGGGGTAATCCGAGGATCAACCACCACAATTTTTGCGCCGTGTTCACGGGCCTGCCAAATGTAATCACTCGTGATAGGCGAACATTCGGCTGCATTTGAACCGCTGATCCAGACCACCTCGGCGCCAATGATGTCATTCCAAGGATTGGCAGCCCGATCAATCCCAAAGGCTTTTTTATTGGCCGCCGCAGCACTGACCATACACAACCGCCCGTTATAGTCAATATTTGAGGTACGCAAACACATGTGGGCAAACTTGCCCATCAGATAGGTTTTTTCAGTCGTCAGGCTGGCCCCACTCAAAATGGCGAAAGCATCACGGCCATAAGTCGATTGGATGCGCTCGATTTCTGAGGCGACCCGCCGAATAGCATCCGAATAGGCCATGGGGCTAAATCCAGACTCTGCCGATGGATTGCGCTCTAAGGCGGTCAGGAGGCGATCCGGGTGTGCTCCTTGTAGATAACGCTTGACACCTTTCGGGCATAATTTCCCCTGATTAAATGGAAATTCATACCAAGGTTCAAAACCGATCACCGCATTATTCAGCACCTTGAGTTGAATGCCACATTGTTGCCCACAAAAACAGCAATGGGTTTTGACCATCTTATCCGGTTCCACCCCCGTATCCACCCGTGCTCCACGTGCAAAGGCGAGCGTGGGACCGAATTGTTCAATAATTTCAACGGACTCAACAGGAAGTTTGCTCATGAAAGTTCAGACCTTTAATAACAAGCGGTTTGCCTAAGGATGGAAGTTGTTAGCATCTTCATGACCCAATGGCCCTTCGCCAAGACCGGGGTTCACATAGGTTGGGGTTGCGGGAGTATAAGCTATTGAGGCAGGGGATTCCCCGCCTAGCTGTCTTTGCCAAAGCTGCCCTTGCGCCAGTGCTAACATGGCCCGGCGGCAGCGTGGGCAAATCCATTGATAGTGTTCGACCGATGTACCGGGTATTTCATAGTTATAGCCAAGCTGTTTTTCAGTGGTAATCAAGTCTTGAACGTGCATCAAAGAAGTAAAGGGTGTGTTACAACGGCGACAGAGGGCAGGTTCTTCACGTTCCCCTACATATTTGTAAAAACGCACACCAATCTGCGCGGGTCGCTGGAAGATGTGGAAGAATTTGCCAAAGGGCAGCCACAGGAACGTGATAATAACCGTGATGGCGTGAAGGATGGCAATAAAATCATAGGCATACCCTTTCAACCACGTATAACTCGCTGTGAGCATTAGCCCGGTGATACATACGGCGAATAGGAGAATCAGGGGCAGGAAATCTTCGACAAAAAACTGAAGCGCGGCGGCCCCTTCCTCGCGCATACGTCGTCGCATTGCCAACATGACTCCGGAGACGGTGATGAGTGCCGACCAAACCAGCCCATGAAAAATCAAAAATCCAAAGATTGAACCTGATGGAAAGGTAAAGGTTGGAAAACCAAAAACATGGGCTTGATACATATCAATCTCGCCCGGAACCGATTCAAAATGGAGCCAGCCAAAGACGAGGGGAAAAGTAATGCTGATGGCGATGATACAGCCCCACATAATCAGGAAATGGGTTATTCCACGCATCCGGCTCCGTTCAAAAATAAAACGGTTGAGGGCCATATCCTCGGTCACATGCCGAAACCCATTTATCATATTTTTTCTTAGGTATTTTCGCTTCAGAAAGACCTGCCACCCACGTTTCCAATAGAGTGCGGTTGGCGGACGTTGCAGCCACATGGTATAGCGATAAGTCAATCCAAAGGTAGCGAAGAGAATCGAAGCCGTGTATGCCACTAGTGCTGCATCAAAATGGGCTAAATTACGTGACCCTATCAGGACTAGAACAGCCAAAACCGAGGTGGCTATGAATCCACAGATCCCCGCAAAGGTAACTTCTCGTTGCATCTGTTCTCTCCCAAAGTATTTGTGACAGTGATCTAGACTACTCGCCTAGGATTTGATTCTCTCAAGAGTAATTATTTTTGAAGCATAGTTTACCGTTAGGGTGATTATGTTACAATTTGTCCCATCCATTTCGACATTTCACCTCAGGGGTGAAGCGCAGGATGATTATTTCAGGGTATGAATATAGCGAATAATGGCTAGTATCTGTTGATCGCTGAGAGCAGGATTACCACCACGTGGGGGCATTTCGATCCCCGTTGTATTGGCGACGTCCCAGATAGGGCGACCTTGTACAATAAACCGATGTAACTCCACATCATTTTGACTGGCAACAAAATCACTCTCCAGCAAGTTTTTGCCAAGCCCGTTTATTCCCGTTAGTGATGAGCACTAATGCACCTGTGACTGAAAAAAGAGGCGCTAAGTAAGGCAAAAGCCGCCTTAGTGGTGTTCTCAGAAAGGCATTCAAAGCAACGGCGCGTTCTAGGTTGATAAGCGTCCCCATGAATCCGCCAATCATTAAAACGCCATGGGCTAGGGCAAAATCATCATGTAGCTGTGGAAGTTGCCATCCGCTGCGGACAAGCCCTGCCCACATGCCAAAAAGAAGGGATGCAAAAACGAATACCATAAACGGGGCGTGTCGTCGGTTCATAGTTTACATCCCAGATCCACCGTACAAGGCTCTTCAGCCACTCATCAATGTTAAGATTCAGGACCTATATAAACCGATAGACCTGAATTGGAAATCGCTATGGGTTAGCCCCGCGTATCATTCAGCTTGAGGTACACCGTGTAAGAAGGCCACAAAAACCAGTTCAGTATCAAGGGCACGAATGCTATGTTTTTCGCCTGAGTCAAAAATTAACAAATGCCCTTGCCCCACCTGATACTCTATCCCATCTTCGCCTGTAAATACGCCTTGTCCCTGTAAGATGACAATATGGACTGGCGAATGTGGGGCGAGGTGTTCACGTATCTGCTGACTTGGACGTAGGGTAAAGCGCAGTACCCGCTTTTCGGTATCTACATATAACGGCTCGGCATAGGGATTATCTTCGTGAAAAATCCAGTCCGTATACAGACTTATTTGTTTCATCCTAGTCAGTCTCCTTCGATAAAAAACGGTTTGGGAGCGGATAATGAACGAGAATATAGGGGTGATTTAGAACCTAAAATTTTGCGGGTATAGAGGACTTACCCACAAAAAATATAAGTACCCCCATAGCTCGTCATCTGATGGTTTCCATTTGAACAGGACGGATTTTGGCTTCCCTGATCTAAATACTTGGTTGTTTAGGGACACATTTGAGGAAATCCGTAAAGGTAAGGTTCGGGAAACTATTTCTAAATCAGACCCGACCGATTTTCGCCTTCCAAATCTCAGGACCTTCCTCAAGATATTCCCAAGTGAATTGATCGGGGCGTTCGTGCAAAAATTCATAATACAGAGGGCGTGGCGCATGGTCGTTCACCAAGATGAAGGCTTCGCCCGATTGCAAAGCATCAAAGATTTCAAATATCCGTTGGTGACGAATGACGGGTGGGATTACACGGACATCGAGCGTTTTGAGTTCGGTCATAAGACTTGATCCTTGTTGTTCTCAGACGATGCAAAACAGATGAGGTAAGGCAGTTCGATTGCAGACGTGGGACAGACAATCTCACAAACACCACAGTAACTACATTGTTGGGGAGTCATGAGCACAGCCTTGGCCGAAACAACTGCGAGTGCATGGTTGGGACAAGACGCTACACACTCCCCACAGCCCGTGCATTTTGAGATATCAATTTGAGGCTGCCAAACGGTCATAACACAAACTACCTTTCGCACCATAGCCTCTATCATATAAAAAATGCTGGGATAACAACTTGATTTAGATCAAGTCGGATGGTGGTAAGCCAAAGCGCGGAGCATAGCAGGTTGTACAATTTCGATTTGGTGGCGGTTAAATTGGATTGCCCCAATATTCTCTAGATGTCGTAGAGAACGGCTTATGGTCTCAGGCGTGGTCGCAAGATGGGCCGCGATTGACACTCGGCTTACACCTCCAGCAACAATAGGGGTTTCGGCTTGCTGTAAAAGAAACCGTGCCAAGCGTGTGGTGACAGAGTATAAAGCTAAATCCTCAAGTTGCTGAATCAATAACCTTACCCGTGAGGTCAACATACGAATCGCCGCCTGAGCACAAGGAGGGCAGATTGCTAACAGGTGTTGGATGGTGTCCGTTGGGATGAGCCAACAGGCGACCTCGGTTAGGGCAATGGCATGGGCTGGATTGTAACCATTTTCTAGGGCAGCAATATCGTTAAAGCTATTGCCAGCATCCAACAAATGAAGAATATATTCATCGCCTGCTGTGTTGAATTTGGCGATTTTCACCTTCCCAGTTTCAATAATCCATACCCCTGATGCGGGATCACCTTCTAAAAATATGACTTCCTGTGCTGCAAATACATGACGAACGGCAGCTTGCTGAAGATAGGCCCGTTGGGAGGAATCTAGGACGCATAAATATGGGATTTCTGCAACGTAATCAAGCGGGAGTTGGTTTTTCATGGGAGGTATGAGTAAGAAAATGACCTGATATTCGGCTTAGTGTACGAGAAATTAAGGTTGTTAATCAAGGGATTCCTTACTGACCCATCGTAGATAAGCTAGGTGATGTGACCGACAAGTCTTTACAATCCAGTCTATTGAAAAAGCCCGAGGCCAACAATTTTGATCCAGATTACCCTACAGCCTCATAGCAGATTCGCAGGCTGACGCTCCTCGCGCAAGCCTTCAAAAGGGTTTTGAGCGACTTAAATGGTGTTTGTGGCATGGGAATGTGTGGCGGGCTTTACAAACGGTTGAGTGCCCCGAAGGGGAACTAGAGCGGTTGGCCGATGAATGGAACTTACCGCCTCTCACGAAACTCCAGCGTCTCCTTCACGAATTTGATACTTACATCCGCGCGAATCGAGATTTTATTCCCAACTATGGGGATCGGTATGGAGAAATGATTTCGACGGCATTCGTGGAATCTACGGCGAATAGGTTGATCAGCAAGCGCTTTGTGAAAAAACAGCAGATGCGCTGGACACGTCAAGGCGCCCATCAACTGCTTCAGGTGCGGATGCATGTCTTAAATGAGGACTGGCGAACCGTTTTTGAGCGCTGGTATCCGCACATGCCCCCGGCTGAGCATCAGGACTGGCCTCAGGCTTGGGTGGCCTAGCCCCCGTTTTGGTCTGGTCTCCTTAATCCAGTGAACAAGCGAGGTTTTAGGGACATACCTGTACTCCTATAGAAATTGGAGGCTACCAGATATTCCGAGCACTACGATAGAAGACGGAACAAGAGGAGGTTTATAAACGTGGCATCATGTATCAAAAGCTAGTGCTAATTTCTAGTATAGTGGATGTAGAGCTTTTAGTATGAGGACTGTCATGAAAAATAAATGAATTTATGACGAAGAATTTCCTTAGATTGTAAATACTATACATAGATATATAAAGGGAAGGGATTTCTACAAGTAGAGCCAAAAGTAGGACTGGTGTCACGAGAGGCCACTTGAGAACAAAAATGTGAAAAAGACCCACTTCTCGTCCGGCATTGATATCGGCGTAGATTCAGCAGCTACCCCTCGACCAACAACACCGCCCACTCGCCAGCTTTGAACCCCTACAGAGCCACTAGCTTTCATATTGGGCAATGGCTTTCTCGGCATAGGGTCGCCCACTGGCCTGAAAAACGCTCATGAGGCGTACCACGTCGAAAGGGACGCGCCGAAACTCGAGGGAGAGAATCCCATTAGTTGAGGTCAAGATGGCATACTCGGCCCATGGATCCATGCGGAAATTATCCTCGGCCTGATCGTGGCGGCAGGCCCTGCCTACACTGCCGGGGTTGAAGTGGAATGTGCGACCCAAATGGCGTATGAACTGCATATGGGTGTGCCCACCCGTGTAGACCATCTGCGGCTCAGGATTTAGATATTGAAGCACTTCTTCATCCGGTGTTTGGGGCAGAATGACATGATCAAAAGAGTGGGGTGAGCCATGAAAGCATAACAAAGTGCGTTCATCGTCTAGCGGCAGTCGAATGGTGGGTTGAAAGGTACGGATAAACGACAGGTCGTCTTCGGAAAGACGCAACAACTGCCAGTCGCGTACGGTGTCTAATTCAATTTGACGGGCTTCTGAGATTTGTTCCGCATCACTTGCCACACCTGTTAAGAGCCAATCATCGGCATTGCCCATCACGATGGGGCAGGCTAGGCGTTGTAAGTGGGCCACCACCTCAGTGGGTTGAGGGCCGCCTTGAATGGCATCCCCCAAACAAACCATCTGTTCAATATTTTGATTTTTTAAATCACCCAACATAGCCTCAAGGGCCACCGCGTTACCATGAATATCCGAAAAGACCGCGACTCTCATTGCACGACACCTCTTTTTCTGTCTACTTAGTGAAGTCTCACCCATCAGCCAATGGGCATCCAGAGGTACTTCATTGGCCCTAAGCCGCCTGCTAAACCCTGCGTTATACTGTTGATTGTAGTTTACTCTATTTAGAGTGCCAACTCCTATGCGCAGACCTGCAAGCTCCACAATTCCTGAAGGGACAAATCATGGCAAAAAGAGTGGGCCAAACCAAGGTGTTGCTGTTGTACAGCCAACAGGAAGGCAAATGCTATTATTGCGGCCAAATCTTAGAAATGAATCAAGATTCGAGGATTGGGACCTCGGTAGATCATAAAATCCCACAGTCAAGGGGTGGTACCAATGAACTTGAAAACCTCGTTCTATGCTGCCGTTCTTGGCTTGTCGGGTACAACGGAACAAAAAACCCCGGTAAGGGGGAATCAAGCGAGCAGTGACAAAAATTGAACGGGCATTCGCGATTCCGCGATAAAAACACATTATCGCAGGAAAAGATCCGATGCCGACGCCCAAGTTGCAATTAATCAATTTCTGTGGATCTCCAACACGACAATAAAGGCAATAAATCGCCGCAAACGCCAAGCCTAACTTCCCCCTCCCACAGCCATTTCCCCCTCACAGGGGTTTTCTATTCCGTTGTACCCGATAAGCCTATTTGGAGTTTTAGTTCGTGCGTTTGCAGCACAATGTCAGCATCACAATTACGGATTAAGAAAGAAAACAATACAGAATTTCCTTTATTTTGCCATTGTTTTTTACTTCGCAGAAAAAAGTTCAGGGGCAGAGGTATCCTAACATCCAAATTCACCCAAACGCCTGAATGGTGGAGGCGTTTGGGTAAGCGAAAATCCCTTCAAAGCGCTTGATTGGTCAATAAAGGCCAATCGGGAACGGCCTGCCCCTGCCAAGCTAACCGAAACGTCTCTGGGATGGGTGAGCGATAGGGCGGGAAAAAATTACCCTCTATCTGCTCCATGTTGCCTGTATCAGGTTCGATAAAAAGATAACGGGCGGGATGTGACCAATTCGCCTCTGGCTGCAAATCTACAAACGCCAGCACGACTGAGCCATCTACCACCCGCATCCCCCGATTAAATGGCACTTCGTCCCCCGCCTCATAGATCCGCTTGTCTAGATAGACGACGCTCGTTTGAAGCTCTGGCTCGCTCAGGCTATCGCGGGCCACTGCCGCCAATTGCTCCCAATCTAGTGTCATGTCAATACCTTCCGATTGTTAGGCAATTCATCAAAACGATGCTACGAGGCCAACCTGCCAACTATTTTCGCTGCTGCCCAGCCCGTCGAATAATGGCAGATGCACGCCGCACGATCATTTTATCCAATGCCGCGTACTCTGGCTCATATTCATCCGCCAGTTTCTCCAATTCGGGCAATGCAGCTTCGACCCGCCGATAAAATTCCTCGGGTTTGACCCGTTCCCAAATGGGCTCAAACTGACGGAATACCTCATAGTAAATCGGGAACTTGATCCATGCCCAAGAGATGCCCAAGTGACAACCACGCGCCCCATTTGAGGAGACGCTGAAATTCGGCGTATCGTGTGGATGGTGAATCGAATCGGCATAGTTATAGGCTTCGGCGGCGGTCACGGTGCCATTATTATCCGTGTCGGGGTCGCTGACCAAAGTATTGCCATAGGGATCAGCTCCAGCCATAGCTGCAATCCAGTCTCGCGCAAAGGGATCAAAATGTGCCCCACCAATCGAGGTTTGGGTCGCAATGGCGGCTGATGCCACACTCGTATAACCAGCGGGACTGTTATTGATAATCGGCTGATTGAATCCGCCTGCAAAACATTGCTCCATCATGACGATAAGGCAACGGAATTTGGGCAGTTCGGCTAATTTGGCCGCAAAATCACTTGCCAGATAGTCGGCCCCATAACAACATAACACCGATTCCGAACCGCTCGTCGTGCCGTGATTATTGGTGTGAATCAGCAAGCTATCATTCGCCTTCAGGCGTTTTTTGAGATCATCCAACGCATTGTTGAGTTCAGTTTTACTGCCTGCCGCATTGACGGGCATCTGATAGGCCGTGTTGTCGCCGGGCCATGTCGTCGCGGGTTGTGGGCCACCGCTATAGTTGAGGGTGCCATCGTAATTCAGCACATAGATATTCGCCGCTGGGACACCATAGACGCCGCGCAAGGTGCGGTACAAAAATTCGAGGTCATTGGTGTGCCGATTGTTGGAATCGCCTGAAAACAAGATGGCATAACGATTGCCCCATCGGATGGGCCAGCGTAGTTCAAGGCGAGGTCTCACCGGATAGTAAGCAAGGTCTGCATACTTGATGGGTTGATGAAATGGGATATAGGTGCGGGGAGTCTCTTTTGCGTCCATGTAAGGCGGAAAAAGGGCATCCACTGTTCGATACAACTCACCCGATTCCGCATCATGCAGCAGATAGCGACAGGGGTGCGCCCAATTGGCTAGTGGCATATCGTCGGCAAAAACCATCACGGTATCCCGGTCTAGCTTAATTTGCTGTTGGCGGGCTTTGATAGATGTGTTACGCGGCAACACATCCCGCTGGAGAAAGAAATTAGTGGTATGAACCTCGGAATAGCTGCTTTGGCGCAGCACGGTCTCCTGCACTTTGCGGAAAAAAGTGCTGGGTTTGGTAGAGGATTGGTCTGGCATATTTGCCTCCTTATAGAGTCATTGTGTGTCTCTATCTCTCTATAAATGGTGTCATCAGCTTGTTTATCACGCCCTCTTAGCAAGGCTGCTCGTACACGTAGGGTTCGCCACTAAGGAAAAACAGTCAGCATAAGGATCGTTCAATCAATTAAGAGCGACACAAGGGTCTAGCCATATCTTTTCATGAAAGTCGATCACTTTGTATGTTGCATGAAATTGACCGCTTAGAGACCTGATTTTTTCTAGGATAAAGGTCCAAAGTGGGCTTTTACGCAATGTAATTGAGTTTATATTCCAGTTTGGCTCGAAAAAAGAATTAGAGATTAAGGAGGGTGGTCAAAATCCATGCTTTCGTTTTCAAGTGCTCGCTGGTAATACGAAACCTGCTTTTAGGTCAACTTGCTCCTCGAAACACAGCACGCATGTTCTAACGATAGCCCAACCTTGATCCCTGTCCTGATGTCCCTGCATTGCGCCTTTTAGCTCAACAGTTCTATACTCCGCGCCAAAATGGATCATCAAAAGGTTTGAAACTATCCCATGGATCGTCAATCGCGCTTGGATGCAGCTGTCACCTCCATCCAAGATCGTTGGGGTGTAAAGGCCCTGCATAAGCTAAAAACGCTGGTCAATGCCGAGGGAATTCCGCCTATTCCAAGCGGATTTGCCGACTTGGATTATCTGCTCAACGGTGGAATTCGGGTTGGATGTATCACTGACAACCTGCACTGTCTGTGGAAGACAAGGAAAGATATGCCGATGAAATCCTCTATTCATTATGATAGTCTCAAGCCATTCGACCCGATTGAGGGTACTGAAACAAGGATTAAGCCAAAAGGCGATAAGATTGCACGTAAGTCTCAAGCCATTCGACCCGATTGAGGGTACTGAAACATTTTGGCGGGATGGTTTGACGAGGCGGTGCATTGGTCTCAAGCCATTCGACTTTTTGCGCGCGACGTACAAACAGCCTCTTTATCTACCCAAACGAGTTTAGAATAATACTTTTCGGGTGTCCGCGTGAGTGAACAACAAGCCACACCCGCCGAAAAATCCACTTTGATTACCCCAAGGCATGGCGTGCTGCCCATCAGTAGGATTGGTAGCCGTTCGAGCACTGGTTTCATCAACCCAACGGTAAGACTTATACCAGATTCGGCTAAAGGCTAACCCCATCCCCAACCCTTCCCCGCAGGCAAGGAAGGGCATCCAACAGGCCGTGCTTCCCCCTCACCGTTTACGGGGGATGGGGGTGGGGGTAAACAGACAGCATTCACCCGAATTCCGTATTAGTTATGCAGACCGAAACCTCTATGATTCCCGGAAAAATCTGTTTTTCCCTACAACCAAGTAGCTAAATCTATTGAGCAAAATAACTCGCAAGCGCCACAAAGGTCGCGTTGGCGTCAATTGTTGGTTCATTGGAGGCCCACGATTCCCAATCATCCACATAACTTTGCGCGGGGGCCGCACCAGACGCCCACACCGCTTCGAGGGCTGCATCGCCCCCCGACGCCTGATTATTGGCCCCTTCGCCAATCAGCCCCGGCAGCGCGGTCTGGAAATGGAAACTCACATTATGATGTGGATGTTGCACCGGGTCACTGCCGATACCGCTGATATACGCCTTCGCCACTGGGTTCACCCCCAGAATGTATTGGATTTGGGCAAGCGCGGCCTGCTGAAAATCTGCGTCCGGCAAAACCGCTTGGGCCAACATCAAAAATAGGCCATGCGACAGGGCCACTTGATTCGACCCCCACACATATTCAAAGCTAGGGGTGGCGCTGTTGAGGGCGACTTGATAACCCGATGCGCCAATCACCGCGAGGATGGTTTGGGCTTGCTGCTCAACGGCGGCAACAATTTCGGCACGCAGGTCGGCATTGGTCGCGGTGGAGGCGTTGAGGTAGGCAAACAGCGCCATCGGATAGGCATTGGCCCATGACATGGGATATTCGGCGTCACTGATGCGGTACAAATCAGCAAAAGCCGTTTCAAATTTCAGGTCGCCTGTCAATTTCAGTAATTCAGCGGCGGCCCATAGGCGCGGCACGGATTCTGTCCCCACAAAATCATACCCGCCTTGCATGGGGTATTCGCTGACCGGGGGATTTTGGAACCCGCCGGGGGGCACTTGTTCGGGATGCTGCTCCAACCATGCCCATGCCTTAAGCGCGGCGGCTTGGCAGATGGCGGCATAGTCGGGGTCATAATCGGCAAAAACCCCCGCAGCTTGGGCCATCGCAGCGGCGAAATAGGCGGTGTCGGCACTGGAAATCCCAAACACGTACAACTGCTCGGTGTCTTCGGCGGGCAGTGTGCCGAGGCCGGGGAAATCGCGGGTGGTGATCTTGTTATGCACCGCCCCATCCCCGTCTTGCATCCGCAGCATCCAATCCAGTTCCCAACGAATTTCATCCAGCAAATCGGGCAGGCCGTTGCCGCTTTCGGGGATATTCAGCGCCCCATCCTCAAAAAAGGTCGGGTTGGCAACAAAGGCATATAGTAGTTGATTGACGGCAAAGGCGGCGGTGGGGATATAACGCCCATAATCGCCCGCGTCGTACCACCCACCAAAAACATCCAATGGGAGTGCGTCGGGGTCGTCCCATAACACCGCTGGCCCGGCGTGGCCTGCCTCCAAATCAAAGCCGCTCTCATCCGCGTCGTGAATGGCGATGCCACTGCGCGACAGATAAAAGGCACGGGTCGCAAAATACAGGGGGTCGGCAAAGGCATCCTCAGCAACGACAAAGGGATAACTTTCACCCATTTCCACCTCCGCCACCACGATTTTGTAAGTGCCGGGCGTGGTCAAGCCGTCAAACTGCCCAATCGTCACCTCATGCCCCGCGTCCGTATCCATGCCCCAATCCGTCGCATTGCCCGTAAAGACCGTCGCGCCGCTGGTGGTATCCACAATTTCAAAGGTCGTGAACGGGACAGCCGATACAAAATATTTGGGGTCATTGGGCCGATAGCCGATTTGACTGGCACGCAGGGGGACAGTGCTGGCTAAGGTTGGGGCAGGGGTCAGCGCATTGAGGTCAGTGTCGGAAATCACCCGTAAATCGTCTACCCAGATTGTGCCCGTGATGGCAGCCTCGGCAGGCGCTTGGAAGGCGATTTCGACGGAGGTAACGGGATTGGCGGTAAATTCCATAAGGCCCTCGGTTCCCATCCATGTCAGCCGCTCAAAAGCATCCCATGTAACCATAACGGTTGACCACTCCGCACCAGTGGTGACGACGGGTGCGCCAAACGGGGTTTTACCGGGCGAATCAGGCGAGGTCTGGGTTGGGTCATCCAGATGCAGCACCAACTCCAACGGCAAATCCGGTGTGTCGGCCCGTAATTGGAAGAGTATGCCCGTTCCCGCTGTCCAATCCATCGGCACGCCATAATCAAAGCCAATTCCCGCGTACCCCCCTGCTGGAATATCCACATCAAAGCGCAAAGAGGCCACGCCGTTATAGGGGTTTTCAGTATCGAGGCCAAATACAAAATTGGCGGCGGGGTCATCCGATGAGTAACTCCACCACGCCTCGGTGATGTCGGCATAACCATCAAAGTCATCAATCAGTGTGGCGGCAGCGGGGTCATCTTGCATATAAGCCCGCCCCGGTAAGAGCAGAAATAGCACACATAGCATCAATACCCAACGTCTGGTCATGGTCTCTCCTCGTGCAAAATTTAAATGAATGGCGGAACCCACTCCTAGAGACTTGTCCGATATCAAGGAAAAGCGCATGAATGCGGGAGAATGTGCCCCATGTTCGTAGGGACGCAACATGTTGCGTCCGTACTCAAAACCCCATCGTCATCCGGTTTCCTAAGCACCACCAGCAACCGAATGTCGGACAAGCCTCCTGCCCTCCTCCAACAGGCGTCGGAAACGGCATATTGAAGCCCCTCTCCATGCAATGGGGAGGGGGTGGGGATGGCTTACCCGATTTAATTATTAAACTGCATTATTGCGTCCGGTACTCAAACCCTTCTTCATTCATGCGGTTTTCCACAAGTCCATCCAAAATCGAATGTCAGACAAGCCCTTCCCTTTGTTAGGGGAAGGGTTGGGGATGGGGTTCGTTCTTAACCTTTAAACGCCCCCGCTGTAAACCCGCGCAGGAATTGGCGCTGCATAATGAACACCAAAATGACGACAGGCACGGTTGCCAAAACGGAGGCCGCCATTTGCACGCCCCACACTACCATGCCTTGTCGCACCTGCATTTGCCCGATTCCGATGGGCAGCGTAAACATTTTTTCTTGGCGAATCATGACCAACGGCCACAGATAGTCATTCCACACCCCCAAGAATTTGATAATCGCCAACGTCCCCAACGCCGGACGACTGAGGGGGACGATAATTTTCCAAAAACTGCGCAGCGGGCCAGCCCCATCCACCCGCGCCGCGTCCAGCAGTTCGGAAGGAATGGTTCTCATATATTGGGTCAGCAGAAAAATACCATAGGCATCCACTACCCCCGGCAAAATCAGGGCTTCATACCGATTGACCCAATGATAGACCCGCGAAAACAAATAGAACGATGGAATCAGCGTGGCATAAACCGGCAGCATCATGGTGATAATCATTAACCAGAACAACACCTGCTTGCCCTTAAATTCAAATTTGGCAAAAGCAAAGGCCGCCAATGCATCACAGGCCAGTACCAACCCCACACTCGTCAAGGTCACGAAGCCGCTGTTGAGATAATAACGCGGATATTGATATTTGAGTTGGATACGCCCCGCGTCAAATCCTTCCAACAGGCTTTTATACTGCACGGTGGTGATTTTTTCGGGGAACAGCTTGCCGTTGGAGAGTTCATCATCGGGCTTGAGCGACGTGCCAATCATCCAGATATAGGGAAAAAGATAGGTGAGCGCGATGAGGCACAACACCACCGATAAAACGCCCCGGCCCATTTTGTCACGACGGGTTCGCATGGCTACACCTAGACCTCCCCCCGATTGCCTAAAAATTTGAAGTTAAAGAAACTGACCGCGAACATGATAAAGGTCAATGTCACCGCAATCGCCGAGGCATAACCAAATTCCTGATACCCGAAGGCTTGGTCATACAGATAGAGCGAGACAGTTTCGGTGCGATGCAGCGGATTGCCTGCGGTCAACAACTGCACTTGGGCAAACAAGCCGATCAGGAAAATGCAGCCCGTCGTCACCACAAACAACAGCACGGGTCGGAGCAATGGCAGGGTGATGTACCGAAACTGCTTGATATAACTCGCCCCATCAATTCGCGCCGCCTCATAATATTCTTCGGGGATGTTGCGCAGGCTAGACGTAATAATCAGCGCATCCCAACCCAGCCCCGCCCAAATCAGCATCACGATAATTGACCAGAGGGCCAGCTTGGAATCGCCCAAGAAATTTTGGGCATCCATAATGTGATTGCTGACCAACAAATCATTAATCAGCCCATAGCGCCGATTGAGCAACTGCTTCCAGATAAAGGTAATCACCACAACCGAAGTGACGGACGGCATAAAAAAGACGGCCCGCAAAATATTCGACAGCCAATCCGGGACGGCATCAATCAAGACCGCCAGCAAAACCGCCAGCGCCGTGCCTATCGTGACACACACCAATGTGATGATGCCTGTCACGCGCAGACTGTTCCAAAAACGGGCGGTGTGGAATAGGGTATTGAAGTGGTCGAGTTTGACAAATTCAAAAGCGTCCGCCCCGTCTTTATACGGATTCCATTGTTGGGTGCTGAGAAAAAACGAAAACAGAATCGGGAAGAGTTGGAACAAGATGAACCCGATAAAAAACGGCGAAATCAACAGGTACGGGGTAAGGCCGCGAAAAAATCGCTGCGTTCGGGTCGGCTCATGCGCGGTTTCCATGATTCGGGTGGTTGGCGGGCTGCTGACGCCCACTGTCTGTGCCATATGCAATCTCCTAGAAATTACCCCACCCCTGCCCCACATTAAAGGGAGCAGCGGGCATGGGGACAACAAATGGGCCATCTGCTTGGCGGCGGGGAGGACTATATTCTCTAATTGCGAAATCCGTAATCCAACCC
>JAIOHL010000163.1 GCA_019913005.1 Anaerolineae bacterium | reverse complement strand
CCCTATGTTTGGGGAGGGGCTAGGGGTGGGGTTAAATGGACATGAATTACCCAAATCTGGTATCAACCCTTCGATTCTGCTTTTCCTCATTCAAAAACGATGTCCTTCCATACTACCGCCGCCGTCCGATACAGGCCTATGCTGAAATCGAACCCGATGGTTGTGTAGGAGATGTGACCATGACCGCGCATCAATGGCTCACCGATGATCTGCTCAACTGGCTATTGGAAAAGGATAATCCCACCGTCCGGTATCTCACCTTACGAGATTTACTGGATTGCCCCCCGGATGATAATCAACTCAGCGATACGTGTTCGGCGGCCCACACACACGGGCCGATTGCTGCCATCCTCGCTGCAATGGACGAGCAAGGTTTTTGGGTCGAACCGGGGCCGGGTTATTACCCCAAATATCGCGGCACGGTCTGGTCAATCATTCTGTTGGCCCAACTCGGTGCGTCTATCACCCACGATGCACGCATTAGCCGGGCCTGTGCCTACGTGCTGGATCACGCGCTGGCGGAGGGGGGACAATTCACGGTAGGGGGGTCGCCATCCTCGACTGCCGATTGTCTACAGGGTAATCTGTGTGCGGCCTTGCTCGATCTCGGCTGCGATGACCCCCGTCTTGACCAAGCCTTTGAGTGGATGGCCCGCAGCGTAACGGGTGAAGGGGTCGCCCCCATCGCTGACCGCCAAGCCGCCTTGCGCTATTATGCAGGCAAGTGTGGGCCGCGTTTTGCCTGTGGTGCGAACAACAAACTGCCCTGCGCTTGGGGTGGGATAAAAGTGATGTTGGCCTTCAGCAAATGGCCCATCGAACGCCGCACCGCTTTGATTGACCATGCCATCCGCGACGGCCTAGACTTTTTATTCAGCACCGACCCGGCCCGCGCTGATTACCCATCTGGCTTCAGCGACAAACCAAGCGGCAATTGGTGGAAGTTCGGCTTTCCGGTCTTTTATGTCACCGATTTGCTGCAAAATGTCGAGGCTCTTGTTGCATTGGGCTGTGGTGACGATCCGCGCCTCCAGAATGCCCTAGATGCCATCCGCGCCAAACAAGATCGGCAGGGACGCTGGGCATTGGATTACGATTACACGGGCAAGACGTGGGTGGATTTTGGGGCCAAAAAACAACCCAACAAATGGGTGACGCTGCGTGCTCTGCGTGTCCTCAAAGCCGTCGCCTGAAATTTCGACCAGCCGCTTCTCGCGTCGCCAGATTTTACCCTCCGACACTTTTGGGGTAGCGAAAGAAATACCAACCTCACCCCAACCCCTCTCCCACGTGAGAGGGGCTTTAATAGGCCAGATTCGCCTCCCCCTCGCCTGTTGGAGAGGGGGCAGGGGGGTGAGGTAAACTACTTCCCTTTACATACGCGGCAAAACCATTTCAGCAATTCTTTCCAAAACGCCCCTCATTTCACTCAACACCTCATCATTCATGAACCGCAACACCACAAACCCAAGCGCCTCCAAATACGCTTGTCGAGTCGCATCTTGCTCAGGCGTGTACTCATGAATCGGCCCATCCACCTCAATTATCACCATCGCTTCCAAACAACAAAAATCTACGATAAATCGTTCGATGGCATGTTGGCGGCGAAATTTGGCATTACAGCACCGCCGATTCCGCAATTCTTGCCATAATTTGGATTCGGCAAGGGTTGGTTCATGCCGCATTTGTCGCGCAAGGGGTTTCAATTCTTCCCACAGTTCGGGCGACGTATCAAATGGGGTTAATGTGGGGTCATCCATCATAAAGTCCTTTCTAATTGACCTCACACCAACCCCTCTCCCACGTGAGAGGGGCTTTAATACACCAGATTCGCCTCCCCCTCTCTGAAAGCCTTCGGAGAGGGGGCCGGGGGGTGAGGTTGATTTCGCCTTCACTCCACAATCGTGATCCACACCTGCTGATCGTCCCTTTGCTCGGTTGGCGAATCGTACCGATCACTATTGCGATGCTGAAAGCCAATCCCGATGGCATACGGGCCGGGCATCAACATGCTGGTATCCAGCACAAATAACACGCTGTCTTGCGTCGGCAGGGGTTCATAACGCTCCGACCCTTGTTCGGCTCCACAGGGTATCGGATAGACATTGCCATTGTCGTTGCGGATTTCGCAGACGTGAACTCTGAAAAACTCAATCTGCTGCGGGTCAAACTGCACCCACCCCCGAATTTCCACCTGTATCGGATCCAAAAATGTCCCCCGCCGGACTTGCGATCCATAGGGCGGATAGGTGATCTGCCAACCATAGGGCAGGGGGGTTGGGCTGGCGTTGGGGTTAAAGGTGCTGCCGGACGATGAGGAATTGATCGTTTCGGTGTCGGAGTCGCGTTGAACACCAATATAAGCCACCGGGCATATCATCATAACCAGCACGACAATTGCCGCCGTCCAAAATTGCATAAGGTCACGAATTTTCAGTTCATCGGCGCGACGCCATCCCTGCAAAAAAACCCGCGTTCCGCGCATCATACTCACCACGATGACGACGGGATCGTTATAGAGTTTGGAGGCGACGATAAATTGCAGACCGAAACTGATGACCACCACTGCTGCAAATAACCCGATGATAGCGGCCTCAATACTAGACATGACCCTCTCCTTGTCGCGTAAGCTACTATTTGAAACTCTTGCGCTGCGGCGTTCCTCAAACAATGGGCTTGTGACGTTTAACAATTTGTTCCGGTAAACCATCCCCACCGCACCCCATTGCATGGAGAGGGGCTTCAATAGGCCATCTTCTCCCCCTCTCTGAAAGCCTTCGGAGAGGGGGCCGGGGGGGTGAGGATGTGTTACCGATTCGAAAAGTCAAAGAGCATAAGCCCAATTGTTCGCTAGGGAATTTCGACCACTGGCGTAAATTTTTGGCCCAGTATAGACGGAAAGGTTTGTATTGCCAAACAGTCACGGCGCGGCCAGATACAGCGTCACGCCCTCCCATTGGACCCGCACCGCCTTGACCGTTCGCGCCACCGGAAATTCAAACACCTGCCAGCCCGTCGAGGTCGCTCCTTCGACGGCATCCGGGAAATCCTCGTTATATTTGGCGAGGGTCAGTTCTTCGCTCCACGCCTTGCCATCATCGGCGATCACATGCAGCGCCAGTTCGGATGGGTCGCAGTGCTGTTTTTCGCAGAACATATCAAATCGAATCAGGATATACCGGCTACCTGCGGCAAGGTTGGTCGCCCCCAACAGCGTTTCGTTTAATACCCGCTCGGTTGCGTCATAATCAGCCTCGGCGATGCGCACCTGCCCGTTTTTGAATTCGGCATATTGCCCAAGCGGAATTGGCTTGTCCTCCGACCCATAGCCATCATTATCGCGGATGGCCTGATTGGTGGCGGCGTTTTCCCCCGCGACAATCAGCAGCACGCCGATAACACACGCGGCACAAACACAGACCACCGTACAGCCAATTGCCACGAGGGTGAATTTCCCAAATCCCAGCAGTGTTTCCATCCAATCCGCATCCTTCCGTGTGTCCTTTGTTTCCATTGTACGGGCAAACGTCCAATCAGGCACAAGTCGAAGCGCCGATATATACTTGGCATTGATGGTTTCTGATTCCGACACTTATAGGGGCAACGCAGGATAAACCAACCTCACCCCAACCCCTCTCCCTTGTGAGAGGGGCTGAAATACGCCGGATTCGACTCCCCCTCGCC
>JAIOHL010000162.1 GCA_019913005.1 Anaerolineae bacterium | reverse complement strand
ATTGTGTTCCTTTGGCCCTTTTCGCGTGGGGGCTTGGTTAATGCCTTCATTGAATTGTTGTATCCCTCCTATAGCGATAAAGCCATCAATTGGACAGATGATTCAACAGGTGTGTTCCATTGGGTACTGAAGCAATTCGGTGTCACCCGTGCTGATGTCGGTGATTGGGCCAGTGAGAAACATTATGGGTTGCGAACGTGGGACTGGATCAGCGGCCCAAGCGTGACAATGTTGATGATTATGATCTTAAATACATGGACAACCATTGGTACTTTGATGGTGATCTTCCTTGCGGCCCTGCAAAACATCCCGTCCTATGTGTACGAGGCAGCCGCGATTGATGGCGCGAATATATGGCAAATCTTCCGTAAAGTGACCGTTCCCCTTCTCAAGCCTACGACGTTTTTTGTCATTACGTTGGGATTAATCGGTTGTTTTCAAGTGTTTGACCAAGTGTATATCATCGGGGGAGGTGATGCGACGTTAACGGTGGCTGTTTTGGTCTACCGCAATGCGTTTGGAACTGGCTCAAACATGGGGTTAGCAACTGCCACCGCGATGATCCTATTTGTGATTATCTTCATCTTCACCGTGCTACAGCGCCGATTTTTCGGCGGCGAACGGGCCAATTGGTAAAGGAGACATTGAGATGACAACCATTGCCTCCGCACAAACCCAACAGGCTCGCAGTGGCACTAGAAGAATGATTAATGTGGCAATGCCGACGATTGGTTATTCCATTCTGGTGATCTTCGCATTGATACAAATCCTGCCATTTCTTTTTACGATCAGTAATTCGTTTAAATGTCTACCCGCCATCCAAGCATTTCCCCAATCGTTGGTGCCTGTACCGCCAATGGACGTTACCTGTGAACCCACCATTATTGATGACACAGGGCGGGAACGGAAAACTGTTCTCCCAGCGGGCGAGACTTCTAAACAGGTTACTTTTAACCCAACACTCGACGGCTATCGAGAAATTTTTGATCAGAAACTACCGCGCTGGCTGTTTAATACCGCTTTTGTGTCATTGGCGGTTATGTTCCTACGCCTTTTGTTTGATTCATTGGCAGGGTACGCATTGGCCCGTCTCAAATTTCCCGGCAATCGCATCATCTTCTTTTTTGTGTTAAGCCTGCTGATGATTCCGGGGATCGTGCTGCTGCTGCCACGTTTTATCCTCTTAAAGGAGATTGGGCTACTTAACAGCTATCCTGCCCTGATTATTCCGTTTTCGGCTAGCCTATTTGGGGTGTTTTTGATGAAGCAGTTTTTTGAATCCATCCCTAAAGAGCTAGAAGAAGCCGCAATGGTAGATGGTGCAGGTCGTTTTACCATCTTTTTCCGCCTTATCCTGCCCATTTCCACCCCTGCCATGACCGCCCTAGCGATTTTCAGTTTTCAGGGTATGTGGAATGAATTTCTTCAGGTGCTGCTGCTGGTTTCATCCAAGAGCGAATTATGGACGCTGCCTTTAGGGTTGTCATTCCTACGTGGCGAATTTGGGGAGCAGCTTCGCTGGCACTCTTTTCTAGCAGGTTCGGTGATTACCACCTTGCCCTTAGCCTTGATTTTTTTTATGTTTCAACGATATTTTGTAGAGGGGGTCAGCTATACAGGACTAAAAGGATAAAGCGACATGGCAATTTGGCAGGGGTGGCGTGTGGTATTGCAAGGCATCAACAGTGTGCGGCGAAATGGCTATGCCTATATTTGGGGCAATCTAGCTTTTTTGCTGCTGTCACTGCCGATTGTCACTGCCCCTGCCGCGTACAGTGCATTGGTGCGGATGGCGTATGAAACACAGACCGAACCCACCACTGCTGATCTCGGCCTGTTTTGGGAAACATTCCGCGAGAATTTATGGCGTGCTTTGCCGTGGGGCATGGTGAATGTATTGTTTGTGGGGGTCACATTTTCCAATTTTTTGGCCTATAATGATGTGCCGGGTTTTGCGGTTTACTGTCTGCGACTTGCATGGTTATGCAGCACATTCGCATGGGGCGGGGTCGTGCTGTACACGTGGGCATTGTATTATGAAATGGAAAACCCGTCTGTTTGGGGGGCGACCCGCAACGCATTGGTGATGACCCTCAAGAACCCACTTTTCACATTCGCTGTTGTGTTAGGCGTTATGCTCCTATCCGCTATCAGTACGGTGCTCCCCATGTTATGGATTTTGTTGACATGGAGCACTATTGCTGCCATAGGCACGGCGGCTGTCTTAAATCGCCTTGCGGAGTTTCGATCATCTCAGGAAAAACACTCATGATTTCAATTCGGGAAGTAGCACGCGAAGCTGGTGTATCGGTTACAACAGTCTCGTATGTGCTTAACAATAAAGGCCACATTAGTGAGGAAACCCGCCAAAAGGTTATGGACGTAGTAGAGCGTTTAGGTTATGTCCCGCGCATTGGTGCTCAGAGCCTGCGTGATAACCGTGCTCGTATCGTCGGGTATCCTTGGAACTTTGGGCCAAGCCCGGGTGATGTCAACGCTATCTTAGAAGAGTTTTTGCATTACACGATGTTTTATACCGAACAGCGTGGTCGTCATCTGCTTTTGGTACGTGCTCCTGCCGAAAACGGATTAGCTGTTTATGATGATCTTATCAAGAGCCAACGGGTAGACGGATTTATTCTGTCGCATACCGTACATAACGATGTGCGTATACGACATCTGCACAAGATCAAATTCCCGTTCGTGGCATTTGGGCAGAGCACCTCGCCTCTGGATGAAGAAACGTGCTGGGTGGACGTGGATGGGATGAATGGGATTCGTATGGCGACCCAGCATCTTATTGAACAGGGACATCGCCGAATCGCTTTGATCCGTGAGCCAGAGGGTTCGGTCTCCGGTGACGCCCGCTACCGAGGTTATGTGACGGCACTGGCGGACTCTGGGGTGCCCTATAATCCGGAATTGGTGGTGGTTGCAGAACACCGCGTGTCCGACGGCTACCTAGCCGCTCAAGCCTTACTGGATTTACCAACGCTCCCAACCGGAATTGTCGCCATGAGCGATACGATCGCTTTGGGCGCGATGCAGGCGCTGCGTGACCGAGGTTACCGGGCTGCGATCACAGGTTTTGACGATATACCGCTGGGCGAATTTTTGACTCCACCCTTAACTTCGGTACGTCAACCCATCGAAGATGTTGCCGCGTTGATGGTTGAGATGCTCATCCAACAAATTGATGATGAGTCGTTTGTTCCACAACAGCATCTGCTTCTACCCACGCTTGTCGTTCGAGCAAGCAGTCTTGGAGATTTTGGTCAATGAAGTCTTTTGAACGCAGACAATGGGAAGTGACCGAATATCCCTTTAAACCCGGTCAACTATTACATTCAGAAACCATCTATACCATCGGCAATGGCTTGGTAGGGGTGCGCGGTAGTTTTGAGGAAGGGTATCCCAACGATAGTGCCTTAACACTGGCGGCGGGTATATTTAACCAGACCTCAGAACAGACTGTGCCGGAATTAGTGCCGCTCCCCAATTGGCTGTCGCTCCACATTGCTGTGAATGGTGCTTGGTTTCAACTCAGCGAAGGCAAAATCCTCGGATATGATCGCAGCTTGAATTTAAAAGAGGCGGTTTTGCGGCGAGGGGTGCTATGGCGTTCCCCAAATGGGGACACGGTACGTCTTGCTTTTGAGCGATTTGCCAGCCTTGCAAATCCCCATGTGATGGGCGTGCAGGTTTTGGTGCAGGTACTGAATGAAGGCGAACATACGATTGAGGTGAATGCTCCTCTCGAAGCGGCTTCCTATCATTACGAAGATGTGAATCATTGGGACTTTCTTAAATCCGTTGACGGTCAGCCCTTTGTGACAGTACACGGCAAGACCGCGCCAAGTAGATATGAAATTGGCATGGCGGCCCATGTGCAAATTGAGGGGGCAACTGCAACCATCCAAATGGGTGTAGGAGGCTATCAGAGCAAGTTTGAGGTATCCCAAAACCAAAAAGTGGTGCTGACCAAACTGGTATCACTTCATACCAACCGCGAAGGACAAGACCCCTTTACCAATGCCGTGAATACACTCCGTTCGGCGGTTGAATCGGGTTATAAGGCTTTATATGCGGCTCATGTTAAGGCGTGGGATGCCTATTGGCAACATTTCGACATCCAAATTGAAGGCGACGAAATTGCCCAACGCGCCGTGCGTTTCTGTACCTATCACTTTCTGATCGCCAGCCCAACACATGAAGAACGGGTCAGTATTGGCGCAAAGACACTAAGCGGACACGGATATAAGGGACATGTATTTTGGGACACCGAATTGTTTATCCTACCACCGCTAACCCTCGCCCAACCAGATTTGGCGCGACGCTTGTTGATGTATCGCTATCACAACCTGCTGGGTGCCCGCCACAAGGCCGCCGAATTAGGCTATCAGGGTGCAATGTTCCCGTGGGAGAGTGCCGACACAGGTGAAGAAACCACACCGCGCTGGGTGACAGGATTGGATGGTAATCCAATTCGCATTTGGACAGGGGATCATGAGCAGCATATTTCGACAGACATTGCCTATGCCATTCTGCACTATTGGCACTGGACGCACGATCATGATTGGCTCCGGCAGTACGGAGCAGAAATCGTGCTGGATACGGCCAAATTTTGGGGTAGCCGCGTCGAATATAACCAAGCGCTTGATCGTTATGAACTTCGTCAGCAAATCGGCCCGGACGAATATCATGAAAATATTGACAACAGCGTGTTTACGAACCGTATGGTGGTTTGGCATTTGCAGGAAGCGCTTGGTGTTTGGGCGTATTTGCAGCAGCACTACCCTGCCGATGCCGCCCGATTAGCTGAACAGCTTGGTCTGTCCGATGCCCTTTTTGACCACTGGCAATCGGTTACCGAAAAAATGTGGATTCCAATGCAAAATGGTGTATTTGAGCAATTTGAGAACTTCTTTGAGCGGCTGAAACCTATCAATTTAGAGGATTATACGCCACGCACCACAAATATGGACATGATTTTGGGTCATGCCAAAACCCAAGTATCACGGGTCATTAAACAGGCTGATGTAGTGATGCTGATGGCCCTGCTTGGAAATCAGTTAGGTGATGATGTTTTCCTGCGTCGCAACTGGGATGAATATTCTGGCGTGGTGGATCACGGGTCGTCGCTTAGTCCGGCCATGCACGCGATTGTCGCCGCCCATTTAGGTTTGAATGAAGAAGCCTACGACTATTTCATCTATGCTGCCACCCTTGATCTGGATGACCATAAAGGGAATGTCCGTGATGGCATCCATGCGGCCTGCTGTGGTGGAGTATGGCAGGCGGTTGTGAAGGGATTGTGCGGATTGGAATTGACCGAGAACGGCCCGATCACCCGTCCACATTTGCCGGAGCATTGGAAGCGTGTGACCTTCCGCATTTTCTATCGGGGCACACCTATGACAATCATGGTGGAATAACATGGAACTCGGTTTCATTTTCGATTTAGACGGGGTCATTACAGACACTGCCGAGTATCACTATCAGGCTTGGAAGCAGGTGGCGGATGAAGAAAATATCCCCTTTACCCGCCAAGCTAATGAGGCTCTGCGGGGGGTGCCACGCCGCCGCAGCCTCGAGCTACTCCTCAAAGGGCGGGTTTTTCCAGAAGACAAGCTGGTTAAAATGGAAACCCGCAAAAATAACTACTATCAGGCATTGCTCGAAAACATCACGCCCGGTGATCTACTCCCGGGGGTGCTCCCTTTCCTTACGGAGGCCAAAGTTACTGGCATTCGACTAGGGTTGGGGTCTGCCAGCAAAAACGCCATGACTGTCATTCGTCGTTTGGGGATTGAACCCCTTTTTGACGCAATTGGGGATGGTTATTGTGTGGTTAATCATAAACCTGCGCCGGATTTGTTTATCTGGGTTGCGGGGCGTCTAGGGCTATGGCCCACTCGTTGTTTTGTGTTTGAGGATGCGGAAGCAGGGGTGGACGCTGCAATTGCGGGTGGCTTTCATGCAATCGGGATCGGGCCAGATGAGCGGATTGGACGGGCGCATTATATTCTCCCGGAGGGACTCAAAACCGCTCACATCCATGATTTTCGCATTACCTGATCGGAGGATAATCCCATCGGCCTATTCAACAGTGTAGATTCAATGCCCGTATTACGACGAATAGAGCAGAAGGATCAGAACAAGTAATGAGTGATTCTATCCCTTATACACAGACCCAATTGGTCGAGGGGTTCAAGGCACTGGGGGTAAGCCCCGGACAGGTCGTAATGCTGCACGCCTCGGTGAAATCGGTAGGCCACATCATGGGCGGCCCCAATGTTATTTTGCAGGCTCTTTTAGAAGCCTTGACGCCCACTGGAACGGTGATGATGTATGCGGGTTGGCAGGACATCCCAGATTTTGTGGGGGAGTTATCGCTGGAGGCTCGGCAGGTCTACTACGAACAGCACCCCGCATTTGATCCTGCGATTGCACGCTCCGTGCGCGAAAACAGTGTTTTGGTGGAGTTTCTACGGACTTGGCCCGGTACCCAACGTAGCGCCAATCCTGAAGCCTCAATGGTGGCGTTAGGCTCTCATGCTGCCCTGCTTACTCAAAATCATCCCCTAAATTATGGATATGGAACGGGTTCACCATTGGAGAAATTGGTACAACTCAACGGGCGGGTCTTGATGCTTGGAGCGCCGCTCTATACCATCACGTTGCTCCATTATGCCGAATATTGTGCAAAACTGCGCCACAAAAAGATCATCCATTACCAATGCCCGGTGCTGCAAAATGGTCAGAAGCTATGGCTCGACATTGAAGATTATGCTACTGGCGAGGTTCATGATGAGTATTCGTTTGAACAGATTGCGATGGCCTACCTAGCGGAAGAAGGCAAGGGGCGGCGCGGCCAAGTGGGTCAAGCAGATTCCTACCTATTGGATGCTGCCGATTTGTCAGCCTTTGCCATCCATTGGCTTGAAAGGCATTTTGGGGGATGAGAGACCAAGAGCCAGCCTGTGCATAACGATATTCCATCAAACTACCCAGTCTAGCGATGAGCGAGACCAAGTAAGTAAGTATAGAAAGCCGAGCCTAGTCTGACACGGCTTTCAGTATAAAGAGAACTGGTGGCGGCTATTCAATGACGGGTCGCCGTCCCATCAGCAGGGATAGGACAAACAATACCAAGAAGACGAAGAATAGGATTTTGGCAATCCCAGCAGCCGTCCCCGCAATCACGCCGAATCCCATTAACCCAGCGATGAGCGCAATAACCAAGAAAATCAATGCCCAACTTAACATGATATGTCTCCTTGCCGTCTCCATATTCATTGCCTCTCATGGGAGTAGGCAGCTTTCGAACGGTGATATAAATTTAGTTGCAGTTAGCATCATGCACATGGGTGATTGAGTGGGTTTTGGTATGGGCCGTTAGCGCCTTCGAATGATACCTAGTTGGTGGGGTATCTTTTGACCACCTGTCCCATGTTCTGGAACTCAGTTGAATATATTCTGAAAGCGTTCAAACGAATGGAAAGGACGGAACAAAATGTCGAAGCCTTCAAGCTGGGATAAGATTGCTGGTAATTGGAAACAATTGATGGGGGAGGCACGCCTTCAATGGGGCAAGCTGACCGACGATCAGTGGCAACAAATCGCTGGCAACCGCGATAAGTTGATTGGCAAAATCCAAGAGACCTATGGCATCACCCGTGAGGCCGCAAGCCGTCAAGTTGAGGAATGGGAACGTAACGTAAGAGTCTAGCAACTGCTGCTGGAACAAACGGAATGCCCTCACTGCACTGCATGGGGGCATTTTCATGACAAATTAGCAGTTAGACCGACCCCCGCACCCCTCCCCTTTTGGCACGCCGACGCCTTAACCTGAACTTCCCAATTGACAGAAACAGATGGGATCGGGATGATTAGTGCTTTCCGGTTCGTTCAATTGGGAGACACATCCAATTCATGAAGCGCATTGTTCGCAGTCTAATCCCCGGTCAGGCCCGCTATTTTCTTTGGCAGCACGCCGCGAGAACCTATTATCGCACTTTGGATTGGATAGATCAGGTACGCGGCAAGACCGACCCCTCTATGCCCTCACGTTCCCAAGCCTTTATTTATGGTTTTGCGGGACATGATCTTCGTAATCATTTTGATATAGCGGGGCAGACCTTTGTGGTTTATTTCAAAGAGTTGGGACATTTACAGTCGAACCATTCCGTTTTGGAAGTCGGTTCGGGCATAGGACGCATGGCATTGGCCTTAACTCAAACGTTAGATGGTGATGGACGCTATGTCGGGATGGATATTGTGCCGGATGGCATCGCATGGTGTCAGCAGCACATCACCACCGCGCATCCGAATTTTCAATTTCAACTCATAGATATTTATAACAAGATGTATAGCCCCAAAGGGCACGGCAAAGCGGCTGATTATAAATTTCCGTTCGATGCCGAAACCTTCGATTTAATCTTTCTGGTCTCGGTTTTTACCCATATGCTGCCAGCCGAACTCGAAAATTATCTGGCTGAGATTGCGCGAATGTTGAAAAAAGGTGGACGCTGCCTGATTACTTACTTTTTGTTGAATGAGGAATCACGTCAGCTAGTTGAGGCAGGCCAGAATAATATCCCGATGGAGTATCGTACGGCGGAGTTTTGGGCACGGAATAAACATGTCCCCGAAGAGGCCATTGCATTTGATGAAACCCACATCCGGGGACTATATGCGAAGTATGGGCTGCGAATCGAAGACCCTATCCGCTACGGAATTTGGTCAGGACGGCAGGGAGTCGTGGATTGGCAGGATATAGTTGTCGCTGTCAAGGAATAAACCTATCTAAAATCCACCCCGCGATTGAACAAATTCGAGCGCCTCTTGTTCATAGGGCATAAAATTCGCGCAACCATGCCGGGTGACGACAATCGCCCCGGCAGCATTGCCCATTCGTCCTGATTGATACCAATCCCAGCCTTTTAAGCGTCCATAGATAAACCCGCTGGCAAAGGCATCCCCCGCTCCCAGCACATTATAGATTTCGACAGGAAAGCCGGGTGCTTCAATCACATCGCCATTGGCAAGATGAATGACGGCCCCATGTGCGCCGCGTTTGACGGCCAACGCCTGTGGCCCACCTGCCAATAACGTCTGGATGGCCTGCTGCACATCGCCTTTGACCTCCGCGCCAGAGACCTGCAAATCCTTGACGGTAACTTGGCTGGCCTCACTGATGATGGCAGCTTTTACTTCATCTTCTGTGCCAATCGCCACATCTACAAGGCGCAAGACGGAACGAGTCACCACACCAAAAGCGCGGAGGTCATGCCATTGATCAGGTCGAAAATCAATATCCAGATAAACGGTTGTGCCAGCGGCTTTTGCTAATTCGGCGGCAAAAATAGTGGCACTGCGGCTAGGTTCTTTGCTCAGACCTGTTCCCGAAATGACGAGGGCGCGACTGTCTGCAATCGGGGAGGCGATCACATCATCAATCGTCAGTTCGATGTCGGCGCAGTTATCCCGATAGTAGACCAGTGGGAATTTATCGGGTGGTTCGATGCCCAAGACCACAGCGCTGCTACGTTTACCCGGTTTCCGCACGATAAAGCGCGTCTCCACCCCTTCATTCTTCAGAAAATTGAGGATGAAATCACCAACCGGGTCTTCGCCGACGCCTGTCAGTAAGGCCGAACGTACTCCCAAACGCCGCGTCCCTACACTGATATTGGTGGGGCAGCCGCCGACGTAAGCCGCGAAACTTTGAATATCCACAAATTTCGCCCCGACATCGTTGGCGTAGAGGTCAATGGAACTGCGTCCCATCGTCAAAAGGTCATAGGTACGGTTTGACTGATTCGTCATGCTTGCCTACCTTTCCATCGCATGGGTGACAAGCGGCAGACGTGGGTCTGGTGTCGTCCATGTTGTTTTGGCCCACTCATGTGCTGGATCATCAGAATTCGCTAATGACTGCGCCGAGCCTGCCAGAATATTCAGATAGTAGCAGTTATAGCCATAGGCTGCGCTGACAGGATGATACCCCTCTGGAACCAACACAATATCGTTATCTTGGGCAGTCATGACGGCATCAATGCTGCGGCTGTCGTTATAGACCCGCTGAAAAGCAAATCCTTCTGGCTTGTCCAGTTTGTAATAATAAATTTCTTCAAGGTCGGCTTCCACTATGTTGCCCTGTGAGTCCACTCGATGCACATCATGTTTGTGAGGTGGATAGCTGCTCCAATTTCCCCCCGGCGTGTAGACTTCGACCACGATAAGACGATGGCAATCAAAACCGGGTGGAATGATGCCGTTAATCTGACGGGTCGCATTGTTCCCTCCGCGAATTTCGATAGGGGAATCATCCGGTGTAATTAGGCGTGCAGGGTGATCTTCATCGGTCTTGACCCAGCCATGCGCGATTTCCAACCCATCGGTGAGGGCCGTTACCTGAAACTGGGTATGGCGCGAAAAATAGGCGGCATACGGCATTCCACTGAATACATTGGGTCGCCGTCCTACTTTTCCCCAAGTGCCATGCACCGATTCGATACGACATTGACCGCCTAGAATGACCAGCGCGGCCTCATTGGAACTGGTATCATGCTGCCACATTTGCCCCGCCGAAAAACGCCGCACCTCCATGTTGAGATATTCCCAACCCGCTTCATCAGCAGTGACCTTATTTAAAAAGTGCGGGTCTGATTTAGCCCGCACTAACATCGTTTCCGCTGTGTATCGCATCAGCTTATCTCGCTCAATTTGACTGGACGGCCCTCGCTGAGTGATTTTTTGGCGGCCAGTCCCATGATAACCGGGATAAGGCCATCACGCCCGGTGACAGGCAGAGGTTTGTTTTGGGTGACAGCGGCGATAAATTGGCGCATTTCCTCGATAAATGATTCAGTATAGCGTTCCAAGAAGAAATAGAGAGGTTTGGCGTTGATTACCGCGTCACCATTGCTCAAGGTGACATTATGCGGCGTGTTGTTTGCGGCTACCAAGCATCCCGCCGACCCAAAGACCTCTATACGCTGGTCATAGCCATAGACCGCCCGACGACAGTTATCAATCGTACCGATGACCCCGTTGGCAAATTTCAATGTAATCACCACTGTGTCTACGTCTCCGGTTGCACCAATGGCCGGATCAACCGTTACGCCGCCAACCGCATAAACTTCAACCACCTCGCTGCCAATCAGATAGCGGGCCATATCGAAGTCATGAATGGTCATGTCGAGGAATATGCCGCCAGATACTTTGACATATTCAATAGGGGGCGGCGCGGGGTCGCGGCTGGTAATCCGCAAGATGGCGGGTTCACCGATTTTGCCTGCTGCTACTTGTTCCCGTACATGGCGAAAATTGGGATCGAAGCGGCGGTTGAAGCCAATCTGTAATTTTACGCCTGCTTTTTCAACCGCTTTAAGGGCATGTTCAATGCGTTTAAGATCAGAATCAATCGGTTTTTCGCAAAAAATATGTTTGCCCGCCGCTGCTGACTCTTCAATAATTTGGGAGTGGGTATCGGTGGAGGAACAAATCAGCACGGCTTCAATCGCCGGATTCTCTATAATATCTTGATACCGTCCCGTCGCTGTCGGAACTTTCAATCGCTGGGCACATTCCTCTGCCGCTGCTTTGTTAACATCGGCAATCGCCAATACTTCGGCTTCAGGAACACGATAAACTAAATTCTCGGCGTGGAGCTTGCCAATACGCCCCGCGCCGATGACCCCAACTCTAAGGCTCATCCCGTTCTCTCCTTAAGCTCAAAATTTAAAGACCAATGCTGTGTAAGTATTCCCGATTTCGTTTGGCGCTTTCCAATGGTGATCCCATCCCCGGCAGCACATCTTGTTCGACCACAATCCACCCATCATAGTCGGTAGCCTGTAATTCTGCGACGATAGTGGGAAAATCTACCATGCCTTTGCCCAATTCGCAGTAAACGCCATGCCCAACAGTCTTAAAATACTCCCATCCTTCGCGGCGCGAACGGTCAGCAATGTTCGGTTCGCAATCTTTAAAATGGACATGCCAAATCCGATTGCGATGCTGGCGCAATCCCTGTAGCGGATCACCGCCCGCGAACGCATAATGGCCTGTATCGAAGCACAGCCCTACCACCTGTGGGTCAGTCAGTTCCAAAAAGGTTGTAGTTTCTGCTGGGGTTTCAACATAACCTGCGGCATGATGGTGAAAGACGGTGCGCAATCCGGTTTCTCGGTTGACCGCTTGCGCAATGTGGTTGGCTCCATCGGCGGCGATTTTCCATTGATCGAGGGTAAGGCCATCTTCGGGCTGAATCCGCCCAGCTTTTAGTGTGCGATTGGGGTCGGCGGCGTTGTCGTCTGACAGCACAATGAAGCATTGTTCACCCGCTGTCGCCGCTAATAATCCGGCGGTGCGCAGGGCGACCTCTTCCCCCTTGGCATGTTTTTCAGGATGAATAAGCGCGACGGGTACAAAGGCCGCCATCAGGCTCAGATTGCGGGCTGCCAATTCAGAGCGTAATTTGGCGGGGTCGGTGGGCATGACCCCCCAATCCCCCAATTCCGTTCCGGCATAACCGGATTCTTGCATCTCATCCAGCATTTGGGCATATCCAACGGTTTCCCCTTTTGGCCCAATTTCGATGATGCCCCATGAACATGGCGCATTGGCGATCTGGATTTTGCTCACTTTGCCAACTCCTTAAAGGTGTTTGTAAGTAAGGGATACAATGTCCGGTAAATCTGATAGGCATCTTCATAGGCCTTTACATTTTTACCCGGCAGTGTTTCTTCCCCTAAATGTACTACCGAAGCGGCTTTTTGTGCATCTCCCCAAATGCCTGCTCCGACACCCGCCAGTAGAGCAGCCCCATATGCCGCCCCTTCAAGAGCCTCAACACTCACGAGTGGCACATTCAACACATCCGCCATAATTTGACGCCAGATAGGACTCTTAGCACCGCCTCCGCTAATCCGAACTTGCCGAATATCACGGCCCGCCGCGCTCTGCTTAATCAACTCAAAGCTGTCCCGTAGACCAAAGGCGACCCCTTCCAGCACAGCGTGAGTCAAATGAGCGCGGGAATGACGAGCGGTTAATCCAATAAATCCACCGCGTGCTAATGGGTCAGGGTGCGGGGTGCGTTCCCCTGTCAGGTAGGGTAAAAACTGCAAGCCCTCGCTGCCGGGGATGACGTTGGCGGCTTCATTAATCAATGCGTCAAAGCTGGTATCTGGGGCAAGGGTATCATGATACCACTGCAAACTACCAGCGGCGGACAGCATTACCCCCATAAAATGCCACAGACCGGGGGCGGCATGACAAAAAGCGTGCAAACGACCTTCGGGTTCGTAGGCATAGCTGCCAAGCGGGGCAAAAACCACACCCGATGTGCCCACTGTCAGCGCGATGACGCCGGGAGTCACCGCCCCTACACCAAATGCCTGTGCCGCTTGGTCGCCACCTCCACCCACCACCGGGGTGCCTTCTTTTAATCCGGTCAACTGGGCAGCCGCTGAATTGATTACCCCCGTAACCTGCGTGCCTTCATAGAGGGTCGGCATCCATTCGGCGGGAATATCCAATTCGGTCAACACAGCATCTGACCAGCGGCGGTTGGCGACATCCACCAACACCATACCTGCCCCATCCGCTAAATCAGTGGCGTAGTCGCCCGTCAATTGAAAGCGGATGAAATCTTTGGGCAACAGGACATGAGCCGTTTTGTCATACACTTCCGGTTCATGGTTGCGAACCCAAATAATTTTGGGTGCAGTGAAGCCTGTTAGAGCGCGATTGCCTGTTAATTGAATCAGGCGCTTTGGCCCAATGGTCTCTGTAATCCAATCACACTCGGCTTGGGTGCGTTGGTCGTTCCATAAGATGGCGGGGCGCAAAACCTTGCCGTCCCGATCTAGGCAGACCAATCCGTGCATCTGACCCGTTAGGCCAATTGCGGCAATCGAGTCGGCGGCATTCGTTTTTTGCAGCACCGCCCGAATCGCCAGTACCATGCCTTCCCACCAATCGGCAGGATTCTGTTCACTCCACAACGGCTTGGGGGTGCTGATGGGTTGAGGGGTGGTGTGACTTGCCACCACGCCCCCTTTTTCATCAATCAGCAGCGCCTTCGCCCCGGTGGTACTAATGTCGAGGCCAAGCAAGTAGCGCATGATTACCGCACACCCAACAGCACTTCAACGGTGAGTTGATCGAGTCGCTCATAACCCAATCCGCGTGCGCCGAGAGCTGGGCGATCAAAGGTTTCGCCCTTCAAACGATTGGCTTTGTCACGACTGTAACCCCCTGCCAGATAATTAAAATGACCGTTGTCGGCATTGATTTCGGCTAACAGGGCCTGAATTTCTTTATCTTGACTAAACCGCTGTGCCTTTTCTTTCAATATCAGATAAGTTCGCATACAGCCCACCGCGAAATCTTTGACTCCCGCCATATCTTCAGTTCGATAGGCGTGTGCATCAAAGTGTCGGCTGCCTGTATACCCCACATCCTCTAGGAACTTGACTAGGAAAAATGCCTGCTTGAGCATATCCGCCCCGAAACGGAAGTCTTGGTCATAGCGCCCAAACTTTTGGTCATTGAGGTCAATATGAAACAATTTGCCTGCATCCCATGCTTGGGCGACAGCGTGCATAAAATTCAGTCCGGCCATGTGCTCATGGGCTACCTCAGGATTGACTCCGACCATCTCTGGGTAATCGAGTGTGGCGATAAACCCAAGCATCGCACCCGTCGTTGGCAGATAAATATCCGAACGCGGCTCATTGGGCTTGGCTTCCAATGCAAACTTCAGATCATAGCCCTGATCTTTAACATAATTGCACAGGAAGTTGATCGCCTCGCGGAAGCGTTTACCTGCATCAAGCGGATTCTTGCTGGCATCGGTCTCTGTCCCTTCACGACCACCCCAAAATACATAGATGCCTGCACCCAACGACGCTCCTAAATCAATCGCGTGCATGGTTTTTTGCAGCGCATAGGCCCGCACATTGGGGTCATTCGATGTGAACGCGCCGTCCTTAAAAGCTGGATCATGGAACAGGTTGGTCGTCGCCATGGGGACTTTTAGACCTGTCGCGTTAAGGGCCGCCCGGAAGTCTTTCAAGATTTGGTCGCGTTCTGAGGAGGTAGCATCAATCGGGATGAGGTCATTATCATGCAAATTGACCCCGTAAGCCCCTACATCGGCAAGTAAATGAACGAGTTCGTGGGGGGCCAAGGCATTGCGGACGGGTAGACCAAACGGGTCACGCCCAGTATTGCCGACAGTCCATAGCCCGAAGGTGAATTTATGTTCGGGACGTGGTTCATAATTAGCCATTTTGTAGCTCCTTTAAACTGAGTAAATTGATATTCATCTGACGAGGTGGGTAACACGACAGAGATGAAAAATGATAAGACCTTACGAGGGGTTGAATCTTCATTGACAAAATCTTTACAATTTGGACGGGAAAAAAGTTTGTGCAAAATTACCGAGATTAGTATATAGTATACAGTGTAGCTGATGATTTCCCAGTCTACAAGAATTTTGTTGTGAGGCCGAACTAATTACTAGTAGGTGTGCGTCATCGGTAAAACCCTCCGATCGTTTTTAGTTATGCCTACAAAAAATAAACATCTTAGCCCGTAAGGAGAACTTTTAAATGCGTAGAGCTAGACGTATTGCCCCCGTTATTTTGTTAGTAGTAGGTCTTTTGATTGCCACCGTAGGGGCCTCAAGCGCCCAAGATGACCAAGATGTCTTCCGTATGGTGTCGCACGGCGGCGTCGGGAATCCCTTCTGGATCGTCGTGATCAAGGGTATGGAAGATGCTTGCGCTATCCTCGGTGCGGACTGCGCTTGGCTTGCCGACCCAGTGGACAATGTAGATGACATGGCTGGTTACTGGGATGATGCGCTCGCGGCTAATCCCGATGGTATTGGCACTACCGTTCCCAATCCTGAAGTGATCCGTGACGCGGTGGGTCGTGCTGCCGAAGCTGGCCTCCCCGTGATTGCCTTCAACACCGCCGACCCCAATGCTGGTACCGACCAAGCCCTGCCAATCCTGTTCTACATCGGCGCGAACGAATTCCTCGGTGGACGTTCCAATGCGACCCGCGTTCTGGCTGAGGCGGCGGCGGATGGCGTCACCATTAATCGCGGTGTGTGCCCCATCCAAGAAGTTGGTCACAGTGGTTTGGAAGCCCGTTGCGCGGGTGTCCGCAGCGTCTTTGAAGAAGCTGGCATTCCGTTGGACGGCCTGACCATCAGCAACGATGGAACCGAGAGTGCTGGTGTGTTGGCGGACTACTTCACGGCCAACCCCGACACCAACGCCGCATTCTTCCTTGGCCCAACCCCCGCTGGTTCCTTCAATCTGTATCTGCAAGAAGCTGGTCGCGCCCCGCGTGAAATTTACGCAACGACGCACGACACCAGCTCTGAAATCTATCAGATGATCAAAGACGGGTATCTATTGCAGGCGATTGATCAACAGCCCTACCTGCAAGGCTTTGAAACCATTATGTGGTTGTATCTGAACAGCCGCTATGCCCTCGCCCCCGGTGGTGACATCCTAACCGGCCCCGGCGTCATTGATGGTAGCAACGTTGATGCGATCATTGAATTGACCGCTGCTGGCTATCGTTAATTCGTAAATTCAGTCTTCAGACAGTTAACGGGCGGGGCGTAATGCTCCGCCTGTCTTTAATAGACAAAAATTTTGTGCCTTTAAGAAGAGTTTAAAATGCAGGCCTATTTTGAAAACCGTCAATCAAGCGCCCAATCCGGGCGATTCTATACCCTCATTATGGGAGTGCTTGGTCTAGGCTATCTGGCTGTGACCATCCTCATACTCACTGGTTGGATTGCCCTCGGGGATCGCGCCAATATCAGTCGCCGTGATATCAACTTCAATGAATGGGCTGTCGCCATTGGTGCTGCCTTGTTAGGCATTGGAGCGTTGCGCACTGCGTGGGGGCTGGTTCAGCGCGAGCGAGCAAGTTGGGCATGGTTGCAATGGATGGCCTTTGTTAGCCTTTTGGTTGGTTTTGCCATCGCCATGAGTGCGATTCTAGGGACTACCCAAACCGATACGCTTAATCTTGAACGTGTCATCATTGGCTTTGTTGGCTTTTGCCTCAGCGCAGTGGTCTATCGTTTTGCCGTACAGGGATCAAGTTATACCCCCGATCAACGGTTGCGTATTCAGCTTGCGGAATCTCCCAGCGCGGGTGCAATTATTGGCCTGATCGTGATCCTAATGGGCTTTAGTATGGCATCGGACTTGTTTCTTGAGACCACTTCGATTGCTTCAATTCTGAGCAACAACGCAAGTAAAGGCATTATCGCTATCGGCATCACCACCCTGATGATTTCAGGCGAATTTGATCTGTCGGTAGGTTCGGTATTGGGTGTCACCGCGATGGCCTATATGATTTTTATGGGCGAAGGCTTTCAAGGGATTGGCCCCCTCAGTTTTGAACAACAACCCACCGTTGTCGCAGCTATTCTTGCCTTAATCTGTGCCTGTGTTATGGGTCTTATCAATGGGATTCTATTGGTCTCGACCAAGATACCCTCCTTTATTGTGACGTTGGGTACATTGTTTGCCTATCGTGCCATTTCCCTTGTTTTTATCGGCGGTGGACGTATTTTGCGCTATCGGGATTATTTCCCACCTCCGGCTGAGTTTCCGCAGGTACACATTAGCCGATGGGCTATTGCCAGCCTAGCAATTATTGGGGCTGTCCTTATTCTGGTCACTGCCGCCCAAGCCCTACCCCAATATTGGCGTCGTACCATGAAGGCGTGGTCGAGTATCAAAGACCGTGAAGTAGGATCAGTGATTGCATTGGGTGTGACCATCTGGTCGGCCATTTCTGCGGCGGCGCTCACAATCGTTTTTGCATGGCTTGTGTTGGTTGCCTACTATCATTTGGAACGTGTCCACCTCGGCGACACCCTCGGCAAAGGCGATTTCTGGTTAGCCCTTGTGTTGGGTCTGGCGGGTGTAGCGGTGATTGCTGCCATTAACCTCTTCCCGACATGGCGCAAAATAAAACCCGGTGAGGCCTATAGTATTCCTACTGGTGTGGCCCTTTCCATTTTATGGATTGCGATATTTGCACTGATTGTAAAGGTCTATAACCTTAAACTGAGCCTAAGCAATCCCGATGAATCTTTGCCGATTCTGATTGTAGTTGCAGGTCTCGCATTTCTGCATTTGACGTTTGTTACATTCCACCACTATCGTTTGGCCCGTCAACAAGTGGCGGTTGTTGGGGAAAAAGTAGAAGTGATTCCCATAACAACTTATCTACGAAAACGTGGTCTGTTAAACATTGTCATTTCGGTGGCACTTGGTCTATTAATCGCGCTCCTTTTTGCGACAGCCTATGATCGTTTTGGTAACGTGGATAGCCCCCTCAAAATCGGCTTTTTTGATGTGGCAAATGGTCAGTGGCGTTTCACGGGCGAACAAGTCACTCGTGGTCTCATCCATATAAATATTCCAAATCAAGCAAATCTGCGAAATGCCATTGCTTGGTGGGTCATTCTGGCAGCCATTTTCCAAGTCATTCTTTTCCGCACCCGCTATGGTAACAGTGTATTTGCTGTAGGTGGAAATCGTGGAGCGGCCCGCGCACAGGGTATCAATGTCAATCGTGTAAAAGTGCTAAATTTTGTCCTCTGCTCATTCTTGACTGGCCTCGCTGGAATTATGGAAGTTGCGCGTAACCCCGGCGTTGACCCCCTCAAGGGCAATACTTGGGAACTGGACGTGATTGCAATGACCGTAATTGGCGGGACACTTTTGACGGGTGGTTATGGCAGCATTATTGGAACCATGCTGGGTGTATTGATTTTTGGGATGCTCGGTACTGGTTTGGTGCTGGTCGGCATGGATTCACGTATGTTCCAAGGCGTGATCGGCGTCATCATGATTTTGGCCGTTGTTTTGAACAATACGGTTAAGCGATCTCGCAGCTAGAGGGGAGAAGAAACATGGGTGGTAGAAAATCATCAAAAGAAACCCCGCTGGTTGAAATGCGAGGTATCTATAAGTTCTTTGGTCATGTCCAAGCCCTAAGAGGGATAGATTTTCACGTAGATCGTCAAGAAATTGTAGGCTTGTTGGGTGACAACGGCGCAGGCAAATCTACTTTGATCAAAACCCTGACAGGCTTTCATACCCCGACTCGCGGAGAAATCTATTTCGAAGGGCGTCCGGTCAATATTGAATCCCCCTATGTAGCCCGTGAGCTAGGCATTGAGACTGTTTATCAGGACCTAGCACTGGTGCCGCTTATGAGCATTGCACGGAATTTTTGGCTGGGCCAAGAGCCAACCAAGCGTTTTGGCCCGTTCCGCCTTTTGGACGATGAAAAAATGGGCGAAGAAGCACGCAAAGCCCTCGCGGATGTCGGAATCACCATTCGTAACCCTCATGAAGAAGTGGGTACGATGTCGGGCGGTGAACGCCAGTCTATTGCGATTGGACGTGCCGTTTACTTTGGTAAAAAACTACTCATTTTGGATGAACCAACCTCGGCCCTTTCCGTAGGGGAGACACGCAAGGTGCTAGAATATACCCGTACTGCCAAAGATCGAGGCATGAGCGTGATTTTCATTACTCACAATATTGGTCAGATTCATAAGATCGCTGACCGTTTTACGGTGATTAGTCATGGTACAAAGGTCGGAGATTTTTATAAAGATGAAGTGGACGAAGAAGAAGTCGCCAATATGGTGATGACGGGCGAAGTGCCAGAGCGTCTGCGAATTAGCCGTGAAGAAGAGATGATGGTCTAGTTGAGGCCGGTTGAGGGAATCTGACCCCGTGTTGCGCGGGGTCTTATATGCCATCCTCTCGCGCAAATTATTGGTTGCGCTTTTTTGGGAGAAAATATAGATGTTTCAATTCAAAAAAAACACCCGAATCCATATTGGGTTCGTCATCGCCATGTTTGGTATCATCATCTTAAGTGCATGTGCCCCAGACGACCTCGATTACACGCCAACCGCACCACCACCAACCATCACCCCTTCCCCAACCCCTGCCTCGGGTGACGGTACCAATTCCGGTGGTGGAGATACCTCATCTGCGGATACCAAACAAGCCCAGTTGGATGCCATTATCACTTCTATTCCGGTCAATATGCCTGCCGGGGCAGAACAATGGCAAATTAACACATCGCGGGGTGACAAAGGCTTTGAAAATCCACCCAACGTCCAAAATGGCATTGGGAGACGGGTCTATTATCGTACACAGGCTGCCAGCGAGATGCAGATTACCTATGCGGTTTTTGATACACCGGAACTTGCCCAAGCCCACTATGAACGGCTTCGGGAAGTTCGCAGTACCGTACTGAGAGCAGGTACGCAGCGGGACGATTTTCCCACCCCCAATATCTTTGGTCTGGGGACGACTACGGGTTCAGTAGCCCTTATTCAAGACGGCAACTATTTTGTTGAGGTTTTTATTGAGGTCTATTCGAGTGTCGGTCAAAACCCACTGGTGGCCTCAGCGCGGCAGGCTATCAACGTTCTAAACGCAGGCATCGCTCGCTATAGCACCCCTGATTTAAAACCAGCGCGTATCGAAGCAGTTGATGTTGTCCTTCCGGCTGAGTTCACGCTTGGCGATGTGGTGTGGGAGCGCGACGCCAGCCAAAATTATCCCGAACCGTTGGAAGTGGGCAATAATGGCCTCTCTGTCCGTGCCATATACAACGCCGAGGGTGGCCGCGAAGCGACCTTTACTTATGCGGTGTTTGATAATGCGGATGATGCCGCCGCTTTTTATAGTGAGACCAGTCGCCAGAATTTATCGGCCTCCCTTCGGCTAAATCCTGCTGGACAGGGTCAAACCCGCGATGATTTCCCACAGCCAAACGTATTTGCGTCCGGAGTGGCCTATATCGCAGCGGGGGTTTTCCAATCCAATGAGGTGTTTGTCATTGTGGTTTCATTGGAGACAATCTCGATTCCCGAAGGGGACCCGATTGCGGAGTTAGCCCAACAAGCGGCGGCATTTCTACAGCAGAGCCTTGTCCCGACGGAAGAAACCGTCCCCGCGACAGATGCAACAATCGAACCCACCGAGGCCGCTACTGAAGAAGCCTCTGTCGCCACACCGGAAGCGACACGGCAAATCGCAGGGTAATGAGGACTGCACAATGCTGACAGGCAGAATTGCATTGGTTACAGGCGGTGCGGGTGATTTGGGAAATGAAATGACATTGCATCTGGCACAGGCCGGGGCCGATGTCATCATCTGGGATATTGTGCCCCAAGCGCACGCTAAACCCCGTATTGACCGTGTAACCGCTACGGGAAAACGGGTGCTTTATCAAGAAGTGGATGTCCGCAATCGGGATGCAGTGGACAGCGCCCTTGATACAGCGATTTCCACACTTGGCGGGTTAGATATTGTTTGTTCTAATGCTGGGATTGTGGATTCTGCGCCGTTTCTGCAAATCACCCAAGAGAATTGGCAACGGCATCTGGATATTAACCTGACAGGCTGTTTTAATGTCGGCCAATCGGCTGCGCAGCGTATGGTACTCAATAAGACCAAAGGCCGAATTATCTTTACATCCAGTTGGGTGAGCGAGATTCCTTGGCCCGAAATCACAGCGTATACGGTCAGCAAGGCCGGGGTCAATATGCTGATGAAGCAGATGGCCCGCGAATTGGCCCATTATGGGATTCGGGTCAATGCTATCGCGCCGGGGATTGTCAAAGCGGGCTTGGCAGGCCGTCAATTGGTGGAAGAACCGCAATATGCCGCCCGTGTTTCCAAAGTTATTCCGTTGGGTGAACCGGGGACACCTGTGGAAATCGCGCAGGCAGTGGTGTATCTGGCAGGGCCACGCACCGAATATATGACGGGTTCACTGTTAGTGTTAGATGGCGGCTGCTCATTATTTCAGTTTGATCAAGGCTGATACCTGAATCAATTAAACGGTATGCACTTGTCAAGTGGTGCATTTTTATGGAGGGCGGACATATTTATATCTGCCCTCTTGTATTTAATCCACCATTCGCATTGTCCGATGGGGTGACAGCAAAAACGGCGGCAGATAAGCCGGGATGTTGGAAAACGGCAATACTTCCGGTTTAAGCCGAATCCCTAAGCTATTTTCCATAAAGGTGCGGCGAGCTTGAATCCGCCCCCAAGCTTCGGGATATTTCGTCGCAAAGGCTTGGCGCAAAGTTTCGTCGGCTAATGCAATGCCGTCCTCAATATTGGTGGTGAAATAGGGCGTGCCCGTTGCCGGAATGACATCCACCTGCAAGGCCATGCCTGATTTCAATTGGATGTCTGAACCCTTATAGATAGGCGAGTGTACCCATTCATCCAAGTGGATATAGTGACCGGGGTTGAGGGTGACGCCGAAAAAGGGGTCGCCGATGCACTCATGGATGATGTCATAAAGCTCCCCACCTGTCACACCGATGCCGATATGTTCATACCACGCGACGATGGCCTCAAAATAGGGTTTGACCAACTTTTCGACATAATCCTGAATATCGGCGGGCAGTTCGGCGGCAGATTCAGCCACCCACCCCGCACGGGCATTCAACGCGCCCCAAACGCCATAGGCCATTGTGAAAGGCTCTCCCCGTCCGATTTTTCGCATCGAGGGGCTAGGCAATCCCATAAAGGCACGCGGGCCAGCCGACAGCATTAAATGGCAGGAGAGGGGTAAACCATTCAGGCCCATCAGTTGAACAGCTTCAAATTCGGTCATGCCGGGCTTTAGGCCAAACAGCACATTGCGGAGGGCTTGGGAGGTGAAACAGGCCGCAAATTCAAATCGGGCCAGTTGTTCGACTTCGTTTTGTACACGCATTCCATATCGCGGTTCCATAAGATCTGAACTTGCATTCTCAATAAAGTCCGGCTCTTGGACGATATTCCTTATTGTATCTACTATATAGGCCGGAATTTCTAATGATTGCACCCTAACAGTATCCATTGCTGGATAGTTCCACTGAATAGCTTGATCTGAATATTTCCAACCAATGATCCACACAACAATTTTGCTTTGCAAGCCAGCATCCCGCAAAATTTGATCTAAAGATTTACTAGATTCTCTTGGTTGACCCATTAGACTAAATTCTTGGTAGAGCACAACCTCTATTTCCTCTTTTATAGGACTACTATTCACATATCCCATTCCTTCATTCCCCACCAACAGAGTGGGTTTTTGGGTCTCGTTCTGAACAGGCAAAATCAATAAGGCTTCTTCAAAGCGCGGATCATATCCGGTCAAGTAGGCTATGTTTGCTGAATGTTCTCTATCTCCATATACAATCACATAGTCTGTATCTATTGACCGCACATACAATTTTCTCAGCCGTTTTCGATACACCTCCGCTGGGATTTCTGGCTCAAAGGTGGGCATTCCAAAATCAGGTAATTGAATTTCACTGAGTTCGGCGTGACGTGCCATAATATTTTTGACTACCCCCGTAATCCAAATAGGCCAGCGGCTTTGGTGCGGCTTGCGGCCCAAACATCGGATTTCACAATGCCGTCAATGCCTTCCAGATAAACAGGATGGTCGGCGCGGAGAGGCAGGGTCACGACTTGGCCTGTCGCGCCGGATAGGTATGCACCCAACGCGATTTCGAGGGCACGTTGGCCTGCCGCACCGGGCGCAATCGTTGGCGCGTGGTTATGGATGGCATCGCGGAAATTGGCCCACAGTTGGGTAAACGAACGCCCAATATTATCCATGTGGGTCGGCAAATTATTGAGTACATGGTCGGTGCGCTGCCAATCGCGGACGCTGTACAGTTCAATCGGTTGGTTAAAGCCGCTGGTTTGATATTGATGATAGCGCATCCGAATTTGGCCTTCGCTGCCACTGATGTCTACCCCGCCAACGCCCTGCCCCCACCCCATGTGAATGACGGCATAACCTTTGGGGAAGGCGATTTGCAGGAGGGCAAGGTCTTCCAAAACAGGATTGCGATGGGCATAGGTCGGGGCGTCCACAAACGCCATAACCTGTGTGGCGTACTGGCCCATCAACCATTCGGCGAGATAGACGGCATGGATCATATCCATCAAGACGCCGCCCCCTGCCGCCATCGTATGCCGCCAATCTTTTTGAAATTCGGGCGCACCGGGATTGTCAATGACCCCGAGATAGTGCATGGTCAGGACACGCGGTTCGCCAATCGTTCCGGCGTCTAACAAGCCTTTTATTTGACGATATTCGGGCAGAAAGTGGTAGTTATGCACCATGCCCAAAACCAATCCAGCTTTTTCGGCGGCAAATAGGGCCTCTTGTGCAACAGCAGGGGTACGGGCAATCGGTTTTTCACTGAGGACGTGTTTTCCAGCGGCAAGGGCATCTAAAATAATTTCTCGCCGGAACTGCTGCGGCACGGTGATGCAAACGGCTTGCACATCGGGACGGGCCAAGACATCGCGGTAATCGCTGTATAGATTCGCATCCGCCAACCCAAACCACTCCTGACCGATTTTGCGGCGTGCCTCGGTGACATCCGCCAGCGCGACCAGTTCCACATCCGGCAAGGTGGTGAGAGCGGGTTTGTGTCCATAACTGACGACGTTGCCACAGCCGATTAAACCTACTTTGAGCATATAAGCCTCCTATAGATTGGGACACGGGGCTAAAGCCGCCGTGCTAAATTTAGGACAAAATTTAGAGTCATTATTCAAAAATGATGGTGGTCATTTGGCGTTGGGTCATACTATACTTTTGAAGTATTGATAAGCCCAGAATGGTATAAACATCTATGCGCCATCAAGTCATCTTCGGTACCTCCATTATTGAGTATGAGGTCATTTACAGCAAACGCAAAACCATTTCGCTTCAGGTGTACCCAGATGGTCGAGTGGTGGTACGCGCACCTGTCGGCGTCAAGCAACTCAAAATTGAGCCATTTGTGCTGAAACGGGCCTCGTGGGTGGTCAAACATCAGCGACGCTTTGAGGAAAATCCGGTGGCCGTCCCCACACCACGCCGCTATGTACCGGATGAGATTTTTCGCTATCTGGGCCATGAATATCGCCTCCAAATACGGGAGGCAAATAAAGAAGGGGTATGGCTCGACCAAGAATTTTTGATTGTCGCGGTCACTGATGTTAACAATACAGAGCGAATCGCGGCTTTGACTGATCTTTGGTATCGGAAGGAGGCCAAACGAGTTTTCACCGAACGGTTGGCAGTGTGTTTTCCACAAGTTGAATGGATGGGGGTTGACTATCCCAAATTGACGATTCGAGATATGAAATCGCGTTGGGGAAGTTGCAGCGCCAAGAAAAAAGTATCCCTAAACCTGCGCTTGATTCAGGTAGCCGAGGATTTGATTGATTATGTCATCTTGCACGAACTATGCCACTTGAAGGAACTAAACCACAGTCCGGCGTTTTATGCGCTGATGGACAAGATTCTACCCGACTGGCGCGAGTACCGTCGGCGGCTCAATCAAGTGCCTGTGACTGTCTAGGCTTGTCTTATACCAAAATGCAGACGGTTGTGCCTTTGTCCACCTCACTTTCGATAAAGAACTGTCCCTCGTAGACTTCGACCAGACGGCGCGAAATGGTCAGCCCCAAGCCCGCCCCCTGCTGTTCATGCACATGGCGGTCAAATTGTGTTAAGCCCGCGATTTTTTTGAGTTGATCGGGACGCATTCCCCAACCCTGATCGGCAATACAAATCTGATACCCCTGTCCTTCCGTTTGACCTGTCACCCATACCTGATTCCCACGTTTTGAGAACTTGAAGGCGTTATCAATCAGCTCTTCCGCAATTTTTTCCAAGTCATTTTTTAAGATGTGGGCAGTTCCGGGTGCAAGTTCTAAGATCAGGTCACTGGCACGATTATAGTGATTGGCTTTTTCATGACCAACTCGCGTGAAAATCTCGATGGGATTTGCCTCGATTTGATCTCGATGCTCAGTAATGAGGGCACGCCTTTCGGGGTCGAGGCCCATGATTTCAAGTTGGGCGAATAGTAAGTAGTTTTGGATGATATGATAAAGACGATAACCCGATTTTTGGACGGTTTGCAGCATTTGGAGAACCTGTCGGCTGTCAAAGGCTTCAAAGTCGTTGACCAACAAATCTACATACCCGATGATCCCGGTGAGGGGGGTACGGAGTTCATGCGGCATCATATTGACCACCGAATTACGCAGAGAATTAACCTCGTCTTGAGCGCGACGCTGTAATTCGGCCTGCTTTTCTAGGCGAATCTTGACCGAATTTAATAAGTCATTCGGATTAAAGGGTTTTTGGAGATAATCATCCGCTCCAAAAGACATCCCCTTGCGCTGATCGGCATAGTCAGTACGGGCTGTCAAAAAAATGAAGGGGATCGAGGCCATGTTTGGGTCTTCGCGCAGGGCCAACAGCAACCCATAGCCGTCTAGTTCAGGCATCATAATGTCTGAAACAATGAGGTCGGGGAAATGTTGGCGGGCGAGGTCTAGGCCCTCTCGGCCATTTTCGGCTGTGATGACCGAGTAATCTTTAAAAGCAAGGATTTCGGCAATATCTTCGCGTAAATGGGTCTCGTCTTCTACTACCAAAATAGTTGCCATATAAAATTTCCTCGATGAATTCGGCTCATCATTTTTTACCATTAAGATCATTTTAGCGCCAAATGGTTGCTTAAAAGATGATATGGGTGTGTTTGCAGCCAAAATAATGACAAAACGGCTAAAAAGAGTTACCTATGTCACCATGATAAAATATATAGAAACCTTGCTATAGCAGCGCTAGTGAAGCGTGAACTGTTGTAGGGTGGCCCAATCACAAGCATCTGCTGACTCATCGGCGCAATTCGATTGCAAAGGGGCATTGGGCGTTGCATAATAATAGACCTTGACGCCGAGACTGTAGTTACCGGGAGGCAGGTCGTCCGGTAGCTCAAGGCGGTGCTGGTCATATTGGAAGTGCCCCGGTGTCCATGTAGAAGTCTGCGCTTGGCCATCCAATGGTGGGCCGTCATGCTGCGCGACCAATTTGCCCGTGTCATTGTTTAAAACAAACACCGATACGCTGTAATCCAATGGGGGCTGAATTTCGGCTGTCCACCACAGGGTTACATTTAACGCTCCCCCTTGTTTGAAATCCCCTTGCACGGCAAATTTACGCAGGGCAAAAACATCTTGGGTGTCATCTCGATAGGTGGCAAAAATGGCATCGGTCAGTCGGTCATAGCGATAAGAATAGAGCTTTGCCCCTTCATGCAGAACATAGGGGGCGGCGGTACGTTGAAAGCCTGCCTGTTCAAAAATGCCCAAATAATCACCCGATTTACTGGGTTCATCCCCCCAATAGACCAGCCAAAAGGCATCCAAATCACGCACATAGGTTAGCAGATACGGCAAAAATTGCGTGCTGTATTCATCGGTGGCCTCGCGGATGGACATCCAAGGGGTGTCCTCCCCCATCTGCTGTTCGATATAGTAGCGCACCGAAAAATCACCGACCCAAATATCCATCAAAATGGGTTCGCCGGGGTTGTGAAATTCAGTAATATTCTGCGTGACCTCGCGCCAAGGGGGTTTCAACTGGCGAGTATCTACAGTGGTGAGGCTCATGATGAGTAAAATCCCTACCAAGAATAGGCGTAATCCTGCCTGTAGATTGGCGAGACCATGCCCGACCAATAATGCGATGGCGGGGGTTACAACCAAGAAATTACGCACGGTTAGGAACTGGCGTTCCTGATTCATATAGACGGTGATAGCGGTATAGGCCACGAGCCAAAACAGGGCAAAAAATGTGGAACCGAGGGGGCGAAGTTTTATCTGGGTGCGGCCCGGCGGATAGAGAATCCAGACGAGGCCGAGGGTGAGGAGAAACAGGGTAATGGCGTACTGTTTGCCCAAAAGGGCATCCCGCACCATGAGATAGGTGGCATGGGTGTTGGGCAGGGCATTGAGATAATAGAGCGGTGTCACCCAGCGTACCTGATTTTGACGGTACATGACGGGCAGCCACGGGCTAAAGGCCATACCCACTGCGATGAGGTGAAACATGGCCCAGCGCAACCGCCGCATGGGACGGACGAATAGACACAGGTGCAGGAATTGGCAGACCAGCACAAAACCACCTAAGTAATGCGAATAGAGCAAGGCCGCCGACAGCAGCACATAGCCGATGTGAGTGGCCCGTGAAGGGGTATCGGTTTTAATCAGGCGGAAATAGAACCAGCAGCTTAAAATGATAAAGGTTGCCATCTGGGCATAATGACGCACATCTTGAGAAAGGTCTATATGATGATCGGAGAGCGCCAGAAATAGGGCCGCGAGAACACCTGCCATCGGGCGAAACATGCTTTTACCCAGTTGATAGATACCCGCAACGGCGATGATACCTGTCAAAACAGAGAGCATCCGTAAGGCAAATTCACTGCTGCCTGCTGCATCCCGCCACAAATGAATAGCGACGAAATAGAGCGGGGGATGCTGGTCAAAGGCCATGCGTTGCACAATATCTGGAATCGTTGGGCCTTTGGATAGAACCAGTGTCCAACCTTCATCCTCCCACAGACTGCGTGTGCCTAAATCATGCATGCGAAGAGCCGCCGCCAGCAATAAAATGCCGATCAGCAGCCACCGTGTTTGTTGTTTATCGAGAGTCGGGAATTCCATTCAGGTCAATTCACAAAGTCAGTGCCAATAGACCCCTAAACGCTAACACAGTGCAGCGAGGATAACCAGCCAATAAACCCACCGGAAACACTACCGCTGACCGCTGCAATCACCACATCCATGCCCTCCACCCCATTAAAGAGACTACCGATTAGCATCCCGATAATCCCAAAAACCAACCCGATAAGGCTTCCCGCAACTACCGGGGCGGGCATATCCCATTCCATACGCCCTCCGTCCCGAATGACCACATTTAGATAGGGGAAGATCAACCAGACCAACGCGCCCGCAATGGCATAGCCGATGTTTTGACCTGCTAATCCTTCCAAAATGGCGATTACCAAGCCAAAGGCAGGTACGATTTTCCACTGGGGTGATTTCCATAGGGCGATGGTGTTGACAGCTTTGGCTGCTGAGGGTTGTTGGGCGGCGGGTGACGGGCTACTGACCGGGGCCGCTTCAGATGTGACCGCCTCCGCCGGGTGGGTAATGATTTGTGGAATATCGGTTTCTGGCGTCATCCCTTGAAACAACTGTAGGGTACTGCGGGCCACCGCTTTAATATTGGATTCCGGGTCTTTAAAGGCGAGATCACGCAGGGTTTGTTCAGCGAGGTCGCGGACATCCAAATCATGGCTGTTACGTAACATGCCGAGCGCGGAAACAGCATCTCGACGGGCTACCGGATCGTCATTCCGCAATGCCGCTTGAATTTCTTCCGGCAAGACGGGTTCTTGTTTGACGGGTGGTTTTAAGTCATCCATCAATGCCTCAAATGAATCCTGATAGGTTTCAGCGTCAGAAAAATCGAGCGGTATGCCTTTTAGCTGGCGCGGCATGGTTTTAATTGGGCCAGTCCGAACCGCTACCACTTTCTGCTTAAGATCAGCGGTGGTACTCAAAGTCGAAATCAGTTGGGGGTCTTTGAGCGCGGCTTCTGACAGCACGACAATCACATGGGTGGCGCGGTGGAGGGCGGCAAATTGGGCGTTGGTATCGGGGTCGCCTATTGGTACATCTAAGCCTTCAGCCTTCAGATCGGCGGCAAGGCGTTCCGCAAAAGCAGCATCTTCGGTAGAATGCACGAGATAAATTTGTGTCATAGCTTTTCCCCACCAGTCCATAACGGCATAATCATGATTAGCAAGGATAACTTTTTCTGCACGGCAACGCAAAGCCGATTATAATAAATGGGCGAAATCATAAAATTCGTGAGGAGTGGGTCCGTTGAGTGACTTAGAGCAGGTGGTGGCGTTAATTAAAGCAGGCAAAAAGGTGGAGGCACGCAGGCAGTTGCTTACCATTTTGGCTGATGACCGCGACAACGAACGGGCGTGGGTCTATATGGCATTGTGCGCGGCCAATCGGGAAGAATTGGTTGCCAGTGTGCGCCATGCCCTCAAGGTCAATCCTCAGAGCACTGCTGCATTAAAATTAGCCGCCCAACACAGAATTGCTGTTCCACGTCCCCAACCTACCCAACCTTTGGCTAAACCTTCAACATCGCCACTGCGAAAACCTGAGCCAGAAGTCGAGCCAACTACAGAATTTACCGAAGACCCCTATCCGACCCAAGAAGCACATCCGACCCAACTGCTGCCTCCCCGTCCACCTACCTCCAAAGTCAAAGTAGATGTAAAGTCGGAATTCGCCATGCCCAATTGGGTCGGCAGCGAATTTAAGGAAGATACGCTCAAAAGCAAACAAAAATCGAAACGCCGACGTAGATTTATCGCCTTTACGCTGGTGGGGGTTTTTGTCATGGTAGCAGTGGCGCTGCTGGCGATGGTACTGCTGACAAGCAGTGATGAACCTTTGGGGTCGAATGCCCAAACGGCGACCAGCATCAGCGGAACTAATGCCGTAATTATGGATTCACAGCAGCAGCGGGCCACCGACATTTGGTTAACCCTGAACCCGCCGACACCCACCCGTCCGCCACGCGAGAATGCCCAATGACGAGTATCCTAACACCCACTGAATGGCGACAAACAGGTGACCACATCTCCTTCAAAGGCCATCGGATTTTTGTGCGAACACAGGGTAGTGGTGAACCAATCCTGTTTTTACATGGCTTTCCAACTTCCAGCTATGATTATGCGCGGATTGCCCCGCTGCTCGAAAACCAATTTAAACTGATTTTCTTTGACTTTTTGGGCTATGGTTTTTCCGACAAGCCACGTCAGCACCCTTATTCATTGTTTGAGCAGGCCGAGATTGCCCAAGCAGTGGCCCAGCATTTTGGTCTAACAAAAACCCTCTTAGTCGCTCACGACATGGGGGATTCGGTGACATTGGAGGTAATGCGACGCGGACAGCCGGAAATTACCAAACTGGTGATGCTGAACGGGAGTGTGCTGCTGGATGATTATCAACCTCTTATTACCCAAAAATTACTATTGCATCCGGTTATTGGGCCAATTGTGACCCGCCTACAATTGATACGTAAACCTGCCTTTGCCCGTCAATTTGGGAAACTGTTTGCCACCCCTTTGACGGCTGTCGAAATTGATGAATTTTGGTCGCTGATTCAATATAACGATGGCATGGGTGTTTATCATCTGCTGATTCGGTATCTGCGTGAGCGAAAAATCCACGAACACACTTGGCTTGATGCACTAAAAGCTCATACCGCGCCACTAACGGTCATTTGGGGACAGCGTGACCCGGTAGCTGTACCAAGCATCGCCAACGCGATTTTGGAACGTCGCCCCGATACCCACTATTTCCCGATGAATGAAATTGGGCATTTTCCGCAATGGGAAGGGCCGGAACGTGTGGCAGAAATAATTCGACAAGCTCTGATGAATAATTAAGCAAATATTTTTGCAAAAAATCCGTAAATTTATTATGATAGGGGCTGTGGTAGTTTAGACAACGCTGTATTGGGAATTACAAACATGTCCATAAGCCCCGTCATGCAAGAATATCTCGCGGAAGCCTATCGGATTGCCGCTTATCAAGAAGAACCCTTTGTTAGCACCTCCGCCCTAGCCGAGCGATTGGGTGTTTCTGCGCCTGCTGTTGCCCGCATGGCGTCACGACTGCGCGAATTAGGCTTCATTGACCACGAGCCGTATCAGGGCATGAAATTGACTGAGCGTGGCGAGCGAGAAGCGCTGAAATCTATCCGACGGCATCGTCTGGCAGAAGCCTTTTTGGTGAGTGTGATGGGCTTTGGCTGGCATGAAGTCCATGATGAGGCCGATGCGCTTGGCGCAGTGGTGACAGATCGTCTTGCCTCCCGTATGGAAAAAATGGCGGGTTATCCGAAACGCTGCCCGCATGGTGAACCGATTCCAAGCGAGGATGGAGTAATGCCCGTTTTGCATGACCAACCCCTCACCGAATGCGCCCCGCCAGCGGCGTATGTGATTAGCCGGGTCAATACCCACGACCCTGAAAAACTTTGCTATCTGGCCGAACTGGAACTTGTGCCGGGGCAAAAAATCGAATTGGTAGCCCGGGCACCGTTTAATGGGCCGCTGCGATTGCGGGTGGGGCGGGGTGAACAGGTGATTGGCACGGAACTTGCTGGGACGCTGCGGGTGTCGAAACCAGAAAACTTCTAAATTGGATATAATGCAACCATAGTTTCGAGCTATTGAAGGCATTATATCGTGAGCCAACCAGCCCCTGATTGGGATACCATTCGTCAGACCCTCAATGAAATTTCGACTTTGTTGGATGAGGGTGAAACCACCCCCGAAGCGCGGACAAAAGTGCTTGAGCGCCGTGCCCAACAATTTGCCAGAGCTACCATTTCCCCAACCGCTGCCCAAACCCAGCAACCCTATTTGACATTTCGACTTGCTGCCGAACATTATGCCCTCTCCGTTCGGCATGTGCGGGCCATTGCGCTATTACACCGTTTGACCCCGATGCCCTGTGTCCCAAGTTACTATCGGGGAGTTACCAATCTCAATGGCCGCATTACCAGCATTCTTGATTTACGCCGTTTTTATGAACTGGATATTGCTGACGCCGCGCCTGCCATGCTGATTGTGGTCGAAGGGGCAGGACTGGAAATCGCGTTGTTGGTCGAAAGTGTTGAAGCTGTCCATATGCTCCCGCCGAGTGCTTTTGCGAACCAAGAATCCGCTGTCGGAATTGCGGGAGTGATGCCAACGGGATTAATCTTATTAGATATTGATCGTTTGTTCCGTGACCCGCGCCTGCGGATTTTTGAGGAACCCGCATGACCCCAAAAAATCAATTAGATACACCCCAACGTTCGCCTCGCTGGTCACAAGTGTTGGCAGCATGGCGAAACGGGGAGGAAAATCGTCAATTTTTGGTAGATGTCGCCGCATTAAACGGCCTATTGGTGTGGCTGTGTCTGATGATTGCGTTGGATCATGTCACCCTTGCTCCGGCAGTGCTGGCGTTAATCACCATCTCGATTGCCCCCATCGCACTTAATTATTCGCGTTTTTCAGGATATGCCCCGGACGCCCTGATCGGTGGACAAATTGTGACCTATAGCCTTGCCCTGTTATTTGTAGGGGCGGCAGATTGGCTGACGGTGGTGCCGTTTGGCGTGTTGATTTGGGGTTATATCATCCTCTTGCGTGGTATAGCGTCACTGGTTTCGTGGTCGGGCCTCTTGGGGATGGGTTGGATTATTGTGACCCGCTTTCTCAATCAATCGCTCGACTTTTCCGCTGATGTTTTAAGCCCATTAGCTCTGTTCACAGGGATGATATTGATTTTCGGATTATTTACTCAACGGCGGCGGCCTGTCATCCCGACCATCGCCCCACACCTTACGACGGCGCAAGCGGCTACTGTCACCAATGCCGGGTTAGCGATTTTGGCGGAACAGATTGGCGACACTGCCAAACAGCTTGATCAAGCCGCTGGAACAATTCATGGGATTACGATGCAGCAGTCCTCCCGGGCTGACCAGCAGACGAATGTGGTGGCAGAAGCCAATCGTGAATTGGATGATTTTCGCTATCTGGCTTTGCAAGCACGCTCAAAAGCGGACGAAATGACCCATTTGGCACAACAGGCGGTTAGTGTGGCGCAAAATGGCAATGAAACCATTCAGGCGGCGCTAGAGGGAATGCGTTATACTCGTGAATCGGTCTTAATGGTTGGGCAAACGATTGGTCAATTGGCGCTGCATTTACGTCATATCAGCCAAATTATTACGTCCGTCTCGGATATTGCCACCCAATCCAATTTTCTGGCCCTGAATGCCCAAATTGAAGCGGCACGGGCGGGTGAACAGGGGCGCGGCTTCAGCATTGTGGCCGAGGAGGTACGTGACCTTGCCGAACAATCGCGCCGAGCCACTGGGGATGTACGGACGGTACTTAAAGAGATTCAACAGGCGATTTCACTGGCGGTTGATGCAACGGAATCCGGCGCACAGGGGGTTGAGGCGGGTTTAAATCAAGCCGAAGAAGCCGGGGCGGTGATCGCCAGTCTCTATGAAACCATCGCACGCGGCGATCTAGCGGCCAAAGCGATTCTCAGCTCAATTGATATGCAATCGGATGGTGTACGCCGTCTAGGAACGGCAATGCAGAGCCTTGACCAAGTAGCGATGCAAAATCAAGCCTCTACCCGCATGGCCGAAAATATTTCGCAGGATTTGAGCCGTTTGTCTGGTAAATTAATGGCGACTATTTTTCAATCCGAATCGCACGCAGGAGTAAGTTAGATGCTGCCCGTTGCTGAAAGTTCTTATGCAGTCCTGCATACTCGTCTGTGGAATTTGACTCGTGCCCTTTTAATGGTCTTAGGGGGACTGCCCTCGCTGTTGACGACAGTCGTCATGGTTTTGTTTACAGGGTCAAATGTCAGCGAGGACTTGAAAGGTCGCTTGCTGGGGTGGACGGTTTCATTAGCGGTGGCAGGAATCGGTACGGGTTGGGCGGCGGCACGTTGGTTGGTGCGCCCGCGCATGGAAGCGATGATGCAAAAAGCCCAAACGCCCGAACAACTTTGGGGAGCTATTGACCTGTTTACTCGTCGTGTCCAGTCGGGCGACCTAAGTGGCAGAGTTGAGTTTTCGGCGGCGGATGAGGCCAAGAACGGGCCGATTGTCAGTTTAGCAAAGGGCATGAACGCGGTGGTGGCCCAATTGCAAACGACCCTCCACCAGATTCAATCGGTTGCCGAAAATGCTGCCAAAGTCGCCGATGATATTTTGACCGCGACCAACGAACAAATTGCAACGGTCAGCGATCAAGATGCCAGTGTCATGCAAACCAGCAGTACCGTCCAAGAAGTGCGGGCAACCGTGACGGAAACCGCCGAACGCGCCGCCGCCGTCGCACAAATGGCCCAAAATTCGGTGCAAGTCTCCAAAACAGGTGAGCAGGCCGTTACCGAGGCCATCAATGGGATGGCGTTGATTCGACAGCGCGTGGAGGGTATCGCCGACAACATTTTGGTGCTGTCGGAGCATACGCAGCAAATTGGGGAGATTATTGCGACGGTTTCGGCACTGGCCGATCAGAGTAAATTACTGGCGCTGAATGCCTCGGTTGAAGCGGCGCGAGCAGGTGAAGAAGGCAAAGGATTCGCTGTCGTGGCGATGGAAGTGCGTAATCTGGCCGAACAAAGCCGTGAGGCCACTGCCCAAGTGCGCGATATTCTAAGCGAGATTCAACAGGCCACCAACAGCGCCGTTATGGTCACCGAGGAAGGCACCAAAGGGGTAGATGCTGGCGTGCAATTGGTGAACAGTGCTGGGGAGAGTATTCGTGGGCTGGCGAAATTGATTGAAGAAGCCGCCTATGCTGCTGTGCAAATCGCTGCGAGTACCCGTCAACAAGCGGTGGGGATGGATCAACTTAGCGCGGCTATGAATCGGATTCGTCAAGCCACCGGACAAACGAACGCGAGTACAATGGCAGTAGAACGGGCTGCGCGTGATTTAGGAACGATGGCGCGGAAATTAAACGAGATGGTACAGGGCTATCGCACATAGGGGTTGTAGATGTCCATCAGCGACAGTGGTCAACAATCCGGTTGGAAGGATTATCCAGCCGAAATATGGGATGAGCGGAAACCGATTGATTGGCTGGATGATTGGCCGTTTTGGGAGTGGTGCGCAGCGAGTTATGCTCATCAGACCCCTGTCTTGGAACTGGCCTGTGGTAATGGTCGGATTACCCGCCAATTGGCTTTGGCAGGGTATACCGTCGCTGCAGTGGACATTAATCCCCATTTTCTCAGTCGGGCGGTTGAGCATCTTCGTGAACTACCCAACGATGTGAGGGCCAGAGCGGAATTTTATCTGCAAGATATGGTGGAATTAGAGCTAGGTCAGCAATTTGGGTTGGCGCTGATGGCAGATTGGGCTTTTCCGGCCTTATTAACACAACCTGACCAATTAAACTTCTTGCGGCGATTGGCTGACCATCTCATCTCCGGCGGTTATTTTGCCTTTGATACGATCTTTCCAACCGTGCGCCAATTAGGGTTAACCCCCTGCAAATCAGACAATGGATTGGAATGGGTAGGCACTGAGCGAACGTTTGACCCCATCCGCCAAATTGAAACACGGCTATCCGCAGACCAAGTGATGCGCTATCGGCATACCAGCCTGAGTGAAATTACCTTGCTGACTGAGATGACCGGATTTGAAATAGTGGAATGTTTCGGCGGTACGGATAAACGGCCTTTGCGTGGCGTGCCGGGGGATGATTTGACATTGGTGCTGAGGAAAAAAACGCATGACTGACCCCTCTCAATTACCCAAGCGCCAAACCATCGAATTGCAGCAGTTATTTCAGATGGAAGCGGCGGAACACCTCAATAGTATGAACCGCCTGCTGTTGGAACTTGAGACTGCCGCCGATATGCCGCCTGAGCAGTATGAAGCCACTGTGCGCGAATTGTTTCGTGTAGCGCATAGTATCAAAGGCGCGGCCCGTACCGTCGGCAGCACCGATATTGAGCAAATCGGCCATGCGCTGGAAGAGGTTTTTGAGGAATTTCGGCGCGGGACGTTGGCCCTGACTCCATCCGCCGCCGATATTTTATATGACGGCTTGGATGCCATTGAAATTTTACTGGGCGGCACAGGCGAAGTTCAGCTAGAAAATCTATTGGCCTCATTAAAGGGATTGACTCATCCCAAATCTCAAACATCAGAACCGACAGTTACCTCGACCAATACAAATGTCGCCATTATCACCCACGAACTTGAACCTATTGCACCGGATGCCCCGCTAGGCCGTGATGAGACCATCCGCGTTGGGTTAGCTAAACTGGATACGCTGCTGAACGAAACCAGCAATTTGCTCTCGCTGCACATGAGTATTGAAGAGCGCACCGATCAGTTACGAACGCTACGCGATAAACACCGCCGTTGGCAAAAAAAATGGCGCTCGGTTCAGACGGCCTATATTCAATTATTACGCATCGCTGGCGATAAACCAGAAGCATTGGGCGTATGGGCCGATTTATTGGAATTTTTGCATGACACACAGAATTATATGCAAAATTCGGCCCAACTGATTCAGCAGTTGGAACACAATCTGCGGGACGACGCTATTGCGCTAGGGCTAACCGCATCGGGGTTGCAATCCGGGGTACGGGCGATGCGATTGTTGCCCTTTGAGACTCTGATCGCAGGTTTTCGCCGCATGGTGCGTGATGTGGCCCGTGATTTGGGCAAAGAAGTGATGTTCCAGACGACGGGCACACACGTTGAATTGGATCGGCAGGTTTTGGAAAAAATCAAAGACCCCGTGATGCACCTGCTCCGAAATGCGATAGATCACGGCATTGAAACCCCTGACATGCGAGGTACGGTTGGCAAACCCGCACAGGGACTGATTTTGCTGTCGCTCGTGCAGCGTGGTAGCCGGGTACATTTGATGGTAGCGGATGATGGCCGGGGCATTGATGCTGAACGTACCCGCCGCAAAGCCGTCACAATGGGGCTGATTTCGAGTGAGGATGTAGAGAAACTCAGCGAGTCCGAAGTTTATGAACTCTTGCTACAACCGGGTATGACCACCCGTGATACCGTTAGCGAAATTTCAGGGCGCGGGGTTGGTTTGGATGTGGTACGGCAGGCCGTCGAAGCCTTGCAGGGCCAATTATCCATCCAAAGCAAGCCGGGGGATGGTACCCGTTTTGAGATTACGCTACCCGTTTCATTAAGTACCCTGCATTGCATTATGATCAAATCGGGTGAAGAAACGTATGCCATTCCCAGCGTTTCGGTGGCACGGGTAGTCAATTATCACCAAGAGAGTGAATTTAGCATGACAGGCCAACCAATGTTAACACTGGATGGTCAGGTCATGCCCGTTACCTTTCTTAACGACCTTTTGGAACGTCCTACCCAAGAAAATATGTCGGCCCAGTTCGCGCTGGTGCTGGCGACGGCAGAAAAAAGGCTGGCAGTGGTCGTAGATGATATTTTGGCCGAGCAAGAGGTCATGGTACGCAATCTAAGCACAGAATTCAGCCGGGTGCGGAATATCAGTGGGGCTACGATTTTGGCTAATGGCGACGTGGTCATTATCCTAAATGTGAGCGACCTGATGAAAAGCGCCCAAAGCCGCACCGTGCGCCGCCGCCAGATTGTCGCGCCGACCCCGCCTGCCCCCCAGCAGCGCCGCATTTTGGTGGTAGATGATAGCATTACGACCCGTACCCTACAGAAGAATATTTTGGAGGCGGCTGGTTATGAAGTCATTACCGCGACACATGGGGTTGAGGCGCTGAAAAAATTGGAGACTGGCCCCGTAGAACTTGTGATTTCGGACGTTCAGATGCCTTGGATGGACGGATTTGAATTGACAGCACAAATTCGCAAGCATCCGCAGTATAAAAATTTGCCGATTATTTTAGTTACGTCGTTGGATTCGCCAGAGAATAAAGAAATGGGCTTTAGGGCTGGCGCGGATGCCTATATTGTGAAAGGAGTATTTGACCAGAACGAACTCTTACAGACAATCAAAAGTCTCTTGCATTAAATGAACGCCTGTTCTATAATAGATTATTCCAAACGATACACATGCTGAGACTGTAACTTGGGAAAGGACTATAACCCGTGTATCAACAAATCATCATCATTGGAAATGTTGGTCGAGACCCCGAATTGCGCTATACCCCCAGTGGACAAGGCGTATGCTCATTTAGCGTAGCCGTCAGCCGCAAATGGACAGATAAGAATTCAAACGAGAAGCGCGAAAAAACGACATGGTTCAAGGTTTCCGCATGGCGACAACTGGCTGAAACATGCAGCCAATATGTCCATAAGGGGATGCAGATTATGGTCGTTGGTGAGGTTGAGGTGCGGGCCTATGCCGGAAACGATGGCACTCCACAGGCCAGCCTAGAAATTACCGCACGTGAGGTCAAGTTCCTCGGTGGCAAAAGCGAACGCAGCGGGTCAGGCGAGGACTATGGTGGTGGCTATAGCGGCAGCGATGAACCGGAAGATATTCCGTTCTAGGCCAAGACTCTAGTAGATTAGGACAGGGACATGGAAAAAATCCGTGTCCCTTTTTGTTTTTAGCCCTGTTTTTCGGAAGCGGCCTCTTGGGTAGCACGAATCAGGAACACCGGGCATTCCGAGGCACGCAAGACTTTTTCGGCAACGCTGCCAAAGACCCATCGTCCAATGCCGCTGCGTCCGTGTGTGCCCATTACAATCAATTGAATCCCGTGATGGACGGCGTACTCCAAGACACTTTCCGCAACCATGCCTTCAATGACTTTGGTCACGACAGGCTTGATTCCCTTTGTGAGGAATTGCCCTTCAATGCGGCGGAGATATTCGTGGGCTTCGCGGATGGTCGCTTCGCGGAAGGTCTCCGTCATTTTGTAGTCAAGTTCATAGGGGGTGATGGCACCGGAATACTGGACAATGACTTGAATGAGGTGGACTTCGGCGCTAAATTTTTGGGCTAATTCAATGGCATGAGGTAAGGCTTGTTCTGCGAGATTTGAGCCATCCAGTGGGACAAGTATTTTATTGTACATACGGCCCTCCTTACTTACTTTCATCATCGCTCAAACTGTGCCTAAAACCCAGTGATCATTGGCATTTTTTTTCGGGAAGGGCGGCTTAATTTGCTGTAGGACAGCCGGATATTGCCCTAATATTCAATGGTTACTTGCAGCGCATCAATTTCTCGACGTAGGTCTGCCGACACTTTTTGCAATTCCTCAAGTGCGCTTTTTTGATCTTGGTATTTTTTGGCAATGACTTCGAGATGGCTGAAAACAGGCGATAGAATTTGCTGACCATATTGCAGCAACCGTGCTCGTTCGCGGTCAGTCATATCTACCAGCGATTGCCGATAGCTATCCCGTAGTTTTTCTAAACGGGTTTCGAGTTCATCAATGGCGTCGTGGCGCAGTTTGCGACCATAGAGCAGCACCCCACCCATGCCACCCACCGCCATGACTGGGCCAACAACCATCGCACCTAATACACCAACAACCGTCGCGGTGATTGCGCCGGGGGCTGCACTACCCACAATAATCGCAGCAATCCCACCGAGCAAACCTGTGACGCTGGCCGTAAAGCCAAACATATTGGTAGCAAAGGTGTCCCGCAGGCTCTCGGCAAGATTGTCTTCGGTGTAGGTTTTGAGTTCGGTGTCGGCAATCGCAATGGCCTGCTGCAAGGCGGCACGTTGGTCGGCATAACTGGCCGCATCCACGCCCCCGACCTCTTGCTCAATCAACGCCTCTAGCTTGTTCAGGCGGTCAATAATGCTGCGCCAGTAACGACGACTGCTGTCTACCACCGCGCTGACATAATCTTCGGACAGGCGGCTGATCTGGTCGAGTGAAGTGCCGATAACCTCTTTTTCAAATTTTTGGCGCATGGCCTCACGGTCTGGTGGTCGCAGTGAACGTCCTAACGTCAGGTGCTTATTGACAAAATCACGCCCACGATTGAGCAAGGTATCAAAAATACGATCTAGCTCACGCATGGTGGTATTAAGCTGTTCTGCCAACAGTTCGGCCTGTTTCTCAAGCTCGGCACGTAGCTGTTCGGCATATTGGCGATCAGCCCCGATCAAGCTGAGTTTCTCGCCCACCTTGCCCTGATACTTTCGCATGATGCTGTCGGCAAAATCTACTTGGGCCACCAATTTTTGTTTGGCGGGGGGGACGCGAGTAAACGTGTCACGTAGATAATCTTGCAGATTATTCATGCCTGTATCATCACCGCTGCCACCGCTAAAGAGACCCCCGCCGCGTTTGCCTTGTAGGGCTTTTTTGGCAGATACGGTGAAGATAGGCGGGTCGAGATTGACCAGCTCGGAAATCTGCTGTTTAACGAAGCTGACCACTTCTTTGAGGTCTTTTTTGTCCAGAAGGTCTACCTGATTGATGACCAGAATCACCTTCTTCCCATAGTCACGAGCCAATTCAAGATAGAGGCGTTCGGTCTGCGCAAAGGCACGTTTGGCGGACATCACGAAGATGACGAGGTCACTGCGGCTGAGAAACCCTTTGGCAATGCGCTCATGTTTGGCAAACACCGACCCAGTACCGGGTGAATCCACAATCGCCACACCGGGGGCACCGGTGTTCGGATGCGTCCACTCCCGAATTGAATCCTGCTCCCGAAGTTTTGGCTCTTTGCTCTTGCGGTCACTATAACGAATGAGTTCAATCACTTCCGTCGTGGGTGTAATCCCCATCGGCAGCAATTCATCGCCCAGCAAGGCGTTGATGAATGTGGATTTTCCGGCATTAAACTCACCCACCACCACTACAAGGAAAAACATATCACGCAGGTCATTAGCACTCTGCATGAGACGGCTTTTATCTTCGGGGGCGTCTCCACCAAACGTCGCTATCCGTTCGGCAAGATCAAATAGCAGCTTTGCTTCACGTTCCCGGATTTGGACAATTGGGCCTTCAAGTACGATATTGGTCAAGGTCATTAATCCTTCAACAAGGCAGAAAGGCTATGCTGCAAGCGGGTAATCGCTCGCTCGTGAATTTCAAGTTCTTGTTTCAACTCATCGGTAATTTCGGTTTGGGTGCTAATGAGCCGCGTAAAGGGAGATACGCTGTCGCGCCGAAGTTGGGTTCCATAGGCAAGCTGTTCTTTGGCTGCCCGCTCTAAGATGGTTTTATAGCGGTCACGAATGTCGGTCATACGGTTTTCATAGGTCGCCTGCAAAATCCGTCCGCGAATGGGCAAGAACAACAACCCAACCACCGCAAGTACCATAATTAGGATGATGCCTGTCGCCGTACCACCCGTCGCATTAAATTGGCCTGTTGCAACCAAGACTGCCAACAAGACCACCAAAAGTTCCCAGAAGGCAATCAGGACAATGGTGCTGCGGAGGGCGCGGTCAAGGCGTCCTGTCTCAAACACACTGGCTTTCTTTACCAATTCATCCAATTCGCCCCGGATATTGCGCAGGGATTTGCGGTCATAATTGAGGGGCGACTGCACCTTGCCGATCACTTTTTGTTGTAACGTATCAGGCAGACGACGCATCTGATCGCGGGTGTAGTCTACCAGATGATCTAGATCTTCCAAGTCGCGGCCTTCAATTGCAGGGCCAAGTTTTTCGGCAGCAGTGGCGGCTCGCTGCAAACTCTCCCGGACTTCGTGTTTGGTAAAGGCTTCTTCGCCAGTGGTCTGCTTACGGAAGCGTCGAATCAGTGCCCCGAGGGCGATAATTTCACCAAAACCCGCTCCCACTTGACCAACCGCCCGTGAGAGATGAAATAACTCACTGATCGCTTTCGAGCCATTTTCGACGGTAGTCTGCCATTCACGGTCAATATCCGAAAATGATTTCTCGACAATCTTCTGGCGGTCTTTTTCGGAAGCGAGGATTTGGGCCTCAATGTTATCTACCGTCTTTTTGTGTTCACCGAGGGCGGCTTGGGCTTCACGCAGATGTTTGAGGGCTTCGTGGCTGGCATTTTGGGCAACTTGTAGAGGTGTCTCCAATTTTTGGCGCACGCGCTCGGCATCATCCAGCGTTTCATCAAGATATTCTTCAATATCGGCAAAGCCACTTTCATCCCAGATGATCTCGTCGCGGGGGGTGGTCTCAAAAGCCGTCATTGCCAGTTTCGAGGAGACCAGCCATACAATTGGCTCAATGCCTAAATGGATACGCGATTGCTCCCGAACAAAATCTTCCACAGTAGCTTGATCTTGGGGTTCAAGCAGATCAGTTTGGTTGACCACAATAATCAAGCGCTTGCCATATTCTTTGAGATGCTGCATAAATTCAAGATTGCCTGCCGTCAACACTTGGGTGGCAATCATGACTAGCAATAGAATATCAGCGCGATGCAAAAACCGCTGGGTTAAATCATCATGTTCTTTGAAGACCGATTCTAGACCGGGGGTATCTACCAGACTCAGGCGTTCAAGCAGTTCTGCCGGATAGAAAATGGTGCTGATGTCACCCGCACGGGTTTTTTGGACGGTTGGGCCATATCGCAAAATGGCAATATGGTCGGTAGTTGGCACCGGGCCAATTTCCAATACGGTCTCCCCCAACAAAGCATTAATGACGCTTGATTTTCCAGAGCTAAAGGGGCCAACGAGGGTCAGCAAAAATGGGTGATCGGCGTGGAACACAGCATCACGCACCTGCTCCATCTGGGCTTCGGGAAAATCATCTACTCTGCCGAGGGTATCCAAAAGTTTACTTAAAAGCTCGAATTGTTCACGCCGAATATCCTGATATTTGACAAGGCGTTTGGTCTCTTTTTGAGCGGCACGGCGCGACTTTCTAGACGGCTCTACCACGACCTCAACGGGAGCAGGGGCTTCGTCAATCGGCGGTGATGTTTCTTCTTCAATGACCAACGGCGATGGAAACTCGATACGGCGTTCCTCCACCGTTGGTTTGGCCTCCAATTCGATGGTTGGGGGTGTCGTCAACCGCCCCTCATCTTTTGGTGGCTCCTCAAGGTTATGATTTTCAGGAGATGGCGGCACAAGCGGGTTATCGGTTCCCAACGGTTCAATCCTGCCATTTCTGCGCGTTTATATCCCAATATGTGTATCAGAATAACACGCAACTTTCAGGCACACAATAGAAATACCAACCGAACTACACAGGAGGGTCGCCAGAACACTGAGCACACGTTATACTGACAACCTTCTATTGGAATCGGTCATGAAGGAGTTTACGAGAGATGAGTCGTCGCACTCAACGGCAAATTACTAAACAACGCAGAAAACAGCAACAACGCCAGTTAATGCTTATCGGGGGGAGTATCGTGGGGGTGATTATCTTAGCAGCAGCCCTGATTTACCTGCTCCGGCCCAAAAATGCCCCGATGCCAGAGGGTGTTGAGGAAAAATATGCGGGGATTCCCCAATCGGTGGACGAAGATGGGGTTGGGCATTTAGGCAATCCAGATGCCCGTTATGTCGTTCGAGAATTTTCCAGCTTTTTGTGCCCCCACTGCAAGGAATTGCATGAAGAGGCGATGGGGGACGTCGTAGAGATGGTAAAGTCTGGGGATGTACGGATTGAATTCGTGCCAATCGCTCAAATCGGTGGGCCGGGCAGTGAAGAAGGCTCGAAAGCTGCGATTTGCGCGGGTGAACAGGGCAAATTCTGGGAAATGCACGACATTTTGTTTTATTGGCAAGATCGTGTAAGCATTACTAAAGCTCGCATTGATACGGCGATTGAGGAACTGGGATTGGATAAAGACGATTTCAATGATTGTTATAATTCCGGGGATGCCCGACGGCAGGCCAACCGGGGCTATGAGGAAATGAGTCAATATGCGGACGGCACCCCAACTGTGCTGCTGAATAACGTCTATCAGCAAAATCCATACAACATCGTAGCCGCTCTAAATGAACTTATGGCGGGCCAATAATTAAAAAAATCTCCCCTCTTGGACACTCATCTGAGAGGGGTTGCTCGTTTATGGAGTTGTGAATGTCCACCCAACACCCCTTGATTATCGTAGATGCCCATTTGGATATTGCATTTAATCATGTTGTCCACCATCGTGATTTTCGCCAACCAGCCCTGAAAACGCGCCAAATGGAAGATAATCGCCCTGAACAATTAAAAGATCGCGGGTTGGCAACGGTTGGGCTACCGGATGTGCTGTTAGGACGCATCGGGGTGGCGTTCGGTACATTGTTTGCCGAGCCTGCCACCTCGCCCTATATAAAAACGGGTCAGATTAGTTATCAAAATGCGGCACAAGCCTACCAAATTGCAATGTCCCAAATGGACTATTATCATCGTTTGGCCGACCAAGATGAACGGGTCATTTTGGTTAAAACGCAGGCTGACTTAAAGACAGTGTTGGCGTCGTGGGCCGATGATAAACAGGTCGGTGAACATAAACTGGGTCTGATGATTTCGATGGAAGGTGCTGACCCGGTCATCGAGCCGAAGCAGGTCGAAGAGTGGTATGAACGTGGGGTGCGGGCGATTGGTTTGGCTTGGATCAATACACGCTATGCAGGAGGTACGGGTCATCCCGGCCCGCTGACGCGAGAGGGCCATGAGCTTTTGGGAACGATGGGCGATCTCAACATGATTCTCGATCTATCCCATATCGCCGAAAAAGCCTATTATGAAGCGGTAGATGAATACGTCGGGCCAATTATCGCCAGCCACAGCAATCCACGCCGTTTCTATGAAAGTGACCGCAATTTATCAGATGATATGATTCGGCGCTTGGCAGAACGGGGCGGTGTGATTGGCGTGGTGATGCTCAATAAATTTATCAACGGCAGTTGGCAACGTACTGACCCCCGTGACAAAGTACGGAGTGAACATCTGGTGGATATTATTGACTACATTTGCCAATTGGTTGGAAATGCCCGCCATGTGGGGATTGGCAGCGATATGGATGGCGGATTTGGGGCGGAGTCTATTCCCTATCCGATGAATACCATCACCGATGAATGGATGCTTAAAGACCTGCTGGCAAAACGCTATGATGCCGAGGATGTGCGGGCCATTTTGGGTGGAAATTTCTTGCGTATCCTTGAACGAAGTCTGCCGTCATAACAAAGGTGGGTGACGATGGAAAACTATTATCCGATAGAAGTGACTCGTTCCAGTGAAGATGACGCAATGGAGCGCGAACGGGTCGGCCAATTGGCAATTTTGATCGGCACGCTCGGTTTGATGCTGGTGCTAATCGGTCTATTTCCAACCATTACTGGCCTTGAACCAAAATCGGGGATTGGGGTCTTGCAGATTTTAGTCGCCTGCATCGGGCTGACGCTGTTGATTAGTGGCGCACTCTTATTCTCTAAGATCATGTTTTATCCACATCAGGCAACCAACTTAGCCCAGCAAATAGGCGTCCGGCTCAGCTTAACCGGGTTGTTGATGACTGGGGCGGCGGGCTTGGCGGATGTGCTCGGTTTTGGTTCCCATGCACCGGACTCGGCAAATCAGATTGTGCCCGTGCTGGGAAAATGGCAGGCGTTTGGCATGATTGTTGGGTTTATGGTTGCGTCGCTTGGTGTCATTGTGTTTACATGGATGGGGCCATCTTCGACAGACGACCCCGCAAATAACTAAGTTTCATTTCCTTTGAGGGCGGCTAGAATCGAATCATTGGACGGATAGCCGCGTTCATAAAAGACCACTTTACCCTCTTTATTGATGGCAATGACGGTGCGTTTGACTACATAGCCCATCAGCATCAAGGCGTCATAGTTGCGGGCAACTTCGCGGCCTTCATCCACAATTAGCTCAAAGGGCAGACCAAGTCGATCTACAAAACGCTGGTGGCTATCGGCACTGGCGGGATTTACCCCAAACACAACGGTATCGGTATCGGTAAAACGCGGGAATTCATCGCGGAAGGCGCACAACATGCGTGAACAATCGGCGGTTTGATCACCGGGATATAACACCAGCACAACGTTTTTCTTGCCACGATAATCCGCAAGTCGAACTTCCTGCCCGGTGTTGGTCTTGACAGCAAAATCTGGTGCTTCCTGCCCCAATTTGACGACTGGCATTTTAGGCTGCTCCCTTGAATATGATGAGGTTCGTTTCAATTATCCAAAAATTGAATAAGAGCCGCGTTAAAATCCGCAGGAACTTCGTGCATGGGCAGATGTCCGACCCCTTCAAATTTCACTAGGCGGGCATCCGGAAAGTCGCGCAGCATTCCGTCCGCCGCGTTTGGCGTGGCCCATCCGTCGCCTGAACCCCATAGCAGCAATACAGGTACTTGGATATTTTGAATTGGCCCACTGAGTGCATTATGTGAACTGTCGCGCAGCATCCCAAGTACCGATAAATCCCAATCTTGCGTGTGCAAAATGCGCGAATAATCTTCAATCAACTGGTCAGTGACTACCTCATCCTTTTTGGTGGCACTGCGAAGCTGTTCCCCGACGGCTTCTGGTAATACCAATTGCAGCATGACCCGCGACCAGCGTTTCAGAAAACCTAGGTCAAATAGGAACGGCGGCACTTCCGCGGTAGGCGTATAAAACAAGGTTGGGGCAACTAAAATCAGCTTATTCACGCGGTCAGGATGGGATAGGGTCAGTTGGGTGGCAATATTGCCACTGAAGGCATGGGCCACTAAATCGGCTTTTTCAATGCCTTGACTATCCATGAACGCGACGATGGTCTCAGCAATGGCTGGATGGCTGTAATCGAATTCTAGTCCTTTTTCGGAGAGGCCCATTCCCGGCAAATCCAGCACATAGACGTTATATCCTGCTGCTTGCAAGACAGGCATGGTTTCGCGCCATGTGAGGGTTGAGCCACCTTGCCCATGCAGCAGTAAAACGGTTTCGCCTTCCCCTGCTAGGTGTACGTAATAGAGTTGCTGGTCATTAATCTTCACAAACGCGCCATCAGGGTCGGCTAATTGGTAGGGGTCAAAGGCTTGTGGGCCTGTCAGAGGTAACAGATAGGGTAGAACAAAAACTGCGAACAGCAGGATGGCAACAAACCCCCCGGCAGCCCCTCCCCATTTTTGCCGCCGGGTCCATTTCGGGAGTCTGGTCTTGGAAAAAGCCTGCCACCGTTCCTGTGGGGAGGGTTTGGACAGTGGCATGGTAGAATTCATCGGTCAGTCAATCCTTTTTACTGCCAGCCCGCGACTGTAACATGCGTATAATTCGGGCTAATGGGGGGTAAATCGCGTTCGGCTTGATAAGTACCATCGCTCAATATGCGCCCAATTTGAATCGCCCCGGTCATGCGATCATACAGCATCACACGATCCCCGACCATGACCATATGTGACCAACCCGAACCAATAATGCTGTCTTGCAGCAGGCTGGCGGATGCGGTTTGCGCCCCTTCATCCACAAAAAGTTGATAGGTCTGGTAATGCCCATCACTGGCATTATAGAAAAACACAAATTGATTGCTATCCACGATAGGGGCCAACATATGCGTAAACCCAGTCGGCCATATGATTGAAGCCGCATAGGTGGCGAAGCAATTTGCAGCGCAACTGCCGGGATCGTTGGTTGTGACGTTCCCTACCGCACCGCCACCCGATAGACTGCTATAGAAAATCCAGCCATAAGGCGAACGTTCAATATGTGTCCAGTCAGGGGAAAAATAGGGGTCGGCATAGTCCAAATCCTCCCAGTCGGTTTCATTGATGTAGCCAATCCACCATTGGCCGGTGGAGAATTCGTAGTTGAGCGTCAAATCATTCGATGTAGAGGTCAAAGCCCACCCGGCGTACCATGTAGGTTGCGTGGAGGTCGTTAGGAAGCCGTCACGATTAATTGTGCCTACGAGGGCATCCCCCGATACTTGGTTATAAAACAAGGCACGACTATTCCGTGCGATTGAAAGATGCGTCCACAAAGGCGCTTCCCCGAAAGACTGCAAGGAATAATAGGTGTTGTCGTCGGCCAAAGCGCCAACTTCGCCTCCACCAAACTCGGTATTATAAAAAACAATCCGATAGGGTGAATTCAGGGCTGTTTCACGATTAGCCGCCCCTGCCGCCATTGAATCAGCAGTCATGGTCATATCTACAGCCATTTGTTGGGCCGTTGCTGTGGCTTGGGCGTGTTGCATCTGGGCGGTAGAGGTCATGTTATTGGATTCTGCAATAATGGCATTGGCGGTAAGCACGGCATATTGCGTTTGCGCAATCGCGGTTCCGGCAACGAAATTTTGTGTCTGCTGCGCGGAATTCTGTGTCTGGATGGCAGCGGCGGTCAGGCTTCCAAAAATCGCGGCTTGGGTCGCCGAGTTTTGGTCGGCGATGCTGGTCTGGGTGGCGAAATTTTGCACCAACTGGGCTGTGCCTGTAACTGAAAAGGCCGTTTGAGTAGCGGCATTTTGCCCAGCGATAAACGTACCAGTGGTTTCGGCGGATTGGGTCTGCTGAAGAGCGGTTTGTTCGGCACGAGCTTCGCGGACGACCTGTGCGGTTTCGGTTTTGTGGTCATTACTGCTGCTGACCTGCTGCGAATAGGCAAACAGGCCAATCGCCACACAGAGCGTACACAGCAGGGTTGCGGCCCCCAAAATCCAATAAGGCAATAGCGGCGCGGCGGCGAGTTCGCCGTTTTCCGTATGGAAATCATTGGTGCTAGAAACAGCCCGCATTTCAAGCGGGTAGATGGTCGGCGCTCCGAATAAGCCTGTTTTGCGCGGACGAACTTCCATTTCGACAGTATCTGAACGACCCGGCCCAACCGAAAGTGAGGAACTTGGCGGGATAAAGGTTAAGCCTTCTTCGCGGTCACGCCCACTGATGGTATAGCTGTCGGGGGTATTGCCCGTATTATTGACGGTGATACGAACCTTGCCATTTTTGCGCACCCGCTTGGGGGACATATCCACCGAGAAATTGTGGAATGAGTTGACCGAAAGTGTGGCGGCCCCACGTGCAATTTCCATGCCGCGTTCTTCACTCGATACACGCAGACCGAGATTATATGTTCCGGCGGTGGCGCTGGGGTTGCGCGGCGGGTGAATGGTAATGGGCAGCGTGCCACGTGTTCCCGGCATGAGTTGGAGGGTGCTTTGTGGCATAATGACCCATTCAATTGGGAGACCTTGCACCATGACGCGGAAATGCTCAACCAATTCACTCTGATTAAAGATTTCTATTTGGGCATCGGTTCGCATCCCCGGTTCCACACGCAAAGAGGGTGGAATCATTTGCACGGTCACTTTTTGGGCTGAGGCCGGGGGGGTGCTGCCGGGTGGTGCGGCACCAACATCTAAAATTGTCCCCGAAGGCCCAGCCGCGCGGACATCGCCAATACTGGGAAGGCCCATTGGCAGGGTATCTTTTTTGCCGCCTGCCCGCTGCAAACTAAGCCGATATTCCCCAATGCTGATGACCTGCCCTGCGACTAATTTCTCTGGGACATTCGCCAACAGCTTGGCCCCATCCAAAAACGTGCCATTGGTGCTGCCGAGGTCGGTAATGGTGTAATTGTTGTTCGACTGTTTATCAATACGGGCATGGAGACGTGAAATACGGGTACTTGGTAGGGTAATATCCTGATCTTCCCGCCCAATCGTCAACGACTGCTTGGAAAGTTTATAGCGTTCCGGCGCAGCGCCTTCTTTCACGATCACCAATTCATCACTGGTGAGCATTCCCAGTTGAGGAATAGCAACATTGACCCCCTGCGGCATCCCCGGCATCGAAGCCAAATAGGTACCGAGGCTGTCGAGTTGGTCACTGGCCCGAGCTTGGGTATCCAAAAGAGTGACTTTGCCGTTTTCGCTAAGATCAAGGCGTTGCAGCGCAAAAATCAAGTCTCTTCCCGTTTTGTAGCGATCATTGACCTCTTTGGCAAGCGCCTTCATGATAATGGCTTCAAGTTCGGGCGCAATTCCGGAGCGCACACTGCTTGGCTGCGGGGGCGGAGTCTTGATGTGCATCTCAGCGGCTTCGAGAATGTTGCGCGGCATAAAAGGCAGCTTACCGACAATCAACTCGTACATCATGACACCCAGCGCATAAAGGTCGGTGCGCCCGTCCACCTCTTCCCCTTTAATCTGCTCTGGCGACATATAGGGGAGCGTGCCCATTGGATGCCCGCCCTGTGTCTGCAAAATCGCGTTTTCGGCCATTTTGACAAGGCCAAAGTCCGTGAGCAGGGCATTGAAAGTCGTATCACCAATCCCTGTGCTGGTCGCAAGTTTTAGCAGCACGTTGTCGGGCTTGATGTCACGGTGAACCATGCCTTGCTGATGGGCATAATCCAGCGCGGAGGCGATTTGTCGAATCAAGGCGACGGCCTCTAGGAGACTGACAAATTTGCTTTCGCGGTACATCCGATTGAGATAACCGCGTAAACTGCCCGTCGCTACATATTCCATAATCAAATACAAAAGGCCCTGTTCAGCGTGGAACGAAAAAACCTTCACGATATTGGGGTGGTCGAGCATCGCAATGGCGCGAGCTTCTTGGATAAAGCGCTGTCGAAATTTTTCTTGGCGTCCGATTTCCGGGTGCATGAGTTTCAAAGCAACCGGACGCTGAAGCTGAATATCAATTGCACGGTAAACCGACCCCATACCCCCTTCACCCAGCAAATCTTGAAGTTGATAGTCGCCGATCACTTGGCCTGCATTTTGATCGCTCATGAGAATATCCCGTAAGTAAATTAATGGAACAATGAGTACCCCGTTTCTAGTATACAGCAAACATGCAGCGTGCATATGCTCTGCAAAACAGGCTATACTGGTCAAAATTTGATGAATATGGGGAAATATGAATGAAAATCGCGCTTTGCCCAAATGCGTTTCGTGGGAGCTTAACCGCCTTACAAGCAGCAGAAGCGATAGCCGCAGGGCTGCGAAAGAGCCATCTGCCATGTGAACCGTTGTTGATGCCTCTAGCGGATGGTGGCAACGGCACATTGGATGTGTGGCTCTATGCGGTGCAAGGACAGCGGATACAGCTTCTCGTACAAGGGCCATTGGGCGAAACGGTGATGGCCGAATATGGCCTTGCTGGAAAAACAGCGATGGTTGAAATGGCACGTGCATCCGGTGTGGAATTATTAAACCCTGCTGACCGTAATCCTCTCCATACCACCACCTTTGGGACCGGCCAGTTGATTTTGGATGCTGTTCAACGTGGCGCGACTGAAATTTTGGTTGGTGTAGGTGGAAGCGCGACAGTGGACGGGGGGGCGGGATGTTTATTGGCGTTAGGGGCGCGACTGCTCGATGAAAATAAGCAAATCATCAAAGGCAGTGGCGGTTCGTTGGGTCAACTAACCGCGATTGATGCAACCCCTTTGCGCGAAAAATTGGTAGGTGTCGCCATTCGAGTGCTGTGTGATGTCGAAAATCCCCTGCTTGGGCCATCTGGGGCAGCACCGATTTTTGGGCCACAGAAAGGGGCCGATCCAGAAGCGGTACGCCAGTTGGAAATCAATCTAGCCCATTATGCTGAGATTGTCCGGCGGGATGTCGGCATCGAGATGGGAACCGTTCCGCGTACCGGGGCGGCAGGTGGTTTAAGCGCTGGACTCTACGCAGCGGCTGGGGCGGAACTGGTCTCCGGGGCAGAGGTAGTTATTCAGGCTTGTGGTTATGATAAAATCTTGGCGGAGGAGACTATCGCCCTAGTTATTACAGGTGAGGGAAAATTGGATGACCAGACAGGTGGCGGCAAAGGGCCGATGGGCATTGCACAGGCCGCAAGCGAACTAGGCATTCCTGTGATTGTTTTGGCCGGGAGTGTGACCGCTTCCGCCGAAAATTTGCAGACATGGGGATTTACTTCGGCATGGAGCATTGTGCCCCATCCAGTGTCACTCGAAGAGGCATTAAAAAACAGCGAGGCGTGGCTGGTGGAAAGTGCAATTCATCTGGGTAATACATTAGCACTGCAATTTAAATAGGAGACTATATCCACTTATGAGCATTAAAGCCGATCATTGGATACGCAAGATGGCGCTTGAGCACGGCATGATTGAGCCATTTGTTGAGAAACAGGTTCGTGCAGGTGTCATTAGCTATGGGGTATCGAGTTATGGCTATGACATTCGGGTTGCCGATGAATTTAAGATTTTCACCAACGTCAACAGCGCGATTGTTGACCCCAAACATTTTGACCCAGCCTCTTTTGTAGATTTTAAGGGTGATATTTGTATTGTGCCGCCGAATTCGTTTGCCCTCGCCCGTACCGTCGAACACTTTCGTATTCCTAGAAGTATTATGGCTGTATGTGTTGGTAAAAGCACTTACGCAAGATGTGGTATAATCTTAAATGTAACGCCCGCCGAGCCTGAATGGGAGGGATTCCTCACCCTTGAAATTAGCAATACAACTCCCCTACCGGCACGCATTTATGCAGGCGAAGGTATTGCCCAACTGCTCTTTTTTGAAAGCGATGAACCATGTGAGACTTCCTATGGGGATCGCAAGGGCAAATATCAGGATCAGATTAGCATTACCCTACCCCGCATTTGACAAATCTTTGGGCCGCTATGCTGTTGATCCATAGCGGTCTTCTTCTTTTCAAGTGCGTGCCATTTTTCTCCCCTCTGCAAGGCGGACGGCATCAATTTTGTCATAGCAAACTGGCCTATTGTCGTTTATACTAGCCAGTCGAATTTATATATAGATCAATACAATTAAGCCTCTTTAATCGTTAGGGTCTTGTGCCAAGCAGACCTTTTGGAACAGGTTATCAGCGTGACAGCCACTCAAAACTTTAAATTTAATGACGTTCTAATTACGTGGTCGCCTCTTGATGTTAATCTGCCGTCCACTGTCTATAATGACTACGCGGCTGGTATGGAACACGAAATTCTGCAAAGCGGCAAATTTGTTGGCCTTTGTAACCTCAGCGGGACCCCAACTGAATTTAGCATCGCGCATCATAATCTCCGCGAAACCGTGGTCGCAACGTCATCAAATTCCTATAATCGGCAGCGCCAGTTGGTCTGTGCGATTTCCATCGGGCTTTTTGGTCATCCCTATGCCACTATTGAAGAAATCGCCGCCCATATTAACTTCTACAACCTCAAACTTTTTACGGCGGAGGCGAATGCTGCCCTCTTTTTATATCTTAAGCGCCTGCTTCGACCAGAATTATTCTACTACTCTGAATACTTTGGCCCAGAATATCAATCGGGCCAGATGGTCAATGGAGTGCGCCATGAGGATTTGCAGCAGACCTCATTTCCTGACGAGACGTTTGACATCGTGCTTACCGCCGAGGTTTTTGAACACATCCCCGATGGGATAAAAGCCGAGCGCGAAATCATCCGCATTCTCAAAAAAGGCGGAATATATTGTTTTACCGTTCCGTTTGCGCCCTATGCAGAGCACGATAATATCCGCGCCAGCCTTGATAGCGATGGGAATATCGTTCACCATGCGCCACCTGAATATCATGGCGATCCGGTGCGCCCTGAAGAAGGGGTCTTGGTTTATCGGGTCTTTTCGCAACGAGATATGGAACAGCGGTTTACAGCCCTCGATTGTGAATTTGTAACCTATCACCTTTGGTCACGTATGTTGGGCATTTTGGGTGATAATGCAATGGTGCATGTGGCCTCAAAACTGCCTAAACGGTCTTTCGCATCTGCCCCCGCTCCTGCGTTGCATCCAGACGCCAGCCTTGGCAATGTAGAAGCCCAAGTGGATTCCCCAAATGCCTTAGTTGAAAAATACGGCGAGAAGTGGGTTGCAGGTTATGTATCGGCCCTCGTCGAATATTTTGTGTCCAACCAGAAACTACACGACCATTTTGAATATTGGCAAGAACGGGGCTTTCATATCACTCTAAATCACTACTATGAACCTATTCCGGATACACGGACGTTAAGTGAATCTTTATGGAAGCGTAGCTCCGAGCTTCCCGGTGTGGATATGAATGATGTGGAGCAGCTTCGCCTGTTACGAGAAGTGTTCCCCGCTTATGCTGATGAATATAATGCCATACCCCACGATCCACCCTCTGAACCTCATCTGTTTTATTTCAATAATCCGATGTTTTCAGGTACAGATGCTCTTGCTTTGTACTGTATGATAAGGCATTATAAACCCCAATTAGTATTAGAAACTGGATCGGGGATGTCCACAAAGATAAGCGCACAGGCGGCCCTTTTGAACGGCAATACAAAGGTAATTGCCATTGAACCCTATCCAAATGAATTTTTGCAAAAAGGCTTTCCCGGACTTTCATCTCTCATTGTCAAACCCATCGAGGCAGTTGATTTAAGCGTTTTCCAAAAACTTCAAGCCGGAGACATCTTCTTTATTGATACGACGCATGTTGTCAAAATCGGTGGGGATGTTAATTATCTTTTCCTAGAAGTCCTGCCGCGTCTCAACAAAGGTGTGATTGTGCATATTCATGACATCTTTTTGCCGAATGAATATCGGCAAGATTGGGTGCTGAATTTGCATCGTTTTTGGACGGAACAGTATCTTCTACAGGCGTTTTTGATATTTAATAACGATTTTGAAGTGATATTTGGCAATACCTATCTTGCAAATAAGTATCCAGCGGCTATGAAAAAGACCTTCCCTAACTCCCCATGGTGGGGTGGCGGAAGTTTTTGGATTCGGCGCAAACTTTAAAGAAAGAATTGCAGAGGCATGACTAAGTTTAATCCGCTAAATTATCCCATTGCGCTGACCGAACCAGCCCGTGTTGCACCTTCGGGGTGGCTGCACCATGTACCGTTTGCCATGTATTTGATTGACGCCGTTCGCCCAGAACTTTTGGTCGAACTAGGGTCCCATCATGGTGTTTCCTATTGTGCCTTCTGCCAAGCCATTAAAACCTTAGGGACGGGGACACAGGCTTACGCGGTAGATACATGGCAGGGTGACGATCAAGCAGGTTTCTATGGCGCCGAGGTTTTGGAGAATCTCCGTCAGCATCACGATCCTCTCTATGGGGGATTTTCCCAACTTTTGCAAACCACATTTTCCGAAGCAGCGCATCAATTTAGTGATGGTTCGATTGATTTGCTGCATATTGATGGTTGCCACACCTATGATGCGGTATATCAAGATTGGATGGAGTGGCGACCAAAAGTCAGCAATCGCGGTGTGGTACTGTTTCATGATACCCATTTGCGGACTGGGGGTTTTGAGGTTTGGAAACTGTGGGAGGAATTGCAGGAACAATACCCCACTTTTGACATGCCCTATGGATATGGACTGGGCGTTGTTGCCGTCGGGCCAGATATTCCAGCGGGCCTGCGTGAGCTAATTGAACTTCCCGAAGACGATAAGGTGACGGTTATTGAATATTTTTACCAATTAGGTAAACGGGTCAGTGCTGCCGAAGACCGACGCGCCTTACACGAGGTACATGGATATGAAATTCGCGGTTTGCAAGACCAGATAAGTGGCTATCAAGAGCTTCAGGTCAAGGCTGATGAGCACTACCGCCAGAACTTGACGAATTTTGGTCGGCAGCATGAGAATGACTTAAACACTTTGAGACAGGCACTGCACTCTAAGTACGAAAATGACCTGCTTACGCTAACCCATACACTACAAACTGAATATGAAAGTCAGCTAGATCAGCGTATTGCGGAACAGCAAGACTTGATGAAACAAATCAGCGAGCTTGCGCTTGATAACCGCGAGTCTGACCTTCTATTGAATCATCAGCAGTTTCATATTGAACAACTCGAATTAGAACTAGATTCGGTCAAAGAACATGCCAAACGGGTCGAGCATCAATTTGCCTCGGCCCAACATTATGCTTTGATGCTTGAACATCAAATGACCGCATTCCACAACACCCGGGCTTGGTCAATGATTCAACGTTGGTATCGGTGGAAACGACGTTTGATGCCCGATGGGTCACGGCTAGAACGGCTTTATCATTTGTTGATGACCTCACAGTATCTTTTGCGCAAGGAAGGCCCTGTCACTTTAACAAAACGGCTGTATCGTTGGACGTTCAAAGGTGAGCGCCAATCGTTTATGCCTGCTGTTGAGCCTCCCAATCCCGCACCTGAGCTACTTGCAATGCCTGAGCCAGCGGGAGAACTCCCTCCATTAACCGCACCGGTGTACATGAATGTGGTGTTCCCCACCTCCAAGCTGCCGGAACAAACCCGGCATGAATTGGAGCAATTGGTAGAACAATATGTCACACCGAGCCATCGCTATTTATCTATCCTCAATTGGACGGCTGATTTTGATTTATCCGAGGCCCTGACCCTTCATGCTCTTTTCGTCCCACCACTTGAGGAAGACACTTTGCCCTATCTGGATGGCACGGCGGATTTGGTTGTGATTCGAGGGCATGAGCGCTTAGACGAAGCACGACGGGTTGCCAAGCATGGAGTGATTTGTCTAGAAGAAGATGGTTCGGTGACAAATGTGCTCATACAGGCGGTTGAAACTACCCAGCAGCAGCTACCCAGCGTCTCATTAGTGCTGCCAAGTTTTAATCACCGCGACTATACTAACCATTGCCTAGAGCAAATGGTCAAAACCATCCCTTCCGATATGGATGTCGAAATTATTGTGGTAGATGACTGTTCAACTGAGGAAGGGGTATACGAGGAAATCAAGGAATGGGAAACCCGTGATCCTCGGATTCAGGTTTTACAAAATCCCCAAAATATGGGTTATTTGATGACCTGCAAATTCGGAGCATCAAAAGCCACCAAAGATATTGTTGTCACCTTAAATAACGATATTCTGCCCCAAGAGGGTTGGGTTCAAGCCCTCGCTCGCACTTTTGTGGATTTCCCTGATGCTGGTGTCGTGGGTGGTATGCTGATTTTCCCGGATGGTCATCTACAGGAGGCGGGTGCGGCAGTTTTTAATATTGGCAACGCATGGAATGTGGGTAGATTGGAAGACCCCGATAGCCCTGAGTACAATTTTGTGCGTAAGGTGGATTATGTCTCTGGGGCGCTGTTGGCGACACCGCGCTGGTTGTGGAATCAGATCGGCGGGTATGATGAACGCTTCCGCCCGATTTATTACGAAGATACCGACTATTGTTTTGCGGTCCGCGCAGCAGGCTACGAAATCTATTTTCAGCCCGATTGCCGCGTGATTCATTTTGAGGGTGTTACGAGTGGTACAGACCCCAGTAAAAAAGGCACATTGAAGCACTATCAGGCGCTCAATCATGAGAAATTTCTTGAAAAATGGAAGGATATGCTAGAAGAGCAGCCATCTTCGCCACCTGATGTCACCGTAGCTACCGTGCTGCGGACAACGCTGGTGGGCTCACGAACTGGCACAAAACGGGTCTTAATCTGTGCGCCGCTGATGCCAGAATTTGACCGTGAAAGTGGCTCACGCCGCTTTGCCCATTTTGTGGATATGTTCCAAGCACTCGGTTGGTCGGTGACACTGTTGATTCAAAATCCGAATCATGGAGAACGTTACACTCACCTGTTGCGTCAGCGTGGAGTCGCGGTCTTTGGAGGCTATCCATACTTTACCAATCCCGAAATGCTTCTCGAAAATGGACATTTTGATTTGGTGATGGGCGTTTTCTGGGAATTTGGCGAATACCTGTTGAAGTTTGTTGAGAAGTTGTCACCTGCGCCCAAATTGATTGTGGACACTGTGGATTTGCATTTTGTACGTAATGTACGCGGTGCGTTCGTAGAGGGTGAGGACAAAGGGCTTGACGCCGATCAAGGTGAAAATATTGTCCGCGAACTCAATGTATATGGACAGGCGGATGGAGTCTTAACGGTCTCGGAAAAAGAAGCCCATATGCTCAACGAGATGTTCATTCAGCGCCCGAACGCTTTTTGTATCCCCGATATGGAGTCACTTGGAACTTCACCTATTCCCTATGAGGAGCGGCGGGGTATCTTGTTCGTCGGGAATTTCCGCCACCCACCAAATATTCAGGCCTTTGATTATCTGATGCAAGATATTCTGCCCCTGCTAGAGTTGGACGTACTGCGCGATCATCCTTTGTACATTGTCGGGAACGATATGCAGCGCTTCCTCGGCAAATCGGCCCAAGTGAAAATCCCGAATGTGCATATGGTCGGCTGGGTGCCCTCAGTCATTCCCTACATTGAAGCCTCGCGTATTACGATTGTGCCGCTAAAGGTTGGGGCTGGTACCAAGCGGAAACTACTGCAAGCCTTGATGGTCGGTACTCCTAGCGTCTCGACGGTTGTGGGGGTTGAGGGCATGAATTTGGAACACGGCAAGCATGTCTTGGTTGCTAACACGGCCAGCGATTTTGCCCAATCTATTACTACGTTGCTTTATGACAAACCCTTGTGGCACTCCATTGCCGCACAGGGTCGTGAACTCATTCAGCAGTACAATAGCCAAGAAATTGCGATGGCGAAATTTGAGACGGCCTTGCAGCAGGTGTTGGGTGAGGAAACGGTCAGGATCAGTCAACCTGTTCGCACTGCTTTGTAAAAGTGTGCTTCGCCACGCTGATGCGGATAAAGCCCCAAATATCCCTCTTTTGTTGTAAGGAATAAAAGGGGGATTTATTTTTCTTGGCTGGGTGGAGCGAAGCGCAGGTGACATTCTTCTAGCCATGCGATCACGGAGGTCAACTGGCGAATACGCAGTTCGAGTCCTAGCTGATTAAAAACCTGATCGGCGGCCAGTTCACGGTGCATGATTTGGATATGCGCCAAACCCATCTGAATTTGGGCGATTTGAGACGCTATTAAGGCATGGATGGCTTCAGGTGTAGTTGTATATACAAAATATAGACGGGTTAGAAATTCGACCCGAATGGCATGGATGCTGGGCTTGGTTGGGGTGTTTAGCCATTCTTCAAATCGTTTGTGCCCCAACGGGGTAAGTTGAAAATAGTGGCGTGGCGGCGATTTTTCTTGGACTTGAACCTCGCTCTTGATATGCCCTTCAGTCTCTAGGCGATTGAGGATATTATAGGTTTGGCTCAAGGAAATATGCCAAATCTGGCCCAATTCTCGATGGATACGCTCATGCAAATCATAGCCATGTGTTGGGGATTGATTGAGAAACCCCAAGAGCAGATATTCGGGTGAGATGGTACTGGCAGGCGGTTGTTTTTTGCTCACGTTTGACCCCGTGTGTCAACAATAGCGCGTTTTGCCATGCTGGTATGGAGGCTAGGCAAAACTTGAATCGCCACATGGTGAGTTAGGGGTAGCAACGCTTTTTTAAATTTCTCAGTCTGCTTTATTTTTGAATGATCGGTTATTTTGACTTCTACTTGAAGCGTGTCGCCCCCATTTTCGCGGCGCACCGTTACCCTAAAGTCTAGCACGTCCTCAAAAGAGAACAAAATCTCATCAAGATCAGCCATTGTGATAACCTTGCCGTCCAGTTGTACCTGTCCACTTAACCGATGGGTGATTTTTTCGAGCGTTTTGAGGCATGTACCACAAGAGCAGTCATCAGGAATAAATCGGCTCACATCGCCTGTGCGGTAGCGAATTAGGGGCATTCCGCGACGGGTCAGGGTGGTAAAAACGACTTCCCCGTATTCCCCATCTGGCAAAACTTGACCTGTTATCGGATCAACGATTTCAACATATATATCGGCCTCACGCAGATGATAACCAAGCCGTGCCTCACACTCGACACCGCCACCCAAGCCCATTTCTGTCATGCCATAGTGATTATAGACGGTGCAACCAAAGGCTTGCTCAACCGCATATTTAATGGCATTGGGAACGTGGTCGGTGGTCAGCAAAACGTTTTTGAGTTTTGGCATAAGAATATGGGGCAGGCGGGCGAGGGCCAAAACATGCGTCGGAACCCCCACCATTCCGGTAATTTTTTCTTGCCGGATAACGTTCAGTGTAGCAAAGGGGTCACGTATCGGCCCATGCTTGATTGGCACTGCCCCTAATCGCTGTATAGCTGTTGCCAGCAAATCGCCTACACTGCCTGCGCTCTCGCCGGGGAGCAAAATCAATACGCGGTCATCGGGGTCAGTAAAAGTGGACATGCCCACCCGGAAAAAATCAATCGTAAGCTGCTGGTCGTCGGGTGTAAAGTAGAGCCGTTTGGGGCGGCCTGTTGTGCCAGAACTATCCAACGTCACCACGCGATGGATTTCATCTTGCGACACACACAGCAATTGCAGTGGTTGCTGGCGAATATCGTCGGCTGTCGTGAAAGGCAATTGGACAAGATCGGGAAGTTGGGTAATGTCAGGAAAACCAGCCAAGAAGTGCCGATAAAATGGGCTTTTGGCGCGGGCGAATTGAATCACGGCATGGAGTTTGGTCAGTTGGTATTTTTCCAATGCCGCGCGGGTCAATTTCGGTTGTTGGATTTTTTCAGCAACCCATCCCTCAAGGGGTGTTATCCGCATGGTTCAATGATTGTCGCCTGTTGATTTCGATAAATCGAGCGTCCCATCTGGTCAGTTAAATTATAAGCACAAAATGGGATTAGGCGACCATCGGGGCTAACGGTGTGAATACAACACTCACGCAGGCGCTCTAAATCGAGATTCCACGCATCCTGAAAAGCCATGCCCGAAACACAAAAGGTATGCGTTTTGGTACGCGCCAAAAAGACATCCCAATCCCCCAACTTGGATTCTCTAATACTGTCCAAAGCGATAAGGTTGGCATTGGATGACCAAAATTGGGCGACAAATTGACGGGTCTTGGTTGCACCGATTTCGGCAGGTTGGGGTGTGCAGCATCCGCTGGCGTTTTGTTGTGACCATGATCGCAATTCACCATCTGGCATGACGACAAAATTGCCATGCAGTGAACACAGCGCATTTTCACAGCCCGATGTGGTGAAATGAGACATTTTCATCTTACCGCCTGTCTGGGTTTCAATCAGGCGAATCACTTCGGGAATGGTGATGCGGTCAGCATCAGAGGGGATTTGAGGATAGCGTCCAAAATAACTAACAGGTTGAAAATGCACACCGCGCACTGTGGGGAAGTAATCCAGTGCAAATTCGATGATATCGCCGATGTCGCCGGTGTTCACATTGAGGACGAGCGTTGGTACAAGGATCACCACCAAATCATTTTCAGCACAGCATTCAATAGCAACCCTTTTGCGGTCTAGTTGTTTGACACCCCGTATCGTCATCAATACATCGTCATGCGTGCCGTCGAACTGCATAAATACCGAAGATAAGCCTGCCTGCTTCAGCCGTTTGACATAATCGGCATCCCGCCCCAATCGCAACCCATTGGTATTAACTTGAATAAATTGGAATCCCAACGATTTGCCAAGCGCCACAATATCGGGGAGGTCGTCGCGTAGTGTCGGTTCGCCCCCCGAAAGTTGGATATTGGCGGAATTGCCGCCTGCCTCCAACAACCGCCGATACCACCCCTCAATCGTCGCCAAATCGGGGTCAGGGGGTGGATTTATCCCCGCATCGGCAAAACAGAAGGGACAGCGTAAATCACAACGTTGCGTCACCTCTAGTAAAGCCGTGCAAGTTTGCTGACGATGGTCAGGACATAGGCCGCAGTCGAAAGGGCAGCCAAGATTATTTTGGGTGGTTGGATGCGCGGGATAGGCCGGAATTTTGGGTTTGGCCCACTCGATATAGGCAGGTTGTTGACCCCGCCACAGAATAGTCTGAAACGGCCCATGTTCGGGGCAGGTTTTGAGGAGATAGACATCATCACCAAGCATGACACGCTCGGCGGGCAAACGGGCTAGACAGATCGGGCAAACACTTTCGGTGGTGGAAAGGACAATGGCGGTGTCAGTCATCATCTGGCCCTGCTAGATCAAATCCGTTTTCGATCAATAATTCTTTGACTTTTTGCAGTGTGCCCGTCACGAGAATAGGACAGCGAATGGCTTGATTTTGGGAACGGCCTGCCAGAATTTCATCGCAGCGTATCCCGCCGTATTCCTGCCCATAGCCGTTTTTGAACCATGTCACCAATTCGCCAATCATAAAATTCAGCCGCAGGTCTTCTTCATCCTCGTCCTCGCCTTTGCCTGCATACAACCCTAACAGACAAGCGCCGCCGCTGAGTGCCCCGCATAATTCACCCGTAAACCCCATGCCACCCGCCAAGCCATTCATAGCGCGTAGCAGTTGGAGATTGTCGCGGCCTTGCAAATCGAGACCCATTCGCATCAGAATCTGGCTGCAAAAATAACCTTGCCGCCACAGTTCTTTCATACGATCCAATGTATCATCCATTGTGGCCTCCTTTTTGCGCGATTAATAAAAAGTAGCCCGGCTTGGCTTGGGAAATGGCTTTTTGCACCTGAATTGGGTCGGCGTGGGAACTGGCCCGGCACCAAAACTGCTGCAATGATCCATGCTCCCAGATTAATTGGGCCGTAAATATTCTGAGTGCATCCGTATGGTCTTCCCATATCATGACTCTAAAGCCATGTCGTTCAATTCGCGGGATAATATCGGCCTGTGGTAACGCCCCGCCGAGACATGAATCTACGGGTAAACATCGCATTTCTACCATGCCAGCCGGATTCCGCACATAGAAATCATTTAGAATCAGATACCCGCTGGGTCGCAGAATTCTGGAAAATTCCTTAATGGCGGTATCGGCGTTTTGCATGACGGATAAAGTACATTCGGTCAAGATGGCGTCTAGCTGTCCATCGGCAAAGGGTAGTTGTTCCCCCATCGCCTGAACCACAGACCGCGCCCCGCGAAGATGCGCCGTCTGCAACAATTGGGCCGATAGGTCACAGCCGAACATCCGATACTCATAATGGTCGCTGAGATAGGCCATCGCTGCCCCCGGCCCACATCCCACATCCAGCAAACGGGCATCGGCGCCTAAATTGCATAGACTCAGAGCATGTTCAGTCAGGGCCATCCCACCGGGCCGAATCGCTTCGCCGACCCCATCAAATAGGGCAGATTGCTCATAAAGGTGGATGCGCAGGTCGGTAATCATGATTCGGCCTATTTATCTTCGAGTTGTTTTTCGACTTCGACCATTTTGCCGAGCGCCAAATCTTCAGGAATAAAGACCAACCCGCAATTCGGACATTTCAGCAGTTCAACGGGAAAGGCATTGCCCATATAGGCCACATCCACCTTATCCGGCTGCAAGGGGATATTGCAGTTGTCACATATCCAAACCTGCTCTGGCTCACTCATGATGACCCACTCCCCGGCACTTCCATGCGGTGACTGTAGGCATTAAAAATGATAAACCCGTCCTCAATCGGCAGGTATTCAACCCAATAGGTCACGGTGGTGGGTTTATAATAGGCCAAATAATGCCCTGTCTGGCGATTAAGTAGTTTTCGGCGTGTGCGTTCGGCATATTCAATCACCCGCTGGATGTCCTCAACCAAAATGAGGCGTTGTTCTAACTTCGCCTGTACATCCTCGGCGATGTTGAGCCGAATAGATTCGTAGGGCTGTGAGCCGTCCATCGTTTCTCCCCAAATCTCGGTCAGTAACTGCCGCTTGAGCCGAGCGCGATTGTCATGCCGCTGTGAATAATTCGGCCCGCGTCTTGTCGCTTGTTCATCACTGCCTTGATTGTAAATCAAATCCAAAATATGCCATGTACGTTTGCCCCGTCCAGCAAAATTATCGCGACACATGGCGCAATAGGTCACATAATCGGTTTCACCTTCTTGGATGCGCTTCTGAACCACTTTTTCGGCTAGATTGGGATTCGCCAACCACATCATGCCGCCATAACTGCAACAGGTCGTTCGTTCGCGGCTGCGTGGTAATTCTTCAATTTGATAGCCCAATCGCCCTAAAATATGACGGATGCCGTCCTGTATATGGCTTTCGTACCGCGTACTGCACGGGTCGTGAATCGAGACAGTTCGGTTGGCTGAGGTGACTTCAGCGGGTAGGCCATGTGTATCAAAGAAATCCCACAGGGAGATAATTTCAACATCGGGGAGGTGTTTTTGGAAAACCTGATAACAGCTTGAGCAGGGCAGAATCACTTTAGGATTGCCCATCGCCTGTAAATGCGTTCGCCACGCCGATAAAATGCTTTCAAATAGATCGGGTCGTCCGGCCCAATTTGCAGGAGCGCCACAACAACCCAACATCAAACCAACCTGTTGATCTGACAACTGCTCCCGCAAATCACTATAGACCTGTTCCACGTGCCCCGGTGACGAAGCGCTCAATTGACAGCCGGGAAACAAAACATAATCGCTGGCGGCTGTGCCGGGTGCATTCCGCACCATCAAAAACTTATCGCTGTTGCTAAACTGCATATCGCGCAGGCCAAAGTCATGTGCGGAGCTAGGCATCCGGTTTTGCGCCACCATCGTTTGGCGTGCCTTAAGATTGACCGCTCCCATATCCAGATTTTCAGGACAGATTTCAGCGCACAGCCCACACAGACTGCATGAATTGATAAAGGTATTGGCGTAACGTGTCCCTTTGACGATGGAGAGGTTGTTGTAGATTTCGCGCACATAACGACGGGGGTAGCGGCCAAATTCACGCAGATATTCGCACGCCTTGACACATTCCATGCACTCACATTGGATGCAGCGTTTGGCTTCTTGGATGGCTTCGTGCCATTCGTACCCAAAGTCGGGATCACCCATTTGAATCAAGGGGCGTGGGCTAATCCCGCTGATGTCGGTATATAGGCACGAGGTATAGGGGCCTTCATTCACCCGTGAAGCCGTTACCGAAACTTTTTGGAGATAGCGGTCAATTGAGATGCCAACGCGACGACCTTCTGAGATGGATGTTACCGACGAGTGCATTTCAATGCCCCACAGCAATCCTCCACCCGCGAAAACCCCTGCCATGCTGGTCTCAAAGGTGATAGGGTCAACCTTGATAATCCCATATTCATCGCGTTCGAGTTCAAAATTTTCGCTGGCGTGTGGCCCTACCGCGATATACACGGCATCGAAAGCATTCCGTAATTCAAAAAGATGAATATGGTCTATCAGGGTATTGAGATCAACCTCAACCCCTAATTCATAAATAACCTCAATATCCTCCCGAATGACCTCGGCAGGTAGGTAGTCTCGGTCTGCTTTCCATAACCCGCCGCCAAGCTCATTGCCCGCCTCGAAGATGCTTATTTTATAGCCTTTGCGAGCCAGATCGTAGGCAACGGTCAAACCGCTGATGCCACCGCCAATCACCGCAATATCTCCACTGCGCTTGGGCATTGGGCGTTTTTTTTCTTCGGGCAGTTCCCCATGGTTGACCGCCGCCCGTTCTAAGGCACGAATGGCGATAGATTCTTCAATTTCACCGCGCCGACAAACATTTTGACAGGGTTGGTCACAGATGCGACTGAGAATGTGGGGAAACGGGACGACTTTTTGATAAATTTTGAGGGCAGCAGAAAAATCACCCCGCGCTGTTTCGGCAAGCATGGCCCGCACATCTACATGGACGGGGCAAGCGGCGGTGCAAGGGGGGGCGCATTCTTGGATACACTGTTGTTCCAGTGCAAATAGTTCTTTTTGATCCATGCTGTTATTTAACCATTGTGAATCGTCGCAGACCGGGGACACGGTGCAGCGACGAGCCTTGCCCAACATAATGAAATAGGGTCGAGGGGTCATCCACCAGCGCCCCCGCCAAAATATCTATCCCGTAATCAAATAAGACTTTGCTCAGAGGCGTGCTTGGCCCCATCATGACCACCAAAGCGTGAGGCGGAAACAGCGTGCGTAAAGTTTCAAACGTGCCATTCATCAGAGTGGTGGCGGTTAATCCAATGACATCGGCCTGCGGAATGAGTTTGGGAGCGGCACTGGCAGGTTGATCGCCTTTCGCAGGATTTAATTCCAGCACCCACAATTTCCCGGCAACCTTGCGGATAGCATCGGTAAACGGGAAATGACCCACCGTGACAACTGTCTTGTCTCGCCCTCGTTCCAAAATCAAATCACGAGCATTAAACTCCACCCCGTCTTGCTCATTGATGGGCAGGGCCGAATTGAGCGCCGCCATCCCGATGCTGATTTCAAGTGGATAGGTGGAATAGAGCAGTGGAATTAATTCATGGATGGGGCGTTGGTGTAGTTGGCCCACGCCAGCTACATCGGTGGCATCGCAGCAGGTGGTATTGGTCAATGTCGTGGCTAGACCCACGCGCTCACCATAAACCGCTGTCCAGTACAAACCAACCATCACTGCACGAGACAGGGTATCGGGTGGACGAGCAAGGGCGTGGGTCAATAAATCGTCAATGGCGGCCATAATTGATACTCGATAAATATCCATCCGGGTAAAGTAACGCTCTACCCGGATGTTGTTCTACATTAAATCACTTAGACAGGCATCGGTTCAACTTCTTTGAGGCCGTCTAGGACTTTTTCGGGACGGGCGGGCAGGTGGCGGATACGGACACCTGTCGCATAGTAAATCGCGTTAATAACCGCGACGTGTGGCGAGGTCAAGGGTAGCTCACCCACACCCGCTGCTCCAAATGGGCCACTGGGACGTGGGGTCTGGAAGTAGTAAATATCCATCTTATCTGGAATATCACGGGCATACGGAATGCCTGCGCCGCGCATGTTATTGTGTTTCTCGATGTCCTCAAAGTCTTCGGACAGCGCCAACCCAATACCCTGCGCGATACCGCCATAGATTTGCCCATCTACCACGAGTTTGTTGTTGATGACACCCGCGTCGGCCATGATGGTCATACCGTCAACGGTGGTCTTGCCTGTCTTGGTGTTGACCGTAACTTCGGCCATGAACGCGCCATACATATAAACGGCGAACGGCCTACCTTGAGCATTTTCGTCGCAGTTGCTGTTTTCCGAAGCGGCCCATTTGCCCACATATTCCAGCGGGAGTTTTTCCGCAACCATTTCGTCATAGGTGCGGAACGAACCATTCGGTTTACGCATCGCGGCGATTAGTTGGTCGCAACCATTCTTGATGGCATTGCCGATGACCACTTGGCTGCGGCTGCCACCTGATGGTCCCCCATTCGGGGCGGTTCCGGTGTCATTCAGTGCGAGGTAAATCTGATCGGGTCGCAATCCCAACGGACGCAGTGATTCATGGGCGGTTCCAAGCACACCTGCATCCGCGCCCTGACCGTGATCTTGCCATGTGGCGTACACGGTCACACCGTCTTTACCCAAAACAATCTTGGCTTCCGCGCCGTCCACACCGTCGAGGCCGCTGCCGTAAATACCGATGGCGATGCCGACCCCTTTGCGATTTTCAGGGGTAGATTCACGGGCGGCTTTCTCTTTGGCTTCTTTATACAGCGGACGTAGGGTCTCTAGCATTTCGGGCAGGGAATAGACTTCGGGAGACTGTCCGGTGGGTGTAGTGTCACCGGGACGGTAGACGTTGTTATAACGGAATTCCAGCGGGTCAATGCCCATCTTTTCGGCAAGTTCATCCACCAAGCTCTCGGAGGCGAGGAATGCCTGCGGTGAACCATAGGCACGGAACGGCGCACCCCACGCATGGTTGGTGCATACGGTACGACCCATGCCGCGAATATTCGGGATGTTATAGCCAGCACCGATATATTGAGCGCCGCGCAAAGTCAGCAGGTCGCCAAATTCTGAATAGGGGCCATGATCTACCGTCCAGTCACTCTCCATCGCAATGATCTTGCCGTTCTTATCGGCAGCCATCTTCAAATCCACAAAAAATGGTGAACGTTTGCCTGTATAGGTCATGTACTGTTCGTAATCATATTCAAGGTAAACTGGGCGTTTGGTCGCAATGCAGGCCACGCCGAGCAGGGCCTCCATCGTCGGGCAGAACTTGTAACCGAATGTACCACCTGCTGGATTTTGCACTAAACGTAGCTTGTTGGGTTCAACACCGAGGCCGGGGGCGATCATATATAGGTGCAGATATAGACCGATGGATTTGGTATGGATGGTCAGGCATTCGTTCTCGTCATAATACGCAAACCCCATATCGCCTTCGATAGTTAAGTGGGGCTGACGTTGCAGATAGAAGCTGTCTTCTACCACATATGGGGCCGTTTCCATGATCGGTGCGGTGTCTTTGCCTTTGGCAATCTTCTGCTCAAAATAGACGTTGGGCGTGCCGGGGTGAATTTCGATAGCATCCGGGGCCATCGCAGTCGGGGCACTCATATAGGCGGGGAGGATTTCTAGCTCAACCCTCACCTTCTGAGCGGCGGCTTTGGCCTGTTCAGGGGTGTCGGCGCAGACAATAGCAATTGCATCGCCATATTGGAAGACTTTCGTATCGCACAAAATAGGCCGATCCCAGCCGTCGCCTTTATTGGTCGGGAAGGTAATCAGACCCGTGATGCGATTTTTGCCCAACACATCTTTGTGGGTCACGACCTTAAATACACCGGGCATCTTCTCGGCTTCAGAGGTGTCAATCGAGAGGATATTGGCGTGCGAAACTTTGGCCTGTACTAATGCCAAATGAAGTGTGCCGGGGGGCATCTTTAGACCGAGGTCTTGCCCATAGTCGAGCGTACCTGTGACTTTTTGTTCAGCAGTTGGGCGTGGATACTTGCTGCCCCAGATGCGACCATCAGCAGGCATCTTAAATTCCAAGTCTTCCACTTTCTTTTCACCGCGCAACACTGCTGCTGCATCCATTACCGCATCCACAATCGGCTTATATCCGGTGCAGCGGCAGGCGTTGTGGTGTTGGGTGAACCATGCCCGGACTTCTTCGCGGGTAGGTTTGGGATTTTTCTCTAATAGGGCTTTGGTTGAGACGACAAAACCGGGTGTGCAGAAACCGCACTGCGCCGCGCCGTGTGCCATCATCGCTTTTTGGATGACATGCAGTTTATTCGGTTGACCGATGCCTTCAATCGTGATGATTTTGGCATTTTCGGGGACGCGGTTGACTTTGGTAATGCACGCCAGTGTCAATTTGCCATCTACGATTACCGAGCAGGCCCCGCAGTGACCATCATCGCATGAGACTTTGGTGCCAGTCAGCATTAACTGCTTACGCAGCACATCGCCCAGTGTAGCCTCTGGGTCAACGATCACGGTCTTTAGAGCACCATTGATATTGAAAGTACGTTTTAGCATCCTTGCCCTTCTTTCTCCTTCAAACAAAAATGCCGCACAGTAAGTGAGCCAATCTGTTTGTGCTCAACTGGGCGGCCTGTAGAAATTGAATAGGGACCAGCGGTTTCCACTGTCCCAAACCCTAGCTTAAAACCTTCAAAAAAGCCATCTTATGGCTGCAAATTAATCCAATTCCCCCTAAACCTCGAAATTGCTTACCAATATACCGACATCGGCCATTTGTGGTCACTCTAGTTGGTCATACTAAATACGTGACAAGTCTCACCTCACTGAGTGAGTAGGGGGTGTTGTATCAGATTATTTTGTGTGTATTGGAGGAGTGTAGGAATAGATGTACCGTATTATGCCCCCTGAGGGATTCGAACCCCCGACCTCCGGTTCCGAAGACCGCTGCTCTAACCACTGAGCTAAGAGGGCAATGATGGGTTTATCTTAGCACGACTGCCCTGAGTTCGCAATATCATTGATGGCGTCGCCGATCTGTGGGCCGACTTCGCAAATGCGCCAAATTCTGGATGGCGATATTTTCATTATGCTTGTCCTGAATTGTCTGGGCGATTTGGAGCGAGCGTTCAAATTCGTTTTGCGCCAACTTCAAGTATTCGGCTTGATCGCTTTCCAAATACGCTACCCCTAGATTGTTGTGCATCCGAGCTAATCCCACCGGGTCGTGCTGGCGCTGAAGCAGGTTAATGGCAAGATGAAACTTCTCAATAGCATCTGAGTTTTTTCCATTGGCGACCAATGCACGTGCCAAAAGCCCCAAACTTCTTGGATACGCTGGATTGTCCGGGTCTAAGAGGGCAATGGCTTTTTCGGCAGCAATCAACGCGGCTTGACTATCCAAATTTAGTTCGATACGGGCGATCAAATCCCAAACTTCGGCATCACGACGGGTGATCGCCTGTACCCATTCCCGTGCATCTAAGGCATCGGTGCGGCTGAGGGCCTGCGCTACTAGGTAGATACTTCGCTCAAGACGGGTGTTATCGGCACTGGTTCGCACAATCTCATAGGCCTGTTGAGCTTTCTCAAATGCTGCGAGGTCGTTATCTTGGTAGAACAGTAGTATGGATTGTTCCATTAGTGTATCACTCAGCATCAACATATCCTCAAACTGTTGGGCTGTATAAAATACGGATGTCAATTGGGCCTTCGCTTCCTCGAAATTTCCGAGGCGACGCAAAATACTCGCCCGCTCGATACCAAGCCACATTTTTTCCTCAGTTAGTGGAAGCGCTTTTTTATTTACCCAGTCCAACATGCCTAGATATCGCCGCCACTGGCGTGTATAAATGAAGAGCGATTGGCATATTTTCGCCAGTGGTACCGTAACCTCCACCCAATCAAAATCAAGGGATTGCAGCAGCGTTAGGAAACCCCCCGCAATTTCGGCGCGTTCCTCGGCGTTTTCATTGGGTATCCTTAGAAAGTGGAGAATAATTTCATGTAGTTTTTTGGCAGCCGAATCAATATGGGCCGTGATTTGCCAACTGTCCTCCGGAACACGGTAGGCTTGACGCTCTTGGATGATGTTACATTCGACCAAGCCACTCGCCACGAGATACTCAAGATTTTGGTTTAACGTGATAGATTGTGGCGCGAAAAAGTAGTTCTTTGCTAACAGTAATCTTTCTTTATTTACATACTGCTGAATTGTGAGACCAACGAGCCACCAATAGACCTCTTGCGAGAACTCAGGTAAGTGCTCCCATTGAAAGCGATGATGGTCAATGAAAGCGGCTTCATCCAATGTTTCTTGTGGCGAAAGCATCTCCATAAAACGAAATATTCGTTTTAAAGCAGCGGGATTGCCCCCTACTCGCTGAACAATTTCTGCATATAGAGGCTCACGTCGAAAAGGATATATCCGCTCAAGATTTTGCAGATAATAGAGACTTTCCTGCTCATTCAATTCTTGGCATTTTACCTCCCCTTGCTGCCAACTTTCATATGGAACCCTTGCTGTTATGATAAGAATGGTTTGCTGAAGCCATGCCCAGTTCTCTTCAATGATGGACTGCCATCCATCGGCATTGTCCAAGATCAATAATAACTGCTGATTGTCGTTTGCCAGATAAGCCAAGTAATTATAAATCAATTGGCTAGACGAGGTACCTTCGTGGCTCCCTTGAAGTCGCAAATTTTCACTAACCAAGTCTGTTAGTGCCTCACGTGGTAGCGGTTGGTTGCTGTGGTGAGTTAATCTCAAATCAAGCCAGACGATATCACCAATAACGTTACGGTCAACTAACTGCCGGGAAATTTGAAGCGCAATACCCGATTTGCCAACCCCAGCCGGGCCATAAATGTACCAATGTGAGACTGCATTTTTATTCGCAATCCGGTCGCTAATCTCACGGACACGCACGAGTTGGCTGTCCAAATTAAGTAACTTGTCCTGCGGTAGTGCCAATAAGCAGCGCAGGCGTCTTTGAGCAGCGCGGGCCTCCAATTCAAGGCGATTCAGTTCACTGAGCAGCACACCCAAACATTTTTTTTCATGACGGCGGAGATTGCGATCGGTTTGATTCAGGTGCTGGCTGATTTCCTCAACAGATAGTTCCAACTCAGGCCGCATATAGCGGTAATATAGGGCGGCATAACCGATGAGATAGCGATTGGCTTTCGTGCCACACTGCTTCAAATCGTTAATGGCCTCATCTGATTGCATTGCGTGAGTGTGGTCAGTTTGAAGTGAGGGTAGATTGTTCTGGGTTCTGAGCAGTGAAAACTGGTCGAGCAAGAGGGACGATAGAATTTCATAGACAATCTCATTATAGGCGATGATATTACGTAGCGCGTGGGGTGCAGTGAGTCGTTGTTGCACCAAGACGAGACCCGCCAATGGACTGAGCGTTTCATCTTCCCATCGCCCTAACATATCATAGCTGGCCTGCAATGTGTTAATATCCAGCGAGGGATAATACAGAGAAGGTTTACTAGTTTTCAACGATGCCCCCCGGCACCACTCCCTAAATTACCTACCACGCCCCATGGGGGAACGTATTGACTCCGGCATTATGATTGATGCGCTTATACATATGGAATCCCGTAAATGGGTGTCCTAAAATGCCATCATGAATTGCCCATGCCCGCCCACGAATGGATTCCCACGCATCCTCACGTCTAAAAATATTGCGATTATCCAAACGCTGATGCAGGCTGCCCCCCGGCATAAACTGGGTATGGATATTCTCCATTTCCTGTCGTCCAACCGTATATCCAAAGCCGTAGCGCTCAAAGATAATCGCATTGTGATAGGACAGCGGCTCAATCAAAAACAGGTCATGCCCCATCCGCCCCACGAATTCTTCAAACACTGGCACAGCCCGCCGAAAACCGCGCAAGCCTGAGCGGATTTGACCCGGCGCTAATCCTGCTTCAAAGGCGCGTATTTCTTCATGGTGATTGCGACTTGAGGTGCCGAGATTGGTAGGATGGCCCAATTCGTCAATGTCTACATTATAGCGAGGCGAATAGGGGTCATTCATCATCACCAACAGCACCATTAACTGGCCCAAAAACGAATCCGCCAAGTTTAAATAGAGGGCAGGGTCGCGGCTACCGGGTTGATGAAAAACGCTCATTTCCATTGCTCGGCTGCCATGTGGACAGCGCAGTTTGATAACTGACTTATCATTGATCGTTAGCGTATCACGATCAATGCCAAATTGGTCATAAATCCAATCCGGGATCAATGTCTGGTAGATGGCACATTTCTGCTCATCGGGCAGATCATTTATTTCCCGGATCGTGTGAGGCCATTTGTCGGGGAGGTGGTGTTTCATGACCGCCTATCATCTTGTTCAACGATAATCACGCATGGCCCGTTCCATCTGTCGTTGGTCGTCTTTCTTGCGCATATCTTGGCGCTTGTCATAGAGTTTTTTGCCCTTTGCCAATGCAATTTCCAATTTGGCGCGACCATTTTTTAGATAGAGAGCCGTTGGTATTACAGTATACCCCTTCTGGGCCATCTCGCTGATGATTTTGTTTATTTCTTTGCGGTGCAAAAGTAACTTGCGCGGACGTAGCGGTTCATGTCCACGTTTATGTGCCTGTTTATACTCGTTGATGTGCATATTCAGCACCCATAATTCACCATTTGTGTCGGTAACAAAGGCCTCTTGCAGATTGACATGACCAGCACGAATGGATTTGATTTCTGACCCGACCAAGACTAGGCCCGCCTCATAAGTATCCAATAGATGATACTCATGGCTGGCCTTGCGGTTGCGGGTGATGATTTTGATACCTTCTCCTGCCAATTTTCATCCTCCAAAAATGTGAGGGTCACGAGGATAAGTTGTGTTGATATACTCAATGGCGGCATTTAGGTACAGGTCGTTGCCCTGCGTGTCAAATTGATCACCTTCGACCACCACATCAGGTTCTAGGCCGGTTCCATGAATGCGGCGGTCATCGGGGGTATACCACGCCGCGATGGTCACACGCAGTTGTTCACCACCGGGGAGATCATGCACTAATTGTACCGACCCCTTGCCATAGCTTTTTTGCCCGATGAGAATGGCCCGATCCCGATCTTGTAGCGCTCCCGCGACCACTTCTGAGGCACTGGCGCTGTTGCCATCTATCAAGATGACGACTGGAACCCTTTCACCTAAATCGCCACTATCCGAGACATAGCGTTCTTCGTCCCCGCTGCGGCTGCGTTCGGTCAAAACCAGCCCTTCGTCGAGGAACATATCGGCAATCTTGACCGCTTCATCCAGCAGGCCGCCGCCATTGCCACGCAAATCGAAGACAATCGCGCGTGGGTCTTGGTCAAGCAGACTCTGCAATTCGCGTTCGGTCTGACTGGCAGAAACGGCATTAAAACTGGATAGACGCAGATAGCCGATGTCGCCAATCATACCAGAGTAGGCAGTCAATTCCTCGATCACAGCCCGCATAATGGGTTGGTCAAAGGTGGTATTTTGGGAGGGGCGGTAAATGGTCAAGACCACTTCTGTCCCGACATCCCCCTTAATCAAATCTACCACCTCGTCCAATGTCAACCCCTGTACGGATTGACCGTCTACGCCCCTAATCACATCCAGCGGTTCCAAGCCCGCTTTTTCGGCGGGGTTGCCACGTAGCAAACGGGTGATATAGGGTTCGCCGTTGGCATCAATGCTGACTGATGCGCCAATGCCGCCAAATTTGCCCGACATAAATTGACGATGGATGTCGGCCTGTTCTGGTACGACAAAGGCGGTAAAGGGGTCATTAAGCGTGGTGATAAAACCCTGAATCGCACCATACACGCGATCTTGGCGGTTGGGCATATCCCCATAGAATTCTTTATCTACTGTGTTCCATGTCTCCCAGAACACTTGGAATTCGTCAGAATAGGCGTCGCCTGTCCGACGGTCATAAATAACTCCACCTAGAAACGATACGGTGCTGGTCATGACCAATGCGACTATGATGGTCAATACTTGGAATGAACTTAATCGTGCCCGTGTCTGGGGCAAGGCAGTTTTTGTCAGAGATCGAGCAGGTTCTTTTTCCGCGATCTCCAAATTATTCATCTCCAAAGATTCGTCTTTCACAATCGGCCTCCACGTTGTTCCAATACATCCCATCTCATGAATTTGCTAAAAGTTGTCGTAATTGACGAATCGCTTCCCCTAGCTCTACATCCCGCCCATTTTGGTCAGGAATCATCTCAATATTGGGCATCAAGCCAACTCCGTCCAACGGGGTACGGCTGGGGGTCAACCACAGCGATGCGGTAATATGCACGGATGAGCCGTCCTCTAGCCCAAAAATAAATTGAACCGAGCCTTTGCCAAAAGTGCGCTGCCCGATGATAATGGCTCGACCATTATCTTGCAACGCTCCAGCGACTACCTCAGCGGCACTGGCAGTTCCACCGTTCACCAAGACGATGGTAGGTAAATCAGTGGCGATTCCGCCGGGGGTATCTTCATGCACCATTTCGCCCGTCGTGCGGCTTTGTTCAACCACAATCGTGCCGCCATTCAAAAATTCACCCGCGACATCAATACTTTCCTGTAGCAGACCACCTGAGTTAAAACGCAAATCTAGGATGAGGCCTGTGATATTCTTGGTTCGCAGGTCGGCTATCGCATTCTCAACTTCTTCGGGGGTTAATGATGTAAAGCTCTTGATCTGGATATAGCCCAGTTCTGGAGCCTCAGCCAGCACCCGCCACGCGATGGACGGGATGATGATTTCTTCAAACGGGATGTCATAAGTGCGCGTTTCGGTTGTATTGGGCTGCTGCACCGTAATTTTGACTCCCGAACCCTCATCGGTAATCTCGCCACGTGTCATCTGACGCACCACATCTAGCCGTTCATTCGGGTCAAGCGGTTGGTCATTCACCGCCAGCAAAATATCACCCTCTAAAACGCCAGCATGGGCGGCGGGGCTGTCGGGATAGGGATATAAAACAATCATCCCGGCTTCATTGCGTACCACATCCACACCGATACCCCCATAACGACCTGCTAGGGCATCACTTTCGCTGCTGGCGACAGGGGGGTCATTAAAAAAGGTATAGTTGTCGTTAAGCGAGGCCAGATAGCCGCGAATCGCCGCATATTCTAGTGTATTATCCGGCGGGAGATCACGCACAAAATTATCCCGCACCAGTTGATCCACTTGGTTCAGAATCTTAAACTCGGAATCGCCTGATTCTTGGGCAGTGGCAGATTCGTGGCCGCGTGCGATAAAGCCAGCGAGAAAGCCGCCGCTAACCAACACCACTATGACGATGCCACGCCAAAGCTGATTCCACCACAGGCGGGTATGTTCCCGTTGTTCCATTGTTTTCCTCAATCGGTTTTCGTCTCAGGCACTCGTGACCTATTGTAGCATTAGTTGGCGGATAAACTACAGCATGAAGATTTGGCGACCAGAGAGGCGACAAAGGCAGAACATATAATCTATGTCTGTGATTTATATAATGGATATGCATTAGCGTAACTACAGTTACGCTTAAATGGATGTGGATTATACTTGGCGGGTGACGATTGACCGTTCGGCAAGGCAAAGTGTGGTAGTGATTGAGATTTTGCAAATTGTTTACAACCGGACAATCCCCTGTTCACAGCTATCTGTCAAGATGGTGAGTTGAAGGTGTATTGTAAAGGGCAACAGTCGGATGAACGTCGTGTTTTCAGACCAACCCAATTCGCAGATTCCCGTCAATTCTAGGCGGAAGATTCCCCCCGGCCCACGTGGAAAGCCAATTATCGGGAATCTACGAGAATTCCGCAGCGACATCTTGGGCCTGTTAGAGACATCGGCCCGTGCCTATGGTGAGATTGTTCATTTCCGTGTTGGCTCGCGTGAAATTTTCCTACTTAACGACCCCTACTATATTCAGCATGTACTTCAAACGAATAGCCGCAATTATCGCAAAGGGATGGCGCTGGTACGTTCTAAAATTTTGCTGGATGAAGGGCTGCTGACCAGCGAAGGGGATTTCTGGCTACGGCAGCGACGCTTGATCCAACCCGCCTTTCATCGCAAGCAGATTGCGGCGTTTGGACAAATAATGACCGATTGCACGCTTGACATGATGGCTCAATGGCAGCCCTATGTCGAAGCCCGCCAACCGCTGAATATGGCACAAGAAATGATGGGGTTGACGCTGATTATAGTGTGCAAGACCCTGTTTTCGACTACGATCACCGAAAAGGAACGGGCTATCGTCCAAGAAGCGATGGAAATGGTGCTGCAATTGGGTGTCAAAAACGGGCACCGTCCGCCATTTATGGAAAAACTGCCTACGCCGGGAAACCAACTGGCGAAAAAAGCGATTCGCCAACTGGATGCGATTGTTTATCGCATCATTCGAGAGCGACGACAGCACCCGCAGGTTGATGAGATAGGTGATTTGCTCACCCTACTGATGACGGCGACGGACGCTGATACAGGCGTGGCGATGAATGACCAACAAGTGCATGACGAGGTGATGACCCTGTTTCTGGCAGGGCACGAAACGACGGCGAATGCACTGGCATGGGCATGGTATCTGCTATCGGAAAATCCAGCAGCGGCGGATCAATTACATGCCGAATTGGATAAGGTTCTTAAGGGGCGATTACCCACAGTGGACGATTTGCTGCCTTATACACAGGCGGTTTTGCAGGAATCCATGCGCCTATATCCACCCGCGTGGGTGATTAGCCGTCAGGCTATTGGCGACGATGAAATCGGGGGCTATCCCATCCCTGCCGGGAGTGCCGTATTTTTGAGTCCGTATGTGATGCACCGCAACCCGAATTACTGGGAAAATCCTGAGCGTTTTGACCCCACGCGCTTTCTCGGAGACAGCTTGCAATGGCGACCCCATTTTAGCTATTTCCCATTTGGTGGAGGGGCGCGTCAGTGTATTGGTATGAATTTTGCCCTGATGGAAGCCCAATTGGTGCTGGCGACGGTGGCTCAGTCCTATCGGGTTAAACTGGTGGAGGGGGTGAAGGTTGAGCCAGAAGCCCTTGTTACGCTGCGCCCCCGTGACGGTGTACCTGTCGTGATTGAACCACGTTGATTGACCGCTTCGAACACGGGACTAAAGCCGCCGTGCTAAATTTAGGAAGAAGTAGCTAACAAACAACTGGCTTGGCCCTTGGTGTAGAAGGTGGTCACGTTTTCCAAGACCTGCTGCTTGACATCTACGGTTAGGGCCGAGGGTGTCCAGCCAAGCGGGAACTGCTGGACGGCGGATGAACCAAGTTCGACATAAATCGTATCGGCGGTGACTTCCCCATTGAGGCCCATTCCCTGAACCTCGACGGGTAGACGCAAATCATAGCGCACATCGCGTTGGTTACAGGCCACGATTTCGAGTCCACGTTTGCCATAAGTCCAAACCAGTTGGTATTGGGGGATGCCGGGACTTTCCAGCCATTGGCGACGGAATTGGGTCAGGTCGCGCCCGCTGATTTGCTCGGCTAGGCGGAAAAAGTCCCATGTTGTGACCGGGTAATTCACATATTCGACGGCCCATTGATGGATGACTTCAGAAAAGACGGTGTTGCCAAGTTCATCACGCAGCATGTGCAGCACCCATGCGCCTTTGACATAACTATCGCTGTCGTACATCTGGCTGGTGAGCGGATAGGCCAATGGTGTTTCGCGGCGACTGCCTCTGATCGCACGTTCTTGAGCAGATCGGGCACGTGTTGCACGGTCTGGCCCATAGCGCAGTTCAAGTGCTAACCATTCGGCATAGGTCGCAAAACCTTCATTCAACCAAATATCGCGCCATGAACCGAGGGTCACGGTGTTGCCATACCATTGATGGGCTAGTTCGTGTACTACCAATGTAAACAGGGCTTCTTCACTGTCGGCCTGCACCATGCTGCGCGGCATGATGGTCATAGTTTGGGTCTCGACAGCCCCGTTGGGCAAGGGCGTCACTACATGCCCGTAACTTTCAAAAGGATATGGCCCAAACAACACCTGTAGATAACGAAAGGCGAGGTCAGTCGAACTGAGTAACTCCTCGACTTTGGCCTCTGTCCCGGTATAGGCGTAATTGCGGATAAGCAGGCCGTCAACACTGGTATCCAAGACCAAACTGTAATCCCCAACGGCGACCACCGCCAAATTCGTCGCCATCGGCACGTCCATATTCCAATGGTAGGTCATTTGGGTGGCCGCAAGCGGGGTGGGTTCGTCGGGGATACCATTGGCAACCGCCATCAGAGTTGAGGGCACCGTGATGTGAAATTCATAAGTGGCCCGATCTAGGGGGTGGTCATTGCAGGGAAACCACGTGCTTGCGCCGTCGGGTTGATTGATGAAGGCCATGCGCGGTTGATTGTCTACATATTCCAATCCGACTGTAAAAAAATTGCTATAGGGAGTGTCGGTTGGGACAGGAACGCCGCTGTAGTGAATAGCGACTTCTAGGATTGTGCCGTAATCTACCGGGGTGGATAACTCTATGAGCAATTTTCGTTGGTATTGGGTAAAGGACACTGACTCGCCGTTGATTTCTACCTCATCCACGACCATCGTGCGGAGGTCGAGTGTGAAACTGGCGAGATGATGATACAGGGCCTTGATTTGAAGGGTGGCTGTCCCTTGAACAGCATGGACAAATGGGTCAATAGTGAGATTGAGATTATAGTGGAGGACATCATAGCCCGTATTGCCCAATTCGGCTGCAAATGGATCGCCAATCGTGTTTAGCCCCGGCACAGCGCCCGGCACAAGGGCATTATTCAGGGCTTGCTCTAAGTGGTCATTTTGCAGTATTTCATTGACCTGCCACAACTGGTTATACCATTCAGTGGTAGGGGTAAACATCGTGTAGCCATCCAAAGATGTACCCCAATGAAGCCCCACCAGACCCCCATCACCCAAATAGTATCCTTGACCAACTAGAAGCATTGGTCGAGATTGCCCCAATCGCTGTGGCAAGATAGGCTTCAACGGAACCACCGCAGTTTGCTGGGCGCTACCATCAAAATCGCCCTGCTGGGGTTGAGTCTCGACAGCGGGAAGGGCATTTAAGACTGTAAAAAGCGAATCGAATTCATAGTAATTGCGATTCTGGCTCGAACTCAGCGTTTGGCCGAGTTGCAAAGGACGAACATCCAACTGAACAGGCGTTAAATTAGGAATAGCCGCAAGAAGCCCTATTCCATCCACTTCTAACAGCGCTATATCCGTCCTGCGATTTGTATACAACAGGCGTTCCACTTGGATGCTGGTCGTACTGCCAAGATGGGTAACAGTCATATCCTGTGTTAGATCATAAGAGAAACAACGGTTTTCAGATTTGACCTGTTCGATAGGTGCGGAATTGACCGTCGAGGCAACACGGTAATTCTCCCCTGCGTGACATAAGGTTAAGTCAATAGCCTGCTCCCAACTTTGTGTGATGCCATCTTCTATATAGGAAGGAAGTTGATAGCGTAACTGCGCAGCAATACCCGCTTCGGCATTCCATAAAAGGCGCTCACCCGCTACCGCCTGCCACGAGGTTAGTATTAAACCTTCGCCAAGATAAATGCCACCAAAGGAATGGCCCGCCGCATCAGTCAGAACCACGGCTGAATCTGATTGTGTCGTGGTTTGGGGACGACGTGAATGAACCCCCTCACCAGAAACGGAAAGGGGGTTAGTGTTTCGTTCATCGGGTTGAGGTGTTAACGTTGAGATGACGATGACAATACTCAACAAACCCAGCGAGAAAAGACGCACTTACCCTTCCTTCACCCACCGGGCTTGGAAAGCGGCTCGATCACCGGAACCGGTAAATTCATTCACCGTTACAAGGTCAACAAATGCCCGATAGAGTGTGTCGGTAGACCCGACCACGCAACTGGTGATATTGACACCGACTGCTTGGATTTGGTTACGGATGTTTTCGGGGGCGTTGCTGATGCGACTGGCCGCCAAATTAATCCCTTCAAACGCCAAAGATGCGAGATCATCGGGACGCGGCCCCTGACAATCAGACGTTGTACAAACACAGCCCTGTACAAAAAGTGTGCGTCCGATGCTGGTATCAGCATAGACAGCCCCACTATTTGGCCCAAAATTGGGACTGGTGGAACTGTTTACGCTGGTGGAGGTGGCCGATAGGATGTCCTGCAATTCGATTTGGTCAACCGTCACAGCGGTAATCGCGGCAGCATCCGTCTCGCCTTTGTCACCTTCGCCGCCACCCATTGCTGCGAATAATCCGACGGCGGCCAGCAAAATAATGACCAATAGCAGCAGAAGCGTGCGGAGAGGTGAGCGTCGGCGTTTTTCCCCCGCTACCCTAGCTTTTTTGCCCTTTTTACCTCTTTTGCCGCCTTCAGCTTCTTGTAGGAGTTCGGCAAAGGGATCGTCATCATCAAAACTGATGTCCTCGGATCCTTCGGCAAAGGGGTCGTCAAAGTTGATTTCGTCTTCGTCGCTTTCAGAGGTAGGTACCGCAAATCGGTCTTCTGCTTCGGGAAGTTCCATCATCAGCATGAGTTCGTCATCACGCGGCGGGAAGCTCTCGTTGAGTTTATCCAGTAGGCTTCTGGCACGGCCATGACGTGGATTGATTTTGAGGACGTTGATCAACGCACGGCGGGCTTGGCGGGGGTCATCTACCGTGTTTGCCATCAACCACCAAACATCCGCATTATCGCCGTGTTCCTCCAGCAGTGGTCGAAGCAATTGTATTGCCTCATCGGTTTGCTCCCGCTGGATTAGCGCATAAATACGCTCAAGTTGTTTTTGTAGATTGTCAGCCATTAAAAATTACTCCTCTTGGTTGATTTCGCTGCGGCCAGCTATTGGCTGACGACTGGAACATTGCTGGCATCACCTTCGACCAGCACGTAATTCTTGTTGACCCACCCCCCGCCAAATGGACTATCTACTTTCCACCAGCGACGGTCTGGACTCTGACCAATAATCGGCATCCGAGTGGTTGAAGGTACGGAACCCAGCGAGGAGAAGCTGATATTGGGGCCGCTGCGAATATTGAGTGCGCCTGTTGCCACAAATGCTACCGGGCCAATTAGGGTAGGCGTTGAGACAGTTGTATCCCCAGTTGCGGGGTCACGCACGGTAATGGCGGTAGTCGCGTCGGCGGTGGGTAGGCTGCTGACATCGCCGCGAATGATGATGTAATTCCGATTGACCCAGCCTTCGCCAAAGTCGGTATCAATTTGAATCCACAGGAAGGACGCATCACGCGCTAGAATGACAAATTGATCGCCACCGATGGCCCGCCCCAAAATGGTATAGCCTGCACCGGGGCCGCTGCGAATGTTGAGCGCTCCCGCATTAACAATCGCTACTGGCCCGACATAGGTATTTTCGTCTACTGTATCTTCCGTGACAGGGGCATTGCCAAATTCGTTGCGGGTAATTAGATAACGGGCCGATACCCAACCAGTACCAAAGACGGTCTGGACGTTGTACCATGAACCGTCACTGCTGCGGCCTATAATAGGAAGTAATTCGCCGCCAACGACTGTGCCGATAATTTCATAGTTGACACCGGGGCCGCTACGGACGTTTAAGCTGCCTGCATTGACCACACCGGAGGCGTTGAGTTCCGTTACCGGAGCGCCACTGGCATCGGTGGTTGGTGCAGCATCACCAGCCGAGGTGAAACGGGCTTGTACCCAACCGTTGCCATATTGCCAGCGAATGTTGAGCCATGTGCCGTCGTTGCTCTGCCCGATCAAATAAACCCGCTGACCCGCTGAGAGCCGCCCTTGAATCGCGGCGGTGGGGCCGGGGCCGCTCCGCACATTGAGTAATGAGGCGGTCACAGTGATGAATGCGCCGGGGTCTTGCACGCCAACGCTGCTGCCATTCGTCACGGTTAGCGCGGTACCGACGACCCACCCTTGACCCAAACGCCCATTCACTAGCCACCATGCCCCATCCGGGCTAATGGCTATCACGGGCAGTGTTTCAAAGCGGTTGACTGTGCCAACAATCCAAAATGCCGTGCTTGGCCCCGCATGAATATTCGTGGCAATGTTGGCGGTTGCGGAGGCGCTACCCTGTCGTTCGTGTAGATTTTGTAATGGGATGCCGTTCTCGGCGCGAACAGTGGTGACGGCGCTTAAAGAAATCAAAAATAAAGCAATCAAAACTACCATTTTAAAAGAGTGCGATTGCTGTTTCATATAATGGCCCCTCGGATCGTCACAAAGACAAACTATAGAATGAGTTTACTGAGAGGCGACATTTTGAGCAAGTCTGGTGGTGCAAACGGCAAAATATCGGCGAACAAAAAACACATGGGTAAATTTCCATGTGTTAGTGTGCCCCGGAAAGGACTCGAACCTTCACGACCGTGAGGTCAACAGGCCCTCAACCTGCAGCGTCTACCAATTCCGCCACCGGGGCTGATTGGTAGAGAATTATACTGACGAACAGGGGTCTGTCAATGCCGATTCACGTCAGCCACTCGTAGATATTTTCACGTGGCTAACTCAAGGGGTCGGTGGTAGTATTCGGAAATATGGAACTCGTTTTAACCCGACAACGGTTTAGGAGGATCATCTTGTATCGGAACATGCGCCACTCGTTTTTTCTGGGAAGTATTGGAATTAGCTTGGTTTTGGTAATTTTGGTCGGAAGCATTCTTTTATCAACACATCGCGCAGATGCCGTTGGATCGAACCCATATGATTTTGCGCTTGCTTGGCAGGATGGCCCGACGCCAACTCCCAACGCTGCTGCTACCATGACGCCGCTGCTGCAAAGCGACCTCAAAATTCTTTCGGGGAATGTGCAGCGCCCGAATGGGATTACCTTCTATGATGGTTATTTGTACACCTCTTGTTCGGGTGACTTTACGGTGTATCGCTTGAACGCGACGACGGGTGACACAACTACCTATATCGCAGGCGTACAAAACACACACACCTTGTATGTGGAGGAGGGAACGACGGCAGGGCCTGTTGTTTGGGTCGCAGATTTCCAGCGGAACGCCTTGTCCTACATTCAAACCGAACCTCGGGCACTCGAAAACGTCAAGCAGGGACTGGGGTCGCCTTGGGGCCTTGCACCGGCTGAGGATGGTTCGTTTTATGTTACACAATTTGCGACAGATGATGTGGTCAATATCAAACGGGACGGCACATTAAACGTGGTCGCCACAGGTTTCCGTAACCCAACAGGAATTGTGGTGGATGGCGAGTACATCTATGTTGGCAACAATGGCAGTGCGCGGCGGGCGATTGAATATTTTGAACTTGGCGGAGTGCCAGTCGGCGAACAGGATTTGAAACCCCTCGTCAGTGGATTGCAAAATGTGACGACGATGGTGGTTGGCCCGGATAACTGGCTTTATTTCGCATATTCATTGGGAACGCGCGGAATTGTAGGCCGCGTGAACCCCGACACTTGCCGCGAAAAAGGTGGGTGCATCAACGCGGATGTGGAAATCGTGTTGTGGTCAGAACTCTCCGCTCCGCTAGCAGGATTAACCATTGCACCTGATATGCGCCTGTTCGTTCATACCATGTTCGGATCAGAGATATACTGGACACAACTTCCTGAAAACCTCAATCCGCGAACTTTGCCATCTTAACATTGCACAAGGGGATTCGACTGTGATGAAGCCAGACACCCTCGGCGAAAGCTACCGTCACTATCTTCACCATGCCGACCTCCGATCTATCCATACCCTATCGGCATATGCACGGTCTATTGACTTGTTTTTTCAATATCTAGCTGACCGAAATTTTGATTCCCAACTCCCCATCCAACAAACGTTCCTTACCACTGCCGAAGAAATCGAACTAGAGGATTTCAGTCAAGCCGATCAGCCGATTTTCCTGAACTTCGCCCAGTGGCTACAAGCACCCTCTAGCCGTCAGTCCGGTGATAAGCGACCCTATGCCCGCGCAACGGTAGAATTACGAGTGGCTGGGGTGCTGCACTGGTTCCAATATATGGATACCCAACGATGGCTACCTGACCCCTATTGGCTACATCATGCCAACCATGTATTGCGGGAATACTGGCGGGATCATCAGACCAAACGTGAAAAGCAAATTGACCCCGTACCTGACCTGAATGCCGTCGTGATGTTTTTTGATACTCAGCCTATGCCACCCGCGATACGGGCAGCGACTGACCCATCTCGCCCGGAATTATGGGAAACCAAACGACTGCGTAATCGGGCCTTGCTCCATGCTCTGGCTGAAACGGGGGGACGTGTCAGCGAGATTCTCAGTTTAAATGCCGACACTTTTTCGAAGATTAGCCAAGGCAAATCTGAGGCGATGCAATTGACAGTGATAGGCAAAGGCAGGCATCAGCATGTATTACACCTCCACGCAACTCTGCCGGCCATCTATGATTATTTGAAGGCACGGGAGGCTAATGATGAATGGCGATCAAGTATCCCACTGTTTATCAGCCATGACCCACGCTATCGAGGCAGTCGCATGAGTCGAATTGTGGCGTGGCGGGTCGTACATCGCGCCGCTAAAGCCCTTGGTTTGCCAGATATTTCGCCACAGGATTTTCGACATTGGCGGGCATTACAACTGATTCATTCAGGTTATACGCCGGAACAGGTGCAGGAATATTTGGGGCATCGGTCAGTGGAGACGATCCGTTCATTTTATCTGGCCGGGGAAGAAGAATGAAGAATAGGACGATTTACCCTGCAAGGACAAGGTGATTAGAGAATGGGTTCAGCGATAACCAATGGTAGGGTCACAAAAAAAGTTGAGCCTTTACCCTCCTCACTCCGCAACCAAATTCGTCCGCGATGGCGATCTACAATGGCTTTGACCAGACTCAAGCCCACCCCTGAGCCGGGGACTTTATCTTTAACCCCTTTGACGCGGAAATAGCGGTCAAAGACTTGGCTTTGGGCATCCACCGGAATCCCCATCCCGGTATCTTCAATCGAGATAATCACGCTGCTTTCTTGGGTCTCAGCAGTCACTCGAATAGAACCCCCTTCAGGAGTAAATTTGATGGCGTTATCAATCAAATTGGAAAAGACCTGTTCCAATTGAGGGGCGTCCCCCAGCACGTAGGCTTCGGTCAAATTCGATTCCAGCTTCAGCGATTGATCGCGTCGGGTGGCTATATCCTCGTAGGAACGGACGGCGCTGTTCAATAACTGATGTAAATTGCATAATTCGAAAGGTGGCGCCCCGCTGGACACTTTTTCCAAATCCAAAATACCACTGACAATGCGTTCCATGCGATCCAACTGTTTCCAGATCGAGGCAATATTGCGCTGGGCACTTTCGACTCCCTCTACGTCTTCCTCCAGCAGTTGCATATACGTCATGGTAGCAAAGAGCGGATTTTTCAAATCATGGCTGGTCATGCGTACCATTTGACTTTTTAGACGATCAATCTCTTTAAGCTGTGTGACATCATTCAGAACAGCCACCCAACCGCGATTCGGTTTTTCCAAGCGGGCAATGTGGCATAGATAGTCATGATCTTTGAGGTGAATTTCGTAAATATGTGACCGTGATTTCCGAAGATCACGCAACAAACCACGCACATTTTGTGGCAGTAGGTCAACTTGGATGAAATCTAGCAAGGATTTCCCAATAAGGCTACCGTGAAAGGGGTCATTGGTGATGAGATTCGTTGCGGCAGGGTTGGCGAAAACGATTTTAAGGTCGTGGCTGACCGAAATCACCGGGTTTTCAGTGCTGATTAATACGGTCTCAAGTTGGTTAGCGACGGCGCGTTCTTTCTCAAATAGAAAGCTGTTGGTAATGGCAACCGCCGCCTGTGGGCCGAGTAATTGCAGCAGGTGAAGATCATCATTGGTAAAAAGACGTCCCTCCACTCCCTCAATTGTCACTAAGACGCCCACAACGTCTTCACGGAACATCAGGGGGACACCCAGCACTGACCCGAACGTTTTTTGGGCGATGGGAATATCAGGGACACCATGCCATTCGCGCCGATAATCGTGCAGCATAAATCCACGACGTTCCCTAGCCACTTTTCCGGCAACGCCCTCTTGGAGTGTTAAGCGTCCCCCCAAGAATTTTTCGGGGATATTATAGACCGCCTCCAAGATAAGCTCATTGTCACGCCGCAGAAAAATCAGGCTACCATCAATCCGGAGCAATCCTGCCGCTTGAGCCGCAATCGTTTGGAGGGCTTCACGCGGATCAAGGCTACTTGTGATCGCCAAACCGATTTTCTGGACGGCCTCAAGTTCTTTAGCACGACCAATAAGCGGTTCCATGACTTGGCTGCGGACAATGGCATAACTAATCGTTAGAGCGGCGAGGGTAGCGGTATGTTCGGCGCTGCCTAATGCCCGCAAACGAGGACTAATCAGCACGACCAATTGCCCCAAACAAAAAACCAACAAGCCTAAAATCATGGAGGTCTCTTTGATTTTGGGGAGATTCTGCCAAACGCTAATCAGAGTTGCCGACACGACCACCAAATACACTAAGGTATCTACAATGGGGAAAGTGTAATTGAGGACGCCCGTGACGGAAATTGTGTATTGAAAGGAGACATCAAATAGACTGAGAGTCGTTTTGTTGAGGATAAAAACGGCAACACTGCCAATTGCCAGCGACCAAGTAAAAAGATTGCGCGTATCTGTGAGGGCCGAAACCAAAAGAAACAGCGCAATGCACGCTCCCCCGAACCCGATTTCCAACAGGTTTAACCCGACTACCGTCAAATCTTCATCTACCGTGACGAGTGCCGTTGACCGACTGAGTAGCGACCCCGCCGACCATGTAACCATCGCCAGCATAAATAGGCTGAAATAGATATTGATCTCCCGGCGGGCGTTTTGCCATAGGATGAGAAACAATGCAGCTAATGCTAGGGTCAACATTAGCCCATTGGTTATCAGGGTGACGGTGATGAGGGTGAGCATAACGCTCCTAGACTAAACTACCCTTGTCGTTTTTGTTTTTCAAAACGATAGCCGACACGATGCTCAGTTTGGATATAGGTGGGGTTAGCAGCATCCGGTTCAATTTTACGACGGAGTTGGCTGATGTAGACACGCGGATAATAAATGTCGTCTATATATTCTTTGCCCCAGACTTGCTCCAAAAGCTCTCGCTGTGGCACGACTCGGCCCGAATTTTCGAGTAGGACGGCCAATAACTTGAACTCGGTGGGGGTTAGATGACGCTTTTCACCATTGACATGCACATGACGGCGCTGCAAATCCACACTCAGATAGCCATCGTTGTAGCCACTTTCAGCTTCCACAGCGGTCATTTGGGCGCGACGCAGCAACGCCTGTACACGGGCAACGAATTCATTGCCCCGGATAGGTTTCATTAGATATTCGTCCGCACCCGCGTTTAGCCCCTCAATAATGTCCACTTCAGTAACGGCCTGTGCGCTTAACATCATTATCGGGGTTTCAGCCACCTCACGGATCCGTTGGCAGACCGTCAAGCCATCCATTTCTGGCATGGCAATGTCGAGTACCACTACGTCTGGTCGTTCCGTGTGAAAAGTACGAAGCCCCTCTAGCCCATTGGCAGCAGTGCTTACCTGAAATCCAGCACGTGTTAGCTTCTGGCTTAATGAGTCGCGTATCGCTTCTTCGTCATCCACAATAAGGATTTTCATTGTGACCCATCCTGCATAGTGTGATTTATTTATTCTGCCTTATGCCTAAGTTTATCACCAGATGCCTCCTCAAAACAATGCGATCCGTAGGAGACCTATTATATTTTGGTTAGTTTTTTGGCGTTGGGCAGTAGTTTAATGCTATAGTGATAGATAAAAGTTGTAAAGATAGAGGACTGTATCATGCCTGTCATACTTGCAGAGAATGCGGAACTGCAAATTGAGGAAGGTCGTTGGCGTCTCTACGACAGTAATAACCCTGATTCGATGTCCGCGATGTTTGAGGTCAATCGAGGCAGTGGTATCCTCAACTACTCCGCGACGTTTGGTGAAAAACACGGTCTACCCGGTACACGACTTGCCATGAATTATATCAAGTCGGTGGTCGTTGGGTTTGACCAAAAAACAAATCGCTGGCGTCTGGGCCTCTATGTAGCCTACGAAGATGATCAAAAACCCCAGTGGTCAGAATTGGTGCATTGGCCGACGGGTCAAAATCGGGAATATGCCGATGCTGCCCAAAGAGCAGGTCGCATCTTGGCCGAATATGTAATGTGCCCCCTGAAACTTTTTGGGGTCACGAAAACGCCGAGTGCAGCCCGCGCCACCATTACCGGGCCAGTGGTTTCACATCGGCGCATTGATGTCGAACCGAGTGAGGTAAAGGCGCGTGCCCAACAGGTACAGTTGCCAAAGCAAATTCCGGGGATGTGGCTTGGCGTAACGAACAAAGGGTTAACCACGCGGTTATCTAAAGATGCAACCTCGTCAAAAGGGGGAGAAGTTGCGCCTGCTTTCCAGATTTGCGAAGTGGACGTAGATCGACATGTCCTACGCTTGACCCCGGCGACGGGTTTGCTGGGTGCCTTTTTTGGCGGTGCGTCCGGACGAAACCTCAAATTCGACGAAGTTCGCAATTTTGAATTTCGCCACCTTATGCAGCAAAGCTCCCGTATGCAAAAGAGCGAAGAGGATGGCTTGATGGTCGAAATTCTGACCCATCAAGATATATGGGAGGTTTATGTTACCACCGCGAATGAAGCAATTTTGATTGCCCGCACTCTCCATAGCCGTGATGGTGGTATGTCGCGTCAGCGAGTACAGGACGTAGCGGGAGGGGCTAAGATCGGCGAACAATATGATGCCGCAGTGGACTACTATCGGCAGCATGAGGAAGATCAGCGTCAATTTGAGGCCTCGCGGGATTGGGCCTATTCCGTCGCGGTGACATTTGCCGGAGCAATGAACAGCCGGATGGTTGAGACCGAGGTGGGTGATGATATAAGTGCGCTCAACCTCGAAAAAGGATATTAAACAAGTTGGGCCGATTTTCAGGTCGGCCCATCGTCCATTTATTCCACTGTCAGAACCACACTGAAATTACAGGTTGCTTCACCTGCCACTCCATCACGGCTGATGGTACGGCCGTTTTGTGATTGCCAGCCCGCCGCATCCCGCGACGGCAGAAGTTCTTGCCAGCTACATAGCAGGTCGTCGGATGTTTCGGCATCATGGTCAAATAGGGCAACTTCAATGGATAGCCCCTCATCGGCGCTCAGGCCGACGGTAAGCTGATTTGTTGCGCCGAACGGTGCCAGTATTTGATTGAAACTGAAACTCTCACCCAAGTTCAACTTGGCATATTGAGGGCTGCTAGAGGCCCCACCGAAAAATACTGCCGAATCATTAACCAAAAGATACCCATAGATTTCGGGCAATGTGCCACATTGTTCCCCATCACAATCGTTCATGTCATTTAAGAGCAGTTGATCGAAAGTAACGGTCACTTGGGCCACGCAGTCCGGGGATTCACCCGTTACCACGTTAGAGGGTAGCGATTCTTGACCTCCACTAAAGGCGGTCGCGGTAAATTCCGTATTCTCGCCACATTCTGCCACGACGATGCCGTCGCCTGTCCAGCCACGCGCTTCGGGGGGTGTTGAGCCAATAAGATAGCCATTACGATAGATTCTGAACCCGCCAATTGGATTTTCGCCACTAAAGCTCCAAGTTAACTGATTGTTCGCTAATTGCAAATTACCGGGAGCGAAAATCGCGTCATTAAATCGGGCACGCGGTACAGCCACAACACCGCCCAAATTTGCGCTATCAGGCAAATCCGCAATGGCTGATAAATCCGAAAGCACAGCAATGTCGGGTAGGCGCGGGTTTTGTGGTTGGGTTTCCGGTAGGTCATAGGGCAGTGAATAGCTGAGACTGAAGCCTGAACCCGCAACGCTCAAGGCCTGTCCTCGCCAATTGTCCCGAACTTGCGATAGGGTATTGGTGCCGATTTCTTTCAGTTCGGTGCCCTGCCATCCCCAACACTGCACCACCATGTCAAATGGTTGTTCCTCGGCGATTAGAATTTGGGCAGGCCGACTGTCACCACTGAGCACCGCCCCTAGATCGAAATATTGTCCACCGCCCGGTAGGAACGAACCACTATCAGCAGGGGCACGGGCATATCCACCAGCGCGGGTAGCATAGTAGCAGTAGGCACGATTATAAAACTCGATGGTCTGCAAAACGATGGGGGTAAAACGTACTGTGACAGTGCCTTCCGGCAGCGGGAGTAAATCACCAAATGGGAATGGGTCAACCCCACCCGTTGTGCCCCCGTCAAAATCGGGCGGAAGATCGGGCCAGTCGCCGGTGGGATTGCCGGGTAATGGCTCTAAGCCGCCGTCTTCATTGGTTGTGGCGTGGTCTACGGTAATGGTGCCCCCATCACCCGGTGTCGCAACGACAGGTTCGTCAGCGGGTTCATCCGCCGGGAAATAATAGGTGAGTCCGCCTGATGAAGCATCATTAAGGCCGGGTGTATTCTGACCTTGCGAACTGTCTACTTGGACACCACCAATCTTGGTGTTGCCAAAGTTCACAGTAATGACGCCGCCGGGAATCATGACAGTACACTTACCCTCGGCATCAGTGGTACATTGGGCCACAATTTCTGGGGCTTCACCGGGACCACGATCACGAGTGAAGGTCAGGCAGACACCTGCTAAAGGCGTACCATCTGGCAAGGTTAGACGAATGGTAAAAGATTCAACTTTATCATCTTCATCTTGCTGATAGAGCGACGCCCCCGGAATCGCAGCGCATGAGGCTTCCACTAGATAGACGCCTGTCAAAGGAGCAGGCATCAGATCCGAAATGGTGACGAGCGTGACAATCACGGTCATCAAACCAATTGCTACCCGTAATGCGGTGCTAATGGGCATCGTCGCAAAGGTGTGAGCGCGTTGTTTCAACCCTTTTATATTCATGGTTTCTACTCCGCATCCTGATTGATATAGATCGCCGGGTCAATAGGCTTATTGTCGAGCCGCACTTCCAGATGTAGATGTGCGCCAGTTGAGCAGCCCGTGGAACCCGCGTAGCCAATAATCCAACCGGGGCCTTCATATTCGCGGCCAACCCCTGTATTCAGCCCACTGAGGTGAGCATAGAGGAACATGTAGTCGCCCAACTGCATACGCACGTGCCGACCATAGCCGTTGTGAGGGGGCTGTGAACCACGTGTACTGGAGCAATCGGCATTACTGGTAGTATCTGGCCCGGCATGAGTGACTGTCCCACCATCCAATATGGTGATTGGCGATCCCTGCCGAATGGAAAAATCAATTCCCGTGTGGAACCAAGGCATGTTGTCGGGGCAATCCGTACCGCGATAACCCGTGTAAAATTCAGCACAGCCAAAGCCGCGTGTAATGTCAACGGTTTCGACTGGGACACGACTGTTCCGATAGGGCTGCGGGCCATTGGCGGCTTCAGATTCGGCGACTTGCTGCACGATCTCTTGGATGGCAGGGTCATCAAAAAAGCCGTCTGGGGCCTCCCCGCACGAATCAGGGTCAAATTCCTCCTCATTCTCGTCACTGGGACGGTAGGGAATGGTTAGAATATCGCCTTCCTGAATTTGGGCAAGGCCGGGGTTGGCAGCCAATAGCTCATTAAAACAGACGCCCAGTTGTGCGGCAATGCTGACCGGATCATCTCCCGACTGTACGGTATATCCTAAATTGACATTTCCCTCCGGTGGGCAGCAACCAGAGGTGACGGTAAATCCCTCGGCGGCGGCGCGTCCATCTACGGCTTGGGCATTGACCATGAAAGAAAACTCACCCGTCGTTTCGGGTATCCAAGGGTAGGTGGTGTAAATGATTTTTTGTCCTTCTAACACATCTGGACGCCATACGACTTCATCACCTAAAGTCACCGATACGAAACTAATCCCTTGACTATCTTCGACACGGATACGCAGCGGAGCAGCTATCCCAACGTCCACCGTGCTAGGTGGTGTCTCCAACGTTATAAATGGCCCTTCAGTAGTTGTGACAACATTGGCTTGTTGGGTGGATGGCGGCGGTGTTTCGTCGTCACCAGAGGTAATGATAGCGACGGCAACAGCGGTTGCCACCACTACAGCCACACCCCCCACAAGGAATGATGCTACCACTGGATTTTGTTTTAGATAACTTATCATCGGCAGCCTCAACAAAATTTGGTTTTTCTAAACACTGTACCATTATAGAGGCAAGTTCATTTAGTCGAAAATCACGTTTTGCAGATGGGGCTATAAAGACTGTCGGATGCCAATAATTATTATCAAAATGTTCAATAAAGAGATACGAGTGTGTTACACTGAATTGCAGTTTCGCTTAATGCTAGATAGGGACATAGCAGCATGTGTGGCATCTGTGGGGTCTGGTATTTTGAGAAGAGTCGTTCAGTCGAAGCCGCGCTTATTCGTCGCATGACCGACCCAATTAGCCATCGCGGGCCAGATGAAGAGGGTAGCCAATTGATGGGGTCGGTGGGTTTAGGTTTTCGCCGCCTCAGCATTATTGATGTGGCAGGCAGCCATCAGCCGATGCACAATGAAGATGGTCGTGTGTGGATTGTTTTTAATGGGGAAATCTATAATTTTCAATCATTGCGTTCCCGCCTCATCGAAAATCATCAGTTTTATACAAATGGCGATACTGAAACGATTATCCATGCCTATGAGGAATTTGGCTTGGATTGTGTAAAACAATTGCGTGGCATGTTTGCTTTTGCCATCTGGGATGCCCGTGAAAATCGCCTCATGCTGGCGGTGGATCGCTTTGGCAAAAAACCCATCTATACCTATCTGGACAATGAAAAACTGATTTTTGCCAGTGAACTCAAGGGCATTTTGGAGCATCCGAATGTTTCAAGGGAACTTGACCGCGAGGCCCTTGATGAATATCTGGCATATGGTTATATCACTGCGCCGCGCTCCATCTTTAAATCTATTCGTAAATTGCCCCCCGGTCACACCATGACTATCAATGCCGATGGGCAGGCGACTTTGCAGGAATACTGGCATCCAACGATGCTACCGCCTGACCAATGGGATCGGCGTCCGTTGGAAGATCAAGCGACTGAACTGCGCGAAATCTTGAAAGAGGCGGTGCGCCTACGGATGATTAGTGATGTACCACTAGGGGCATTTTTAAGCGGTGGAGTGGATAGTAGTGCGGTTGTCGCGCTAATGAGTCAAGTAAGCACCCAACCTGTGCGCACATTTTCCATTGGTTTTGATGAATCGGTCTACGATGAGACAGCCTATGCACAGATTGTGGCGGATTACTGCCACACCGATCATGTGCGTGAGGTGGTACGACCTGACGTAGTGGCGATTCTACCCAAAATCATCCATCAGCTTGACGAACCCTTTGCTGATTCTTCCGTGATACCCACTTATTATGTTTCCCAAGCAGCGCGTCAGCATGTAACAGTGGCTCTCAGTGGGGATGCAGGTGACGAAGTATTCGGCGGGTATCATCGTTATCTCTATGCCTATCGCCATCAATTGTTGCAGCGTTATATTCCCCATCCCCTGCGCTCCCCGGCGGAAAGTATGGGTCGAGTTATGCCAAAATTCACCAAACTGCGACCTTATCTTTCGGTGGTCAATGAACCCACTGACCGCTGGCACGATCTTGGCGGCTTTTTTACGACTGACCGTCGGGCTGAATTGTATACCCCCGACGCCTTGTATCAACTGGGTGATTACCAAGCCGAGCAGGTTAAACAGGTGATTTTGCAGCAGGTGCATGAATTGGATTGGCTGGGCCGCATCCAATATGGGGATGTGCGCGGCTATATGCCCGGTGATATTCTGGTCAAAGTGGATCGGGCCAGCATGTTAGCGTCACTGGAGGTGCGCTCCCCACTACTGGATCACGAGGTTTTTGAATTTATGGCGCGGGTTCCCTCTCATTATAAATTGGGATGGGGTGGGACCAAGATTATCCTCAAGAAGGCGTTGGGGGATTTACTGCCGCCACAAATACATCAACGGGGTAAAAAGGGGTTTGAGATTCCGCTCAAAGAATGGTTGGCTGGCCCGCTCAATGGCTTGATGCGGGATACCCTGACCAGTGAGAGGGCACGCCACCGAGGGTTGTTTAATCCCGTTGTGGTAAGCCGCTTGATAGGTGAACACACCAATGGGACAGGCGACCATCGTGAACGGCTGTGGGCCTTATTGTGTTTTGAGTTATGGGCGCAGGAATATGCGGCCTAGCCTATGATCCGAATTCTCTATTGCACCGACTTTCTAATGTCGGGTGGCGTCGAACGGCAGATTACCGAACTTGTCACCCGGCTTGACCGCACCCGTTTTGAACCCCATCTCATTTGTCTTTATGGCCCAAAGGCAGGTCGCAGTCTCCATTTTTTACCCCACATTGAGGCTGCCAATGTTCCAGTACATCTGTTGGATTTAGGGTGGAGCACGAAGGACAAACTGCGGGGGTGGCAGGCATTGGTACGCTTGAGTTGGCAAATACGTCCACAAATCTTCCATGCTGTGAATTACCACAGTAATTTGCTGTCGCGGTTGGCCCGTCCCTTGATGCCACCCCGTCTTAAACTGATTGGGGCGGTTCGTGCCACCTATACTCCCAAACAACTACGCTATGAGCGTTTAAGTTGGAGGTTGTGTTCGACTATCGTTTGCAATAGTCCGCATTTGCAGAAACAGCTCGTTGAACATGCCAAAGTACCTGCGTCCCGGGTGTTGATGATTCCTAATGGGGTGGACACGGAACGGTTCGCACATAATCCACAACCCGAATTACGCGAAAAAATCGCCAGTGGTGCAACACTACTTTTGACTATAGTTGGAAGATTGGCATATCCCAAAGCGCCGCACCTACTAGCACAAGCTATTGGACAATTACGTGAACAGGGGAAACTGTCAGCTCGGCTTAAAGTCATTGTGGTGGGTGAACAAGAGCATAAGCTCATTCAAACTAAATTGGATGAGACTATTCAGCGCTATCAATTGTATGATATTTTTCAGCAGTATCATCAAACCGACTGCCCAGAAGCCTATTATCATGCGACAGATGTTACCATTTTGGTGTCCCTAGCCGAAGGAATGCCGAATGTTGCACTTGAGTCCCTTGCAACGGGCCGCCCAGTCATTATTTTTGAGGGTGCTAACGCCGCAGGAGTTATTCGTCAAAATGAAACTGGCTGGGTGGTCAATACAGGCGACGTAGATCATCTGGCTGAGACACTCTACCATGTTATGAACCTGCCTAGCAGTACCTTGACTACCATGCGGCAAAATTGCCTGCGCCGTGCGGCTGATTTTTCGATGGCACGGATGGTCAATGATTATGAACAACTTTATCAACATTTAACTATATCCCGATACCATAAACTCTGCTATTGGCACTGATTTCAGAAGCTTTCTTTAGAAAACGCTGCCATGCTGATTGTCAGTATGGCATGGGAACTTCAGGCATCCACTTGATTCTCATTCAAGGGTCGCTCCACTATCCCCTACGGATAAACTGTACCATAATACTTTGACGCACGCCGCTCACCAATATCAGTTCATCAGGGTCCGCCCGCAGAATGAGTCGTCATCATGAAAATTAGCCTCTCCATCGGGGTATTGGTTGGATTTAATCTCGTTATTACCTTCTTGATTCAATGGTATATCCTGATCATTATTGGGCCGGGGGGGCAAACAGATGCGCTATTCGCCAGCTTAACCCTGCCACAATTTGTTTTGACCGTGATCAGTCAGTCACTAATGCACGTTCTCGTTCCATTATTGACCGGACTTGGGGAAGATGAATTTTGGCAGGATGCGTGGAGCTTTTTGTTTATCATTGTAATTCTATTTAGTCTACTTGCTTTAGTTTTGTTTGTTCTCGCACCCGTCTGGATACCGTTGCTTGTTCCGGGGTTTTCAGCAGATGGCAAGGCACTTACCGTCAGGCTCACTCGTATCCAACTGATTACCATGGTCTTGACCGCTGTATCCACTGTGTTATTAGGTGTCTATCACGCGAGACAACGCTTTATCTGGGCGGAGTTTACCCCATTGCTCGGATCGCTAGTAGGTTTAGGTTTGCTTTGGTGGGGTTTACCTCGATATGGGATCATCACGGCATCATGGGCAATGGTCATTCGCGTTGGGATTCAGGTTGCCCTACTGCTCACCGGAGTTTCACATTTTCAGATGCCGAATTTTAGATCTCCGCGTTTAATAGAGGGATGGCGTAAAATTAGACCCTTACTTCTTGGAACTGCTTATTATAAAACCGACCCAATAATTGATCGCTTTTTGTTGTCTATGACGACGCGGGGTAATTTGTCACTACTTTATCTTGGACAGCAAATCTATTCTATTCCCCTCATGATTATCAATAGTGCAATCGCTGCGCCGATGGTGCCCCAACTGGCAAAACTTGCAAAATCGGATGAATGGGTTCAGTTTCGTCATGTCTACCGATTGAGACTTCTACTGATTATGGGCCTGTCCATGATCGGATTTGTTTTATGGCTGACGATTGGACAAATGTTACTCAAGCGGGTCGTTGGCTATGGCGAGGTTACAGCGGATAACGTTCAACGGTTATGGTGGCTCATGATTCTATTGATTGGTTTTCCCGTGGGCGGCGCTCTCGGACAAATCTTGGCCTCATCATTTTACGCCAAGGGAAATACGACGTCCCCCACCCAAATTGGGATCGTCGGCTTTACAATAGGGGCCATTCTCAAAATTGTTGGGTTTTTATTTCTTGGGTTGACCGGCATCGTAATAGCCACGACCTTATACTATTTTTTCAACGCCTTGGTTGAGTTTGTTTTCTTAGAAAGGGAAGTAGGCCGTGCAATATCCACCGGAAGTTCAGTTAGAATCTTGGAATTGCCCGATGGGGTGTGAATCGAATGATGACTTATTATTTGTTGGATATGACAGACTGCACCAATTACCGGGCCAGTTTTCGGTTGTCCGGTGTAAAATGTGTGGTCTTATGCGTACAAATCCTCGCCCTACACGAGAGACGATAGGTTATTATTACCCAGATGAATACGGCCCTTTTCAAGCTGGCGTTCAACCCCAAAAACCCAACCTCTCTAGTCTGTGGAAAAAAGTCTTTCATTCAGTTATCAAATACAATTTTGAACCTGTCCCGCCTATTCCACCCGGTCATCTTTTAGAAGTTGGTTGCGCGGGGGGAAGATTTATGCACGCGATGGCACAACAGGGATGGCAAGTCGCTGGTATAGAACCCGACAGCAAATCAGCCGAAAGAGCACGCGAGTTAGGTTATTCGGTCTATACCGGAACCCTTGAGGACGCTCCAGAGCCGCCTCTACAATATGATTTGGTGGTTGGTTGGATGGTGGTTGAACATCTTCATGCTCCAGTTGCATCATTGAGAAAATTGCATGAATGGACTAAGCCGGGAGGATGGCTTGCCATTTCTGTCCCCAATGCGGCCTCCCTAGAATTCCGAATATTTAAAGATGCTTGGTTTGCCCTGCAAGTTCCAACGCATATCAGTCATTTTACGCCCCGAACCATCACACAGATGCTGCAATACTCCGGATGGAATGTTGAGCGGATTCTACATCATCGCAATGTGTGTAATCTGGCGATTAGCCTCGGCTACAAAATGCAGGACTGGGGTTATCCAAACAGCCGCTTAACACAGGCACTGCTCCATTTTGAGACAGGTTCATGGCGAAAGCAGCAAATAGCCTATCCTTTAGCTTTCTTGATGAGCTTATTCGGTCAGACAGGGCGCATGTCTATATGGGCGAGAAAAACTCAATGATCGAAGTTGCCGCATTAACCTCTGGTAAGAATATTCCATCTACCTTGTTTCGGGTCCAGCAACACATCTCTTCTCTGAGGTCTTTTGGGGTAGAGGTTACCGAATTTCAGCCATTTATAAATAAATATTATCCAATTCCATACTGGCCGAAAAATATCAAAGAGCGATATGTTTTCCCCATTTCCATTACATGGCAGGGCGCAAAACTGAGCATGAGAATACCGGGTTTGGTGGGAAGTTGGCGAAGTCAAGTTACTTGGCTAGAGCGATCCATTTTACCCGGCTATTTGACCCTAGAACCTCTGCTGAAAAGGCCCTTCGTATTTGATATGGATGATGCGATTTGGCTAGTAAGACCCTTTGGGGAAAAGGCGATTCGATATATTGTAAAACGAGCAACCTGTGTGATTGTAGGCAACAAGTATCTGGCAGAGTGGGTTAAACAGTATACAGATCAAATCGAGATTGTTCCAACCGCCATAGATACTTTGGAATTTGCGCCGGCTACTTCTCGAGACAGAACGCAGCAGTTTATAGTTGGCTGGCTCGGCACATCGGGCAATCTCACTTATTTGCAGGCCATTGAAGATTCTCTACGCGAATTCTTCTCCAAAGCCCCTAACGCTAGATTGATGATTGTCAGCAGTGAACCACCTGTTTTTAAAAATATTGACCCAAGCCGCGTGATCTTTGTGAAATGGCAACGCGAAACGGCGGCCCAGTATGTGAATCAAATGGATATTGGGATTATGCCGCTACCAGAGACCGCATGGACTCGTGGAAAATGCAGCTTCAAGATGCTCCAATATATGGCGTCGGGTCTACCCGTCGTCGTCTCACCCGTGGGTATGAACCAAGAAGTTTTGAATATGGGGCAGGTCGGACTTGGCGCATCCAATCATAGAGAATGGCTTGATGGGCTGATGACATTTTATCAGCAGCGGGAGATGGGTTCTATTTACGGTGATAACGGACGACGGATTGTCGAACTTCATTTCAGTCAACCTGTCATTAGCCAGAAAATAGCGCAGGTCTTCAAAAGTTTGGGGTAAGAATAATCTAAACCACAGCGATCTTTGACGTGACACAATCCATTGAATGGGGATTGCGACCTGATTGAAGCCAATGTTAAAATGCCATGACAGGCTAGTTCTTTTTTCGATGAAGGGTCTTCCATGACAGATCAGAAACGTAAGCGTGTATTTTCCGGAATCCAGCCTTCCGGTGATTTGACGATTGGTAATTACATTGGAGCGATTCGTCAATGGGTACAGTATCAAGAGGAGTTTGACCCGCTGTATTGTGTAGTAGATTTACATGCCATCACCGCAGGGCATGATCCCGCTATTCTAGCTTCTAAAGCTCGGGAGGTAGCGGCACTATATATTGCATGTGGCGTTGACCCCAAGCGATCTATCATTTTTGTGCAGTCCCATGTGACAGCCCATGCAGAGCTTGGTTGGCTGCTTACGTGTGTTACGCCGTTGGGTTGGCTCTATCGGATGACCCAATTTAAAGATAAATCGGCTAAAGCTGAAGAGGCCTCGGTGTCGAGTGGTCTGCTGTGTTATCCGACGTTGATGGCCGCTGATATTTTGCTCTATCATACCGAGGTTGTGCCGGTTGGAGATGACCAAAAACAGCATCTGGAAATTACCCGTGACATCGCCCAACGATTTAACCACCTCTATGGGGAGACCTTCACTATTCCCGAAGTCCGGTTGGCACAGGAAGGGGCACGAGTGATGGGGCTGGATAATCCATTGGCAAAGATGAGTAAGAGTGAAAAATCTCAATACCACGCGGTTCATCTGTTGGATAACCTCGATCAAATTCGAAAATCCGTCATGCGTGCCGTCACCGATTCTGGTAGCTTGGTGACTTTCAGTGATGATCCCGAACGTGCTGGGGTCAACAATTTACTGACGATTTATCAGGCTCTTGCTGGTGGTACAAAAGCTGAGGTTGAGGCCCATTTCGTAGGGAAGCGTTACGGCGACTTGAAAAAAGAGGTTGCCGAAGTTGTATTGGAAACGATCAAACCCATCCAAGCCCGTTATAACGAAATTACCGCCGATGAGGGCTACTTGGATGAACTCTTGGCCGCAGGGGCGGAGCGTGCCCGTAACCTCGCAGCGCCAACACTCGCAGCGGCTTATCGTAATATGGGATTTATGCCAGCTAGCCAATTGATGACTGCTTCAGCCCAATAAAACTTATGAGCGATATTCCTGCTCAAGACGATTTACCAGCACCGCTTCTTGGGTGTCTTTTTTGCCATGCTGAAGGCGCGATGGTATTGAGTGAGCCGCGTAGAATTTTTGGGATAGGGAGAAACTATCCCCTCCTCATCTGTAATCAATGCGGCTCGATTGCTTCCTTTGATTATGAGCCTGAAAATGGGGCCGCCGATCATTGGGGGATACGCTACGGGCGCTATAACCACAGCCGAGAATATTATTTTTCTGGATTGTATCTTGGCAAGGCAGGCTGGCTTTCTGCGGATGATGCTGTAGAAATCAGTACCCGCTCCTATGTCCAACGACAACGAGTACGACAGTCTCAACAAGGCAATCTCCAATGGCTTAAACCACTTTCACTGGCCCCGCCGCCCCCGTTGTTAAATCCGGATGAAAAAATCTATATGACTTTTCGCCATGTCATTTTTTATCAAGGCCAAACTGGGGCGTTTGCGCAAGGGCGGCTCAATATAAAGGACACGGGGTCATTTTTTGTAACCGACCAGCAAATTCACTTGTTGGGCCATAAACAGGATTGGTCGTTTCCGCTGACAAGTATTCAGGCGGTAGACTATAATGAGAGAGCGTGGTTTTTGTATGTTCCAAGTTCTGGTAGTCTCCCAGAATTTTTCTTTGGGGAAAATTATGCAGAAGAATTAGATGCACAACTTGTTTCAACTGTTTTAGAAGCGCTACGTCAGACGCGCTAGTTTTTATTTTGTCTCAAAAAATATAACATAAGATAACTTACGATAAGAAGACTTATCACTAGGTAATCGTCGGCGCCGTTAGCCATAGATGATAAAAAGCCGTTATCACATAACTTCATGGACGACTTCCACAAAAAATCCCGGAAAATTGTATACTCTTCGGTTGGATAATCAGACGGAAGAGGACAGACATTTGAGCGACAACATTGATAAACGCCAAAAACTTCAAGACGCACCCTTTGATTTCCAAATTACTAAGGATCAACGGGTGTTGATTTATTGGCATGGTAAACAGATTAAGATCGTGGCAGGTAAGGCTGCTCAAAAACTCATTGCCGTAATTGACGGGTTAGATGACGACGAGATTCAGCTTGCCTTAGCCAAAGCGACGGGTAATTTTAAGCGAGGGAACGAACGATTGTCCAAGTCTCGATAATAGACTTATGTTACATTAAGGCTCGATGAAATCTCCCCTTTAGACAATGCCCACAGGGGACTTGATTCTAGTAAACGCCCACAACTACTTGGATGTCAAATGTTTCGCCGCCGCGATACACCGTTAACGTGACCGCATCGTTTGGAAGGGTATTGTTTTCGAGGTAGAGGGTTAATTGGTTGCGAGTGTAAATGGGCACCCCATTAATGGCTAGGATGATGTCCCCACCTTGAAAAATAACTCCTTGTCGTGTTTGGGTCGCTTGGGCCGCCTGAACGCCTGCTATCGCCGCCGTACTGTTTACATCAAAACCCACTACCAGCAACCCTTGTTGTGGGCCATCAGTGGCGGGTTGAATTTCAAATCCGAGTTCGCCTAGTTGTAATCCAAGTGAAGGGTGTGCATAGCGTCCATTGAGGATAAGCTCCGGCACAACCCGATTCACAATATCAATCGGCACGGCGAAGCCTATCCCAACCGACCCACCCGTTGTGGTCTGAATCGCAGTATTGACGCCGATAACCTGACCTCGAATATCCAATAATGGCCCGCCAGAGTTGCCGGGATTGATGGCAGCATCCGTTTGAATCGCGTTCCCCACTAAAAGCCCCAACTCGGATTCAATGGTACGCCCAAGCGCACTGATGACCCCGGTTGTCAACGTCCGATCAAGGCCGAAGGGATTGCCTATTGCTAAAACACGTTGACCGACCCGCAAAATGGAAGCGTCGCCAAATGGAATGGGTACTGCATCATATTTATCAGAATCAATGCTTAGGACAGCTAAATCATAATAAGCATCTGCCCCGACCACCCGCGCTGGAAACTGTGTGCCGTCTTCTAGAACGATTTCGATTTCTGTTGCCGCTTGAATGACATGGTAATTGGTGATAATCCGTCCCTGCGTGTCATAGAAAAAACCTGATCCTGTTCCCTCAGCGGGTTCAACACCACGAAAGTAGCTGACTGCCGATGAACTGCGAGCCGTGATATGGACGACGGACGGGCTGATCCGTTCGTAAATGTTGGCGACAAGGGCTTCTTCTGCTTCAATCAACGTCAAGGCATTATTCGGGTCTTGTCGTGGCGGCGCAGCATTAATGATCATGGGTCGCCAGTTAAGACCAAACGACAACCCGATCAAAATCCCAAGACCGAGCACAGCGATCACGGATTTTTGGGGAAAGCGAGATGTATACATGGAGGAAGTCCTTCCGTGTAATGTTTCAAGCGATTTCACACAGACATGATACCATGCCCCATCTTTGGCAAGGTTACAATTTTCGCAAAAGGTATGGTTCGTTGTTGGGGACAAATTCATGACGCTTCAACACATAGTACGAGAGGTCAAACCCGACAATACGTTTTTCTCCCTGATATTTCATGCCGTTTTTTTCCATAATCCGCCGTGAAGCCATATTTTCCGGGACGGCGATTGCAATAATGCGTTCTAACCCAAGCTCCTCAAAGCCAAAACGCAGGCTGGCATAGGCAGTTTCTGAGCCAAGCCCTTGCCCCCAGTAATCTTTCCCAAAAGCATAGGCCACTTCAATTTCTTGGGTCTCTTGAATAATTTGGATGCCGCAATGTCCGACAAATTTGCTCGTCTCTTTGATAACCACCCCCCACAATCCAAAACCATGTGTGGCCCAATGGTTGGAGAAGTAATTAATGTAGGTTTCGGTCTGCTCCCGTCCACGCGGCGCACCACCCGGCAGATAACGCATCACGTCGGGTTGACTCCAAATTTGATCGTAATACTCTTGGGCATCCTCTAACGTAATGTTACGCAGCAGGGCACGACGGGTCTCTAGCTCGTAGGCCATAATGGGATCTCCTTGATGAAAAAAGCTGTCGTCTCTTGTTATACTATCATTCGCGTCTAAGTGAAGTTCACTGGAGCTAACAAATGGATACTCAATCGGAAGCATATCAAAAAGCCAAGAAGCGGGTCAAAGATATTAAAGAGTTTTGGTCACATCTGGCGTGGTACATTGGCATTTGCACACTCCTCACCATAATTGACTTGGTAACAGGGGATGGCATAGACTGGGCCTATTTTGTCTATTTCTTTTGGGGTATTGGCGTGGTTGCCCATGCCTACAACGTCTATGGCGCTGAAAGGTTCTTCGGCAAGGACTGGGAAGAACGGAAGATACAAGAATTGATGGCGAAAGATATGCCTGAAAAACCCAAACGCAAAATTGATGCCTAAATTTCCGCAATCCGTTATTTTATACTACACTATGCCTAGCTTAGATTGAATCAGCTATGTAGGAGTGTTCGATGCCCAAAGTGGTTGCCATCCATTCATTTCACAGCGGCGCAGGAAAATCATTGATTGCAGCTAATCTTGCAGCCCTGTTGTCACTGCAAGGCAATCGCGTTGGGCTTCTGGACGGCAACTTGCTATCGCCAAACCTTCATACGACCTTTCGAATTTCTGAAAGTGAGATTGCCCACCCATTCACAGATTATCTACATGGACGATCCTCCATCAAAGACACAGTTCTCGACGTGACGCCTTATGCCGCTGATGATGTAGGTGGGCGGCTTTTCTTGTTGCCCAATCTGCCACAAAATTCACCCTTGAATGGCTTAGATGCAAAATTGCTGATTGATGGTTTCCGTGAATTATTCCATAGCCTGCGGCTCAACACGCTCGTACTCGATGTTGGCGCGGGGCTTAGTCCGATTACCCTGCCCTTTTTAGCCATCGCGGAAGCCTTGCTGCTCGTTTCACGGCTAGATCAAGACGATTTACAGGGAACTGGTGTCGCCATTGACATTGCTCGCAAGTTAGAAATCCCAATGCTGCTGCTGCTCATTAACCGAGTGGATCATTCATTTGACAGCAGTCAAGTGAAATCACAAGTTGAAAAAGCCTATGGATGTGAAGTGGCAACGGTACTGCCAGATGTTTCCGATGTCGCTCCTAGCAGCAGTAATCTTTTTGCCCTGACCTATCCTAACCATCCTTTTACACTGAAACTCAGGCATCTGGGGGAACGTGTAGCGAAATAAAAGAACAGAGGTTTTTATTATCCCCTGTTCTCCGCAAAAGTCCCTAATCAGGTCAGTTTATAACCAATCTTCCGCAGGAAGCCCTTCCGCCAGCTAATGCCTTCGCTATCCTCAATGCCCTTGCTCTTAAAGCCATCTACCACGCCTAAGATGCCACGCCCTTGCTCAGTTTCAACTACAATCACCTGTGTTGGATTGGCGGTGGCACAGAAAATTCGCACCACTTCCGGCACATTTTTGACAGCATGAAGCACATTGATCGGGAAAAACCCTTCTCCCAAGAACAGAATAAATGAATGACCCGCCGACAATGCCAGCGCATTTTGTTTGGCAAGCTCGATCATCTCATCATCCGTCCCACTCCAACGGATGAGGCACGCACCCGAAGCCTCACAAAAAGCGAGGCCAAATTTGATGCCGGGGACAGCCGTTACCAGTGCTTCGTGCATATCCTCAACCGTCTTGATGAAATGGCTTTGTCCCAAAATGAAATTAATCGCGTCCGGTTTTTGTACCGCAACCATCGAGAGTTCCATTGTTTCACTCCTGTTTTATGCTTGACCCCAACGGCGGGCCAATTCCACAAATAAACGTACCCCGTAACCCGTCGCGCCTTTGGGTAGATAGGGGCTACTGTCTTTGGCATCCATTCCCATCCCGGCCATATCAATGTGTGCCCACGCCGGATAGGATACAAAATGATTGAGGAAGGCGGCAGCGGTACATGCACCCCCAAAGCGTCCCCCGCTGTTTTTGATGTCGGCGGTATTGGATTCGATGAGTTTGTCATATTCGGGAAACAAGGGCATGGGCCAGACTTTTTCATTGGTGGTCTCGCCCGCCGTCAGTAACGCATCGCGCAGTACATCACTGCTAGAAAATAGCCCAGCGGCCATTCCACCCAACGCCGTGACACAGGCACCTGTCAGGGTCGCAATATCCACAACGGCGGTTGGCTTAAAGCGATCCGCGAAAACCAGTGCGTCCGCAAGAATCATGCGGCCCTCGGCATCGGTACTGATGATTTCAATCGTCACTCCGTTGCTGGCAGTGATGACCTCGGAGGGGCGGAACGCATTGCCGCTGATCATGTTATCTACAGATGGTACTATGCCAATCACATGGAGAGGCAGATTCAGTTCACCGATGACCCGCATCGCGCCAATCACTGCCGCCCCGCCCGCCATATCATTTTTCATGCTTTCCATGCCCTCAGCTGCCTTGATGCTGTAGCCCCCGGTGTCAAAAGTGACGCCTTTGCCGATTAACACAATCGTGTCCAATTCCTGAGCGCGATCCGCGTGGTGTTCCAAAATAATGAAGCGCGGTGGGGTGTCGCTGCCTTGCGAGACGGATAGTAATGCCCCCATTTTTAATGCCTCCATCTGGGCCTGTTCCAAAACCCTCACCTTGAGGCCCACCTCGGCGGCAACCTGTTTGGCAACCTCCGCCATATGAATTGGGGTGCAGAAATTCGGCGGCATATTGACTAAATCGCGGGCAATCCTGACCCCATTAGCGATTGCTTGACCGAAATGAATGCCCGCCTCGGCAGGCGCCAGATCAGTTTCATTTAGGACAACCAAAGACAGGGTTTTGGGGAAGGCTTCGGGTGCCTCTTTGGATTTCTGCTCATAATATCCATAGAGGGCCATAAGGCTCGCTTCAATAATCGCTTCGGCAGCGGTTTCGATGTTCAAGCCACCCGCTCCCGCACCATGAATGACACTGGCAACATGGTTCACTTTAAGGTCACGGACTTTTTGGATGGCAGAAGCGGCAGCGCGGCGTACCGTCTCTATTTTAAATTTTTCTCGATCTCCCAAGCCAACCAGTATCACCCGACGGGTCGGGATAACCCCACGAGGATAGAGCACCGTTACTTGGCCTGCCTTACCGGAAAAATCACCCGCTGAAACAAGTTCTTGAATAGCCCCGCCGAGCGCCTCATCAACCGCATGAGTCGCCCCGCTCAATTCCGAATTTTCAAAAAGATTTACTATAATTGCATCGGCCTCAATAGATTGTAGATTACCCACAACGGCTTTTACTTCCATAACCCTATCTCCAATACATGGCTATAGTTCAAAAATTTATCATGCGGCCTAATTGTAGATGCTTTTGGATTTTGGTGATACAGTTTCGCGGGTCGTTTTAGATGGAAACATGATATTATGCGTGTGAGTTTTAGTCCCGGTTATTCTGCTCCCTTGCCCGAACGACATCCTTTCCCAATGAACAAGTTCGCCGCGCTCTATCAGATTTTGCTGCGCGAAGAGTTGATCAAGACAGGGGATGTTATTGAACCCCACGAGGCTGATTGGGAGGATTTGCTGCGTGTCCACACCTATGAATATCTGAACAGTCTCAAAAATGGCACACTCGACCCAACAGAGGAACGCAAACTAGGGTTGCCATGGTCAAAAGGATTGGTACGACGCTCGCGTTTGTCAGCACAGGGCAGCATCAACGCCGCGTTTATGGCTTTAGAAGATGGTATCGCCGCCAATTTAGCAGGTGGTACACACCATGCGTTTCCCGATCATGGTGAAGGATTTTGTGTATTAAATGATGTCGCTATTGCCATTCGTCGTCTTGCCCACGAGCGAATTATCAAACGCTCCCTTGTGATTGACCTCGATGTTCATCAAGGGAATGGGACAGCCGGAATCTTTTCGAATGACCCAACTGCCTATACTTTTTCGATGCACGGCACACGCAATTATCCTTTTCATAAAACGCCGTCATCGCATGATGTTGAACTGCCTGATGGGGCTAATGACGATTACTATCTCAGCACTTTGGCAACGCATCTCCCGTTGACACTGCGCGAATCCCAGCCCGATCTCGTGTTTTATCTGGGTGGGGTTGACCCGATGGCTGGAGATCGTTTTGGGCGCTTATCTTTGACACGGGACGGCCTGCATAAACGGGATTGTTATGTACTGCAAACTCTGCATCGTCTCGGTTTACCGGTCGTATTGACCCTTTCCGGGGGGTATGCCAAGACACCAGAAATGACGGCTGATTTGCACGCCATTACCCACCGCGAAGCCCGTCGGGTTTATGGCTAATTTTGCATTCTATTCCAAAAAACGGTATGGTTATCCTAAGATGATCTCTGGCTTTCGGATGGCTGATGCAACTCCTAACAAAGGTCAGAGATCGTTTCTCTACTATGAGAGGCAACCATCACTGGAATCATCCCTTGCGCTTTTGGCCTATTCGCTTCCCCTTGGCCAAAATCCGATAGCAGTCTGTAGACAAGTCATCTGTGGCTGAATGGGCCATAGCCTGTTAAGATTGGCGACGTTTTCCTATCTCATGCAACATCTGAAATGCTATGCTCAAAAAACTGACGACTCTCGCCCTTTTGTTTATTTTATTGGGTCACTATATCCCACAGACTACTAGGTTAGTCTATGCCGCTGAAGTGGCTGACCTAAGTACAATGGCATTTTTGGGCCAGACCTACGACACCAATGCAGACGGCAAGATTGATGGTGGTGACTCAACAGGGATTTACATCGTCCCGCGGCAAATACACTCCGACGATGGTCTGCAATATATTGAGCTTACTTCGCCCTTTCAATTTAATGTGCAGGCGATGGCATGGTCGCCTAACCATAATGAAATCGCCTTTATTGCCTTTTTTCACGATCCCATCGAACAGGACGGCCCGTCCCCCAGCGACCTCGTGGGTATATTTATTATCTACCCTAGTTCGCGCGGCGTTCTATCGGTTTTTGAAGCTCCAGCCGGGACACGTATTTATAATCTTGACTGGTCAGCCGATGGACAGCATTTGTTGTACACAGCCAAAAGTCCCGGTGATGATGGGCATGTTTATGTGGTTAATCGTGCCGGAGGTGAGGCGACACGCATTACTCCACCCAACACATTTGCCAGCCTTGCCCATTTTGTGACCCCGCCTACCGAATCCAGTGAATATCATATTTTGGTGCAATCGGGAGCGTCGGATGTTTTGCGTTCGGGTCGTAAAGCTATCGTAGAACTGCGCCGGATTGGATTTTCACCGGATCAAGGGGTGACCTACGATGAGCTTATCCCCCTGCCATCGTTTACCCCCAATAATCAAGTGGCGTGGTTGAGTGGTTTTTCGGTCAATCAGGATGATATCGCCCTGCAAATTGCGACTGGATCACCCCAAAACTACGACTGGGCACTCAGTATTCAACTGGGGTCGCTGAATTGGTCGGAGAATCGCCCTAATCTGGATGTTGCCAGCCTGACCAGTGCCAGCCCTACTGGATTAAATGCGGATAACATCCAATGGGGTGATGGCTTTTTGACCTACACAGTATTGCCCCATTATCCCGCAACTGAACCCAGTTCCGGCGTCTATGTCTATGATTTCATCGCCAAAATTTCGACCCCATTAGATGCTATAGAAAACGCTTCAGTATTGCCCTTGCCGGGTACGGTAGACGAACGGCGCTTTCTGATTGCGCAGCAAAACCAAGTATCTCTCATGGAAGACGTGACCAGCGCACCAGTACCGCTTTTTGTTATACCGGGGAATGTCCGAGACATTCGACTTGAGCCGCCCCGCCTGAGATTAATCGCCTTTCATGGATTTGACGTGGATACCAATGAGGATAGCATCTTAAACGACCTTGATTATGCCAGCATCTGGGTGGTGGATGAGACAGGCAATCGGCTGTCGCGCTTGACCGGGCCGGATACCTACGATATTGACCCGATTTGGGACCCTAGCGGTGAATGGATTGCTTTTACGACAATTGTAGATACGGATGGCGATGGACTAATTAGGCCGGATGAGCGCCGAGTGATTGAGGTCATGCGGGCAGATGGGTCACAGCGTCACCGGGTGTCCCCAATTGACCAAGAAACGCTCGCGCCATTTTGGAGTTTGGATGGGACACATCTGATATTTGCGGCCCGCACATCTGCTGATCGACCCTATGTCACCTACAGCGTACCCGTTGGATTCGATGCCGGAGTATCCGCTTTTGGAACCCTGCCGATTTGTATGGCGACCAGCACCACCGCGTTGAATGTTCGTACAGCCCCGATTGATGGCCGGGTGATTGGCGTTTTGGACACAGGTCACACCGCCCAGATCACGGGAGTAAACGGTAATCGTGAGTGGCTGCGGATTAACTTTGGGGGCGATTTTGCATGGGTATCACGCGGTTATGTCAATATGGACTGCTCGGCTGAAATAATCGGGCAATATCCAGTGGTACAGGGCAATGAACCTGTTGAATTGAATGACGGCCCAATCGTCTTGACAACCCCCGAAACCAATAGTCGTCCGGTTGTGATTACCCCGCAGGGAATTGTGGTCGAAAACGGGGTTGGTCAGCTTGGTCTGCTCGAAAATGAATCAACTATACCCCTTGATTGGCTCTCGACAGGTGAGGTTTTTGGCTCGGTTTCCACATGGTCAGCCGAAAATGAGATTATTGGCTTGGTAAGTCGTGGGGACGACGAAGGAATTTTGCTGCGAAGCATCCATCTGGCGTCGGGTGAGGTCGTAGATACAGAGAGTTCGGCCCTCCCAGAGAACATTTCATTTTTTGAGCCGCTGGCCCCGTATGCTATTGCCGATTATTTAGCGCTGGTCGTCTATATAGATTCAGATCATGATGGCACAATCGAACCATCCCCAACGCTGTTGGATGTCCAAAGCGATCAACGAGTGATTGTGGAATTTAATGGGCGTAATGGAATAACGCGCCAATTGTCGGCATCCGACCAAAGCGCATGGTCGCCAAATCTGGAGGTGAATGGAACGCGGTTGGTTTATTCCAATTATATTGAGGGGGAGAAAGTTCAGATTGGATGGCTGCCATTGACGGAAGAGTCACCGATCTTTTTTCCCCTAACGCCAGACACGCTATCCGCTTTTAATCCACGCTGGCAACCATGAAATGATACACATTTTCACGCAACTGATTCAGCGGCACATTCGGGCGTTACTGCTGCAAAGTAATTTACATGCCCCTTCCATACCCAAAATTATAATGGGTGGTTTGGTGGGGATGTACCTCATTGGATTGCTCGGTGTGGTGGAATTGAGTCGGCGTCCGTTTTGGCTCATAACAATCCTCCTATTCGCCTTACAACCACTGGTGATTTATGTCAAGCAGCGCAGGATACAGGGCGCATTCATCGAAAGCCTTGCTCCTCTGACCATCGTGTATTTAATGGCAGCAGTGCGGGTGTTCTTAGCCGTCAGTGAGCACCTACAAAATCACAGCACTGGATCGTTGACCGTGCCGGAGCCATGGGGTCAGCGGCTTGATCTGAATGTGGCGATGGTCATCTGTGGCGTATGGGTGCTGTTGGCTCAATTACCGCTGACGGCACAGGCGTTGGGTAAACCTCGAAAATGGCTGTGGCAAGCGGCGGCAGTTGTTCTCATCGGCACAGCTATTTTATGGGCCGGACGAGTCTATTTGACCATTCGGGCACACGGCGCAACCGCTAGTGACCCCTTTGCCTATATCCAGATGGCGGTAGATTTCGGCAACCATCAAACGCCGCGCCACACCTTTGACCTTGCCCACTTTGCTGCCGCTCACGATTTGCCGCTTGGCCCATTAGCGCATGTTGGCTATTTATCGCCCGATTCCGAGACGGGTCAATCTGCGACGGTTTGGCCGGTGGGATATTCCGTGTTGATGGGATTAGGATATGCCATCGGCGGCGAGTCCGTGTTGTATTTGTTTACGCCACTGATGGGTATTTTGACATTATTGGTGACGGCCCTGTTCTGCAATGAAATCTTGCGTCGCTGGCCTGTCGAAAAGCGTTGGTTGGTGGCAGGTGTCGCGGCGATTATCTTGGCGACCTCCTTTCAGCAAACCGAGCGTCTCGTCGTACCGATGGCAGATATTCCTGCGCAGGTTTTCACCGTTCTGACGTTTGTATTGGCCTTCCGTGCCCTACGTGGCCGGACCAACCTCTTTGCGGCCCTCGCTGGCATCTGTCTTGGGGTCGCTTTCGCCGTGCGTTATACCCAAGTATTGATTGGCCCAGCAGTGTTATTGCTGTTTGTTTTGGATTATTGGGAGACCCGTTCCAAACGAAAACTAATTGAAGCCATTTTGTGGTTTGGCGGAGCGGCGGCATTAATGGCCCTTCCGGTACTGTGGTATCATAATACAGCCTTTGGTGGCCCCTTCGAGGTGGGGTCTAAAGAATTGGGTCTATTCCATATCCGTTATGTGCCTGATACCGCTGAAGCGATGCTGCGTGCCCTGCTGTCAGGCCGTGAATTTTATTATTTATCGCCGTTTTTGTTGTGGGGGGCGGTGCGTCTGTGGACGAGTTTTCATCGGGAGACGGTTGTCCTATTGGTTTGGGGAGTAGTTATTACCGTTTTCCACCTCTTTTATGCAGCACTGCGCCTGCGAGATTTGCTCCCGCAATTCCCAATACTGGTTTTAATCGCCGGGGTTGGAATTATAGATATGCTCTATCAGGCGGCGCGGGTATCAAAATATCAGACGTTCGGCAGGGTTGCGGTTGCCTTTGGGATTGTCAGCTTAATCTGGTTACGAACCGATGCCGCGATTCGTTTGGCAATTATCCCCTCCTTCAATACCTTTGGGTTATTGACGGTTGAACAGCGGGACGCCCTTGATAAGTTGGAAGCGAATACCCCACCCGATGCGATTGTTGCCGTCTCATTAAATAGTGGACCGGTCAGTCTGTATGCCCACCGAGAAACTGTACGACCCTATGAATGGACAGATGAGGAATGGCTCAAATTCGTCGGTGCGGCGCTTGAATCCGGCTATCCGGTTTATCTCTTACGGGACGGGTATGAAATGGAGGCGCCATTGGAATTGACCCAATTGCGTTATGATGCCACCCTCATCGGGGCATTTTTTCTGCCCTATTTTTATCCCGGTGCAGGTTCGATTAATCAACAGGTCGAGTTGTATCGGATTACACCACGTCGTTTGATTGGCGATTCATTACAGGATACCCAACCCTTATCTTGATGGGTATCTAGCCCTCGGCTATACTACACCGGATTTATTGGACTAGGGATGTTGAGAGGTCACTTGATCGAAATTTGGCGAATCGCGTGGGCGCGGTTCAACCTCATTGGAAAAATTATAGGTGAGGTACAGGGACGAGTCATCGTTACCGTCTTTTACTTCACCATCGTTGTGCCGTTTGGCATCGGTTCCCGTTTGTTGACGGACCCCCTTCGTCGGCGTAATCCACAACCGGCTTGGTTAGATCGCCCTCCTCTCCCCGAAGGCTTAGATACGGCACGCCAGCAAGGATAAGGTATGTATATTTTAGGCATCTCCTGTTTTTATCACGATGCGGCGGCGGCCCTGATTAAAGATGGTCAGATTGTCGCGGCGGCGATGGAAGAGCGCTTCTCACGTAAAAAGCATGATAATGACTTTCCCATCCAAGCAATTGAATTTTGCCTTAAGCAAGCGGGCATCACGGGGAAAGACCTCGATTACGCCGTATTTTATGAAAAGCCTCTGCAAAAATTTGAGCGTATTTTGCTAACCACCCTGAACACGTTTCCTCAATCGGTCAATTTGTGGAGCGAGTCTATGCTGGTATGGCTAAAAGAAAAGCTGTGGGTCAAGAGCATTATCACCAAAGATGTCGGAATTCATCACGACAAGATTCTCTTTTGCGACCACCACATGAGCCATGCCGCCAGTGCCTTTTTTGCTAGTCCCTTTAAAGAAGCAGCCGTCTTAACTGTAGATGGTGTGGGTGAATGGACAACAACTACACTGGGCACGGCTACTAGCTACTGGGAAGGCGACACCGCCGAAAACGGCAAGCCGACCCGCAACGAAATTAATCTTTTCAGTGAAGAGCGATTCCCCCATTCGATTGGCCTGCTTTATTCGACGTTCACGGCCTTTTTGGGCTTTCGTGTCAATAATGGCGAATACAAAGTGATGGGCATGGCTCCCTATGGTACACCCCGCTACATGGACAAAATGGAAAAGATTTTCCGTTACAACCCTCAGGATGGCAGCTTCCGCCTCAACTTAGATTATTTCGCCTTTTCCTACTCCACCAAGCAGAGTTTTAATAATAAATTCTTGGGTTTGTTTGGCGAGCCCCGCCCCGCCGAAGATGATTTCTTCACAATGGCGACGAATCCCGAACGGGCTGGTGAAAAAGCGGCGATGGATCGTAACCAGCATTATGCCGATGTTGCTGCCAGCATCCAGCAGGTTACGGAAGATGTGTTAATCGCCATTGCCAATTATCTGCACCAAAAGACGGGCATGAAAAAACTTGTCATGGCGGGCGGGGTCGCGTTGAATACTCGCGCCAACTATCGCATTCTCGCTGAGACTCCCTTTGAAGAAATCTACATTCAGCCTGCGGCGGGGGACGATGGCGGCGCATTGGGGGCGGCATTGTGGGCCTACCATCTGGTGCTGCAAAAGCCGCGCAACTGGGTGATGCCCCACGCCTATTGGGGCCAAGCCTATAGTGATGCGGAATGCCGTCAGTTTATGGAATCGAATGACATTACCTATGAGTCGTTTGAGGGCCAGCCCGAAAAACTGATGGATGTGGTGGCTGAATCTTTGACTCAACGTAAAGTTATTGGGTTGCATCAAGGCGCTTTTGAATGGGGGCCACGTGCATTAGGCAACCGCAGTATTTTGGCTGATCCCCGCGACGAGGCGATGAAGGAAGTCGTGAATACCAAGATTAAGTTCCGTGAACCTTTCCGTCCTTTTGCCCCGGTGATTTTGCGTGACCGCGCCGCCGAATATTTTGATTACCCCGATGTCGAAAAACACGAAGCGCCCCGTTATATGTTGATGGTCAGCCCGGTCAAGCCGGATATGCAAGATAAAATTGCGGCGGTCTCCCATATGGGCACAGGGCGTTTGCAGACCATCGAACGCGAAACTAATCCGATTTATTACGGGATTATCGAGCGCTTTGGGCAGATTACAGGCGTGCCGGTGGTCTTGAATACGTCATTTAATTTGCGGGGTGAGCCGATTGTCAACACCCCACGTGAGGCGTTTAACACCTTCCGCAACAGCGATATTGACATGCTGGTACTGGGTTCCTATCTGATTCGTAAGTGATTATCCGAGGGCTATTATGCGAGATTTTTTACTTAGGATGGGTGTGTTGAGTGAAATGCTGCGCTTTCTATGGCGGCGTAAACTCTATTGGCTAATTCCGATGGTGGTGACCTTATTGCTGTTTGCTGTCTTGATTGTTCTCAGTAGTTCCAGTGGCGCCGCCCCATTCATCTATTCGCTGTGGTAAACAGGAGCCACCCATGACTGATTTTGAGATAATGTTGTTGGTCGGGTTGGTTTTTGGGCTGATTGTTGGCCCACTGACCGCTCGTAGCTCCATTCGCCGCGAAAAAATCTATGGGGGGACACCTTCCAAGTCGCTGCATTTGCTGGCGTCGGGAATGTATGTCGCTACGCCACCGACAATTTTGACCGGAGTGATTGTGGGGGTGGGTTTAAAAACCTTATTCCCGCTGGCTCTCGCGCTAATTTTTGGTAGCTTGGGTGTGCTGATGATTTTCGCTATCTTTGAAAAGCAGGCGCGACCCGTCCGTGATACTAAATTGGATCGTGGTTGGACGGCTGAGGATGCCCGCACGTCGGGGTTGTAAAGCTATATAGGAGGACGAGCCTGTAAACTCGTCCTTTTTATTTTAGGTTATTGGGGGCATCCAAAAGACCATTTTCGATAATGTAATCACGCAGGGTTTCGGCGAGGAGTTTGTTTCCCGACGCATCAAGATGGAAATCCAGCGCATAATAAATCGTCTCGCCATTGTGGATAGCCTCTTGGAAAATCGGTAGCATATCAATGCAGCTCCAGCCCTTTTCCTCACACAGTGCCATCAACATCCGGCGACTTTCGCCAATTTGTTGGATATACTCCTCGCCTAAATCATCCACCAAATATTCGGCATAGGCTTCTTCTTTGGTTGGCAGCAGCACCAAAACCATCTCAGCGCCTATCTCTTCCTGAATAAACTCTGTCCCAGTTTCATGCGCCTCTACATTGCGTTCCCAGCCATATTGCACCAGCGGGTAGGTTAGACTAAACGGCGAGGTATATTCATTGGTAGCGACGAGCATCTCGCGCCCGTTGACCTCACGGGTCACATAGTGTTTATAGGGGCTAGTGGATTTAGGCGGATCAAGCCATTTTTTCAGGAGGGTATAGACGGCTGAATATTGGGCTAACCCTTTGGCATCGGGTACCGGTTCGGGGCCGGGTGCGCCAGCGAGGGTATCGGTCTTGTCTTGAATTTGGGCGAGCACATAGTCGTCGGACAGATCATTGGGATACCATTGCCAGATAACCAGTTTGGGGTCAAGCGGCGGGCCAATATCCTCAATCAGTGCCAACTGCCCGGTTGAGCCTGTGCCTGCCAGCCCTGCATTGACCGAGTTCCAGCCATAGTCATTTTGGAGACGCTGTACCCAGCAATCATTCACCTCTGTCCAGCAAAAGGTAAACGAGTCCCCAAATGCCAAAATCTGGAGGGGCCAACGGGGGCCATCGGTTCTTAAACCCACGACATGCCCTTCCCAGACCGTACCCGTACTAAAGGTGAATTTAGCGTCGCGCCAGTGAATGGGATAATTTTTGATGCCGGGGTCAAGCCGTGCTTGGAATTTGTTATCAATGACGAACGGGAACTCCTGTACCAAGCGCTCCTTATCCCACGGGACACGTCGGACGTGCTGAATATCGCCCTGCATTGAAGGCGGTAGCGAATCAAAGCCAACCCGTACAAATATCTCAATCATCAGCACACTAAAGGCGAGGCTGAAGAAGGTTAGGATAAGCCCACTCAGGATCGAACGCAGTTTACCTCCCTTTTTTTGCTCAACGGTAGTCAGGAGAACAGTGTTTTCGATGTTGTCCGTCGTCACGTTTACTCCTCAATGGATCGGGCGCAGCGGAAACCGACGAACCAATCCCGCCGATCTGGCGGAAATTTGAAACGTGTTGTCACGGCGGCGGCGAAATCAATATAGCTGCGAATTCCACCGCGATAAACCCGCTGGCTGGTCGTGTCGCTCATATCCTCGCGGCCATCATTGGCGTCATAGGGATAGGGACGGTGAATGCTGCTGACCCACTCCCAAACATTCCCCGCCATGTCATAGGCCCCAACCCACGACACCCCATTAGCGCGACTACCCACATCGGCGGTTTCGTTCATGAGGGTTCGGTCATATACCAAGTTTTCGTCAATCATGGTATTGCCCCAAGGATAGATCAGATTGTCCGGGCCACGTGCAGCATATTCCCATTCCGCCTCGGTAGGCAATCGGCCACCACGACTGGCACAGAAATCGCGGGCTTCTGTCCACAGAATATTTTCGCGGGGCTGATTGGGTCGTTGGCCGTTGCCCGTCGAGCCATATTGGGCAGTGGTCACTTCATAGCGATCTAACCAGAAGGCATAGTCAAAACAAACGGGATGAGCCGGAGATTCATCACGTCGGCCTTGTTCATTGCCCATAATGAAACAACCGGGGGGGACGAGTACCATTTCAACCCCATCAATCTCTTCGATAACGGGCGACCAATCCGAATTGCGGGTTAACGAGCGAATAGGCGTTGGTGGAATAGTTGTGGGAGTACGTTTAGGGGCGGTGGTGTGGTCGTCGTCGTTGCCTTTACTACAGGACAAAAGAAATGCCGCCAGCAAAGTCAGCATGACGGCCAATAAATTTCGGTTCACTTTTAATTCACCTTATCTTTATCCAACGACAAAACACAAAGGATAGATGTCACATGCGATTGTACCAAAATCGTCTTGTTTGGCTATCCCTATCAACGCTAAAATCGTGTTCATACTAGGGTTACGATTAGGAAAAGCCAGAATGAAGCTCAAAACCGTTTTGCAGATTTTTATCTTGCTGAGTCTTATATTCCCTGTGTCTGCTACAGTTCAAAGTCAAGACACTCCACAATATCAATGGGTCGAACTCATCAATATTTTCGATAATCCCCTCTATATTACTCATGCGGGAGATGGTTCGGGGCGCTTATTTGTGGTTGAACAATATGGCTATATCATGATTCTTGATCAGAATATGCAATTGATTCCCGAACCCTTTTTGGATGTAACAGCGCAAATGCCAGCGGATGTTACACAAGGTGGCTATACGGAACGGGGTCTTATTGGGCTGGTTTTTCATCCCGATTACAAAAATAACGGCATATTTTTTGTCCATTATGTTCGTTATGATAACAAAGCCATCATTGAACGCTATCACGTGTCCTCTGATAATCCAAATGTCGCCGACCCTGCCAGTGGGACGGTGATTTTCAGCGCCGATGACCCCTTCCCCAATCACAACGGCGGCCAGCTTGCCTTTGGGCCAGACGGCTATTTATATTTCGGTATCGGCGACGGGGGGGACTTGGGGGATCCATTCAAAAATGGGCAAAATACCAAAGTTCCCTTCGGCAAAATGCTCCGTGTTGATGTCAATAATACTGATACCTATACCATCCCGCCGGATAACCCCTTTGTAGATAACCCTGACTACCTACCCGAAATTTGGGCACTTGGGTTCCGCAATCCTTGGCGTTTTAGTTTTGACCGCCTGACGGGAGATTTGTATATCGCGGATGTCGGCGAGGCGATGTGGGAGGAAATTGATTTTCAACCTGCGGGTAGCCCCGGTGGGCAAAATTATGGCTGGAATGCGTATGAAGGGAATCATCCGTTTTCGGATACCACGCCTGTGCCAGAGGATATGACGCTTCCGATTGCCGAGTATTCCCATAATGAGGGCTGCTCGGTCACAGGCGGGTATGTCTATCGTGGTCAGGCTATGCCGGAGTTGCAGGGTCAGTATTTCTTTGGAGATTATTGTAACGGCGGAGTCTGGACAACCAGCCGAGACGCGGATGGGACATGGGTGACGGTGAATCAAGGTTATTTGGGCCGCCAGATCAGCTCTTTTGGCGAAGACGAACAGGGTGAACTCTATATGGTAGATTATAAGGGGATTATCCTGCGCCTAGAACGGGTTGAATAAGCCTTTAGGGGGCAGGTTGTTGCAGTGGATATTGCCCCCACCTAACAAAATCTCCCGCCCCAGTACGCCGATGACATTACGCTCAGGAAAAAGTATCTGTAATTGTTGCAGTGCAGCGGCATCATGCGGATCATCAAAAATCGGGGCGATGATTCCCCCATTAGCAATGTAAAAGTTGATCTATGACCCGGCCATACGCTGACCTGCTTGACGTGGATGGCTGCCTTCCCTTGCGCATCGGTAGCCTGTTTTAGTCGCTCCAGATTATCAATATGTCCATCAGTCTCATCCAGAATAAACGCCCCGATCTAGCCAGATGATATGCTGTACATTCAAATAATCTATGAGCGCCTGTCAATTTGACCGCGCAACAATTGAGGGTTGCGGTTCGGATTGAACAGACAATTTTCTGTGACCAATGCTGTGCCCTGATCACCCACGTGAATAGCACCACCCTCCATAACCAAAGGGGCTTTGTAGCGGTCGAGTTGTTCAATTTCAAGCACTTTTGGGACGACTAAATTATCTTGATCCCACACGGAGAATATAGTCCACCGTTTAGCCCGCCCCACGCATTAAATTTCCAATCAATCCCTCGAATCTCGCCCCTGTCATTGATAACAAAGGTTGGGCCAGTGTCACGCATCCACGCATCATTTGAGGAAATTTCCACAATGCGGATGTTGGGTGGCAGTAGCACACGGACGTTTTGAGATTGGCCTTGATTGACCCCGATAGTCACGGATTCAAATTGGCTAATCGCCGAAACAACCGCCGCAAATGCACGTTGGGCGGATTTGGCTCCATCGCGCCAATGGTCGGGTCGTTCCGGCCACAACATCCAACATCCCGTATGTTTTTCATATTCGGCGGGCATACGGAAGCCATCTTGTTTGGGTATGCTGTTCAAAAGTCGGGTCATAAAACCTCGTGATGTGGAAGAATACGCTACAATAACATACGCTCAAAGATTATCGCTATGGTCAGGAGGAAAAACATTGATGCAAGCGATCCGGGTCGCGTTAATTCAAGTGGGTTGGTTGGGCAGCCGAGACGCCATGATGGAGCAGTATCGGCAGTTGATAGGTCGGGCGGTATCAGTAGGTGCGGAATTAGTCTGTCTACCAGAATTTTCACTCTCCCCCTACTTCGCCAGCACTCGTGACCAATCGGGTTTTGCGTGGGCCGAACCCATTGTCGGCGGAGAATCCGAGCAGTTTTTCCGTCAACAAGCCACTGAGTATGAAATTACCCTTATTGGGAGCCTCTTTGAAAAAGCCGAGGACGGACGCCACTTTGATACCGCAACTATTCATAGCCCAAGTGGAGATTTGATTGGAGCAACCCGCAAAATTCACATTCCCTCTGGTGAAGGCTATAACGAAACGGATTTTTTTGAGGGCTGGGACGATTATCCTGTTTTTGACGTGGGGGCGTTAAAAGTTGCCACTCCCACTTGTTATGATCAGTGGTTTCCTGAATTGGCCCGCATCTATACCTTAAATGGCGCGGAATTTGTTTTTTACCCGACGGCGATTGGTTCCGAGCCAACCGACCCGACTATAGATACCCAAAGTTCGTGGGAGACGGTCATGCGTGGGCACGCCATCGCAAATGGTGTTTTTATTGGGGCGGCCAACCGTATTGGGCAAGAGGGTAGCGTTCGGTTTTATGGTAGCAGTTTTGTGTGTGACCCGACGGGTAAAATATTGGCGCAGGCCGAACGGGATACGGTTGAGGTAGTCATTGCTGATCTTGAACCCTATACGCTGACCCACTGGCGTGAGTTGTTTCCGTTGCTACGCCAACGCCGTCCTGCCATTTATCAGCGCATCACCAAAGCGTAACATAAGCCATTTGAGGCCATGCACCATAACCCTTGTCGTGGTTCATTCTCACAAAACTGTGGTGTATTTGACCTTACTTTGCCTTGTTTGGGTACTGTAAACTATGGTAGCAAGTTTAGACGAAGGGAGTGGAGATTCGCCATGAAACGAATCGCGGTTTTGACAAGTGGGGGAGATGCCCCCGGAATGAACGCAGCCATTCGCGCCGTTGTGCGTGCTGCGATTGAGCGCGGGTGGGAAGCCTATGGCGTCAAACATGGATATATGGGATTGATTGATGGGAATATCCATCAATTAGGCCGGCGGGATGTCGGCGGGATTATGCAATTGGGCGGCACGGTACTAGGTAGCGCTCGTTGTCCCGAATTTAAGACAGACGAAGGCCGTCGAAAAGCCTTGCGTTCCCTTAATCAAAAAGGCATTGATGCCCTCGTTGTGATTGGCGGCAATGGTTCACAAACAGGTGCCCATGAGTTACACCAATTGGGATTGCCGACAGTAGGGGTGGCTTCAACGATAGATAATGACCTCTATGGCTCGGAGATCACCATCGGCGTAGATACAGCACTCAATATTGCACTGGAATCCATTGACCGCCTTAAAGTAACAGCATCGTCGCATCAACGTGCCTTTCTGGTTGAGGTGATGGGGCGTGATTGTGGTTATTTAGCGCTGATGGCGGGTATTGCAGGTGGGGCTGAGGCCATTGCTTTGCCAGAGGTCGAAACTGATCCTAAGGCTTTAGTTGAAGAACTGCGTGACGCCTATCAACGGGGCAAATCTCATGCGTTGGTGGTTGTTGCTGAGGGCGCGAAGTATAATGCCAGTGCGTTGGTGAAGTATTTTGAAGAACATGAGCAAGAAGTAGGTTTCGATATCCGAGCGACGACACTGGGGCACGTCCAGCGCGGTGGAACGCCTAGCTCATTTGACCGTTTGTTGGCGACACGCTTGGGTGCGGCAGTCGTTGGATATTTGTCCGATGGGATCGCCGGGGTACTGTGCGGCCTAAATAAGGGCGATATTACCGCGACACCCTATGAAGAGGTCACAGGTCGCCACAAAACATTAAGCCCGGAGATGATGGAATTAGCGCGGGTGATGGCCCGATAGGATACCACTGTGCCGGAAGACTTTTTCCTGCTTCTTATTGTTGGTCTAGTGGCAGGTGTGTTATCAGGGATGTTTGGGATTGGCGGGGGCATTGTGATTGTTCCCGCCCTCATTACTTTTCTGACCTTTGAGCCTGTTCATGCGATTAGTACCTCACTCGTGGCCTTGCTGCTGCCCGTTAGTATTTTTGCAGTGATGGCCTATCAGCGAGCGGGTCATTTCAATTGGCGGGCTTCGGCGCTGCTGGCACTTGGGATTGCCTCGACGGTTTGGATCGGCGCTCGTCTGGCACTCAGTTTACCCAGTGATACCCTGAAACAGGTCTACGGTGTGTTTCTCATCCTTATGGGGTGGCGATTTTTGCAGCCCCGTAAATTGTGGGATGAATTTCGTTCTGATGCGCCTACTCCTGCCGTATCTGCATCGAACCCCGGTCCAGATTCCCACCCTGCCAATCCATCAAGCCAATGGTATATCATTTTGATAATCGGCCTTTTAGCGGGTGTAGCATCGGGGTTATTTGGGATTGGGGGCGGCATTATTATTGTGCCTGTATTGGTGGGTCTGCTGCAATATGAGCAAAAACGGGCCACTGCAATTTCGCTGGGGGCGCTGCTGTTACCAGTAGGGTTGCCCGCCGTCATCACTTACTACGAGGCAGGCGAATTGGATATTCCGACGGCCATTCCAGTTGCACTAGGTTTAGTGGTCGGAGCATTGGGGGGTGCAAAAATCGCTTTAGGGCTACCATCTGTCCGAGTACGTCAGTTATATGGCATTTTCATTTTGCTTATCGGGATACGTTTTGTTTTGGGATATTAAAAAGGCGAGGTCATCCACCCCGCCTTTTTTGTTTTTTATTGTGCTAATTGGCTTTCGAGAGCCTCATCCCGCCGATGCATCGCTTGGAGGAACGGCTTGGTGAGTTCGGCGATCACAGTGGGGAACAACAGTAGCGGAATCAAAATGGCCCAGTGTGACCCACTCAATAGGGTCGTATCGAAGATGTCCCGCAGGAAGGGAATATACAGTACCAACAGCAGGCCCACACCTGATGACAGCACCGCGTATTGCATGTACTTGTTACTAAATGGCCCAATCTTGAAGATTGAGAACAGTTCCGACCGGGTGCTGTAGGCGCGGGCGAGTTGGGCTGCTGAAAGGGTGACAAATGCCATTGTCCGTCCAAGCGCTTCGCTGGTTTCCTTGACAAAGGATAACTCGATGTCGCCCCGCCCAATTGCAAAGGCTAATAGCGTTACAGCAGTCATGACAATCGTTTGAACAATCATCCCAATGACCATATCTTTGTTGACAATGGGTTCATCAGGAGAACGCGGAGGCCGCGCCATAATATCGGGGTCGCCTTTTTCCACCCCTAATGCTAATGCCGGGGCACCGTCAGTAATTAAATTGAGCCACAGGAGTTGAATAGCGGTTAATGGGGTCGGCCAACCAGCCAGCGTCGCAAGGAAGATCACGCAGATTTCCGCTAGATTACAACTGAGCAAGAAATAGACGAATTTGCGAATGTTGGCGTAGATGACACGTCCTTGCTCGACTGCCGAGACGATACTGGCGTAATTATCATCCGTCAAAATCATGTCGGCGCTTTCTTTGCTCACGTCGGTGCCCGTAATGCCCATCGCCACCCCAATACTGGCACGTTTGAGGGCCGGAGCATCATTTACACCATCGCCAGTCATGGCAACAATGTGATTACGACGGCGGAAAGCCTCCACGATCCGAACCTTGTGCGATGGCGACACACGGGCAAACGCATCGGCGGTATCTACCTTACGATCCAATTCCGCATCGGACATCTTTTCAAGCTCGGCCCCACTGATAACTTCACCACCCGGACGCAGCAGGCCAATCTCTTTGGCGATGGCTCTGGCAGTATCGGCATAGTCGCCTGTCACCATCACTGTGCGAATACCCGCACTACGGGCTTTGGCGATGGCTGCGCCGACTTCGGGTCGGGCGGGGTCAAGCAGGGCAATTAACCCGACCAGTTCCATATCACTCTCAACGGTTTCGGGGGTGATTTCATCCGGCATCTTAGAGCCAAGTCGTTTTTGGGCGACGGCCAATACACGAAAAGCTTCGGCGGCGAGTTCGGCATTCACATTTAGGATATTTTGGCGACGTTCGGGTGTAATGGCGACGGCCTGCCCATTTTCAAAAATCGCCGAGCAGCGGGCAATCATAATATCTGGCGCACCCTTGATAAACGCCAGATATTCCCCGTCGAGCATTTTATGAATGGTGCTCATACGCTTCCGGTCAGCATCGAACGGGATTTCGGCGACACGAGGATGGGTATTTTCAGCATCGGCACGCCATATTCCGGCTTTGGCAGCCACTACAACCAATGCACCTTCGGTAGGGTCACCAATCATGCGATACCCGGTGGGTGAATGGGTGTCTTGTTCAAGGCGGGCGTCGCTTGCCAGAAGTCCCCCCGATAACAAACGCATGACTTCGATACGGTCATTCGGATCATGAACGTCTTTATCAAGGCGAAAATCGCCATGAACCGCGTAGCCCTCTCCCGTGACATCGAGGTGATACCCTGCTACATACAGCTTGGCAGCAGTCATCTGATTTTGCGTCAATGTCCCGGTTTTGTCGGAGCAAATCGCAGTGGCGCTACCGAGTGTCTCGACGGCAGGTAGGCGGCGAATCAGCGCGTTGCGTTTAATCATCTCACGCATTCCGATAGCAAGGTTGATGGTGACAACCGCAGGCAGCCCTTCTGGAACGGCAGCAATCGCCAATGAAATGGCGATAATGAAACTCTCTTGCAGAGAATCTACCAGTTCCATATCCTTGCGTAAGTCCTGAATCGCCCCGACGATGAATACCAAACCGCAGATAATCAAAGCCGAGATACTGAGCATCTTGCCCAGTTCATCTAGGCGGCGTTGCAGCGGGGTTTCTTCTTCCTCGGTGGATTGCAAGGCATCCGCAATCTTGCCGATTTCGGTTTTCATGCCAGTGCCTATCACTACCCCTTTGCCGCGCCCGTAGGTGGCGATTGTCCCCATGTAGGCCATGTTGTGACGATCCCCTATAACCGCGTCTTCGGACGCAATCTGTTCGGCTCGTTTGCTCACGGGAACGGACTCACCGGTTAGCGAGGCTTCCTCGATGCTCAGATTGACGGTTGTGACCAGCCGCAAATCTGCCGGGATATAGTCCCCTGCCTCAAGCAATACCACGTCACCGGGGACTAATTCTCTGGATGGGATAGATTCGGTGTGCCCGTCCCGCATAACTTTGGCGTTGGGGGCAGCTAGTTTTTTCAGGGCACTGAGGGCTTGTTCGGCGCGGCCTTCTTGAACAACGCCCAACGTTGCATTTAAAATCACAATCGCCATAATCGCAACAGCCTCAATTTCGTCCCCTAACGCAAATGAGACCACTGCTGCAAACAACAAAATATAAATCACAAAGTTATTGAATTGATTCAATAACTGCTGCCAAAAACCCGGTCTTTCGGCTTCGACCAATTCGTTTGGGCCATATTGCGCCAGTCGTTTGGCAACTTCACTTTTGGTAAGACCGTTTTCGGCGTCGGCCTCCAATTGACTAAGCACTTCATTCGGTGGCATCGTATGCCACGCACTCTCAGACATTCGACATCCTTTTGGTTGGTTATTGTGGACATGAGGAATGAATCAATGGTATAGGACTCTATTGTAACGATGGCGTTCCCGAATGCCACTCGGATATTTGTTCTAAGCAGGGGTTAGGGATAATATCATGCTTTGTGATGATTGACACCCCCCTGAAGTCGGGGTCCCAATGGAGGCGGTTACTTTGCGGCGATTTTTGGAAGGCCCGGCGGGTACTGGAAAAACCACCTATGCCGTTGAATATCTGCATCGTCTTTTACAGGAGGGAGTGCGGCCAGAATCTATCCTTGTGTTAGTTCCCCAGCGTACTTTAGGCCGACCCTATCAACTCGCTGCCTCTAATCCCGATTGGCCCGATGCGGCAGGAGTGGATATAGCCACTTTTGGTGGTCTGGCTCGACGGGGCATCCAACTTTTTTGGCCGGAAATTGCGACAGCAGCGGGCTTTGTGAATGCGGAAGGCCACGAACCGATTTTTCTAACGATTGAGACGGCGCAATATTATATGGCCCGTTTTGTTGATCGTGCCGTTGAACAAGCTCTTTTTGATAGCATTAATGTCGCCCGCCCCCGCCTGATTGCCCAAGCGCTCGACAATCTTTCCAAAGCTGCTATCAATGAATTTTCGTTGGATGATGTGGCCTTGCGGTTGTCACGGGCATGGAGCGGGCATTCTAGCCGTCTCGCTATTTATCAGACATGGTTAGAAGTAGCCCGCGAATTTCGCCAGCATTGCCTAGACAACCATTTGTTGGATTTTTCGCTGCAATTGGATGTGTTTAACGACCACCTGTTACATAATCCGCTGTATCAGACCTATCTGAACCAAACCTATCACCATCTCATTGCGGATAACATTGAAGAGAACTTCCCCGTGACATTGGACTTTATCGAATCTCGTCTACCAGTCTTAGAAAGTGCTTTGTTGGTCATGGACAGTGATGCTGGCTATCGGGTGTTTCTCGGCGCTGAACCTCTCCAAGCTGCCCAATTGCAGACCTTATGTGATGATCATGTAGTATGGGATAGCTCACACATCCAAAGTGAACCGCTGCAATCATTATCAACGGCGCTGGACTCTATTTTCAGCGATGATGATTTGAGTGATACTCCGTTGCCTGAACTTGATCCCTCCCCCTTTGAGGCGTTTACGTATGACTTTCGCACCTTCTATCCCCAGATGTTGAATTGGGCCTGTGATGAAGCCATTCAATTGGTAGAATCGGGGGTCGAGCCCCGCCAAATTGTCATGTTAGCGCCCTACCTCAATGATTCACTGCGATTTACGGTGATGAATCGGTTGCAGACAGCCGGGATTCCCGTTGTATCGCATCGTCCGTCGCGGGCAATTCGTGACGAACCGGCGGCACGGGCGATGCTGACCCTTATGGCATTGGTGAATCAACCCGCTGACCAACTGCCGCCTGCACCGGATACCGCTGATGCGCTAGTACAAGTCATTGCCAATCTTGACCCGATACGTGGACGGCTGTTGGCAGATGTGGTCTATGGAGCGACGGGCCGTAGTGAGATAGGATCATTTGATGCCATCCAACAGACGATGCAAAGCCGTATTACCTACGTCGTGGGCGAACGCTATGAGCAGTTACGCACTTGGCTAATGGATCAGCGTGAAACCGTCGCCCAAACCCCGCCTGACCACTTTCTGCGCCGTCTTTTTGGGGACGTGTTGTCGCAACCCGGCTTTGGCTTTCATACCCATTTGGACGCGGGTACAATCGCCGCGCAATTGGTAGAATCGGCCCAACAATTCCGCCGTGTGTTGTATCCCGACGGTACCGATGATTGGTCGTCGGTCTGGGTCGAATATCGTACCCTAGTCAGTGAGGGATTACTGGCGGCACTGCATGAAGAAAGCTGGCATAAGGAAGAGGCCAACGCCATGTTTATCGCTCCGGCCTACACGTACCTGATGCGCAATCGTCCAGTAGAGTATCAATTCTGGTTGGATGTGGGCAGTTCAGCATGGTCGGAACGACTCGACCAACCCATTACCCACCCCTATGTGCTGCGGCGTTCCTATGATATGGATAGGGTTTGGCTGGATGAAGATGAATTTCAAGCGGAATGGACGATGCTGCGTAAATTGATCCTCGGTTTGACGCGGCGCTGCGGCAAACAACTTTATCTCGCCATCGCGGATTTGGGGGAACAGGGTTTTGAGCAACGCGGCCCATTGCTGCGAGTTTTTCAACAAGTCTTACGATCCTATGGTACAACAGGAGTATCGGCGTGAGCAAGACCCCTTTTAAATTTCGCGCATCCCAGTTTGACATCATCAGCTATTCGCGGGGTTTGATGGGTGTAGCGGCTGTCCCCGGTTCTGGTAAAACCTTCACTTTGTCCCATCTTGCTGCTGCACTGGTACAAAAATTAAGCAATCGGCGGGCTGGACGCGATCAAGAAGTGTTGATCGTGACCTTTGCCAATGCCGCCGTCAACAGCTTTAAAAATCGTATCGCCGCCATTTTGGAACAAGAGCGCGGTTTGCTGCCCTATACGGGTTATCGTGTGCGTACCTTACATGGTCTGGCTCATGATATTGTCCGTGAACGGCCTGCATTGGTTGGATTAGCCGAAGATTTTCGTATCGTGGATGACCGTGTGGCTTATGCTATTCGCCGTGATACCGTGACGGCCCATTATTCTGAATGGCGTGAGCGGTTGCGCTGGATTTTGAGCGAAGAGGTGGAAGAACGCTATGAGAAGGTAGTCATGAACAAAGACCTGCCCGAACTCCTCATAGACCTCGTTGACCGATTTATCAGCCGCGCCAAAGAAATGCAGATTACGCCCGAAGATTTGCTCATTGCGCTCGAAAATCCGGATGCCATATTTGATTTATCCCGTTTTGCAACCGCCGTCTATCAAGATTATCAGCGCAGTTTGGCCTATCGCGGCGCGGTGGACTTCCAAGATTTGGTTCGGCTGGCACTGACGGCCCTCCAAACGGATGCCCAATATTTGGAGCGACTGCAAGATCGCTGGCCGTATATTTTGGAGGATGAGGCCCAAGATAGTAGCTTGCTCCAAGAAAAAATGTTGTGGCTGCTGACGGGTGGTAAAAATTGGGTGCGGGTGGGCGACCCCAATCAAGCCATTAACACCACCTTCACCAGTGCCAATCCGCAGTTTTTGCGAAATTTCCTTGCGAATCCCGATGTCAAAGATCGCCCCTTAAATACATCAGGTCGTTCGTCGCGCAAAATTATCAGATTAGCCAATGAACTCGTGCGCTGGACAACCGATCAACATCCGGTAATGGAATTGCGGAGTGCTTTTTATCCGCAAGACATCTTGCCGACTGAACCGGGGGATGTTCAAGCCAATCCACCAGATGCCGCCTCAACGTTATATATCTATCCTTTTGACCGTCGTCTCAACCCGGACGACGAACTTAAGGTGGTGCTGGCCTCACTGCAAAAATGGCTGCCGGAAAATCCAGATAGAACGGTAGCTGTGCTTGTACCGGAGAACAGTCGGGGGTTTCAATTAACCCAATTGCTGCAAGAGGCAGGTTTGCCCTATGAGGAGCTTCTTCGCAGCACCACCGAGACCCGTGCGACGGCGGGGCTATTACGCACAGCCCTGATCTATCTCTCCAATCCGCGCAGTAGCCCACTCCTCGCCTCCGTCTACCGGGATGTATGGGTGCTCATGTATTTTGATGGGGAGGAAATCGAAGATGCTGAGGGGCCGATTATCCAAATTCAAAAGGCGCTGCATCGGCACAAACAGCCCGAAGATTTTATCTGGCCTGTTGGTGGGGATTGGACACTTGCGCTAGATTTGGAACTCCCCGACGACTATCATGAAAATCTGGACAGGTTTATTACCCTCATCCGGCGTTGGCTGTCGGCGCTCAGTCTGCCAATTGACCAATTGCTGCTCACCATCGGGCAAGACCTTTTCACCGACCCTACCGACATTGCCCTGACCTATAAAATCGCGGTGTTGATGCGAAGTATTGCCCAATCCAATCCCACTTGGCGCTTACCCGACCTCGCCGAAGAACTCCGCCAGATCAGCGAAAATCAGCGCAAATTTATCGGCTTTGACGATGCCGAAACAGGTTATGCTCCGAAGCCGGGGATAATCACTGTCAGCACCATGCACGCCGCGAAAGGGCTGGAATGGGATCGGGTCTATCTGATGGCGGTCAACAATTACAGTTTCCCCTCGGCGCTCGATTATGAGGAGTATCTGGGTGAAAAACGTTTTATTCGAGATAACCTCAATCTTGATGCCGAGGTCTTGGCCCAATTAGATGCCTTAATGAACAAGCGCCCTGATAATTACGAACCCGGCCCCGCCTCTCAACAAGCCCGTATTGACTACGCCGCCGAACGCCTGCGCCTACTCTATGTCGGTATCACCCGTGCTAAGTCGGATTTGAGTATTACATGGAATGTGGGGCGCTATTGGGAGCGCGGCGGTAATTTTGTCAAGCAGCCCGCCGTCCCACTGTATCATCTACGTGAGGTCATCAATGGCGACGCCTAATCAAGTGCAATTTCCACCGGATTTTCATTACACCCAATCGCGTCTGCAAGATTTTGTGGAATGTCCGCGCCGATTTTATTTAGCCCATATCCAGCAACAGCGTTGGCCGTCACCCCTCGCCGAACCGCAATCGGAAGTCGAGCAGGCCCTTGATCGCGGCGCGAGATTTCATCAGATGGTGCAGCGCCATCAACTTGGTATGTCATTGGAGGTCTTGCAGTCCAGTGTGGCGGGGGATTCCACACTAGAGACATGGTTGCGGCGCTATCAGGAAATTTTCAACGAGCTTGGGTCATTTGAAAAAACATGGCCCGAGGTTTCGCTTTCGGCCACCGTCGCAGGCTGTTCGGTTCTCGCAAAATTTGACCTGATTACCTTGCGCGACAATGCGGTTATGACACTGGATTGGAAAACGGGACGCCTACCCGACATGGTGCGACTGGGCCAGCGGATGCAGACGGTCGTCTATCTGCTGGTGCTGTATCGGGAAGCGGCGCGGCTGGTCGGACGGCCCATCGAAAAAATGGCCCTGCAATATATTCAAATTCCGACGGGTGAGACCCGCTTATTTTCAGTAGATGAACACTCAGTTGCATTATATGAAGCGCATATCCGTAGCGTGATTGAAGCCGTCCAGACCTCGGATTTTGCACTGACCGAAGATGTCACCCGTTGCCGATTTTGTCTCTATCGCGGCTTATGTGGTCGTGGTCAAAGCCCTTCTGTCCCGCCGGACGAAACTGATCTTGAGGACTATTGGGGTCTTGGCAATTTGGAAAGCAACCCTTCAGCGGTGGAGTTTTAGCCCATGCCCAGTAAAGAATGGCGTTACAGCCACGATTTTTCCATGTCCGTTGCGACGGATTTGCATTGGGAACTCCCCGGTGGCCCGCTTCCCGCAGAGTTAATGACTTTGTTGATCGAACGCGGTGTCCGAACGCCAGAAAGTGCCGCATCTTTCCTATCAATCGAGCATTACGCCCCCGCCCTGCCCTCAGATTTACCTTATCTGGATAAAGCTGTAAAATATTTTAAAAGGCTGGTAAATCAAGGCAATAAGCATATTCTTGTCTGGGGGGATTTTGACGTAGATGGGCAGACGGCAACAGCACTGTGGGTCGAAGGGCTGCGGCGCTTAGGCTTAACCGTCGAATACCATATCCCCTCCCGCCAAACGGATTCGCATGGTGTCCAACTACATCGTCTAAAACCCCTTATTCAAGCCGTAAAGCCAGATTTGCTGCTCATTTGTGATACGGGTTCAACGGCCAACGACGCGGTGGATTACGCCAATACACAGGGCGTTCCGGTCATTATCGCGGATCATCATGAACTCCTACCCGACCTACCTAAAGCGCACGCCCTAGTAAATGTCCATCATCTGCCGCGTGAAGATCATCCTCTATACACCCTTTCCGGCGTCGGTGTCAGCTATATGGTACTCAAAGCGCTCTATGATGCGCTCGGACGGGGAAGCGACGCCAGCCGATTTTTAGACTTGGTGGCGCTTGGTTTGGTCGCCGATGTCGTCCCCCTTATCCGTGACACCCGCTATCTCTTGCAATTGGGCTTACGGGCCGCCCACCAAACGCAGCGGGTCGGCTTACTGGCCTTGTGTGAACAATTGCAAATCCTGCCCTCGACCCTTACCTCCATCGACATCGGCTTTCGCATCGCCCCACCCCTCAATGCATTGGGTCGTTTAGATGATGCTCGCAAATCCGTTGAATTATTAACCACCGCGGACCGCACCACCGCTCAAATTTTGGCGGCACAGGCAGATGGGTTTAATCGTCAGCGGCGTAATCTCACCCGGCAGACATTGGAAGCGGCTCAAGAACAAATTCAGGCTGACCCGTCGCTTTTGGAATGGGAGGCGCTAGTGTTGAACCATCCGAATTGGCACAGCGGAGTGATTGGCATTGTCGCCAGCCAGCTTGCCGAACAATATCATAAACCCGTTGCGTTGTTGGTCAGTACGGATGAAGGAATTGCACGCGGGTCGGTGCGCGGCGCTCCCGGCTATTCGGTCAGCGAAGCGCTGACACGGGTGGCCGACATTCTCGAAAATTATGGCGGACATGAGGGTGCAGGTGGATTAGGTATTCAAGCCGAACGCCTGCCCATGTTGCGCCGCCGCCTCTCGCAAGCCTTTGCCGCGACCAAAAAAACCGCCCCACCCCCTAGTCTGCTCATTGAGGGCCAGTTGGATTGGGGACAACTCACCCTTGATTTCGGCTACCAATTACAGCGCCTTGCTCCCTTTGGAGAGGGCAACCCGATTCCCAATTTCCGTTCGCGTGACCTTGCCCTCGTCAGCGCTGCCAAATTAGGGGCAGACAGCCAGCATCGCCGCCTGACGATTGAAAACCGCGCTGGATATCGTCAAACGGTTTTGTGGTGGAACAGCGCCGACCTGCCTCTACCCGAAGGCCGCTTTGATTTAGCCTATACACTCGATGTCACGACTTATAAAGGCGAACGTCAGTTGCAAATCGTTTTAGAGGATTGGATACAAATTGAAGCGCCAACCCTCACCCTCCGCCTACCACCCGAAATACTAGATTGCCGTGCCGAATCCCCTGCCGACGTATTGGCTCGTGTAAGGATTGATGATCCAAACGCGCAAGTTTGGGCTGAGGGTTTTCCAAAATCACAATCGCCCGGTCTGCCATTAAGTGAACTCCTCCCCGCCGAGACATTGGTAATTTTGACCGTCCCCCCTACCCCCGAACGGTTAGCTGAGGCGATGGAGAAAGTCCAACCGCGTCGGGTCTATTGGGTAGCTGCCCTCCCGCCATTAACCACCCTCTCCGATTATTTGGACTTATTGGGTAAGCTGGCAGAGGTCGTCATGAATCAACAAGATGGACAGGCATCCGTCACCCAATTTGTGGAGCGGCTTGGGCAATCCCCCGCCGTAATTCGATTGGGCTTTGAATATCTCGCTGCATCCGGCAAGTTCGGGGTACAAATTGGAATACGCGGCAAAATTACCTTGACGGCGACCTCACAACTGTCTGATGATAAAGTCAGTCTGTATCAGCGGTTGGAACAGGCATGGAACGAATCCGCTGCCTATCGAAATTATCTTCGACGGGTTGACCCGCAGTCACTTCTATAAACCATTATGGCTACCTATCCTGTGCCAAAAGCACGCATCCGTATCGAATATCAGGTCTCCAATTCGCGCTTTTATGGCACCATTGGCCGTGCCGATACCGTTGAACAGGCCAAAGCATTTATACAGGCCGTCCGCAATGAAATGCCGGATGCCACCCACCATGTCTATGCCTTTAAAATCGGTTATGGCGGAAGCGTGACGGAGGGTATGAGTGATGATGGGGAACCCTCCGGCACGGCTGGCCCCCCTACCCTTGCCGTGATTCGTGGGGCCAATGTGGGGGATGTGGTATTGGTCGTCACGCGCTATTTTGGCGGCACCAAACTGGGGACGGGAGGATTGGTTCATGCCTATGGTCAAACCGCCCGTGAAGCCGTCGCCGCCTTGCCAACCGAACTCAAAGTCACTCGTCGTACCATCGGGGTCGAAATCCCCTACCCGATTTATGAACGGGTCAAAATCCTTGTGAGCAATTATGATTGTCAGGTCGAATCTGAGGATTTTGGCGCGGAAATACTGCTGATTTTGCGCATTGCTGAGAATGATTTAGCCCCTTTTACCGATGCCCTGCGTGAACTGACCGCTGGGCGGATTACCCCCATGCTGCTTGACGAATAACCGTGCAGAATTTCTTATATTGCTCCTATCTTGCTCATAAATTTCTCCTACACAGTGGGGCTATTCTAAAAGTATCTCAAAGAGAAATCTCGGAGGTATTGTATGAACAAGATTGCTCGTTGGAATCCGATTCGTGAAATGATGACCATGCAGAGTGCGCTCGACCGTCTGTTTGATGAGACATGGCATCCATTTGAGGGCCGTCTCAGCGACTTTGGCCTAGCGATTGACGTAGACGAAAACGACCAGAATTATATCGTTAAGACCGACCTGCCGGGTGTTCTGGCTGAGAACATCCACATTCATATGGATGGAGATTTCCTAAATATTGAAGCAGAAATCCCGGAGCAGGTTGAGGAAAAGCAAGAAGGCCGGACTTTAATGAAGGAACGTCGCTACGGTAAATTCAGCCGCCGTATCCACATTCCACAGGCGATCAAGGCCGACGATGTTGACGCCAACTTCGAAAACGGCGTACTGACCCTAACCCTGCCCAAATCGCCGGAAGTCCAACCCCGCCAAATTGCCATCAAGAGTGGCAATGGTAAGAAATAAGCTGAGACCATTCCTTGAGAGGCGGAGCATCACACCACAATATCAGTTCTCCGCCTCTTTTACCACTGCGCCACATCTTCTAATGTAATGGTGATACTACTGCTCTCTGGGCGACAGATGGGCGTTTTGCGTTCTGCCAATAATCCAACTAATCGTGCTGCCGTCATCGGGCCGTCACATTGCTGATAACTCGCCTGAATTCGGCGGGCTGCCTCTCGATAAGCGGGATCATTCAAAATCGCCTCGATAGATTTACGCAGACGGCGCGACGTGGCTTCACGGGGACGCATCCGAATCCCCGCCCCACTCGCTTTGACTCGTCCCGCCGATTCTGGTTGGTCAGCACTATTCGGAATAACGATCAGCGGGAGTCCATGCAGCAGGGTTTCTGTGACGGTGTTGTTGCCGCCGTGACTAACCACTGCCTGCACTTTATCCAAGAGCGTAAGCTGTGGTACAAAATTCCGCACCAAAACATTCGGCGGGGCATCCGCATATTTTTTGATATCGCCTTCCCTGCCAATTGCCATGACCATTTTCCAATTTGCGCCGCGTGCCGCCTCTAGTGCGTTGCGGAAAATATCTGTCCCATCCACAATCGTCCCCATTGAAATGTACACCGTAGGGCGTCCGTCATCCAGCCATGTCCAATCAAAATCGTCATGGGCTTCGCCGCGTTCGCTCGTCGTGACTGGCCCTATGTACATCATATGTGCGGGGACGCTACGGCGAGGATATTCATACGCCTCGGTGGTGGGTACTAATGCAAGATAGGGAGAATGGGCCAGCATCGCCCCCTGCACCGATGGTAATCCATATTGGCGACGGACACGATTCACGATGCGGTCATAACGCCATAGTACCCCTTTCATTCCCAAGCCATAAATAGGCCACAGCCAACGTCGCGCATCATCTTCTGGGTACCAATCTATTCCCATTCCATAAGGGGGCGCGTCCGGTGAAACATAAGTGTTTACAATGGCACAATAACTGGCATAGGGCAGTTGACAAATCTCCGCTGCGATTGTCCCCGCGTATAGATTCAGATCGGTCAGCATAATATCGGGCTGAAAATCCTCAACGTGTTCCACCAATGCCGCAGTGAGTTCGGCAAGGTGCATGAAGAAATAAGATTGGGGTGGATGGCGTTTGATCTGCGACAGCCATCCCGCCGGTCTACGCAGATATTCCAATGCCTGTGCAATTGCCCCATTTGGATAGGGCATAGTCAGTGGTTCAAGGCCTACCCGTCGCAGTTGGACATGATACGACCCATCGGTTGCGATCCGAATTTGATGGCCTTTTCGTTGAAGTGCCTGCGCGATGGCGATCATCGGATTGATATGTCCGGATGCGGGCAACACGCTAATTAAAATTTTCGCCATTCATTTCTCTTTCAATTGACAGGTATCACGACCCGCAATACACTCTGTTGGGACAAACGCCGGAGGATGCCACACGCATGTCAGATGTGTTATTGGGTCAAACAATTGCAAGCCATTATCGCTTTGATGCACATATGGGGGAAGGCACTTTTGCTAGAGTCTACCGTGTGCATGATACACGCCGTAGTGTCGATTTAGCGGCGAAGGTACTACGGCCCGAAATCGCCCATGATCCACACTTGGTAAAACGCTTCCGACGCGAAGGCGAAGTTCTGTCCCGTCTTCAACACCCCAATATTGTGCGGTATTATGATCTCATTGAAGCCGATGACCTTGTGTTCATTTTAATGGATTATGTGCCGGGTGAAACCTTGCAGACCACCCTTTATAATCTGGGTCGCCCTCTCACCCCCTATGAATCACTGGAATTTCTCAAACCCCTAACTGCTGCTCTCAATTTTGCCCATAACGAAAATGTCATCCACCGTGATCTAAAACCTGCCAATATCCTACTCCATCGCAATGGGTCATTATTTGTAACCGATTTTGGCATTGCACGGTTGCTCGATGACCCCGGTATGCTCTCGACGCTCGGTTTGGCAATGGGGACTCCTATTTATATGGCCCCAGAGCAAATTCTGGACGAAGGAATTACAGCGGAGACGGATATCTATTCGCTTGGGGTAATTCTCTATCAAATGCTGACGGGGCTTGTGCCATTTGGTGGACAGCATCCCGCTGCACAGGGATCAACAGTCTCCGAGCGCATCACTTATGAACATCTTTATATCGCCCCCGCTCCCATGCGACGTCATGAAACCCGTATTCCAGACGCGGTAGATGAAGTTGTCCTACAATGCCTTGCCAAAAAACCGAGCAGCCGTCCAAAGTCCGCCCGATCTGTTTATGAGGCAATGGCAGAAGCACTCGGCGCACCACCACTCGAAACAGATAGTATCATTTCGCCAGAACTAAACATTGCCAGTGTGCCTGATGAGCTACGCCTCCCTGAAGTGTCCCAGTTTGTTAAATCACCAACGGTTGAGCCGTCCCATAATACAGATACTGATGATACCGAGCCTGTGCCAGCAATTGTGGATGCGTCGAAACCTCCCATAGCCGAAGTAACGCCTGTTGGATTACATCCTGAGCGCCTGCGTGACACTTCTCGATCATCCCATCAAGAAGTCACGGTTATCGCCACTCCGAAACTCGGTTTTGATACCTACATTGCATCCCCTCATCCTCAGATTGCCGCCAGCCCCACCCTGCCGTCATTCACTCCGCCATCCGCCCCAAATAGCGCCACCCAATTTTCTACCCCCATGGAGATAATACCTCCTCATAGAAATACACCGAATTATTGGATGTGGGGAGTTGTCACGGGTGCATTGGTGTTATTTTCCTGTGCGGCAATTGCTCTCTACATCCTAAATCCATTCGGCAGTGAGGGTGGTGGTGGAAAAGCAGGCACGGATGAAAATTTCCCCTCCGTGACCCCCATGCCCATTACCCCTGAAACTGTAACCCCTAGCCCTGCGACGCCTCCCGATATCGGAGTAGTCCCAACGGGCGACACAAACCTTAGTGGTCAAAAGATTGCGTTTGCTTCGCGCCGTTCTGGAAACCTCGATATTTATACGGTCAACCCCGATGGTTCGGATGTCCAAAAAATTACTCAAGACGCCGATCTACAAGAGACTGGACCCGCTTGGTCACCGGATGGCACACACATCGCTTTTTATGCGTATGAGGGGGCGTCAGGAAATGGTGATATTTATGTTATGAACGCGGATGGTAGTGACATTATCAATCTGACCAATAGCCCCTCTGATGATGACCGTTATGTTACGTGGTCGCCGGATGGATCACGACTTGCCTTTCATAGTAACCGCCCCGGTGAGGTAGATGGTAGCCGCGATTTTGAGGTTTATATCTATTCTTTTGAGACGAGCGAAATTGTACAGATTACGTTTAATGACACATTCGATTTGGGCCCGGATTGGTCACCGGATGGGTCATTGATTGCGTTTCATCGGTTGGAGCGCAATAAGTACCGTATCTATGCGATTCGGCCCGATGGTACGGGAGGACGTCTCTTGTCGCCGGATGATTTAGGAGATGCCTACTTCCCCACTTGGTCGCCGGATGGACTGTCTCTTGCGTTTCACGTGGATGAGGGTTCTTTTTTTCAGATTTATTTGATGGAGGCTGACGGGTCGAATGTTCGTCCCTTGATGGAGGCGATTTTTGACGATCAATTTCCTGATTGGTCATCGGATGGTTCTAGGATTGTGTTTCAGCGAGATCAGCAAGGTGTGGTTGGGGTTTATGTATATGGGTTAGTGGATGGTGTTGTTGGTTTGCTTATGAACCCATTGGGTGATTTTCTTCCGGATTGGCGCTAGTTTTTCTAGAGGGTGGGGGTTTGTAATGACTATGCGCAGATATTTTGGCAAATAAAAAGGACAGGAAAACCTGCCCTTCCACTATACGTTTGACTAGATCAACCAGAAACCTCTTGTGGCGGAGGAGGTGGCACATCGTCACTACTGCTGCCATAGACACACGAGTTATAGTTTTGTCCCACCACCACGCGATAATCGTACTGGCGATTGGGGTCTGGCTCAACAATTACCTGACTCTCCCCAATCCGCAAAATTTCCTGAAGGCGCTCAATCTCACTCCCCTTCTCCTCACCTGTGTAGTCATAAATCAAGGTGACTTCATGCTTGGCGACATTCTGCGATTCCTGCAAAATAGGTGTAAATCCCTCCCATGCCAAGCGGTCAGCCGCAACTTGATCCCATCCAAGACCGTACTGTGTGCCATCAAAAATCTCAATCCGGCTAGATTGGTATTGGAGGCGGTTGCCAGTCGGCGGCGTGACAAATTCCTTTGCAACTTCTCGAATGGCAGGCCAGTTCGGGAGCAGTGTCGAACGGCCATCATCTGGCGTGGTGTAATTTTCGATATGCACCCCAATCGAAAGGCTGTAGCGCTCGATTGAACCGGGATTGAGGTTAATCGCCAACGGCACGAAACTTAAAATATCTTCCAATGACATATCGGTTTGGATAATCTCCAATGCACGCGGCCATAGGGTTGCAACTTGGGTAAAAATCCCTTCGCTGCGGGCCTGTTGCCACATTGCACGCAAAATATCCATCTGGCGGCGGCCTCGGTCAAGGTCATTGGTCGTTACACGGCTGCGGGCATACCAGAGCGCCATATAGGGGTCGAGCGTTTGCACGCCGATGGGCATGGTATAGACTTCCCAATAATTCTCCCAATCATCGCCTGTTGCAATATCTAGCGGGGTTTCGGGATCAATCAGTCGCCAATCCCGCAGAGAGCAGTCTACGCTGATGGTCAGGCCGCCCAATTCCTCAATAATCGCCTTAAAGTCATCAAAGCTGACCTTCGCATAATGGTCAATTTCGAGGCCAAAATTGTAGATGAACATCTCCTTAAGCAGTCCCCAACCGCCGCCGGGCCAGCCATTTTGCTGTCCAATTTGCCAAACGCGGTTGATACGGTCAATTTGATTGCCGGGAATATAGACCAACAGGTCACGCGGCAAGTGCCACATCGCGGCGGTGCCAGTCTCTTTGTTGATGGTGACAATGATGATCACGTCGGTCTGTCCACCTGTGACATCCGTTCCTAACATAGCGATATTCACAATATTGGGATCATCTTCGACCAATTCAGCACGCGGTGGAATATCCAAAAATGTCGTCGCTACGGGAGTGGCGTATGTTCCTTCAATAATCAGCGTGGGGCGCGGCGTGGGTGACGAAGTAAAGGTAAAAGTGGGCGACGGCGTGATAGACGGTGTGTAGGTCAATGTGGGGGTAAAAGTATTGGTCGGCGTCGGCGTATCCGATGGATATGGCGTGTTGGTTGGGAAGGCCGTTGCGGGAGGTGTATTGGTCGGGAACGCGGTTGGATTCTGTGCCACTACGGTAGGGCTATTCGTTGGACGTGGTGTGCTGCTTGGTGGCACAAGAGTACGAGTCGGACTAGGTGTACTGGTCGGAGCGGCGGTATCGGTGGCACTCGGCTCGGCAGTAAATGTTGCAGTATTAGACGATGTAGCGGTTATTTCAATCGTGTGTGTTGCTGTGGGTTCGACAATAGCGGCGGATTCTGTCACCACCTCTGTCACCGCCGATACATTTGCTGCATCCCCCTGCTCCGTCGGTTGGGTGATGGTCAAAACTGTGTCACCCGCCAGCAATTCCGATTCGGATTCAATTGTGGGGGCAATAGCGGTTGCCGTATCATCACGTACATTGTCACGTCGGGTTTCTTCGCGCCGAAACTCAACTTCATCCACAATACTGGTGATGGTGAAGTAGAAAAAATATAAAATGCCAGCAGCTACGGCAAGGGTAAAAAGCCCTGTCATGCCGCGTCGTATCCACCGATAAATGGTTCTCATTCCAAACCTCGTTGATTGTCTTTCTCAAAGATGTGCGTATCTTTACCGCACAAACCGGATAAGTATAGCTTTGGTTTGAGGGTCGGCAAGGCCGAGTAGCCCACGTTCACCCCACGTCAAACAGGGTGTTTGTTGGTTGCTCTCATTACTACACGAAGAATTTCATGGTTTCTCGTTTGGCACGCCGCCCTGTATCGCATATACTTAACTCCAATAAACACGAACTCTTATTTCGGGAGAAATGTTATGCGGCGTTCCCTTAGATTCACCCCTATTTTTATCCTTCTCCTGATTACATTGGCAGCTTTCCCTGCCATCAGGCCAGCCGCGCCCCAGACCGCCTATGCACAAGAAGGCAATCTTGTCACGGTGATTAGCGGCGCAGCCAATATCCGCAGTGGCCCATCCGCCTCTACGAGCGTTCTTGGCTCAGTCCCGAATGGCACGGTTTTGCTTTGCACAGGCCGTAGCGGAACAGGCTGGTGGCGGGTGGAATCACCCTATGGCACAGGCTGGATCAGCGCCCGTATCAGCCAATTTCGCGGCGATTATGCTGGGCTACCTGTGACCAATGAGCCTGCCGGGACAGAAGCCCTTTCGACAGTAGTCGCTGCATATGGCCCGGTGAAGGTCTACAGCAACCCGAATTTTGACTCATTCGTGATTGCGATTGTCCCCAGTGGTGACTCCTTAAACATCATCGCCATCACCGGGGACGGCAATTGGGTACAAGTCAGCAGCCCCGGAGGTATCGGGTATGTTAATCTTGGCGCAGTCGCTCGGCGTGGCCCACTAGAACAATTAATAGTCGTTGGCGACCCCGGCCCCAGCTTTAATGGCCCAACCGCTCAACTCAACGCGGATACAGTGGTGATCGGCATAGACGGCAACGCGATTGGTGTTTTGCCTGCGGGTGCGATTATCCCGATTGTGGGACGCAACGCCGATGGTACACGCTGGATGGTCGCGCCCGATTTTGGTGTAGGTTTCATCCCTGTGACGAACGTGACACTGGCAGGCACCGCCCTCGAAATTCCTGTGGTAGATGCTGGCACGATTGCAGGCCCCCCCGCCGATAATGTCACCCGCTTTACCGCTACCGTGATTGTTGAACGCAAACTGCTCTACAAGAAAGACAATTATTCGGGCGTGGTACTGGATGCCCGACGCGGCGCGGAACTCAATGTGATTGCCCGCAACCCCGATGGCACATGGCTACAGGTCATCTATCAAAGTAATGTCGTATGGGTCAATTTTAGCGGCATCTCGCTTAATGGCAGCCTTGAACTCCTACCAGTGGTCAGTACCGAAACCCCACCCAATAATCGCATCATCATTAACACCTACGCTTTGAACGTTCGCAGCGGCCCCGGCCCGGATTTTACCTCGATTGCGGTGTTGTCTGGTGGTACAGAAGTTCGTACCACAGGCCGCAGTCCTGATTATGGGTGGTGGCGCATCGAAGGTGATTTTGGTGTCGGCTGGGTCAACATGAAATATGTCATTTTCCGGGGTCAACATTGGACAGTGCCATTTGTGACCGAACCCGCTGGCGAGATCGCCCTACCCTACGCGATTGTGGCGATTGACCGTCCCGTGTACACCACATGGGAAGGCGCTGAAGTCGCAGGTACACTCCCCGGCGGCACACAATATACCGTCCTTGCCCGCAGTGATGACAATTGGACGATGCTGCAACTCGATACGCCATTGGGTCGTGTCTGGCTCAATGCAGGCGCGGTTATCTTTAGAGGCAATCCCGATTTAGTGCCGATCAAACACGAATAAACCAGAGTAAGACAAGGGTGGGTCAAATGGCTCACCCTCTTTTGTTTTCTTATTATCCTGTCACATCACACAAACGGCGCTCAAGCGTAGGCTATCGGCCCTTTACGCCAAATATGAGTCTCGGTATCCTTATCGCCACTTCTTGGACAAATTCATAGTAACGGTGATGGTATGCGTAAACGACTCATCTTGGCTGTTTTTATTGTTGGATTGCTTCTCCCTTTTGCGTTAAAAAGTGACGACGCCAAAGCCTTTCCCGGTTCCAACCGCGACGAAGAATGCGAAAAACTCATCGAGCAGGCTGTTCTCTCGATTGATGCCGGACAAACCGTCGAAAATCCCGACTGCATTACCAATCCCGGCCTTTCCGCGATGGACATGCGTGCCGCCTATGCAACCATGCAGCAGTATCCGGCACCCGATTTTCCGCACATCCCTTTCGATGAAGAGCTGCTCACAGCCCGCAAATACCGCCGTTTGGTCGGGGACATCCAGATTTTCAGTTCCCCCAATCCTGATGCCGCCGTAGTCGAGACCCTGCCCCCCGGTTATCATCATGTCACCATCGGTGCAGTGTTGGATGGCTGGGTACAAATCGGCACGGATCGCTGGGTGAAAAGCGAAAATGTGGAACAAGAAGACATCTCACAACTGACTGGGGTGTTAATTGACCGTCCCTTTGAACGTCCCTTTGCATGGATGATCGCGCCAGAACGCCCCAGCAGTTATCCCGGTGGCCCTCCCAATGAAAACCTGCCCAAAATCGAACGCTATACCCTGATGAATATTTTCGGGGTGGAGGTTGTCAATGGCTTTGAATGGTATCTGATTGGGCCAAATCAGTGGATTCAGCAATTGCGTGTTGCCAAAGTCAAACCCGTCCAGCGCCCCACCGAAGTTGGTGCCAATGACCAATGGGTTGCCATTGACCTCTATGAACAAACGGCGGTGGCCTATCAAGGTGACGACATGGTATTTGCCACTCTTGTTGCTACGGGTCTGCCCAATTGGTCAACCGCTGAGGGTCTATTCAAGATTTATCAGCGTTGGAACACCGCCCCCATGACAGGTGCAGCGGGCCAAGCCGAATACTACCTTATTCAAAACGTCCCTTGGGTCATGTATTTTAACGAGGATATGGCGCTACATGGCGCGTACTGGCATGACAAATTCGGCTATCGCCAATCACGCGGCTGTGTCAATCTCTCAATTTTGGATGCCCATTGGATTTATCAGTGGTCAGAGGCCACCCCCGAAGGTGCGGCATGGGTGTATGTCTACAGCAGCGGGGAATATCGCAGCGATTTGCCCGGTTGGGCTGTCCGTGCGCCCCGTAGATAAACAGTTTCGATGAATTAACGTTTACAGAGGGCCGACTTCACATCATCGGCCCTTTTTTATTACAGTATTGGGGAACTTAGGCTTTTTCGTAAGCCAGCATCGCCGGATCAGCCGAGGCGATATACCCCTCTGCGACCAGTAGCTCCGCGTTCAAAATTGAGCCACCCGCCGCGCCGCGAATGGTGTTGTGCGACAGCGACAAAAACTGCACACCGTCTACCGTCTTACATTCGCGCAGACGGCCTACCGTAGTGGTCATCCCGTTACCCGCATTACGATCTCGACGGGGTTGGGGGCGATCTGGTTCATACGCCACAACCAACGGAAATTCGGGGGCACTGGGCAGGCGGCGCACAATTTCCGGGGCGACAAAGCTGTTCCACGCCTCATCAATCGCTTCAAGTGAAGGCCTGCTGTCAAATCCTACGGCTACGCTGACCAAGTGCGAATCCAGCACGGGTACTCGATTACAAGCCGCACTCGTCACCATGTCCAAAGGTAAAATTCTGCTACCATCTGATGCAAGTTGGCCCAGCATCTTGTGCGGCTCAACTTCCAGCTTATCTTCCTCGCCTTTGATATAGGGGACAACGTTATCGAGAATATCCAACGAGGCGACCCCCGGATACCCTGCCCCACTGACAGCCTGCATACTGACGATATGCAGCACACGGATTCCAAATGGTCGCAGCGGCGCAAGAGCCATTGTCACCGGCATGGCTGTGCAGTTTGAATTAGTCACCAGCGCACCCGTTTTCCAGCCACGATTGCGGCGTTGAGTTTCAATCAAGCGGGTGTGATCGGGGTTAATTTCGGGATAAAGCAGTGGCACGTCCTCAGTCATGCGATAAGTGCTGGCGTTGGAGCAAACCACATGCCCCTCCCCTGCCAAACGCACTTCGACTTCACGGGCGGCCTCACCGGGTAGCGCCGAAAATACAAGCGGGGAATCAAGTTCCGCGTCCAACGATTTGACCGTCAGTTCAGCGACATCACGGGGTGGATAGCCATCCAACACCCACTTAGCCGCTTCCCGATAAGTCAAGCCTGCACTGCGGTCACTTGCCACAACTTCTGCCACCCGAAACCAAGGATGATTTTCCAGCAAGGCAATAAAACGCTGCCCCACTGCTCCCGTTGCCCCCAAAATGGCAACATCAATCTTGTGCATGTCAAACTCCGGTTTATGTTTCGAGTAAATGGTGTAAGGTTGATTGTAACAGAACTCAACTATGCATCGTATAAATTTGGTTAAATGGGACATGCCACCTACCACTAATTCCCCCAATTGCCCCATATCAAATCGAATTGGCCTCTTAAAATGGGTATAGAGATTTGCTTGGAACTTTTCCAGCAAAAATGTCGTCTTAGGTGTTGAGCCTATCAAATGGGGGGCTTTCTTTTGCATCCAATGAGGAGACACACACACATGGTTTCTAATCAAAAGGTAGTTCGGGCTGCACTAGCGTTACTCGTCGCAGTCACATTCGTCGCTGGTGGATTGTTAGCCAAACAATCAGAAGTACAAGCAGCACCTGAGCGCCAATCCACAACCCCGCGCAGCATCACCGTCATCGGTCAAGGAACCGCCTACTCCGCCCCAGACATCGCCTACATGAGCGTAGGGGTTGATGTCATCAATACCGATGTCATCACTGCGGTCAATGATGCCAATACGAACATTCAGGCCGTCATTGATGCTCTGCAAGGCGCTGGTGTTGCCCCTGAAGACATCCGTACCGAATATTACAACATCTATCGAGAAGGCAGCTATGGCCCAGTTGCCGAAGGTATGGAGCAACCACCTGCCAATTATCATGTCACCAATGTCATCAATGTCACCGTGCGTGACGTGACACAAATTGGCAATCTTTTGGCAACGGCAGTAACCGCAGGTGCGAACGTCGTCAACAACATTTCCTTCGACATTTCGGAACGTTCTGCGCTTCAAACCGACGCGCGTTCCGCCGCCTTTGCCGATGCAACTGCCCGCGCCACCGAACTGGCTGGCTTGGTTGGGGCGACATTGGGTGAAGTCCTGTCTGTGCAAGAAGGGGATGGTGGCTACTATCCTCTAGCCAGTGCGGAACGGGCGCAGGGTGGTGGTGCCGGCAGCGTGCCAATCGCAGGCGGAACCCTGAGCGTCAACGTCATCTTGACCGTGACCTTCGCCATCAGCTAACCCGCCGTATTTCATGAAATCAAAAAGGGCCGTCCTAATCGGGATTGCCCTTTTTCTTTCGCAGTGAATATTAGCTAGTTTTCAGGACTGTCTCGTTCATACATCGGGGTATCGCCACCCATCGGGTCAAACGGCATCCTTGTACCTGTACCATCCGTTGGTAGTTCGGACATGCCTTGCGTGCTAAACACCCCTTTTTCAGCTTTTAAGACATAATCCACCGACAGGGCCGCCGTCAAAAATAGCAGTCGTCGCACATCCAACGATGCCGAATTTTTCCAAGACAACCCGCGTAACGCCACCAGCATCAAGGCCACATGATATTCACGCCATTGTTGGGTTCGTGCCAAATTCACTTCGACCACTTTTCGTAATGTGATAATGGGAGATAGTGCCTGTGCCACCGGATCACCCTGCGGCACTAGATCGGCATTGTGGCTGTTGACCGCTTCGAGCAGGCGAATGGTGCCCCAAACGCCGTCCCACCCTTCTGGCATACGCGGGCCAACCACTGTACATAATAGACTTACTTCTAGCACAGCCCAATCAAAAAGAGTATGACCTTCGCGCGTCAGGGCAAAATCCACCAACCAAGCATCTCCGGCTGGCCCAACCAAGATATTCCCCAAATGCAAATCGCCATGAATAATCGAGAGATAACCACTGACACGGCGCTCGAGGAAATTATTGACATGCAGCAGTGGGTTGGGCAGGCTGTTGAGTGGCGCGGGGGCAGGCAAATTTTGTTCGGTTAGATCGAACAGCGGTTCAAGCCATTGGGCCTGCTCCAACAAGATTTCTTTGCGCCGACGGATCACCCGACCTGTGAGACGTGGTACTAGCTCGCCCCGGCGGAATTCTTTTACTTCATCACCCAGCCCGATCACCTCCACTTTGGATGCACGATTGACCGCTTCCGGGCCACTTCCTGCTGAAAGTTGCACTGTTCCTTTATCAGGCCGGACTTTCTGCACTGTGAAGTCCCGTAAATCTACCAATTGCCCGATTTCGATATCTTCGCTGCGGCTCCACGCTCCAAGCGGGCTGATTTCGGTATACGAGGTCTGAGTTGAGGGTCGCATCACGGCGATCTCAAGCGCAGCAGGCAGCACATGTTCATATTCACGCCATACGCCAAACCGATAGCGCTGCCGCTGTGACCACCACGCCCCGGCATACGATTGATAAACACTATGTTGAATGAGCCGACCAATATCTTCCGGGGTGGCATGATCGGCAAAGGCCCGTAAATCTATCGGATTAGTGCTGCCAAGCGGCTGAACGAGGGTATATTTCAACCCACCCAGCGGCGAATCTTCGGGGAGCGAGGGGTTATCCAAAACCCGTGCCGTTGTCGGCGGTAGGGTGTCTTTCACATATGAATCGTAATGGCGCTTTTCATAGAGAATCGCCGAACGCTCATCAATTTTCACTACCACCCGTGCCTCAGCCCGTTGGGGGCGCATCGGCTGGACAACCAACAAGCGCGTATTCCCATAGCTCCCCGCCAGTTCCCGCTCCACCACAATGCGCTGGTGGGTTCGGAACATGCGCTGCAAAACCCGCCGTTCATCGGCATTTAGATCCACGTAGCCATCAATTGGCACATCTGGCACATCAGCCCGTGCTTTAGTTGACCAATTGGCAGCGATCTGGCGTAATTTTGGAATGTCCGCGCCCACTTCTTGCAGCACTCGCACTGCTACACTGTCAGCCTCATCCAAAATCGCCAACAGCAAATCACGCTCGGAGGGAGTATGCAAGCCAGCATATTTTTGGGCCATTTTTAGGACACGGCTGGTACGCGGTGTTTCACGGAAACCGGGCCAAAAACGCCGATTTTCATTCATCCCAATCGTTTGGCGGATGCTATAACGCACAAAACGCGGCTCAAGCCCTGTGTATTCCAAAATCGCATTGGTGAGGCCATTTTGAAGTTTCGTCAGCGCGATAAACAGATGCTCAACCCCAATATAATAATGATGGTGGTGTGCAGATTCCTGCTCCGAAATTGCTAAAATATCTTTTAAGCCGATGGTTGCCATGCTGCCACCTTATTCAATAGACTGCACACGAAGCCAAGTCTGCCCCACCCTAAACATTTGTCCAATATCGAGTGATTCGGGGTCTTTGACACGCCGTCGCCCGATGAATGTCCCATTACGACTGCCTTCATCCACCAAAAATAATCCATCCGTGCGGCGCTGCAAGGTCGCATGGAGTCTTGAAACCAGCGTATCAAAAGGAATACACACATCACTATTATCTCGACGACCAATGGTATATCGTGCAAGCAGCCCCGGGGGAATAGGATCGCCCGATTTTGAATGACTGAGGATAATTTCCATCCCATCATCCGGGCCACTCATGACCATCAGTTTGATTGTCAATTCTGGTTCCATCCACTAACCTATTTTCAAAGGCGACTAAAAAAACTCACTGAAAGTAAGTATATAACGAGCGTTAAATTTGTGTATAGGCCCTTCACAAAGTTTTGAGCGATAGGCAAACTTGCTAAGGATAGTTGTCATTCTACGCTATATTCGCTACATTTGCACAATCTTGACATTCACCTTCATTAGGAGACTGTTCGTTGAACATCGAGGAACCCATACCCGGCCCAAGTACGCAGTCTGTCCATGCCGGAAGTCCCCGCCAACGTCCCGGACATGCCATCACAACGCCGATTACGCAAAGTGCCACCTTTACTTTCGCGGATAGTGACGATCTAACCGCGTTCATGCGGAACAAAGTTTGGGGTGAAGCGGGTGAGGAAGGCCGTGAAGAATATGGGCGCTATGGCAACCCCTCAGTTCATGTTGTCGAAAAACGTTTAGCGGCATTAGAAGGTGGCGAAGATGCGGTACTATTTGCATCTGGCATGGCAGCCATTACTACCTTACTCCTAGCCAGCCTACCCACTGGCGCACACATCGTCATGACCAATGATTGTTATCGCCGCACCCGTCAATTTTGTACCACCTTCCTCAAGCGATTGGGGATCGAAACCTCGGTTGTGCCAATGGGGGATTACGACGCGATGGAAGCCGCCATTGTCCCCAAGAAAACCCGCATCATCATTTCTGAAAGTCCCACCAACCCCTACCTGCGTCTCGTGGATTTTGCCAAAATCGCCGCGATCGGGATGCAGCACAAAGTCGTCACCTTGATTGACAGCACTTTTGGAACGCCGATTAACCAACTCCCCCTCAGTTATGGGATTGATTACGTACTGCACAGCGCCACCAAATATCTTGGCGGCCACAATGACTTGCTGGCGGGGGTCATTATTGGTAGTGCGGAACGTATCGGCGCTCTCCGACAGGCGCAAGGCGTTTTGGGGTCAGTCCTAGCCCCACACAACGCTTATTTGTTGGAACGAGGCCTCAAAACGTTGGCATTGCGTGTCCAGAAACAAAACGAAAATGGCTTGGCATTGGCTTGTTATTTGGAGGCCCATCCAAAAATCGAGCGTGTTTGGTACCCCGGCCTAGAATCTCATCCTGATTATGATCTTGCCCACCAGCAAATGAAGGGCTTCGGCGGCGTAGTGAGTTTTACCATCAAAGGCAATTACGATACAACTAAACGTTTTATTGATAGCCTGCGTCTGCCCTATATCGCGCCCAGTCTAGGCGGGACAGAGAGTTTGGTAGAACAGCCTGCCATTATGTCCTATTTTGAAAAAGAACCCGAAGAACGGCTCGAACTGGGTATTTTTGACAATCTCGTGCGTTATTCCACTGGAATTGAAGACGCCCATGATATTATTGCCGACATTGAACACGCCCTCGCCCAAATTGGATAGAAATTGATGTCTCAACATGTGCCTGATAATGCCTTAGCTTCTGCTCGTGCTTTTGCGCCTGCTACAGTTGCCAACCTCGGCCCCGGCTTTGATATTTTAGGGATGGCAGTCACGGGCATCGGAGATACCGTTACAGCGCATCTTTGTGATAAACCCGGTACAAGTGTCGTCAAAATTACCGGGGATGGCGGCAAACTGCCACTTGATGCAACAAGAAACACCGCCGCGATAGCCGCCGAGTGTGTGCGCCAGCAGATTAGACCCGATGTAGGGATTGAACTGGAAATCGAAAAAGGGTTACCCTTAGCCAGCGGATTAGGGAGTAGCGCCGCTAGTGCCGCCGCCGGGGCCGTTGCTACCAATGCTCTTTTGGGAAATCCGCTCAGTCAGCTTGAGTTATTATCCGCCTGTTTGGAAGCCGAAGCTACTGTCAGTGGTCGTCATGCCGATAATGTTGGACCAGCCCTGTTGGGTGGGATTGTGTTGGTGACGGGCATCACCCCCGACTGCCTTTTCCCCCTACCCATTCCTGATGGCCTCTACTTCGCGCTGGTGACACCCGATGTTGCTGTGCCCACTGCCCAAGCACGGGCCGTCCTGCCCAAAGAAGTGCCTTTTTCCAAGATGGTCAGCCAGACGAAAGCCGTCGCTCAATTGATGTATGCCCTTTATTCTGGAAATTTGGATTTATTGGTCAGTGCGATGGCGGAAGATGGCATTATCGAACCCGCCCGTCAGTATCTCATCCCTTATTTTGCGTTGGCGCGGGATACCGCCCTCGCTTATGGAGCAAAGGCTTGTATCATCAGCGGGGCCGGCCCGACCTTGTGTATCGTGGCCCCAACCGCCGAACTTGCGGAAAAATCTGGTGCCGCAGTACAGGCCCTATATCTCGCGCATGGCATCGGCGCGATTTATCGAGTGGCACAAGTCGCCACACGAGGCGCTTACGCCGAAACCTAACCGTTCCACCCGCACGCCATCGCCACAATTTCAACTGGGTGCAGTGCCCGCCCCTCAATATGCCCGACCTGCTCTCGACACGATGTCCCCGCCGCTGCAATAATCGCGTTGGGGTTGTTTCGTACCGCAGGATATAGGCGCTGTTCGGCAATCCGCATCGAGACCTCATAGTGTTCGGCCTCGTAGCCAAAACTGCCTGCCATGCCACAACATCCCGCGTCCAATTCACGCACTGTTGCGCCGGGGATCGCCCGCAAAATATTTAAGCTGGCGGATGTCCCCCATAATGATTTCTGGTGACAATGCCCGTGCAAAATAATTTCACGCGGCTGATGATCCCATCGCAGATCGTCCATGCTCCCCGCGGCTCGCCATGCATCTAGCCATTCTTCCACACTCATTATACGCGAGGCAATGTCATCGGCAGCGGCCTGATATTCCTTATTGACGAGTGTGCGAGTATCATCTCGAAGGGCCGATACACAACTTGGCTCAAACATCATGAACCGAACTTCCGGGTCATATTCGATGAGCGCCGCCAATCCTTCTACATTCGCCGTTGACATGCGTTTTGCTTGATCTAGTAGCCCTTTTGAAATCGCAGGCCGTCCACAGCATCCCTGCCACGGCAGCCGCTGTGCCCGTAATTCATAGTCGCTTTGTTCCATCAAATAAGCCAGCGCCCTGCCCATTTGGGGATCGTTATATTCCATAAATGTGTCTATCAACAGAATGGGCGTTTGCTTTAATGGAGGTCTGCTTTCGACGGGCTTGTTTTTCGCCCACCACTGACTAAATCGCTGCCGAGCCAATTTTGGCAACTGGCGTTCTGGTGTAATGCCCAATTGTTTAGCGGCCACCTGTGAAACGATAGGCATATTTAAGGCGAGGTTGGTTATTGGCGGGAAAATGCTCCCCAGTTCATTCAGGCGGTGGATATTTGCGAAAATTCGCGCTCGCAGGGGGATGATTCTATGCGCATCGTAATATTGGGCCATAAATTCGGCCTTAATGCGGGCCATGTCTACCGACGAGGGGCATTCGGATTTACATGCTTTACAGGAAAGGCATAAATCCAAGACGTCTTTGACCCGTTCATCCTTCATCCCATTCAACCCCAACAGCCCCATCATGGCGGCCCGTAGCGTATTGGCTCGTCCGCGTGTGGAATCGCGCTCATCGTGGGTCGCCATGTACGAGGGACACATCACCCCCACATTTTCTTTGCGACACTCCCCCGCCCCATTACACATTTCAATTGCCCCGGCATATCCAAAATCGGTTGACCAGTCGAAGCGCGTTTCGACAATTTCCAGCGGCACGCCAAAAGATAGGCCGTAACGCATTAAGGATTCATCATCCATCTTGGGGGTATCCACGATCCGATTGGGATTCATCTGGTTGTGCGGATCAAAAAGATGTTTCACTTCGCGGAAGGCTTGCATCAATTCTGGCCCAAATAGGCGCTCATTAAATTCACCACGCAAAATGCCTTCGCTGTGTTCGCCGCTGGTCGTACCATTAAACGACAACACCGCTTCGACTGCTTGTTCGGCAATCTGGCGATACTGGCGCATTCCGTGCTCCGTTTTCAAGTTAACAAGAGGGCGCACATGCAAACACCCCGCGCTGGCATGGGCATAGACTGACATCCCGGCCCCAACACCCTCGACAATTCCCATGACCTGCTCAATATAGGCTGCCAGATGTTCGACAGGTACGGCTGCATCTTCAATAATTTCAATGGCTTTTAGGTCGCCCCGATCACTGGCTAACAAGCCCAATCCAGCTTTGCGAATCGTCCAAAAATCACCCTGTCCGGCAGCATCTATCAGTGTTACCACCGCCACATGATGATTTTCAGCAATCAAGCGACGGCGTAGAGTTTCAATCTTGCTGTCCAATTCAGCCGGACTGTCGCCATAATATTCCACTGCCAAAACTGCCGCTGGGTCGCCTTCGACAAAATGGAGCTTCTTGGCATAGTCCGGCATTCGGCGCGTGCGATCCATCAGCATCCTGTCGAATAGTTCCACTGCCGAAGGGTCTGTTTCCAATATAGCAGGGACGATTTCGAGCGATGCCAGCAGTGTGGCAAAATGGACAATCGCCAAACGGGTGTATTTTGGTTTATCCACTAGGCGCAGTTCCGTTGCAACAATCGTCCCCAGTGTCCCCTCCGAGCCGATAATCAATTGAGCAAGGTCAATATCATCCATTTCCAAGCGATTCAGCGCATAGCCCGCCACCGTGCGCCATGTTTGGGGATACCGGGTCGCTATCGGTTCGGCATATCGCTGCAAAATCTGTGCCACCCCTGCCCGTAATTTTTCTACCGTGCCATTTTCGGATGAAAATTCGCGCCGTCCCAACCGCACTTTTTCGCCATTTGCCAAGACCACGTCCAACCAATTGACGTGATCGGCGGTCATGCGATACATAATGCTGTGGGTGCCACTGGAATTGTTGCCCAAACACCCCCCCACCACACAACGATTCGCGCTGGCGGGGTCTGGTCCAAACATCAAACCTAAACCGGCAAGCTGCTGATTTAAATGCCCCAAAATCAATCCCGGCTCGACCTGCACGGTTTTAGTATCGGCGTTCACCCCCCTCACCCGCCGCATAAATTTAGGGAAATCCATGACAATCGCCCGATTGACCGTCTGCCCTGCCAAACTTGTCCCCCCGCCGCGCGGCATCACTGGGACGTGATAACGCATCGCAATCTCGTGAATCGCACTCACCTCATCCGCATTTTTAGGGAAAGTCACCCCCACTGGAAAAATCTGGTAATTACTGGCGTCGGTGCTATACAACAGGCGAGATATTTCATCAAATTTAACGGCATCCCGGCCAATGGCTTGGGTCAATTCGTGGGCTAGATCATGGATTTCGGAGGTTGGAACGGGAATACTTTTGGGAGGCATAATTCCAATACTCTCGTTTCTCATGTAGAACAAAACGCCTGACCAGAGAGCGTCCCCCCGGGTCAGGCGATTAGAGTCTAAACGAATGAAGAATTTAGAGCGTTAGGCCAGTATCGGCATCAAACAAGTGCATATTGGTCATATCGAAGACAGCCGGGGTCTTCAAGCCGATATGGACATCCGAGCGCGGGTCCATACGTGACAGGAACGTCACACCATCTACTACAAGGTACACGGTCTTTTCATGGCCCATCAATTCAACCACGTCCACTTCAGCTTCAACGGATTGTGCCACAATACCCGATGGGCGGAATTCCACATTATGGATATTTTCGGGACGCAGGCCGAACGTAACTTTCTTACCTAGATGCGGGCGATAGCGTTCCTTGCGATCAGTAGGTACTTCAAGGCTAGCGAAACCGACATCCACCACCATCTTGCCATCAGCTTCGCGCAGGGTGCCATTGAAGAAATTCATGGCGGGGCTGCCAATAAATCCGGCTACAAATTGGTTGGTTGGATTATTATATAGATTGGTGGGAGTGTCGAGTTGTTGCAGCTTGCCTGCGCTGAGAACAGCAATACGGGTACCCATCGTCATAGCTTCAACTTGGTCGTGGGTCACATAAATAAAGGTGGTTCCGAGGCTCTGATGCAGCTTGCTAATAAATGCACGGGCCTCAACGCGGAGTTTAGCATCCAAGTTCGACAACGGCTCGTCCATCAAAAACACTTTGGGTTCACGGACGATAGCGCGGCCAACTGCCACACGTTGACGCTGACCACCGGATAGTTGACGGGGACGACGATCTAACAAATGGGCAATACCCAAGCTCTGGGCCGCTTCACGAACACGGCGGTCAATTTCTTGCTTAGGAGTCTTGCGCAGACGCAAACCAAACGCCATGTTGTCGTAGACGGTCATGTGGGGATACAATGCATAGCTTTGGAACACCATCGCAATGTCACGGTCTTTTGGGGCAACGTTATTCACAACGCGATCCCCGATCAAAATACGCCCTTCGCTGATTTCTTCCAAGCCAGCCAACATACGCAGGCTAGTAGACTTGCCGCAACCGGAGGGGCCAACCAAGACCAAAAATTCTTTGTCATCAACCTCAATATTTAGATCTGCAACCGCGTCGGTGTTTCCAAATCTCTTATAAACATGGTCGAAAACTACTTTAGCCACAATATACCTCCATAACTGTATACAGTTCGATGTACATAATAAGACATCATTTGGCTCATGAGTGGTGAATATTATGTCACCAATGTCCTAATTCGACAAGTAATCTGCATTTATACTTATGTTGGGTTAGGAAACGGTGTCGAAGTTCCTCCAAAATTGGGAAGCGCAGTCGGGGAGCCAAATGTTGGCGTAAACGTCGGCGTCCCATAAAGCGCCTGTGCCGTCTCAGTTGCAGAGCGAATGATAAATGTTGCCGTTTGCTGTGCAGGCCCAAGTCCTTGATATTGAGGTGGAATCGGTGTCGCGGTGGGCACATGATAGGGAGACAGCATCAGCGGAATCGGCTGTGGAACAGGAACAACTTCACTTGTTTGTTCATTTCCCACAAAAAACAGTAGTCCTAAGATAGCCAACAAAGGCAAACCCATCAAAAGCAGGCATGATCTCAACATAGCTCAATTCCCTACCTCGCTAAATTCCCTTCCGTTGGGGGGAACTATACCCAGAGACAGGGACGCCCGCAATCGCTTTTATCCATCGGATGGCGTCTTGGTGGGTGATGCCGTGCTGGTAGGTGAATCGGTTGAACGCGCTGGCGATGGATTAGCAGTACGGCGTGGTGTGCGGGTTGCAGTCGAGGTCTCAGTTTCTATCGGCAATGCTTCCTCAGTAACCAATGGCACGGGTGACATAACATCCGGTGGCAATGGCGTTGGGGTGTGCGTTTCCAGTGATTCAGGGGTTATAATTTCTACTTCTGCCGTCGCTTCGGGAAGACCACCCTGCCCCGGCAAACGCCAATTTTCTACAGCCAAGCCTGCCGCCTGCCCCAATGGAATCAGCAAGCCTAAATCGCCGCGCAAAGTATCTACCATCGTCAACTGATCACTTGGCTCATCCCGCACTGCCAATGTTGGGTCAACGGGCCAACTAATCCACTGTCCCGCCGATACTGTGATCTCAATCCCACTCGCTGCAAGTTGGGCCGTCCCATCCAAAACAATCACTCGCAAACCCGCCGCCGCATCCACCTGCAAAAATGCCGTGCCATCCAATGAAATAGCCAGTCCATTCACCTCAAACCGTGCTGCTTTACCCATCACCCCGCTGACCAATAATCCTGCTGGTGGCACACTGGCACACTCGCTCAATACCGGATTACTGCTAAATGTCAGCGCTTCTAAGTGAGGGTCATAATCACGCAGGCGCACCCCGCTGGTCATCACAAATAGGACATCCTCAGCAGCGTCATCGGCATACGAAGTTTTGGCACGAAGTGACAATAAGCCAAAATTTTGGGTATTAATGTCAAAGGGTCGGGTTTCCAGCGCAATATAGTTGGTGAGTGGGCCCCGATCACCGGGGAGGAGGAGTGACCGTTCTTGTGGAGCAAAAAATACGTCTGAATTGCCCAAACAAACCTGTCCTGCTTCGGTAAGACTGCATCGGGCGGGCAAGCGCTGTAGAACTGATTGGACTTGACGCGCACAGACAACCGCAGGATCAAGAGTAGCCATCACCGCAGGGGGATCTTCGTCTTGATTCGATTCCACCCAATAGATAGCGACGCCCGCAGCAACGGCCACAATCAAACTAAAGACGAATAGATTGTAGATAAAACTGAGCGTTCGACTGCCACGCCGCTGCGAGGGTGTTCCATCGGCACGTTGGCGAGGAGCTTGGGCCGCCTCACGCGAGAGTTCAACCGCCATCCGACGCGCCTCGACATTTTCAGGGTCAATTCGCAGGACTTCGCGCACCGCACGGGCATATTCTTCGCGGTCTTCGGTAATCTGGGCTAATTCCAGCCAGATTTCGGCGTTATCATAATCCTCATATAACAACCGCACCAGCATTTCACGGGCTTCATGGCTGTCGCCTGCCGCTGCTAATTCTCGCGCACGCTGTAAATCGTCCACCGGGTTAAACTCCGCATAAATTCAACACCGAATATCTGCCAAAGTTTACGACGAGGGGATTTTTCGTGCCACTTGAAAATAGCGATAAATCAAACGTGGATAGCCCGTCGCATCCAACAAACTGTATCCCATCTGCTCCTGTGGCGCATTGACCACATCGCCAATCGTGGCAAAATTTAGATTCCACAAGAAGCCAAGTTCCACAATATCAGATAGTGGGGGTTGTTGAATGAGCGCAAACGCCTGTAGTCCATATTCGGCCTGCTGCTGGGGGGTAATGAGGTCAAAAAAGCCAGCAACAGCAGGGGCAGGCAAATCCGTCCCACCGGGGCCAACCCCCTTAAATGTCCCCCACCCCATCTCGGTTAGCCACATCTTGGTCACGTGGTTATTTTGGCGAATGATGTCGGCATAATCGGAGATGGTCTCTAGGAAATAGAACACTCTGTTATCCGCCCATCCCCGTTCCGAAGTGCAGCAGCGGGAATCTGGGGGATTAGCCCACCCATAAGGATGCACACCGATTTTGACATCGGTATAGCGCGCCAGTCCTGCGGCATACATTTGGCGCAAGTAGGTTCGATCCCCCACTGCCCCTTGCAGGCCATCCCCAACCGGCGCAAGTCCTGCCGTCACCACGGTAATATTGGGAGCAACGGCCTTAATCGCAGCATAGGCCGCATCAAACAGACGCATATAAGTCGCGCCGCTAATCTCCTGCCCACTCCATTCCCGAATCAGATTCGGCTCATTCCAAATCTCGATGGCCTGAATCCGATTATCTTCCGGCTTGGTTTCACGGATAAACGCCGTCAAGAAATTGGCAATCGTAGCAGGGTCAGCAGGTGGCCCTTCTAGTGCCGGGTCAAATCCTTGTGGGCGTGCCCAATCCGGCGCACCAACCACACTTAGCAAAATTTTGTGCGACCCTACCTGAAAACTGGCCCACTGGACACGTCTCACGTAGGTATAAAACAAATCGCTATATTGACCGGGGGCAGGTTCAAGCTGTTTCCATGAAAGCTGGATTTTGACCCACTCAAAACCCAATTCATTGACCTGTACCAACAGTTGTGTCCACTGTTCATCGGTAACGAGGGGGTGTAGTTGAATCCCCATCCCGCCCGATTGAAGGACAGGCAATTGATCTTGCGGCGGCACATTCGGGAAACTGGGTGGCGCAAGGGTATTCGTCGGGCTAGGAGTGGGTGTTAGGCTTGGCTCAGGCGTCGAAGTTTCCGTAAATGTCGCCGTAGGGGTTAGAGTCGGCGTGTTAGTCATAACCTCCACAGACGCAGTAGCTGTCACGCTTGACGTTGGTGTCACTGTTGGGCTAGCAGTGCTGGTGAAGGTCGGTGTGTGTGCAATCGGTACACCCTGTCCCGCTGTATCAGGTGACGGACTCAAGACAATTTCAGTGGTTGGGCTTGGTTCATAGGGGGCTGTTTCCGTCGGAGCAGCGGACTCAATTGTAGAAGTAGGCGTTGGTGAAGTAGGAATCTCACCCCCCACTTGGGCTGGAAATGTCGCGGTCACATAAACCTTGATGGGCGTCGGATCAGTATCATTACAGGCTACCAGCACCGCTAAGATTACCGCAACTATCAAGTATTTGAGTTGGAAATGGATGCTCACACCGACTCCTTGCCAGCAAATAAGGGCAGGTATTGGAATGCCTGCCCCTATAGATCATCTAAACTAGATTTTGCAGTCCGACCCGCAATCAGCCACCTTTTTCGACATCGGGGTCAGCCGGACGCACACTGCTTGGGCCACTCGCGGGTGGAGCAGCAGGTGGATTCACCGTTTCGACCTGACCGGGTGCAGCAGTCGGAGCCGCTTGCGTTTCGGCAGGTGGCAGTGAACCCGCCGTTGGTGCCGGGGCGACACTTCCGCCACCGGGTAAGCTAATGACCTGCCCTGTCGCCGGATTAACCGAACCGGGCGGCAAAATGATGATTTCTTGACCGGGCACGATGATTTGTGGGGGCAAATCCCAGCCATTCGCCTGCAAAATCATATCGCGCGTCACACCCAATGGGCGATACGCCACGAGAATACTGCTAAAGGTATCGCCCTCCGTCACAGTATGGACAACGCTGCCATCAGGACGGGCCGCCTGTGCCGATACAAAGGGTACACCGGGAGGTGCGGTTGGAACAATAGTCGTACCAGCAGCAGGAGTTCCTGTTGTCGCAGCAGTCTTGACCAATGATGCCTCATCCCACACCGTTTCGCGCAGGTTTGGAACTGAGTCCACTGAATTGAAGGTAAAGACCGTGATACTGCCAGCACGGGCCTGTGTTTCTACTGCCACCTCGGCAAATCTGTCGTAGGGAGAAGTTAAGGCGCTCCAAATGATATTCGCCGAACTGGGGTCGGTTCCGCCTGTTGGGTCAATTCCAACCTTCACCTTAGACCCAATGGTCTGGTCAGAGGTGCGCGGGACATTATTTCCAATACAGGAGGTCGCAAGATCATTACAGACATACACCAGTGCATAAATCGAGAAACGATAGGTCGCACCATTTTCAACTGCAACGGTTTGATAACCACCTGCCGTCCACTGCACAAAACCGCCCTTCATAATCCACGCCGGGGGTGTACGAGTAAAGGCCGAATCTACATACCGGTCAGTCGCGGGTTTTTGACCATTGGCCCAAATATTCCAGCCAGTAGGAATCTGACCATCCACACCCGCTGCGCCATACCATGTCTCTCCAAAGCTAGGGTTGACCAAGATATTAGAACCTTGCGCTGCGGCCTCATGCTGAGGGGCCAAGCCAGCATACGCCATTACCATTACAGCCATTAGCAGCACGACCACTACTGCTTTATGCCAGTTTTTTACCATCATATTTTTCATCGTTTGCTCCTAAAAAAAACACCATGCTTTAGGCTTGCCCAAAGCGTGGCGGATTGTAGCATGTTGCAAAATAGCATGTCAACCAGACGCTAACCTGCGAATAGCTGACGATTGCCCGTTTAGATGGGTTGATTCTTCCAATTAACACGGATTCGCGGCTCACTATCTGATAAACACCACTGAATCAGGTCTTTTACCGATTGAGGCGTAATCGCTCCATTCTCTCTTTCAAACCGAGGACAACGAAACAAAACGCTTTGACGTGTGCCATCCAGCAAATGCTCAAATCTCTTGCCGTATAACACAACAAAAGGGGATTCACCTTTCGAAAGAAGAGGGTAAATTATATTTCCGCTTCTATCTTCAGTGATAACCCTAACTTGGTAAGACCAATATAGCGGCCCGCCGGGATCGCCTGATTCTTGGATATGCCATACATAAACATGTTCATCCGCAATGAATTTACGGCGACGCTTTGTTTCGGCGACCAACGATTATCTCCTACACCTGATAATTCAGCGCCTCGGCCTCTTGTTCGGCTTGAATTACCATATTTTCAATCAGCGACAGACCCTCATGCCAGAAGTTCGGGTCTTTGAAATTGACTCCCAGCGGCGCAAGAATTTCATGCGGCCATTGCGACCCACCCTTGCCGAGCGCCTCCAAATATTTCCCGGAGAAACTTGATCCTTCGTTTTGATATCGCGCATACAAAGCCCACACCAGCAACTCGCCAAAGGCATAGGCATACACATAACCCGGCGTCCCCAAGAAATGTGGCACGTAACTCCACCAAATGCTGTATTCATCACGCAGGGTGAGGCTGTCCCCAAACATGGCTTGTTGTACTTGCATCCATAATTCCGACAGGCGGTCTTTCGAAAGCTCACCCTCGGTGCGGCAAGCCGTGTGCATCGCATCCTCAAAGCGATTCATGCTGATTTGGCGGAACACCGTCGCAAACGTATCCGAGATTTTCTCAATTCGATTCGCCAGCCGGACACGCGGGTCGTCCAATTCTGCCATGACCGAATCGAACACCAGCATTTCGCAAAACGTGGAAGCCATTTCGGCAGTCGTCAGGGGCGTGCTGGCCTGCAAATAGCCCTGCTGCCGTGAGACATATTGATGAACCCCATGTCCCAATTCATGGGCCAACGTCATCACATCCCGCAGCGTACCCGTATAATTCATCAAAATATAGGGGTGGGCAGAGGGGACAGTGCCCGCACTAAACGCCCCACTCCGCTTATTAGGGGCAAGCGCTGCATCAATCCAATGTCCATCAAAAAATTTAGTAGCGATAGTCGCCACACGGAGATCGAATTTCTCAAACGACTCCATGACCATCTCGCGGGCTTCATCCCAATGAACATGCCACTCCTCGTCCATCACGGGAGCATAGCGATCATAATCATAGAGTTGGTCATGGCCCAGCAGCTTTTTATGGAGGCGATAATACCGCTGCACGATGTCGTAGCGACTGGTGACGGCCCCGACCAACGCTTCTACGTCGGCATCATCCAATTCATTGGACAAATTCCGTGAGGCCACCCAACTGGGATACCCGCGCATCTTATCCATACTGCGTTTGTGTGCCGCCAGCATATTAAAAACGTAGGTTGAGGTATGCGACAGATCATGCAATCCCCGTGTAAAGGCATCCGCCGCACGTTGACGCTGGTCACGGTCAGCCGAATGGAGATACTTCAAAATCTGCCCTTGATTTAGACTCTCTCCATCCAATTCATACTTGGCCCGGCTCATGACCTCGGTGAAATAACGATTCCAGCCCGTGACCCCAGTCAGCGAGAGTTCGGTGATAACATGCTCCTCTTTCTCACTGAGGGTATAGGGAGCCAACAAGTGGGTCACTTTGAGATAATGCTCGTATTTTTTCAGCACTGGGTCATCGGCAAGTTTGGCGGTTTCCTCAGGTGCAGCACGCCATTCCAGTTGAAAGAACATCAAACGCTGGGCGAATTCGACTTGCTGCTTTTGGGCCTTTGCCAAAAACTTGCCATTTTCAGGATTAATCGTGTCCGTTGTCCATGCCAGTTGCGCAAACACCACGATTCGGGCAACCATTTCCTGAATCGCTTCATATTCCTGCAACGCCACCAGCATTTCTTGGGCCGATAACCCTGCTACTTTGCCGCGATAGGTTCGGTCAAACACCGAGAGACGGGTATTGATGGATTCCACATCTGCTTCAATTTCAGGTGCATTGCTGCTGGGATACAAATCACTTAAATCCCACCGGACATCTTCCGCTCCGGTGTGTGTGGTATCTACACTGGTCATCAAATAATCTCCAGAACATTAAACTTGTAAAGCAAAGCTGTCATTATAACACGCCTTGCATCAGCAGCAGGTTTGATACTCTAAGAATTTCTTTTCCTTCTCAAAATCCGTGTTAGACTTAATCACTGTAAATGACCTGACCGTATCCTTAATTTTCTTAAAGCGACACCGCGCCTATATGCAACCATTAGATTCTCAAATCACTCGTACTGACCCGACTTTTCAGTCCAACGATAGTTTTAATCGTGCCCTCACTGCTGAACTGCGCTCTCGTTTGGCCTTGATGCGACAGGGCGGGGGTGAAAAATACCGTGAGCGTCATGTCGGGCAGGGTAAGCTATTCGTGCGGGATCGCATTGATAAACTATTGGATGCCGGATCGCCCTTCCTCGAACTTTCCCCCCTTGCCGCGTGGGACATTTATGGCAATGAAGCCCCTGCCGCTGGCATTGTCACAGGTATTGGGCGTGTGTCTGGTCGTGAATGTCTCATCATCGCCAACGACGCGACGGTCAAAGGCGGCAGTTATTTCCCCCTGACCGTCAAAAAACACCTGCGTGCCCAACAGGTCGCCCTGCAAAACCACCTGCCCTGCATCTATCTGGTGGATTCCGGTGGGGCATTTTTGCCGATGCAAGACGAAGTTTTCCCCGACCATGACGATTTTGGCCGCATTTTCTACAATCAGGCCATTATGAGTGCGGAGGGCATTCCGCAGTTATCGGCGGTGATGGGTAGTTGTACGGCGGGTGGCGCATATGTCCCCGCCATGAGTGACGAAACCGTGATTGTTAAAGGCACAGGCACGATCTTCTTGGCTGGCCCCCCACTGGTTAAGGCCGCGACAGGTGAAGAGGTTTCGGCGGAGGAACTCGGCGGGGCTTACGTCCACACGCATATCTCCGGTGTCGCCGATCATTTTGCCGAAAATGACGAGCACGCCCTTGAAATCCTGCGCGAAATTGTGGCAACCCTGAATACCCGCAAAAAAGTGGATTTAGACATCACCCCGCCCGAAGAACCGCTTTACGATGCGTCGGAACTCTACGGCATCATCCCCCAATCGTTCCGTGCCACCTATGATGTCCGCGAAGTGATTGCCCGCATCGTAGACGGCAGCAAATTCCGTGAATTTAAGTCCAACTACGGCACGACGTTGGTAACAGGCTTTGCCCGGATCGAAGGCTACCCTGTCGGCATCGTCGCCAACAATGGCGTGTTGTTTGGTGAAAGCGCACTTAAAGGAGCGCATTTTATTGAACTTTGCTGCCAGCGCAACATCCCCCTGCTCTTTTTGCAGAATATCACGGGCTTTATGGTTGGACGTGATTATGAACGCGGCGGTATCGCCAAAGACGGAGCCAAGATGGTACATGCCGTCGCCAACGCCACCGTCCCCAAATTGACCGTCATTATCGGCGGCAGCTTCGGCGCGGGGAATTATGGCATGTGTGGTCGGGCCTATAATCCGCGTTTCCTGTGGATGTGGCCCAATGCGCGGATTAGCGTCATGGGGGGTGAACAAGCTGCAAATGTGCTGGCAACCATCAAACAAGATCAACTGGCGCGGGCCAAAGAACCGCTCATGACCGAGGAGCAGTTAGCCGAATTTAAGCGCCCCACCCTCGAAAAATACGAGCGTGAAGGCAATCCCTATTATTCAACCGCCCGTTTGTGGGATGACGGCATCCTCGACCCCGCTGAAACCCGGCGTGTGTTGGGCTTGGCTTTAAGCGCCTGTTTAAATGCCCCCACTGAGAAAACACAATTTGGCGTGTTTAGGATGTGATTATGAATAAATGGTGGATGCTCACTTGTGTCTCATTCCTCTTTTCCTTGATAGTCATCATGGATATTTCTTCCAAAAATCCCAGCAACGCTATGAATATGCAAGTTACTCCAACTGCATTTCCCCACTCAGAATTTGACCTTATTACCGCTGAAAACGGGCAATTCTTAGAAGCAATCTACAATAACACATTGAATGGTGAGATCCATTCAGTAGCATGGTCGCCGGATGATCGCTACCTCGCTGTCGGAGGCAATGCTGAGGGATACGGAAAAGGATTTGCATTGTTGTATGATATTACGGATTTCTCGCACGAACCCGTCACTCTTTCGGAAAAAACCACCGTTGTACTCAAGTTTGATCCATCGGGACACTATTTGGTCGCAGGAGGAGGCATGGAAATCACTATATGGGAAACGGAAAACTTCTCCGAAGTAGTATCCATTGAAACTCCCAATCAAATCCAAAATTTGGACATCAGTCCTGATGGCAGAAAAATCGCTTCGGTTGATTTAGGTTTTTATGTCAGAGTATGGGATATACAAACAGGGGAATTGCTGAAATCTCTTCAATATTTCGGAGGGGTACGTGGTGGCGGTACTGCCATATATGATGTAGCTTTTTCTCCCACCGATAGTGTGCTCATATTCAGCGACGGTATTGGTGGTTCTGAAAACCCATTACTCTATTCATGGGGCTATGAATCCGACAATTTGCCAACTCCGTTCGAAGTGATTGAAGTTGCCGATATAAGTAATACTGTCACCTGCATAGAATTTGACTTAGAAGGAGAGCTATTGGCAACAGGTGGTTGGGACGGGACGATTAAATTATGGGACATCCAAACATTATCATTTAAAACTGGCCTCACTATTACAGACGGATGGATTGCCGCAATTGATTTTGACCCTTCTAACAATATCCTAGCTTCAAGTGATGTAAACGGAACTCTTTCTATATGGGACATGAAACACTATTCCAATATCATTTCAATACAAGATGATCAGCTTATCTGGAGTGTCGCCTTCAACCATGAAGGAACATTAATAGCTTCTGGTGGGACACTAGGCAAGCTAACCATATGGGGTATTCCAAGATGAACTTCGACTTCTTTCCATCGCAAACCCGTAACGATACCAAGCGCATAAGCCAATGGCGTGATCGCGGCCTAAGCTATCACCCCGGCGACGAAACTCAGAGCGGCGGTTGGGATCAAGAACAATGGGAGCGCGAAATCCGTGTCCCCGGCTTTGACCCCGCCAAAATTTTTGAGCAAGCCCGCGCCCGCCTCATCAATTTTGATGTTGTACCGCCAGAGCTATTGGAAATCACCACCCAATGGAACGTTGAGGAACGCCTGCCCCGACCCAACGACCTGATGATTCAACGCACCCACCTGTTTAAAATGGGTAATTTCCGGTTGGCCGATGTGCTGTCGGCGGTGCAAATCGCGCAGATTGTGGATGAGCCGCGCCGCTTCGCCCTGCAATACAGCACGGTCAAAGGTCATCCCGAAAAAGGCTGCTCAACCTATACCCTCACACGGACGGACGATGACCGCGTATTGTTTACCATGCAGCCGATTTCCAAACCCGGTAATTGGTTGACACGACTCGCCAACCCGATCATTACTCAGCGCGTCCGCCTAAAAGTGACCCACGCCATTCTCGATACTCTTGCCAAAGGCGTTTTGCTCGACCTCACAGGATACGAAGATGTTTAACAAAATCTTGATTGCCAACCGGGGCGAAATCGCGGCCCGCATCACCCGCGCCTGCCACGAATTGGGCATCTACGTCGTAGCGGTCTTTTCGGATGCCGATGCCAACGCCCTGCACACTCGCCTCGCCGATGAAGCCGTATATATCGGTGGCCCTACCCCCGCCGATTCCTATTTGCGCGGGGATCGGTTAATCGCAGCGGCTCTTGAGACAGGCTGCGAGGCCATTCACCCCGGTTTTGGCTTCCTCTCCGAATCGCCCGAATTTGCCCAAGCCGTCACCGATGCTGGCCTGATTTTCATCGGCCCTTCTGCGGATACAATCTACAAAATGGGCATCAAAACCGAGGCCCGTTCGATTATGCAGGCGGCAGGTGTTCCCGTCGTGCCCGGTTTCCAAAGCGATGATGCGACAGACGCCGATTTCCAAGACGCCGCTGATAAAATTGGCTACCCCGTGATGGTCAAAGCCGCTGGGGGTGGGGGCGGTAAGGGTATTCGGATTGTCCACCAGCAGGCTGACTTGCTGGATTCAATCGCAGCGGCCCGTCGTGAAGCCCAAAATGCCTTCGGGGATTCAACTGTGTTCCTTGAAAAATACATTGATCGGGGACGGCATATCGAATTTCAAGTCTTGGCGGATAAATTTGGCAGCACCGTCCATCTATTTGAACGTGAATGCTCGATTCAGCGCCGCCATCAAAAAATCATTGAAGAAACCCCCTCCCCTTTCCTAAATGAGCAAACCCGTCAAAAAATGGGCCAAGCCGCCGTCGCCGCTGCTCAAGCCGTCCACTATGTCAACGCGGGTACAGTTGAATTTATCGTTGCTGAGACCGGGGAATTTTATTTCCTCGAAATGAACACCCGTCTGCAAGTCGAACACCCCATTACCGAACTGGTGACCGGGGTGGATATTGTCAAAATGCAAATTCAAATCGCCGTCGGGGAACGTCTACCTTTTACCCAAGCAGATTTGTCCCAGCGTGGTCATGCCATTGAATGCCGTGTCTATGCCGAAGACCCCTCCAACAATTTCCTGCCTGCCATTGGGCCAGTCTTGCGGACGATTGAACCCGCTGGGCCGGGAGTGCGTGTGGACGCAGGGGTTGTTTCGGGGGATGAGGTCACGATTTACTACGATCCAATGATTGCTAAGTTGATTGTGTACGCCGAAAGCCGCCCCGACGCCATCCGTAAAATGGATTGGGCGCTGGCTCAATATGTCATCCTCGGCCTGACCACGAATCTGCAATTTTTGCGTGACGTAATTTTGCATCCAGCTTTTGTTATGGGCGAGACCAGCACGCATTTTATTGATGAATTTCTGACGCCTTGGCATCCACCCCAAGCCGCCCTGCCTGATGAAGCCTTAATTGTCGCCGCCCTCAGTGACCTGTTGATTCCAGCGGGTCAGCCCACCTTGCAATCAATCGAGGAAAATGGAGACGGAGATTTGTACAGCCCTTGGGGTCGCGCCGACAGTTTTCGGATGGGCCAGCCAATATGACCCTATCCGTTGATGAAGCCTATGCCCTGCTTGCCCAATTGGGAGCACCACCACACTTGATCCGTCACGCGGAATTGGTGAGTGAGGCCGCCGAACCGATGATTTTGCACTTTACCCAAATAGGCTTTGAATTTGATGTGCAGCTTGTTCGGTTGGGGTGCATCCTTCATGACACTGGAAAAATTTTGCATCCCGAAGAATTAGAAGTAGAGGGCACACAGCACACCACCGCCGGATACCAACTGCTGATTGAACATGGGATAGACTCACAAATCGCCGATTTTTGCATATCCCATGAGCATTGGCAGGCCGATTCACCATCACTTGAAAAATTGATGGTTGCCCTAGTCGACAAATTATGGAAAGGCAAGCGCCACACGGAGCTAGAGACAGCTACTATACAGCAGGTTTCGGTCACGACGGGGCAAGATTTTTGGACAATCTTTATGGAATTGGACACCGTATTTGAGGCAATCGCAGACACTGGCCCACAAAGACTTGCCAGAAGCATTCAATAAAATTGGAGGGAGTCATTTTGGAATTTCATTACCAGCATGAAAATCAAGAACATCACATCCAGCTAGAACCGAGTGGCAATGGTAGCTACACTGCGCTCATTGGCGATAAAACCTATAAAGTCGAGGTCAAGCGGCTTCAATCAGGCTACATGATGCTGCTGATCAATGGCAAACGCCTCCACGCCTATACCACCACCTCTCGTAATGCTCAAACAGGTCTCCAAAAACGACATGTGGCCCTTGTTGACCGCGAAGCCCGCCTTTATGAACTCGCCAAACCCCAAGCCAGTAACCGCCGAAAAACCGTGAGTGCAGGCAGCGGCAGTCTAACGGCCCAAATGCCCGGTCAGGTTACGCAGGTCTTGGTAAACGAAGGCGACAGTGTAACACAAGGTCAACCGTTGATGCTGCTGGAAGCGATGAAAATGGAAATCCGTCTCACCGCCCCGCAGGAAGGCCGTGTAACCCGCCTATTCGTCAAACAAGGGGATACGGTAGAGCGAGGTCAGCAGTTAGCCGAAGTCGAGTCGGAGTAGGTTATGGGAACAGTAATCAAAGATTAATCGTCTGAGTGCAGGGAAAGCATTCCCTAGTTAGGAGTGTGTAAAACCAATCAACGAATCCAATCATAGGGAAATCTACCATGCCTCGCCACATCAGCCGCCGTCAATTCCTCAAAACAATGGCTCTGTCTACCTTTGCTACCACGTCGCTAGGGGGTGGTAGTTGGGTATATGCCACCGAGATTGAGCCGGGGCATGTCGCCATTGAGCGCGTCACCCTAAAAATCTCCCGTCTTGATCCTGCTTTTCATGGCTACAAATTAGCCCAGATCAGTGACTTGCATATGGATCATACATGGATGACCGAGGAACGGTTGCTTGACCTTATGCGCCTCGTCAATGAGCAAAAACCGGACGCCATCGCCATTACTGGAGATTTTGTCACCGATCAGGCTGCCCCTTTTGAAAATAGTTTGGTCAAGGCACTGCAAATGCTCAATCCACATGATAACACTGTCGCCGTTTTGGGCAACCACGACCACTGGACAGACGCCACCATTGTGCGGCGGGCTATCGGCAAAGGTGGCATCACCGATCTCAACAATGCGGTCTACACCCTGCGGCGTGGCGATGCAATGCTCCATCTGTGCGGGGTGAATGATGTGTGGGAAAACCAGCACCGCCTTGATTTAGTGCTCCAAGACCTCCCGGATGACGGCGCAGCCATTCTGTTGGCCCATGAACCCGATTATGCCGACATCTCTTCGCAAATTGGGCGTTTTGACCTTCAATTATCGGGTCACTCACATGGCGGGCAGGTACAGGTTCCCTTTGTTGGCCCTGTCGCCCTACCTTATATGGCCCATAAATACCCATCCGGGTTGTATACTGTCAATGGTATGTACCAGTACACCAACCGAGGGCTTGGTATGGTTTCACCACAAGTTCGGGTAAATTGCCCTCCCGAAATCACAGTCTTTACCCTCGAAAATGTATGAACTTCAGATTCGCCCTGTTATATAATGCCTTGTATCCAAGTCAAGTAACCAAAGGGAGATGGCTTGAATACGGAACGCATCAGCCGCCGTCAATTTCTGAAAACAGCAGCCCTCTCTACCCTTGCCACTACCTCAACAGGTCTCGCTGGTCTCATTTATGGCTACAAAATCGAACCCCAACAAATCCAGATTGAGCGCCTCACGCTCAAACTCCCCCGTCTTGACCCGGTCTTTGACGGCTACAAACTCGTCCAAATCAGTGACTTGCACGTAGACTACACGTGGATGAGTGAAGAACGCCTCCTTGCGTGTGTGCGTCTTGTGAACCAACAAAAACCGGATGCGGTAGCCATCACAGGGGATTTTGTCAGTATCGAAGCCGAACCCTTTGAAGCGACATTGATTAAGGGTTTGCAGGCCCTCACCCCACGTGATAATACCGTCGCCGTCTTGGGAAACCACGACCACTGGGCGGATGCGGTTGTTGTTCGACGAGCCATTCATCGAAGTGGCATTGCCGATGTCAATAATAGTTTCTATACCATCCAGCGGGGTGAAGCAAAACTGCATTTTTGTGGGGTGGATGACATCATGGAAAACAAACAGCGGCTAGATTTAGTCTTGGACACCTTACCCGCTGACGGAGCAGCTATATTACTGGCACACGAACCTGACTTTGCCGATGTTTCCTCACAAACGGGTCGCTTCGATTTGCAGCTATCAGGGCATTCGCACGGCGGGCAGGTCCGACTACCTTTGATTGGCCCTATTGGTCAAGCTGAGTTAGCCCAAAACTACCCTGCCGGGCTTTACAAGGTTAATGGGATGTACCAATACACCAACCGAGGACTGGGCATGGTGACACCGCAAATACGCTTCTATTGCCCACCTGAAATCACGGTTTTTACCCTCAGAAGCGGCAGCGTAGGAAAGATCAGCTAAATGTCCCTTGAATGCGTGCCAAAATTTCCTGCGCACGGGGGTGGTTGATCGTTCGTAAAATGGCAATCGCCGCATCTTTATCCCCACTCTCATACAGGCGCCGTGCCCGTTCAATCAAAGCCTCATCTTCCGACATTACAGGCAGTTGTGGGTAACCATACATTGGAACTGGCCCACCGACTGGTACGAGGCGCTCGCCCTGCTTTTTCAGAGACATCGCCGACCAGATTGGAATTCCCACCTGCAAACCCAGCATAACAGGAACCAAGCACAACCCAACAAGGACAAAAATCAGAAGCCCCGTCACAATCCAACCCACCATCAAGCCTATAAAATACAAAATCAGCCGCTTGATGCCTTCGTTGGTAAAGCCTGCATAGAGATAACCAATCCCCAGAAAGCCAAACAACCCCGCCAAAACCTCAAGCACAACGCCTGTGTTAATGCGATTGAGCTGGTCATTCACCTGCATATTCATAAAATTCAGAACTCCTTTGTCCTATAATGTAACGAAAACAACCCACCAGTCATCTATTGGGAGTACCTTACCTTGAGCGATAATCGAATGACACGCCGCCAATTTCTCAAAACAATGGGCTTTTCGACGCTTGCGACGACCTCCATTGGCGCTCCCTTTCTCGGCTATGGTCTGAGGGTCGAGCCAGAACATGTGTCTATTGATCACGTTACACTAAGACTTCCCCGCCTTGACCCTGCTTTTCACGGGTACAAGCTCATTCAAATCAGTGATATACATATGGACTATACGTGGATGAGCGAAGATCGTATTATCCGGCTTATGAATCTTGTTAACGAACAGCATCCGGATGCGATTGCCGTCACAGGCGATTTTGTCAGTTGGGATGCGAAGCCGTTCGAGGATAGTCTGGTTAAAGCCATGCAAATGCTGAACCCCCGTGATAATACCGTTGCCATCCTCGGTAATCATGACCATTGGACAAATGCCGAGGTCATTCTGCGAGCGATTCACCGCAGCGGCATCGGCGATGTCAATAATGCAGTCCATACCATTAAGCGAGGTAAAGCCATGCTGCATCTGTGCGGGGTCAATGATATTTGGGAGGAGCACCACCGGCTGGATTTAGTGATGGAAGCCTTACCAGAGGAAGGTGCTGCTATCTTGTTAGCCCACGAACCCGACTACGCCGACATTTCGTCACAAGCGGGTCGCTTTGACCTTCAACTATCCGGTCATTCGCATGGGGGGCAAATCCAACTCCCTTTGATTGGCCCTATGGTTTTACCTTATATGGCTTATAAATATCCATCTGGGTTATATACCGTCAATGGGATGCTGCAATATACCAATCGTGGGCTGGGTATGGCAGCACCTCAAATGCGGATCAACTGCCCACCCGAAATCACGGTCTTTACCCTAGAAGCCCCAGACAATTACCAAAACACATAAGATCATACATGCACACATCATGCCGAGCAGAATGGCAACAATCGTTCCGAACCGCTCGTTAAACGGCAGTGTTTTGGGGCGGCGTTCCGACTTTTTGTCCATTTAGGAGATCTTTCCTGCCGCACGAGCGCGTGCCAGCACATTTTCAGCCGAACGCACCATTGGCATATCTACCATGGATCCTTCAAAAACAAAAACCCCAGTATGCCCTGATTGTCTGGCCTCATGAGCCTCAATCAAGCGGCGAGCAGCTTCAATCTCCTCGTCGCCGGGGGTGAAGATTTCATTGATCAGATCAACGTGATCCGGGTGTATCGCCAGTTTGCCCGTGTAGCCCATACACCGTGCTTTAGTGGTCTCAACCCTAAGGCCATCTATATCCCGTAGTTTGACATAGGGGGTATCAATCGCCTGCAAGCCAAACGCCGCCGCGTGCAACACCACCGCACTCCGCGCATAAAACACTTCCTCTGCGCCCTCTGACCGAATCGCTCCCATGCTGCCAGCCAAATCCTCGGCCCCGAACATCAAGGCCACCAAACGTGCGTCCGCCTGGGCAATTTGCGCTAGGTTGACAATCCCCTTCGCCGTTTCAATCAGTGCAATCAGCCTGATCGTCCCCGGCTCGATTCCCAAAATAATTTCGCGCTCTAACAACGTGTGGGATAGCTGCTGCACCTCGCGGGCACTTTCAACTTTGGGCAGCACATAACCGTCCGGTTTGCCGATGACCGTCATGGTTATGTCTTCAATCTGCATTCCCTTCTTAGCTTGATTCAGGCGCACCAGTCGTTCGGTTTTACCAAAATCAAGCGAGGTCAGGGCGTGCTGGATCACCTGACGCGCCTCCTCTTTGTTGTTCAAGGCGACGCCATCTTCCATATCCATGATGAGCGAGTCCACCCCAAGCGATGCCCCTTTGGTAATCTTCTTGAGGTCGTCCCCCGGCATAATGAGAACGGCTCGTCGTACCCGACTGGATTGATCTAGTGTATTCATTAAATTTGCGCCTCCGGACGTTTCAAAAATAGCACTGCACGTTCCACTTCACAGACCACATCTCCATGTTGATTCCGCGCAATATGTTTTAGATTGACAATTCCACGATCTGGCTTGGAAGTAGATTCTCGTTTATTGAGCACTTCGGTTTCGACATAAATTGTGTCGCCGTGAAACACGGGCTTGGGATGGATAATGCGTTCATAGCCCAAATTCGCAATAATCGTGCCATCGGTCAATTCGCTCACCGTCAGCCCGACCACCAATCCTAAAGTGAACAGGCCGTTTACAATGCGCCGTCCAAAATCGGTCTTACTGGCAAAATCCTCATTAATATGCAGTGCCTGCGTGTTCATGGTCAATGCCGAGAACAAAACATTGTCCATTTCTGTCACGGTGCGCCCCGTAAAATGCTTGATCTTCATTCCCGGCTCTAATTCGTCAAAATATTTTCCCGGCATAGCGGTAGTTTTCCTCTGCTATAGTTGATACGGATAAGCCTACCGCAAAGGGGAATTTCTGACCATGACAGCCGCCTGCTAAATTGGTTATCATTGGCCTATCCTTATTTTCAAAAAGTGAGTGTTACCCATGAGACTAGAAAACAAAATTGCCGTTATTACGGGCGCGTCACGCGGCATCGGGGAAGCCATTGCGCTTGGCTACGTGCGGGAAGGAGCAACCGTCGTGATTGCCAGCCGAAAACAAGAGGGATTGGATGAAGTCGCGGCTACCCTCCGCGCAACCGGGGGGCAAGTGCTGACCATTGCCACCCACACTGGAGATGAAAGCCAATGTAAGCGTTTAATTGAACGTACCGTTGAGGAGTATGGCCGGGTGGATATTTTGGTCAACAACGCCGCAACCAACCCCCATTTTGGGCCGATCATGACCGCCGAAGCCAGCCACTGGCAAAAAATTATTGAAGTCAACCTCTTGGGGTATTTTTATTTATGCAAACATGCGGCTGAAGCGATGGGGAAAACAGGCGGTGGCAAAATCGTGAATATGGCCTCGGTTGCGGGTATCAATCCTGCCCCAATGATGGGAGTCTACAGTGTCAGCAAGGCCGCCGTGATTATGTTGACCAAATCGCTGGCAATGGAACTGGGTGCGAACAATATTCAGGTCAACGCCATCGCCCCCGGTATCATCAAAACCAAGTTTGCCGCCGCCTTATGGAGCGATCCCAATACCAGCAAACGCTACACAGATCGCACCCCTGCCGGACGCATTGGCGAAACCGAGGATGTGGTCGAAGCGGCGGTTTATTTGGCTTCGGCTGGCTCCAATTACATGACCGGGCAAGTGCTGGTTTTGGATGGCGGCAACAGCATTACCGGGTTCTAATTCGAACAATGGGGGTGATCTTCAACTACCCCCTAATTACTCCTACTATTCGCGCCGATACACGATCTGCCCTTCAGCGACAGTCATTTGAACATTCATGTCATCATCAAGCAGCACCAAATCCGCATCTTTTTGAACATCAAGGCTGCCTTTCCGATCCTCAATGCCAATTGCTCGTGCCGCGTTTAAACTGCTCACCTGCCAAATTTCCGCAAGGGGACGGCCTGTTGCCTTGAGAAAATTACCGAGGGCTTTCTCCATTGTGATGGTACTACCTGCCAACGTCCCATCCGCGAGGCGGGCCACTCCATTTTTGACAATGATGGTGCGGTCATCCACTGGATATTCCCCATCTGGCATCCCGGTGCCACGAATAGCATCGGTAATTAAAATTACACCGTCTGGCCCTTTCGCCGACAGCAGCAGTTTCATCATCGCTGGATGCACATGGATGTTATCGGCAATCAATTCGCAGCGGACTTCGGGGCTGGTGAGCACGGCTCCTACGGTACCGGGTTTTCGATGATGCAGTTCGCTCATCGCGTTGAAGGTATGGGTAGCATGGTGTAGTCCTAACTGCACTGCCCGCAAAACCTGATCGTAAGTCGCCGCGCTGTGGGCTACTGAAACGGTAATCCCACGATTGGCACATTCCTGAATCAGCCACAGGTTTTCTTCATATTCCGGGGCGAGTGAAAGCAACCGTACCACTCCCATTTCAAGCCAATCCATCGCTTCTTCGGGATCGGCCCGTCGAATGAGATCAAGATTTTGAGCACCGCATTTTTGAGGATTCAAATATGGCCCTTCAACATGCGCACCTATCAAAGTCGCGCCATTCACCTGTGGGCCTTTAGAGGCAGCTATAGTTTCTAATGCTTGGGTAATGCGTATCGGGGTATCAGTCCATGTCGTCGCTAAAAAAGACGTAACGCCATGCTGGGCATAGAATTGGGCAACGGTCTGCAAACCTAGCGGGTCGGCATCCATCGCATCGTAGCCCATTCCCCCATGCACATGCACATCTACAAAACCGGGCAGCAAGGTCAGGCCGCTGGCGTCAATAATCTCAACGTCATCATCATCCAATGCGTTCCCCGACCCCATCCCAACAATTTGCGAACCATGCCAACGCAGCCAACCGCGTTCCCACTCACCCGACGTGGTCATGATCCGAGCATTTTCAATTAATACGGCTTTTTCAGATGGCATCCAAATCTCCCCACAGTGATTTTAAAAACATTCTACCCCGCCCTGTTGGAAAAACCACGCATCCCATACGCCATAATGGACTTATAATGAAGCTAACCGATTTTCACTCAAAATTTTCTCACAAGGAGTATTTATGCCTTACTCACCTACCAGCAGGTTGTGGCGAGGAGTGTTTTGTCTTGTAATAATGACCATGCTGCTGCACCTACCCCCAACAACATCAGCCCAAAGCGGCGGCGGAGTTCAAGAATTTACTGGCAGCATCGGCAAAAACGATGACGGCTTCTATTACGATTTGTTTGACCTAAAAGCCGGGCAAACCGTTTACCTCTACATGGAAGCTCTTTCGGGTGATCTTGACCCTTATCTCTATTTTGGCAATCTCGACTTTACCGAAGTTTATGCTGAAGACGATGACAGCGGGGGTGATTTCAATGCGGCGCTTGAATTTGTCGTTCCTGCCGATGGGGACTATAGCACCTATGTGACCCATATCGAAGGCACGATGGGTGATTACCGCTATTTAATCGGCATTGATGTACCAGATGTCCTCACCGGATCAGCCACTCCAACCGGCGAAGAATTCGCTTTCTTATACGCAACCCCCAAAGTCCAAGAGTTTTTTGGTACGGTTGCTGAGGATGGCACAGGTCAATATTACGATATGTTTGACCTCGTAGCAGGCGACACGCTCTATCTCTATGTTGAGGCGCAGACCGACCAGCTTGACCCCTATTTGTATCTCGGCGATCTCGATTTTTCCGAGATCATTCTCGAAGATGACGACAGCGGCGGCGATCTCAATCCCGCTATTGAATTTACCATCCCCGAAGATGGGGATTACAGTGTTTACGTCAGCGCCATCGAAGGCACATCTGGCGATTATCGCTTGTTAGTTGGCCTCAACGATCCGAATGTCCTAGATGGCACGGCCCAAGTGACGGGGGACAATATTGCGGTGCTCTACAACAGTGCCGAACCTGCCGAATCTGCTGGCCTAGCCCGGGTACAAGAATTCACTGGGAACATCACAGAGAGTTCGGCGGAGGATGTCAGCGGCGTCTATTATGACCTCTTTGGCCTGAAGGCTGGCGAAACCCTATACGTTTATGTTGAAGCTGCCTCACCAGAACTTGACCCCTACGTCTATATCGGGGACATTGATTTCAACGAGGTATATATCGAAGACGACGATGGCGGCGGCAACCTCAACTCGGCGGTGGAATTCCCCATCCCCGCTGATGGGGACTACAGCATTTTGGTCAGCCACATCGAGGGTACAGCGGGAAATTATCGTGTTCTGATTGGCCTTGACGCTCCTGATGTTCTCAATGGTACAGCCCAGCCCACCGGGGATGAAATCGCGGTACTCTATGTCAGCGGAGACTCTGGCGGTGGTACTGAACCGGAAGTCAATACTGAAATCCCGATCAGCAACTGCGACGCGCTCGCCGAACGGCCTACGCTAAGTGGTTCAGAAGAAACCTACGTCACCGACAACTTTATCATCCACTACACCTTCTCGGGTCAAGACGCCATTACACAAAACTACCTCGACGAAGTCATTGATTCGCTCGGTTATGTCTATGAGACCGAAATCAATCAGTTCGGCTGGCCTGCCCCTCCACCCGACTGCGGGGAAGGCGGTGATGGTCGTTTCGACATCTATCTGATGGAAACCATCAAAGATGATGGCGTTTATGGCTTTGCCCAAGCGCAAGGCCTAGTTGGAGACAATCCCTCCTCCGCCAATGGTGAGGCCTATGCTGCCTATGGCTACCTCGTGGTAGATAACGATTTCTCTAGCGATCAAAATCCATTGGCGACTATGCGAGCTACCGTTGCCCATGAATTCCATCATGTTGTCCAGTTTGGCTATGACATCAATGATGCGATGAATTGGTACTATGAGGCCACCGCCTCATGGATGGAAACCCAAGCCTATCCGATTGATGAAGCCGCTTCCATCTATGTCCCAACCCGCTTTGAGTACACCGATGTGTGCATAGGGGGTAATACAGAAGATGGCTTGTTGGTCTATGCCGACTGGCTGGCGATTGATACGCTTGCCCAGTTATATGGCCCACAAGCAGTCCAGCGTCTATGGGACTACGTCGCAAATGTCGAAGGCATGGCGGCCTTGTATGGCTTACTAGAAGAACTGGGGACAACGCCACAGGCCTTTGTTGAGCAATTTGCCATTCGCAACCTCCTGCTCGGCTATGACCAAGCCCCTCGCTTTGAACGCCAAGTCTATTTGGAAAATATCATCAATTCAGTAGGCGATTGGACGTTTGGTTTCTCCGGGGTTCAACAGCTTTCCGCCGACTATGTGCAGTTAGATCTAAGTGGTGTCTATCGCTTCACCAGCAATCAGCCCAACATCAGTCTGGTGGTCGTTGGAGTGGACACGACCTCCGACACTGCCAATGTCTTTGAGGTAGGCCAAGCCGGGGTTGTAGATACATCCGGTTATACCAATGCCTATGTCATCATATTAAACACCGATGTACACGACGCCCCGGAAAACTGCACTTTCACCGATTGGCAGATCACCGTCAGTGATGCCACCGGCGAAGCCCCACTGGCACCGACTGACACTTCTTACGACGCATCACACTTCAAAGCTCCTCGATAATTTCACTTCGTCACTTCATGCGGAGAGGGGTCATGCAATGGACCTCTCTCCACAATTTTCTAATCTATTTACACAATCTCTGGTTAAGAACAGCGCTTGTGTGGTATGCTATCTGGCAATTAATCAATTAACCCTCTATGGGTACGATGAACAACTTTTACCAAGTGTGTGGAATACTCCCCGAACCTATAGAACCCTTCATGAATACTCTCAGTATGTTCGCCTTTCATCCCATGACTGGCTCATTCTGTAAAGGAATTTAACTGCATGGCAACACAAGTGTTTGTAACAAACCTACCACTTACCAGCACTGAAGAGGATTTGCAAACGCTCTTCGGTCAGGCAGGTGAGGTGGTGGGCGTAAAACTAATCCGTGATCAAAAAACGGGCGAATACAAGGGTTTTGGCTTTGTCCACATGGCCGATGACGAGGCCGCCCAACAAGCAATTCAAATGTTCAACAACTTTGAATATGAGGGTCAAAGAATCCTGGTGCGGGAATCCCGTCCACAGCGCACCAAACAAGAAAAGATGGATGCTCGCCGTAAATTCGCCGAAGAACTCGCCGATAAACTCAACGAAACTAACCCCAAAGCCCGCTTCCAACTCCGCCGTATTGTTGAGTCACAAGGCCGTACCTTTGCCCAGAAGCTGCTTGATGAAACTCTGCGCATTGAAGAAGAAGGCGGCATGATGACGCTGGATGGTTCACGCCGACGCACAATTGGCGGGGTCTTTCTCTTTTTAGCATGGCAGCGTGTCCCGGACACTGTGCGCAATAAGATTTTCCCAGACCGTGCCCGCCTCAAAAAGCGTGCCGAACAGAAACAACGCGAAATGAACGGCGAGGCTGTCTCAGACACGGAGGTTTTCGAGGAATCTGAAATTCCTGCCGAACCACCTGCCCCAGACATTCCAATCGAGGAACTACGTGCCAAGTTGGACGAGCTGCGTGAGGCTGAACAGGCCGCTGAGAAAAAAGTGGAAGATATTCGGGCACGCCGCGCACCCGGCGGGTTATTCACAGCGCTCAAAGATGTCGCCGAGATCAAGAATCAGATCAATGCCCTCCTGAAAGAATATCCCGGCCTCGAATAAATTATCAGCGAACGGGTAGAGCGGACATTTCTGTTCTACCCGTCTCAACCCGCAACCAACAACCGCCACATGAAATAACGTGGCCCATGCCCCAACCCAGCATGTAAATCGCCTTCAATCTGAAAGCCAAGCCGTTCATAAAAACTCACCGCATCAGGTCGCGCGTTACACCACAAGAGTGTCCCGCCTTGTTGAATGGCATATTCAATGCAGCGGCCTATCACTGCTTTACCAATCCTCCGCCCCTGAAATTCTGGCAGGGTTGCCACAGCCCGTAACCGCCATGCAGTCGAGTGCTGTGTTTCCGGCGGCGCGTCCCGTATCACAGTAGCGATACTGACCAACTGCCCTTCCCAAAAACCCCCTACATGTAAAGTTCCAACGGAGGTATCTCCGGGGCGGTGGATCGTTTCAGGCGGATCATCAGGCCACAACACCTGCCGACGAATAGCATAGGTGTCTTCTACCGGGATGGGTCGAACTTCAATAATGGGCACCGGGCATCACCCTCCTAAGCAAAAATCGCCAACTCAGGCTGGCGATTTTCTAAGGATCACAGTTATAGAAAACTACTTACCTTCTTTATCACGTACATCTCCGACAACTTTGGCGGGGACGCCCACTACAATCGCATAGGGCGGCACATCTTTGGTCACAACCGCGCCAGCCCCAACAAGGGCATTTTCGCCGATGGTGATTCCACAAATAATGGTGGCGTTGCTGCCAATCGAAGCCCGTTTTTTGATAATCGTTTCAACCACCTGCCAATCATCGCCTGTCTGCATCGAGCCATCGGGGTTCGTCGAACGTGGATAAATATCATTGGTAAACATCACCCCATGCCCGACAAAAACCTCGTCCTCCAGTTTCACTCCCTCACAAATAAAGGAATGGGAGGAAACCTTGCAGCGTGCCCCAATCGTTGCACCTGATTGAATTTCGACAAATGGCCCAATTTTGGTGTCATCCCCAATAGTGCAGCCATATAGATTCACCAAATCCGGCTGGAAGATTCTAACCCCGTTACCGAGGCGAACATTCTCTTTGACAGGCATCTAAACATCCTTTCCGAAGATATAAACCTATCTAGTATACTTCAAAAAGGACACCGTGTTTTCATGGAATTCGCAGTACCTGTCCCACATAAATGAGGTTCGGATTAGTGATGCTATTGGCAGCAATCAGCGCACTCATCGAAACGCCGTAGCGTAGTGCAATCCGATACAGGTTTTCACCACGCTGAACAACATGTATCTGCCCACTGTAATTAGTAGATGTCGTCGTCACAGGCGGATAACCAATGGTGGTTGGGATGATGGGCATAACTGTATAGGCAGTTGGAATCACCAGTGCCTGCCCCACATACAGTTGGTTGATATTCACAATGTTGTTTATGGTGGCTAATGTGGACAACGCCACACCAAAACGCTGTGCGATAAGGGCCAACGTATCGCCCGCTTGAACCAGATAGACCAAACCGCCTGTCGAAACCGGGCCTATCGGATAATAGGGACTGGCCGAACCAGTGGTTGTCGTGGTATTGATCGAGAATCCGGGACATCCCGACCATATGAAAATGTACTGTTTGCCCCCTAACCCCGGCGCATTCACTTGAAATTCCCCACTGCTCAGGCGATAGAGGTTTACATCATAACCCGATTTAATGAGGGTATTGGTATAAGGCACACCGACTGCCGCAATTTCTTGGACAGAGGCAAAGAGCACCGTGACAGGTTGGTTGCCGATTGGCTTAATGACCTCAATTCCGTTTGACCGACAGTAAACCGCAACCGTTTGCTCAGGGTCAACGATGATATTGTTCATACGGCCATCGTCGGGTGGTGGAATTGAACACTCTTGGATGAGGTCGGCATCAATCGCAGTTCCAGCATTGGCATCATTGATAAACATCGTAACAGTAACGGTTGCCAATGTACCGGGAGATTGAGGGTTTACCCAATAGACACCAATGGTTGGATTGGTCTGTGGGCCAGCGGGGCCACTTATAGTAAATATTGCACGAGGGGGCGCACCGGGAGTCGTAGCCGTGACGGATACTCGATACCCATTGGTGTCGGCAATCCCCGCTGGTGGTGTTTGAACAAAAATCGTGAACCCATTACGGCAATACTGTAAAACGGTGAACGACCACCCACCCAGCAACGCTTGGGTGCCTGCCTCGGCGGGTTTTTGTGGAGCCACGAAGATAGTTACAACGAAGATAAAGGCTACCAAAACAAGCGCAATTCGTCGCATATTCTAACCTCTTAACAACTCCTATATAGGTATATCTTCACTATATACCGCTAAGAGGTTATAAGTCAGTTAGAGTCGGGGTAACACAGCAATTGAGTTATCCGTGCGTCCATATCGCGTCAGGTAAAATCAAAAGGCAGGGATCCCTGTAACTCCGAACCCTGCCTTCTACTCCTTTTATCCAGCGCGACTCGTAATCCACACACCCTCATCTCGCCGCTGATCTGCCAGACAAAATACGCGCTGTTTTTGACGTTTGGCCTCCTCCTCCGTCAGCCAGAAACTCAGCGTGCGGCCTCGCATTGATGCCAGATACTCCAATGCGGCCATGACATGTGAACATGCAATTCCTTGATTGACGGCCCATTCGCACGTACAACGTGTATGAATGGTGCCATCACGCTCAAATTTCACGGTGACGACGTGGTTGGCAACGGGGTTCGAAACGCTTTCGACGACAAAGGTGTCATGATCTACCCGACGCGCTTGCAATTTTCGGCTCTGCGCTTGCAGTTGTTTGATATGTTTAGGCTTCATGTTTAGGTGTAGATGCTCCTGCCGCACAAATTTCCGAACATATATTCTATTATACATCAAAAACGTTAGTTTTGTGTTAACAAACCGTCCAAAATAAACAAAAAGGCAGGCCAAAACTCACCTGCCTTAAAGCGCTTATTGAAGGGGCTTTTGAATTACCGATTTCGCAGCACGACATCGAAAATATCAACGAACAATGGGTAGCCTGTCATATTCGCATCCCGTCTAACCGACGAAACATCCGCATTAACAAAGATACTGACCGTACCCTCTGCTGGAACCGTAATTTCTCGGACAATACGCATCGGAACTCCCCCACCTGTCGAGTTTTCAGGTGATGTGGAAGACACACCCACGTTGGGATAGGCTATCGCTTGGTCAAGTATCTGTCCATTCTGCTCAACCGAAAAGCTGACCAACGAGTGTGTTTCGGTGTATTCAATCGTCAGTTCGATGGTCTGACCCGCCTGCCCCTCGAAAACCGCAACGAGTGCCGGATATTTGTCCAGCAGGGTAAGTTGGGCACGTTCTTCGAGGGTAAGGACGATAGGTTCGCGTTTGTTGAGCGCGATTGTGTATTCCGACCCCTCCAATTCACCGTTGAAATTCCTCAAAAACAATTCAACACGATAGGTGCCATCGGCAGGTAACTGGAAACCCAAAATTTCAGGGTTATAAACCGCGCCGCTGTCGTCATCAACTGTTAGTTCTCCGCTCTCCCCTACACGGCTCAATCGCATAACAGCATCCATGCCATCCCCCGCCACCGATATGTCTACAATGTCGCCGCGCTGACCCACAAAATCATAGTAGGTATAGGGGAAAGCCGGATTATTCTCAGGCGTATAGGTACTAGTTACTGCCTCGCCATAGGTCAGTGTCGGAACTTCAAGCCGTCCCAATTCAATCGTGTAGGGAACAGGGCGTCCCCCGGCATTATTTTCGACACTGAAAATAATCACCACGTTTTCAACGACAGGGATGGTGACAACTTGGGTAATGGGCTGACC
>JAIOHL010000161.1 GCA_019913005.1 Anaerolineae bacterium | reverse complement strand
GGCAAGTGGGCCGATGGCGACTTGTAGACTCGCGGCAGGTGGAATAACACCACCCGCTTCACCACCATTAGAGAAAGTGGTATTAGTTGGCAGTGGGGTGCCGACTTGCGGCAGGGCAGGTAGGGTTTCGTTAGATTCGACAACTGCTACCCCATCGGGAGTGGCCGGAGTGTTGTCGTCATTATTGAACAGGGTCATCACCAAAAAGGCGACGACTCCCATCAGTAAAGCCATCGCCAGCGCAACCCCGCCAATCACAAGACAAGAACTGCTGCGCCGCTGCTCTTTTGGCAGATTGGCATAGGACGGGTAGAGTGAAGCAGTCGCAGTCGGATATTGGGGGTATCCGGCTGCTGAATGGGCGGGTTGGGCAACAGTCGAATAGGGTAGTTTTTTGCAGCGCCAGCACGGTTGCTGGTCATTCATGCCCTCGCGGTTGGCGCCGCAGTGTGGACAAAGCATTACAGACAACTTGAATTGACCTCATTGAACACTTAATTCTCGGCGGACTTCACGAGCCGCCTCCGAGTCCAATAATACACCATCAAGGGTTAAACTGGTGAGTAAACCGTCGAAAGCGATGCCTACTTGTACCCATTCCGTAGGTAAAGCCTGTAAGGTAATTTCGAGAAAGCCATCTGCTGGTAGTGCGATGAGGTAGCGAATATTGGGTACGCTGCTAGTAAATTGATAAGCGACGGCTGCGGCAGCATACCCACCCCAGTCAAAAGTGGTGGCTTGCGTGACGCCACCCCGTAGGTTGACTGTAATTTCTTGAACCAACGCTGAACCCATCAACAGACGGGCCGCTGCCAGCGATTCATCATGGATGACCAACCCGCCATACCCTGTTCCGGCTCGAATCCAGCGAATGGCTGCGAAAGTAGTTGGTGATTCGATGGGGCTTAAGACGATTGGGTTGGAAATCCCATCATCAGTTGTGTGCTGCCAGCCATTCGGTGGAAACAAGCTAAGGCTGTGGTTTGGCGTCGTGATGACAATGGGCACAGCTAACGTAGAGACATTGCCAGCAGCGTTGTCGGGAAATAGTGTGCTATAGAGGCCCTCCATTGTAATGGAGTCTTCAAGATTAGTGGTACGTTCGAGGCTGGTCGTATTCAACAATGGAATATCATTCCACGTAAGGGTATCCAACATAGCGATCCATGTATTACGCCAGCCCTCAAAATCTTCTACGCGGCTTTGGAACGACAGGATTAATAAGGTGTTCTCGGCGACGGCAATCCCTACGCCAAGGCCGATGACACGCTCATCGTACAGGTATGGGCTACTACCGGGTCGTTCAAGCGTCATCATCATCGCGCCGTTATAAGGGTCAAGGCTTGGGCCAAACCGCGCTGGGATGACTCGACCATAGACCCCATAACGATCTTGGAGACGCTGACGACTAAAGGCGGAAAAGTAGGCCTCGGCGGGGTTGTCAGTGCGGGTGTCGAATTCAAATGGCAAGGAATCGAATGACGCGATAATCGCCTCAATTACGGCTGTCGCAGGGGCAGTCGCCGTGCCGTTATCTACCTCAATATAGGTTTCCTCTATCTCATAAGGGTTGCCAGAACGCCAGCCAAATGGAAACTGCATGGTCATTTTGCCGACATCACTTTGTAGAGTGATCATTTGGGTCAGCGGCGGCAACGGGCCATCTTGAGCCTGTGTGGAGGGAACTGTGCCCTCCAACATCATCATGCAAATAACTAGGACAAAACAAAGACACTTTCTCATGATAGAACCCTTTATGCCGTTGGCCCAATCACTGGCCCACCACGCACAATGGTGGGTTGATCGAATGGCGTTAACCAACGTTCCCAGCGTGAACTGCGATAGAAGGAATAATCACCGACGGGTGGGAATTTTGTGTTCAGTTCATTAAACATCTGATTTGTCATATAGGTCAGTGGATTTAGAATCAAATTCTGATTGGACTTGTCATAGCGGATTTCGAGGTGTAGGTGTTTAGCTCCATTGTCAATATAGCCGACAATGGTATCTGGGGTAACAGGCGTGCCACGAGCAAGTCTAATCGGGTTGGCGACGTGCCCATAGATGATTAAATGGTTGCCAACAATCACGTCCACCCGGTTGGGGCCAAAAGCACGTTCGCTGCCACTGTAATCAAAAATACCGTTAACGCCCGCATAGACCGGAGCGCCGCCGGGATGTCCAAAATCAAGACCGCCGTGCAAGCCCTGACTATAGCCGGGGTAGTTGTTAGCCCGCCCGTAGAGAAATGCAAAGACTGTGTTGCCATAATAATAGAACCATCTCATCGTATTTAGATCGAGTGGCAGGCGCTGGAAAACAAAGGCGGGGGCGGGTAGCCCTTGATTGATATCCGCCATCAAGACTTCTCCGGTGGATAAATTGCGTTCGGCTGACCAGCCTGTGCGGTGCTGCCACCACACAAACCCTACCCGTTCAGTGCGTGACGTGGCAATCGCTTCCACCCGTTCGCCCATGCGAAGTTGCTCAGATGGAAGCAATGTTTTTGCCTCGGTGCTGGGTTCGGTGCGAACATTGAGGGCAGGCGTAACCACTTGGAATACACGCTTTTGGGTATCGGGCGGCAGGCCATCCGGCGGGATATTATTGGGATTGATTTTGCTGACGGCACGAAATTCGGCTGTACCTGCCGTGCCCAACCTAAAATAACTAATCCCTGTTGCCCCTTTTTGAAATGAGTAGATTCCAGCCGTCAATACATCATCTTCGGGGACGCGGGTACCACTGCTGGGATCAGGATAGGCTTGGAGCATGGGCACAACGGGCATATTCCACTGCTTGCAGACCCGCATGGCCTCTTCAATATAGGTGGTTGGGCCGCGTGTGCCTTCACTAAAGTGCCAATGATAGACCATTGGATGGAGGCTTTGGACATTGGGCAGCCATTCATTGATATGGATATTAGCCGGGTGATTGCCACGTGCATCAAAATTGAGGGCGAGATGGAAACCGGGAGGCGCCCCCGCTTTGATACCAGAAGCCAACGCCCGCGCCGTCGCTGCTGATTGCCCGCCGAAATAGAGTGCCCCATCTTCCACGTCCAAAATCATCGCCCGCACCCCCGGCACACGACAGGCCGCCGTCACGACGTTGATCTCGCCTTGAACATTGCGCCCACGTACCACATGCCATAGATAGGTTTGCAGACCTCGCCGCGCAAGGGCCTTTGTCCATTTTAAAATATCATCTGGGCCTTTGATTTCCATAGCGGCTTTGTCATCATATCGTGCCTGCCAATCTTCCCCATCGCTGGTTTTGATGGCGATGCCCGCCACATTGGGACTGAACTGCTTGACGGTTTCGACTAGCTCTTCAATGGTATTTTCGCCAACAGCACTGCCACTCCAATGAATCCAAAATATTCGTTTATCAAAAGGGGTCGGCATTAATAGCACTCCTTTGGTTCCAATCCGCCCAACAGCGAGAATGTATTTTACTATTATCGTTTAAGTAGGCGCTCTCGACAATTCTTCTTTTGACGCCGATTGCCTGACCGAATAAAATCAATGAGCGTTTGCAAAATTCTAAAAAAGGATGTGGGATGAATCGCCTGCAATATGAAACCAGCCCCTATTTGTTACAACATGCTGATAACCCAGTGGATTGGTACGCATGGGGTGAAGACGCCTTTGCTACTGCACGAGCCGAAGACAAACCGATTTTATTGAGCATTGGCTATTCCGCCTGCCACTGGTGTCATGTCATGGAACATGAAAGTTTTGAGGATGAAGAAACGGCAGGTATGATGAATCGGCTCTTTGTCAACATCAAGGTGGATCGGGAAGAACGCCCCGATGTGGATGACATTTATATGCAGGCGACCTTGATGTTCACAGGGGGACATGGCGGGTGGCCGATGACGGTGTTTATGACGCCGGATGGACGGCCTTTTCATGCAGGGACCTATTTTCCACCGGAGCCACGTTATGGGATGCCCAGTTTTCGTCAGGTTTTATTGGCGGCGTCAGAAGCATACCAAAATCGGCGGGGGCAGTTGGAGGATGCAGCGAACGAAGTCACCCATTCATTGCAGCGGGTCGGATTCGCGCTGCCCAAAGAACAAGGCGGCATTGAGCCTGATACAAATTTGCTTACCCATGCTGCCCAAAAACTGATTGCCCAAGCTGACCCGATTTATGGGGGCTTGCATCGCGGTCAGCCAAAATTCCCACAGCCGATGACATTGGACTACTTGCTGCAATATCATGCCCATTCCGCTGATGAAGAAATTCTAAGGGTAGTTTTGTTTACGCTGCGCAAGATGGCACATGGCGGCATGTATGACCAATTAGGAGGGGGTTTTCATCGCTACAGTGTGGATGAAAAATGGCTGGTGCCCCATTTTGAAAAAATGCTCTATGACAATGCCCAACTCGCACGAGTGTATTTACATGCCTATCAGGTCACAGGGGATGAGTTTTTTGCTCAGATCACCCGCGAAATTCTGGATTATGTCGAACGTGAAATGCTTGATCCCACTGGTGGGTTTTATAGTACACAAGATGCCGATTCCGAAGGTGAAGAAGGCCGATTTTTTATTTGGTCGGCGGTTGAAGCACAGGAATTGTTACAGGGGGTGTTGTCACCAGAACAACTTGGGCCAGTGTTGGCCTATTTCAATGTGACACAGCGGGGCAATTTTGAAGGGCGCAATATTTTGAATATCCCCCATCGGCTGGAAGATGTCGCGGCGGCGAGTGGAGGGATGGATGTTGACGAATTGCGACAGGCAGTGCAACAGGCCAGAGAAATCTTATTCGCAGCCCGTGAGGAACGAATCAAACCGGGGCGGGATGAAAAAATGCTGGCGGCATGGAATGGCATGATGCTGGCAGCTTTTGCTGAGACGGCCCGGGTGTTGGACGATAAGCGCTATCGGCAAATCGCGGAACAGAATGCTCAATTTTTGCTAACCGAGTTAAGCATGGATGATGGGCGATTGTATCGTACCCATAAACGGATGGCAGATGGGTCGGGCCAAAGCAAACTGAATGGTTATTTGGAGGATTATGCCTGTGTTATAGAGGGGCTGATTGAGTTATATCAGACTACCTTTGACCCATATTGGTTTGAGCAGGCTGAACGCTTGGCAGACCATGTCTTAGCACATTTCGCCGACCCTGATGGCGGATTTTTTGATACCAGCGACGACCATGAAACATTAATCGCTCGGCCACGCAATATGCAGGACAACGCTACCCCTGCTGGATCGAATCTGATGACCTACACTTTGATCAAATTGGCAGCCTATACGGGGAAGGTCGCCTATGAAGATGCTGCTCTTAGTGTTCTGAATCAAATTACTGCTGCGATGCGGGAGTATCCTAGTGCCTTTGGGACAGCGTTGAGCGCATTAAATTTACTGGTTTGCCGCCCGATTGAAGTGGCAATTATTGGGAATCAGGCTGAAAGTCAGACCGGTGAGTTGTTGGATACCGTACAAAAACCTTATCGCCCCACTGTCGTTACGGCCTTATCCGAGACCGATCAAGGCGAGGAAGCCATACCTACTCTGCTGGCCCACCGTACCCGCCGAAATGGATTGCCTACGGCTTATGTGTGCCAGAATTTTGTGTGCGATGCACCTGTGAATACAGTGGAGGCCCTAGAAAAGCTACTGACCAAAGTCCTTTCGAACTCATTTAAACTTATTGGGTTGAGCAAAGGTGTGGCGCAGATTAATCAAGGCAAAAGCGAGATGATAAGCACCTAAAAAGGCCGTATCCAAACGATCAAAACGTAGTAACAAAGCCCGAAACTTGTCCATCCAAG
>JAIOHL010000160.1 GCA_019913005.1 Anaerolineae bacterium | reverse complement strand
GTTTCGGCAAGGGGGCGATGGGTCAATCCGGCGGCGCGGGCATGGTCGAGGCGAACGCGGCTCATGCCACTCAACGCGACAGGCAACCATAATGGCAGTTCCATCCAAGGGGTGACATTATTTTCCAGCAAAAATTCTTCGCCCACCCAGACTAATTCGGAATCGCTGCCCGTTACGGCTTGGCAGGTCGCTAACATGCTGCCCCAAGTGGTCGGCTCCCCCGGCCCGACGGCGTTAAAGACCCCATTGGTGTTGTTTTCGACCAGCGTCAGGATGAAATTGGCAAGGTCGCGGCCATCAATGACCTGAAAGGCGGTGTCGGGGTTGCCGGGAGCGAGAATTTGCCCACCTTTTGCGACTCGTTTGGGCCAATAGGTGAAGCGATCTGTGTGGTCACGCGGGCCGACAATCAGGCCGGGGCGGGCAACGCTGAATTTGCCGGGGTATAGCTCCTGCACCACATTTTCACATAGCACTTTGAGTGCTCCATAACTCTCCCCGGTGATTTCCTCAGTGGTGGGGTCGTCAATGGTGGCGAGCGGGCTGTTTTCATCCAGATAGTCTCTGCCATATTCGGATTCAGGATAGACCGAGACCGTTGAGACAAAATGATAATGGCCCACCGCATCTTTGAGCAGTTCCGCGGATCTGCGGACGACACGGGGCAAATAACCACAGGTATCAATCACCGCGTCCCATTGGCGGCCTTTTAAGGGGGCAAGGTCGCCGTCTCGATCCCCTGTCAGGTGTTCGGCTTGGGGAAAAACATCGGGGTTGCTTTTGCCACGATTAAACAGGGTCAGCTTATGACCGCGCTGTAAAGCCGCATCCGAGGCGTGATAGCCCACAAAGTTCGACCCACCGATAATCAATATGTCCATGTTGTTCTCCCTTGTGTATGTATTGAAAAAACTTTCAACATGAATTGAAAAAACTTTCAACGTTTGACACTTTTACTAAGGTTAACTGGGATTAGTTCGAGAAGTTAACCGGGGTTTAAGAAAAAACTGAATAACCGTCATAAAAATCCAAGCGTTTTGTCATTGAGAGGCAGTGCGGCATTCAGTATAGTAAGGATATACGAGGAGGAATCCATTACGTGCCCAAAGAACCCTGTCCCCAATTTGAAATCAACTGCGATCATGCGGCTTTATGTCATGGCGACCCCGAAGCAGCGCGACTTCGCCTCGGCCAAGCGTTTCCATTGTGTATGGCCCGACCCGGTGAACTGGTGCGGGTGTTGACGATTGGCGGCAAAGGGCGTATTCGCAAACGTCTGGCGGATCTAGGATTGACCTCCGGCATGATGGTGCGTGTGGTGCAATCGAGCCGCTATGCCCCCTTGATTTTGGCCCTGCGCGAAGATGCCCGTTTGGGGGTGGGGCGTGATCTGGCGAGTGAGATTTGGGTCGAACGCCTGTGAGCCGCTTGATTGGACTGGCTGGCAATCCCAATGTCGGCAAAAGCACACTTTTTAATCAACTGACAGGCGCCCGACAGCACGTCGGCAATTGGCCCGGCAAGACGATTGAGCGCAAAGAAGGGCAGTTTGAAATCGGCGGGGGTATCGCCACGCTGGTAGATTTGCCCGGTACGTACAGCCTCAATGCTTATTCCACTGAAGAAATTATCACCCGCAATTTTATCCTTGAGCAGCAGCCGGACACGATTGTGGCGGTGGTGGATGCGTCGAACCTTGAACGCAACCTCTATTTGGTGCTGCAACTGCTCGAAATGGGCGCTCCGCTGGTCGTCACCCTCAATATGGTGGATGTGGCACAACGACGGGGCATCAAGATTGACACAGCACGTTTATCCCAGCAGTTGGGCGGTGTACCCGTCATCCTAACGATTGGAACACAAACGGTTGGGATTGAAAAATTGCGCCATGCCTTGCGCGAAGCCCAACAATCTCATACGGCCTTTGAAACCCAATTTAGCCCCGCGATTGAAAATGCCCTGCAAAATCTAACCCCTCAATTGGCGCATGAAGCAGAATTGGCGGCGTATCCGGCGCGGTGGGTTGCGATTAAGCTGCTCGAAGGTGACGCCGATATTCGACAAATGGCCTCGACAGATTTGATAGGGCAGGTGGATGAAATCGCGGCGCAAATTCGGGCGGCGGAGGGTGATGACCCCGACATTTTAATTGCGGATCGGCGCTATGCCCAAATCGCGGGGTGGGTGCGCGAAAGTGTGACACGGGCCGAGGGCAATAGCGTGACGCGCTCGGACAAGGTTGACCGTGTGTTGGCCCACCCGATTCTAGGCATCCCGATTTTTCTGCTGCTGATGTGGCTGGTGTTCCAATTTACCGCCAATGTCAGTGCGCCCTACGTGGATTGGATTGATGCCACCTTTAGCGGGCCGATTTCGCGTTGGAGTCTTGATTTGCTTGAGGCGGTGGGGCTGGATTATGTCTGGCTTAATTCACTGGTCGCGGATGGGATGATCGCCGGGGTGGGCAGTGTGCTGACGTTTGTACCCGTGCTGGCGTGTCTATTCTTGGCGATTGCCATCCTCGAAGACACGGGCTATATGGCGCGGGCGGCGTTTGTGATGGACAGGACGATGCGGCTGTTTGGGCTACATGGCAAAAGTTTCCTGCCACTGCTGGTCGGGTTTGGGTGCAGTGTACCCGCCGTGTATGCCACACGTATTCTGGATAATCCACGCGAACGTAAGATTACCGCCTTCCTGACGACGTTTATGAGTTGCGGGGCGCGATTACCCGTGTATGTGCTGTTTGGCAGTCTGTTTTTTGGAAAAGACGCAGGCGGATTTATCTTCGCCATGTATCTCGTCGGAATCGGCGTGGCTATCTTGACCAGCCTGCTGCTGACGAAAGTGGTGATGCGTGCCCAACATCCGCAGCCGTTTGTGATTGAACTGCCACCGTATCGCCTGCCGCGCCTAAGAACGATTAGCCTAGACGTTCGCACCCGGTTGGTCGCGTTTTTGAAAAATGCCGGGACAGTCATTTTTGCTGCGTCTGTGTTCATCTGGTTGCTGTTGGCGATTCCACTGCGGGGCGCGAACTTTGGCGATACCCCGCCGCATGACAGCGTGTTTGGCGAGGTGAATCACGCTACCGCCTATTTATTTGCACCCGCCGGATTTGATACATGGCAGGCGAGTGGGGCGCTGATGACGGGGTTTGTGGCGAAGGAAGTGGTCATTGCCACGTTAGGTCAGTCGTATGGGCAGGCCGATACTGCTGAAGCAGACCCCAGCGCGGGTGAGGATGCCGAAACGATGGCGAGTGGCTTTGGGGATGCGGCACTGCTGACCATTCAAGCGGCGGTCAATATCCTGCCGGGGGCGCTCAATATGCTGCCGGGGGTGGATATGCCGACCTTGACGTTGGTGGAGACTCCCGACGCAGGCGATGATGATTCGGCGCTGAAAAATGGCCTCCGGGATGATTTTACGCCGCTGACGGCATTGGCGTTTAATGTGTTTGTGCTGCTCTACATTCCGTGTATGGGCACGGTGGGGGCGATGCGGCAAGAATTTGGCACGCGCTGGATGCTGGCACAAGTGGGGTATACGCTCGTGGTGGCATGGATTGGCGCGGTGCTGGTGTATCAGGTGGGGAGTTTGTTGTCGTAATGACCCTCACCCCCAACCCCTCTCCCAATGCTTTGAGCGAGGGGAGTAGATAGATTTGGTTGAAGATAAAGGCATCGTC
>JAIOHL010000159.1 GCA_019913005.1 Anaerolineae bacterium | reverse complement strand
GTGGGGTCGAGCAGCGATGGATTACCCGAATCCGCTATGATTTAAATAATGTGGATGATCTCAGAATGAAACTGCCAAATATTGAAAACGCCTTAGTGGAGGAAGCTAAAATCACTGCTTACCTGCTTTCTGAGGAAAACTCAGGCGGGAAATCGGCATTTTTCATGGCGTTTGGCTTTACACTTGACGGCTGGCAAATCCTTAGAGAAGCGCTGATTCAACATGCGTCAACACATGAGGTCAAACGCTCATCTGAAACAAGGCACGGAGTAAAGTATATAATAGAAGGGGATATGCAAACGCCAGATGGTCGTGCGCCCTGGGTGCGCTCTGTATGGATTGTTGATGCCGGGAAAGATGCGCCTCGCCTAGTGACCGCCTATCCGCTGGAAGGAGAAGACGCATGATTAAAGAACATGAGCAAGTGGTACTCACAACTGATCTTCCCGAATATGATCTCAAAGCGGGTGATGTTGGCATTGTGATCCACATTTACAGCGATGGTGAAGCCTATGAGCTTGAGATTTTCGCGCTGGATGGTCGCACATTGGACATTGTGACCGTCGAAGCTGCTCAAGTGCGCCCGGTGAGCCGCCGCGATATGCTTCATGTGCGCGAACGCATGACAGGCTAAACCGCCGTGCTGAAGCTCATAAAAACGCAGGGTCAGTCTACCCGAAAAGGCTCCGGTTGGCCCGCTTTTGCTCCAACCCCTTTAATTTCAATCCCGATTTCAACTCACATTGCACGGCGGACTGGTATAAGCGAAAATAGCGAATAAAATAATTGACTTGTTTTAAACCCATTCTTATTACCGACAACGACCTAAACATCGGGTCACGCGAATTATATAACTGAAAGCTGTTGTCATGTCTTCACCCACACAGGGACTTTTTGCCAAACGCTATATCCTGCATGAGCAACTCGGCGCGGGGGGCATGGGCGCGGTCTATCGTGCCACCGACCCCCTCACGAGCAAACAGGTCGCCCTCAAGCGCGTAATGGCCCCCACCACCCAACTTGAGTTCCGCTCCATGCACGATGGCATAGATTTGCGTCTGGCTCTCACCCAAGAATTCCAAACGTTGGCCTCCCTCCGTCACCCCAATATCATCAGTGTCTTGGATTACGGCTTTGATGAATTGGGCCAGCCCTACTTCACCATGAACCTGCTGGAAAATCCGCGAAATATCTTGGAGGCGGGTCTGGGTCGTTCTGTCAGCGAAAAAGTCATGCTGTTGGTACAGATGTTGCAAGCGCTGGCCTATCTCCATCGGCGCGGCATTCTCCATCGTGACCTTAAACCCGCCAATGTGCTGGTTGCCGATGGCGTGGTCAAATTATTGGATTTTGGCCTGTCCGCCAAACGTGAACAGGGCGGTTCGATTGCAGGCACGCTGGCGTATATGGCCCCGGAAATCCTCCGCAGCAAGCCCCCCACCGAAGCCGCCGACCTCTATGCCCTCGGCATGATTGGTTATGAATTACTGGTGGGGCGTCATCCCTACGACACGGGCAACATGATGCGGCTATTTAAGGATATTTTGGGCACCGAAGCCGACCTAACGCCCCTGCTCGATCTCCCCATAGACAGCGACATTCCGCGCTATCGGCACGAGCTAACCGAGGATGATCTAAAACTCCCCGATACAGATGTTGCGTTTCCCACCGCCGATCTTGAACCCGACCCGGAGATGGAAACCGATCCCGATCCGGCCTATCGCACCACCAAGCTCGCTCTGCCGGAAAATCTTGGTGACGACGCCAAACGTTCGACCATCGCCCTTCCCCAGCAGGTCATCCAGCGCCCCGAACATCAACTGTTCTATATTCTGGGGCGACTGCTTGCCAAAGAACCCGAACAGCGTTATCCCAATGCCCGCGAAGCCATTATCGTCCTGTGTAACGCCATCGGTCAACCTGTACCCAAAGATTCGGGGGCTATCCGCGAAAGTTATCTCCATGCCGCCACTTTTGTCGGGCGTGACCGCGAAATGCAGGTGATGGAGCAGGCCCTCCAAAACGCCCTACATGGTGAAGGCAGCGCGTGGTTAATCGGCGGCGAAAGTGGGGTCGGCAAATCCCGCCTCTTGAATGAAATCCGTACCCGCGCATTGGTACAAGGTGCATTAGTGCTGCGTGGTCAGGCCGTCAGTGAAGGCGGTGTGCCCTATCAGATGTGGCGCGAACCCGTCCGCCGCTTGGTCTTGATGGCTGACCTTGACGACGCCACCGCCGCCGGATTAAAACCCCTCGTGCCGGAAATTGAACAGATGTTGGGCCGCACCATTCCCGACCCCCCCAGCGTTTCCAGAGCGACCTTCCAAACCCGCCTGCTCGATTTTTTCAGCAGCCAATTTCATAAACTCATGACACCGACGGTGCTGATGTTGGAGGACTTGCATTGGGCCGGGCAGGAAAGCCTGAATTTGCTTAAGCAGGTGCGTCCATTGGTGGCCGATGTGCCGCTGCTGCTGTTGGCAAGTTTCCGCGATGATGATAAGCCGCATCTGGCTCAAGAACATTCTGACATGCTGCAATTGACTTTGGGCCGTCTGACCCCCGACGCGGTGGAACGTCTTTCGGCCTCCATGTTAGGCGATACGGGCCGCAAACCGCAGGTCATTGATTTATTGCAGCGCGAAACCGAAGGCAACGTCTTTTTCCTGATCGAAGTCGTCAGCGTCTTGGCCGAAGAAGCCGGTCAATTGGACGACATCGGCTATCGCACCCTGCCCGAACGAGTTTTTGCCGGGGGCATCCGCAAGGTGATTCAACGGCACTTGGAGCGGGTTTCCCAAGAAGCGCGTCCCTTGCTGAAACTGGCCGCCGTCGCAGGCCGCCAAGTAGACCCCGCCGTGTTGCAGCATCTGGCGCAAGGTCAGGATGTGGACGGATTTTTGGGTGAGGTCGCCAACGCCTCGGTCATTGAAGTCAGCGAAGGCAAATGGCGCTTTGCCCACGACAAATTGCGCGAAGGGGTATTGGAAAGTGTCACCGACCAACAGCGCCCCGAACTGCACCGCATGATTGCCGAGGCACTCGAATCGGTCTATCCCAACGCCGCCGATAACGCCCCTTCGCTGGCCTATCATTGGCGTATCGCGGGCAACACCGAAAAAGAAGGCTATTACGCGGCTATCGCTGGTGAATTGGCCCATGAAGCCAGTTCCTTCCGCGAAGCCATCCCCTATTTCCAGCGTGCCCTTGAACTTCTGCCTCAGACCGATACGCCCGAAACCACCCTTCAGCGTGCCAAACTAAAATCCCGTCTCGGCAATGCCCATCGCCGCCTCAGCAACCCCACCCAAGCCGAACATCTCTTTGAAGAAAGCCTTGCGCTAGCCCGCCAATGTGGGGATCGCCAGAGCATTGCCAACGCACTGACGGGTTTGGGCAATCTTAAAATTCATGTCGCCATGACAGGCATCCAGCATTTGCAGGAGGCTTTGGGGATTTATCGCCAAATCGGTGATCGTGCAGGTGAGGGCCGGGTACTCAGTGCGCTCGCGCTGGCCTATCAGCAGCACGGCCAGATCATCCAAGCCCTGACCTATTATGAAAAAGCCGCCGACAACGCCCGTGAAATCGGCGACATCCGCCAGCATGGGGTCATTTCCGCAAATATGGCCGACGCCTACACCACCCTCGGACGCCTTGCCGATGCGCGGGAATGTGTCGAGGTCGCTTTGCGCATTGGCAATCAGGTCAAAGACCGCAGTGTGCTGTCGGTGGCCTATACCCAACTCGCCCAGCTTCTGGTTGCCGAAGGGGATATGGAGGCGGCCCAAAATAATCTCGATCAAGCCCTTGCCCTCAGCCGCGAAATCGGCGACCAAAATATCGAAAGCCAAGCGCTCGGCGGTCTGGGGTTTATCGTGGCGCGACAGGGTGATCTGGGCCAATCGGTAGATTATTTTGGTCAGGCGACCTTTATCGCACGGGTCGTCGGCAATCGCTATACCCTTGCCCGCTCATTGTGTGAACTGGGCCTGACCTATGCCGACATGGGCAAATATGATTACGCCGCCACCACCTACACCGACGGCCTGACGCGCAGCCGCGAAATCGGCAGTCGTGACCTTGAATGCCGCATTTTGGTCTATATGGGTGAACTGGCCCTCAACATGCGGGACTTTGACACCGCCAAAACCCATCTGCACCAAGCCATTGTCATCGCCGAAGAAATTAAGGTGATGGAGGCGCTTAATGCGGCGCGCCGAGCGTTGGCCCTCATTGACCTGCACGAGGATCGACTGGACTCTGCCCACGAAATCCTGTCACAGTTTGTCAACGACGATATGCCCCTCTATCGCCCCACCACCTCCCTGATTTATAGTATCGTATTGGCCCGTACGGATCGTACCGACGAGGCGGGTTGGGCCTTTAATTTGACCCAAGCGCAAGCGCAAGAGTTGATTGCCCGCTCCTCACGGCTTCATGCCCCGGTCTACACACTGGCCCTTGCCTTGATCGGACGTGCCCTGTTGCTTCCACCCGGTGAAGAAGAAGCATGGACGGATTTGGTGCAGCAGGCAAGTATGGCGCTCTATGCTGCCACTGCCCGCACGACCTCGGAAGGCGTCGTGGCCTCGATTAACCTGATTTTAGATGAACTGGTTCGGATGGATACACGTGGCACACTCGACAAAATCCGCCATCTGTTGACCCAACCGCCCGCCGAATTATCGAGTTAGCCAAATTCCACTTTCAACGCGGCAGTTGTTGGCGTTGAATTTGGCACGGACGGCAAGGATAATAGGGATTGGACAGATGGTGAGAAAGGAAAACAGCGATGAACTTAGCGGAAATGCTGCCAGCCTTAAAAGAATTGACCCACGAGGATAAGGTGCGGGCCGTGCAATTCTTGATGACCGAGTTAGCCAAAGAAGAAAATAGCGGAATGCTCCCCGAAGGCTCTTACCCCGTCTGGACACCAGTGGGGGCTTATGAGGCCGCCCAAACCTTGATGGATTTAGTCAAGCAACGCGAACAAGCGAAAGACAAGCAATTGGGTCATTCCGTCCTATTGAATTGGTTTTTGCGTGGGCACGGGCCGAAACTGCTCCATTTTTGCTAGGGCATATCAACTTTTTTGCCAGATTTGATGTATGTATCTTTCGCTCACGAGGGTTTTTTGAACTGACGCCAAGATACCATACAACCAAAACCGGATGAATCATCTAAGAGACACACCACTCATGACCCAGCCCACCCGTAGCCTATATGCCAAACGCTACCTGCTCGAAACCGAACTCGGCGCAGGTGGCATGGGCGTGGTCTTTCGTGCCCTAGATCGCCTAACCGGACAGACCGTCGCGCTCAAACAGGTCATTCAACGTGCCGCAGACCAGATCGAAGACGACCTCAACGAACGCAATGATCGGCGGGTGGCCCTTGCCCGTGAATTTCAAACCCTTGCCTCCTTGCGTCATCCCCATATCATCAGCGTCTTGGATTACGGCTTTGATGATTTCGGTCAGCCATTTTTCACCATGCCTCTGCTGGCAAATGCTGATGATTTATTGGCGGCGGGTCAACATCAACCTGTGCCGGAACGCATCCGCCTAATTGTCCAAACCCTCCAAGCATTGGCCTATCTGCATCGGCGTGGCATCTTGCACCGCGACCTCAAACCTGCTAACGTGCTGGTCGTACAAAAAAATGTCCATCTCCTAGATTTTGGCCTTGCCCAAGACCGCAACACCCAAAGTCAACCCGCTGGCACATTGGCCTACATGGCCCCCGAACTATTTGGACGTGGCAAACTAACCGAGGCCAGCGACCTTTACGCCATTGGCATCATGACCTATGAATTACTCGTCGGACGCCACCCCTACGACCTCAGCAACCCGCTGTTTATCTTTCAGCAGTTGGAGGAAGGCACGGTGGATTTTGAGCCGCTGCGCCATCTCATCCCCCACCAAGCCGACGCCGACCCACCCACTACCATCCTGCCCGACACCACCCGCGCCGACAAACGTGAGGTCATGGAATTGGATTTGGTCGCCGAGTCCGACTCCGCGCCAGACATATCTCCCTTCCCACCCGTCATCGAGCCGCCCCCGCCCACCACTACCGAGCACCCTTTGACGGCCATTGTGCAAAAAATGATGTCACGTAACCCGGCCCAACGTTATCAGGACGCCCAAAGCATCATCCCGGCCCTGTGTGACGCCGCCCATGTCCCCGTGCCGGAGGAAACCATCGCCATCCGCGAAAGTTTCTTGCAGGCCGCCCGCTTGGTGGGACGTGATGCTGAAATGAAGAGCCTGCTGCATGGTCTCGAAAAAGCCATCGGGTGGGAAAGTAGCGGCATTTTGATCGGTGGGGAAAGTGGCGTGGGTAAATCGCGTTTGATGGACGAACTGCGTATCCGTGCATTGGTCAATGGGGCGTTGGTCGTCGTCGGTCAGGCCATCGGCGCAGGCAGCAGCCCCTATCAAGTCTGGCGCGAACCCCTCCGCCGTCTAATCTTAGGCGCACGTTTGGATGAAGTGGATGCCGGCGTATTGAAAGCCGTCGTTTCCGATATTGACTTGCTTCTCAGCAAGACCGTGGCCCCTGCCGCCGCGCTGACGGGTGAAACCGCGCAGGCCCGCCTTACCGCCATTGTCGGTCAGATGATTAAGCAGCAAGATCAGACAGTTGTCATTCTCTTGGAAGATTTGCATTGGGCTGGCTCGGAAAGTCTCGCGCTTATCAACAGCCTCTTGACCATCCCCGACCTCCCGCTGCTAATGGTCGGTAGCTACCGCGATGACGACTTGCCCGTTTTGCCTACCCTGCTCCCCGCCCTGCAACTGATGAAACTCGCCCGCCTGCCCGAACAGGACATCCGCCAACTCAGCGAATCCATGTTGGGCGAGGCCGGACGCAAGCCGCAGATTGTCGGCCTTTTGCAGCGCGAAACCGAGGGCAATGTCTATTTTCTGGTCGAGATCGTCCGTGCCCTTGCCGAAGAAGCCGGCGAACTCAGCAAGGTCGGCAAGATGGAACTGCCGGATACCGTTGTCGCGGGGGGCATCCAGCGCATCGTCCAGCGCCGTCTGTCGCGTGTCCCCGCCGAATACCACCCTCTGCTCAAACTCGCCGCCATCGCAGGCCGCGAACTCGACCTCAAGCTCCTAGCTCAGACTAGCAATGTTTCTCCCCTCGCCCAAAGCATTGGGAGAGG
>JAIOHL010000158.1 GCA_019913005.1 Anaerolineae bacterium | reverse complement strand
GTCTCCTTCAGGAGAGTTTTCAAGGATAGCCTGCGAGTTCACTCGTAGGCGACGGCGGACAGTCCCTTTTATTAAAACTGTCGGCCTCTAAACCAAGCATAGGGAGGGGAGTAGAGACGGCCTTGAAGCCCTTCCCTTTGTTAGGGGAAGGGTTGGGGATGGGGTTAGTCTTCACCCGAATTCTCTATTCAATCGCTGGCCTCCAACGCTTGTTCATGCAAGGCCGCTTGGATAACGGGTGGTTCGTGCTTCGGGGGGTGCTTTTTGGCGATCTCCCCCAATTGGCGCAGGTGGGGGGCAAATTTCGCCACAAGGCCGACCACAACCAGCGTGCCGATGCCGCCAAAGACCACCGACCCCACCGTACCCAGAATGGCCGCCGCGACCCCCGATTCAAAGCCGCCCAGTTCATTCGACGCGCCGATAAAGGTATAGTTGACCGCCAACACGCGCCCCCGCATGTCGTCGGGGATGTAGACCAGCAATACGGTGCGGCGCACAATCACGCTGACCATATCTAACGCACCGAGGGCCACCAACATCGCCAGTGAGAGCGGGAAAAATTTGGAGACACCAAAGATAATCGTCGCCACGCCAAATCCCGCCACCGCCCACAACAAAATTGGCCCACTGCGTTTGAGGGGAGGACGCCGCGCGAGGAAAGCCGCCATTGAAAGCGCCCCAATTGAAGGAGCGGCCCGCATTATGCCCAAACCCGTCGCACCCACGTCCAAAATGTCTTTGGCAAACACGGGCAGCAAAAACGTTACCCCACCGAGCATCACCGCGAACATATCCAATGTGATGGCCGCCAGCACAATTTCGGAATGGCGCACAAATCGCAAGCCCCCGCGTAAGGCTTGCAACGGCGGTTCTTGGTGCGACATGGTGGCGGTACGGGGTCGCAATTTAAGCAGCAGCAGGGTGACAATTAAGACCGACCCGGCCAAGACGTTCAAGAAATAAATCGGGGTGGCGCTACCCGTCACAGCGATAATCAGCCCGGCCAGCGCTGGCCCAACAATCGCGGAGGTCTGCCAAACCATGCTGTCCCATGTGCCCGCGTTATAAAAGAGTTCTTCCGGTACAATCTGCGGTGTCAGGGCCGATTCCGCCGGGTTATTAAAGGCCCGCGCCGCGCCGATCACCGCCAAGACGCCGTACAATATCACCAACGACCCCTCGGTGAGCGAGACGGCGGCCAATGCCAGCGCACACAGCACCAGCACCAATTGTGAATAGGCCGTGATGTTGCGCCGATTGTAGCGATCCGCCACATAACCCCCCGGCAGGGACAGTAAAATCACCGGAATGACCTGTACCAAGCCGACCAGTCCCAACGCAAACGCCTCACCCGTGCGTTCGTACAATTCCCATCCGATACCCACGCTGACCATCGTCTCACCCAATTGGGCGACAAGGCGTCCGGCGATCAAATTGCGAAAACTTGTGACCCGCAGCGCCGAAAACATATCGTGCTTGGGTTGTGTCTGTCCATCCTGTGCCATGTGTCTACCATCTACCATGTTGAAAAAGAAACGGGATGATTTGAGTATGGCATGAAATGGGCGGGTTGTCAGCGCACAAGATCACCAATTTGTATGCGGATACGGAATTCGGGTGAACGGTGGCGGTTCAACCCGACCCCCTCGCCCCCTCAGCCCGTACACGGTGAGGGGGAATCCGCCCTTCAGCAGCCCTTCCCCGCAGGCGTGGAAAGGTTGGGGATGGGGTTGCCTTTTACACAAATCTGGTATGAGTCATGCCTGAGCATTAAGAGTGTATGAATTTTGCAAAAAAGGAACACCTTCTAATGATTCTATGCTAATTATCACTACCGAGCGCTTGTGAAATCCATTACAATCGCATGAAGTGTAACCTAGCCTAGTGAGGAAAGATCGCAGTATGATGCCCCTACAGTCAAAAACCCGTGTCTTGATGGCGACACTGGCATTGGGAATTGTTGTCTTGACGTTGGCCCTCACCGTGAGTTTTTTTCCCGCGTTTTCCAGCGACCCTCCCCCAACCACCCAATTGATCGAATC
>JAIOHL010000157.1 GCA_019913005.1 Anaerolineae bacterium | reverse complement strand
GGGGGTGGGGTTCTTAATGCCGCACGACTTACTAAATGAGGCACTATTGGTAATTTTACGGATTCATCACCACTGTACAAAATAAAATACCCGCTGGAGGTGCAGCGGGCTGAATATTGGTCAGATTTAATCTTTTTTGGCTAGGCCGTTGGTTGGCTCGAATTGCGGACGGGCGTATCGGCGGGTGGATAGCTACCAAAAAGGCTCCGCAGCACTACCTGTGAAACAAAGGCGACCATCGCCGCCGCCATCACAGGCCCAATCCACAGCAGCAGCCAAAACACATAACGCGGTATGGTGATACTCAAGCGCCAAATCTCCACCGTCCAATTTCGATAATTCGGCAGCAGCAAATGTAAAGCGTGCCCCTTGCCCAATTCTGGTTCATACATCGTCAGCACTTGATAAATCATGACCAACACCAACAAGTGGATCATCACGCCAGCCGCCGAACTATAGATAATGTCTGGCTGTAATCGCTGCAAATATTTGCGACCAAACCGGATACCGACCCACGCCGCCACCAGCATATTGGCAAAGGGATTCACCAGCGAATCAATGTACAAAATACCCGCCGTTCGCCCGCCTATCGCTTCGACACCGGGGGCGAGATCAATATCGCGGATATTCAAGATTGCCAAACGCAGAAACAGCAGCGTCATGGGCAGAAGGGCCGCCACCACCACCGTTGTCCCATCTATTTTGGGCTTTGGCAACACATCTGAAAATGCGCCGCTAGAAGTGAAACTCCCCGTCACCACCGCCAGCCCAACCATCAATCCACCTAACACCATAACCATAATAAAAAAGGCCGGATAGGTCGGCAGGGCCTTGAAATAAAAAATATCGAGGATTTCGGTAAAGGCTTCGTGTCCAACATCAGGGAAATAGCCGATGAGCATCATCCGCATCCCGACGGCGATTTCATACCCCAACACGGCGCTCCAGACGGTTGAGGCATGATAACCGGGGCGATCTTGCCACAATAGTCCACAGACAAAAGCACCAATATAGCCGCCAGCCCAGATGCCCAGCACCAACCAAATGGCCTCGCGCATATTGTCGGGTAAATTGACAATGCCATAGCCGGGGAAAAAATCATTCAGCCGCTCTAAAGCCAGTCCATTGAGTAGGGTGGCAACGCCGAAGGTAATCCATGCCGTAAAGGTCAGTACCCACAAATCAAGCCGAAACAATCGGAAGGATAGAGATGTTTTGGATTCAGTTGTCAAACGTCGTTCTCAATTCATGATGTAGGCAGTTTAGGCCGGAGGTGTTTTCTTTTCTTGCCGAATCTTAATTTCGGCTTTCGCCTCTGCTGCTGCTTCAGCCTTTTCTTTGGCAGCAATCTCCTGACGTTTATTTACCACCTCGTCCAAGATTTTCCGCAGTTCTGGCATGGCAGGCAGGGGCTTATACATGAGTTTATCGGCCTGTGCTTGCGTAATGGCTTCGCGCTCGTCATCTGGCGACAGACGATAGGCCGTAATCAACACAATCGCCACATTTCTAAGGATCGGGCTTTTGCGTAGACGGCTGCCGACCTCTGGCCCACTCGCTTCTGGCAAACGAATATCCAAAATCGCCAGTTCAGGCAGTTCGCCATGTACACGACCTTGATCTACCGCATCAATCCATGAGATTGCTTCGGCTCCATCCACAAATGCAACGCCCTCAATGCCCCATAATTCAAACATTGCAAGGAGGACATCATAAATATCCGGTTCGTCCTCAACCACCATCCACGTTCGCAATGTTCACAACTCCCCTTATGAATTTTTAGGAAAATTTGCTTAAATCATACCATTAGCCATGTTCTCAGCAAGTGTCATCGTTTGAGACTGGTTAGAACCTACGCCGCTTCATCATGCTTTGCAATTGGAAACGCCATAATAAAGGTCGTTCCTTGGCCGGGCATACTGGCAACACTTAATGTCCCGCCATGTGCTTCGGTGACAGCTCTGGCAACAAACAACCCCTGCCCCAAGCCGCGTGGATCAATCACTTTACCATCGGGAGTACGCGCCTCCCCACGATAAAAGCGGTCAAAAATGTGAGGTAAATCGCGGTGGGAAATCCCAACACCCGTATCCTCGACTTTGACCAACACATACCCATCACGCACTGCCCCAACCTTGACGACGATCTCACCACCGGGCAGGGTATATTTAATTGCGTTATCAATCAAATGCCCCAATGCCCACAGCAGCCGTTTTTCATCACCCAAAATCAAGGCACTTTCGGGATGTGTCACCATCACCGTGACCTGTAAATCCGCTTTTTTCAATCGCTGGTCAAGTCCTTGCAGCACATTAAACACCTGATTGGGCAGTTGCACCAATTCACGCCGTACCGCAAAACTTTCCCCGCCAATTTCGGATAGGTCAAGCAGTTCGACCACCATTCTATCCATTATGGCAACATTCCGCCCTATCGCCTCCAAAAATTTACGATTTGGGGGTTTGCCTTCTGGCAAATTGAGCATGACATCGCTCATGCCCTTTATGGCCGTCAGGGGCGTTCGCAGTTCGTGGGACATCTGCGTCACGAATGAATCTTTGAGTCGTTCGGCAAGGGCATCCGAGGTCACGTCACGCAAAACCATAACCGTGCCGAGGAGTTCACCCGACTCGGAAAACACCCGTGCAAGGCGCACTCCCAGCAGCCGATCACTGACTTGAACCCGCTGTGGATCACCCAACGGCTCTACCTGCCCGGCAAAGGTGGTGTCGCGCTCATACGTCAACTCTTTGAACAACTGACCGAGTGGGCTGTCCCAAAAATGGCGCGTGCTGCCAATCATATCGCGGGCGGCTTCGTTCATCAGCACAATTCGTCCGTCCGGGCTTTGCATCACCACGCCTTCATCCAGCGTCGCTAAAACCCCGGTCAGCCGTGCCAATTCGATATTTTGGGTTTTGACCCGTTGCTGAACCGCATGAAGATGGGCCTGTGCGCCACGCAAGGCATCGGGGTCAACCAAAATCTTGTGCCGATGGCTCAAGTTCAGATACAACCGCTTAAAAAATGTATCCGTCACGCTGGCAAGATCACTCACCACCCGCATAAAACCGCGCAGTTCTTGAGCACCAGCGTCAGGGGTTGTCTGGTTTGACAACAGCCACTCCTTTCGGGAGATCGTTCATTCCGCTACGATGAAGGTTGCGGCGGTTCATATTTCTTTTCTAGCACTTCCACGATGATCTTATGAAACCGATCAAAATCTGGCAGTGGCTTAAAGATAATCCGATTCACGCCATCATTTGTCCGCATTTCATCTTGTTGACCTTCGGAAAGCTGAAAGGCGGTCATTAGGATAATTGGGATTTTGCCCAGCTTTTCAGACTTCCGCATCCGTTGAGCAATCTCATTACCATTGGGTCCCGGCATACGGATGTCACTGAGCAGAAACTCCGGGAGATCACCCCCAAAGGTGCCATTATCCACGCTGTCAATGAATGCAACCGCATCCCTACCATTCGAAAATTCTAAGACCTTGTGCCCCCAAACCTGAAACATCACTTTCACAACGTTTCGGATGTCTATCTCATCTTCCACCAACATCCACGTAGACAATCGCGCCCTCCTGAAAAAATCGCAATGTGCTTCATCAAAGTCGCTCCCGTACCGAATTTCCATTCTCCCCGTTCTCCGAAAAATGGTAACAGTGAGCAACTATCCTATGCAACTATTCGTTTGATGATTTCGAATACAGTCTGATTTCTGTATGCTTTGATTATTTTAATTCAATTTTCACCCAAACGTTCCTAAATTTTTACGAAATTCGTCTTTTATGAGAATCACCTGCATGAGAATGGCTATGTTGAAACACTTTACTAAGGGTAGCATTCATACAAGTGTGCGTAATTATATTGAGCAAGTCTATTCGATGTGGGCTGATGGTCGAAATGTGCAGCGTCTGATATATTGTCTCGGTTTTGATAGCCTCACCGCATGGTCAGTGACGTTTGATATGGGGTGGCATATTCTAGCCCACCATACTGGGTACACTCTTAGTAGGCTTTCTTTTTATCCCGCTCAAATTGCGAGGTTTAATGCTCATTGGACACAAGGAGATTTAGCTAGATGGATCCCATCGGAACAATCCTGCTGGCCTTATGGGGAGGACTTTCAGCATTAGGTGGATGGACAATTATGTCTCATAAAGCGATGCCCCTCAAAACACGCCGAATAATGTCCGAAGAAGAAATCTTCATCTACGGAAAATGGTGTTTTATTGGCTCTCAATTTGTGCTTGTGGGGACTATGCTTGCTGTGATAATTGCAGATTTCTTCATGGTTTTTCCTATTATTGGAATAGCAATCCAAGCATTCGCGTTGCATAAATTGGTGAACGGCTGATAGGCCATCCCAGATTCCGAAAGGTGGTTGAATTAAAAACCTAAAAACTTCCCGGGAGGCTCGTAATTGCTCCATCTTGAGCGGGATTGCCCACATCACCTGCAACTTTGATGTAACACTCGTCTGCCCTTGTGATACTAATTTGAAGTTCCGTGTATTGTATCCGCTAAAGACAGCCACCATACTACGCCTATTGGAGAATCTCAATGTTTGACACTTCAACCCTCATGACGTTTCTAGCCGCTGCTATCGCCATCATCCTTGCGCCGGGACCTGCCCAAGCGTTGGTTTTTTCGCGCAGCATCAGTGATGGGAAGAAATCGGGCATTATGACGGCGTTTGGCCTCAATGTCGGCACAATCTTCCACTCTATCGCAGCGGCACTCGGCCTATCCGCAATATTGGCAACCTCGGCACTAGCCTTTGAAACGGTGAAATACCTCGGGGCAGCCTACCTGATTTACCTCGGCATCCGTGAGTTGCGTACCCGAAATTTATCTCATACCCAAGCAGTATCTTCCAACGCCAAACCCACCCAAGCCTTTACCAAAGCGGTTTTCACTGGCGTTTTGAACCCAAAGGTGGCGTTGTTTTTTCTGGCTTTCCTGCCCCAGTTTGTGGACCCCCAGCGTGGCCCGGTATTCCTCCAATTTCTTGCACTTGGCTTGATTTTAGCCTCACTGGATACGGTGTATGAATCGGTGTTGGCCGTTTTGGTGGGTAGCCTTAGTGATCGCCTGCTGCATAACACCCGTTTTACTCTATGGCGTCAGCGTATGACCGGAGGCATTCTGATTGGGTTGGCGGCGCGTCTGGCGCTAGTACAGCGGGAATAACGGTGTAGCCAAAATCCACTAATCCCCAAACCCGCCAGCCATGTTACACTCCCACCAACCGTATCCAATGAAAGAATGGATGTCACATGGCAAAAGTGCATGATGAAATTACCCCCTATCTGCGCGAATTGGTGGAACAGCAGCATATCTTTTTTGTTGCCACCGCCCCTCTTTCTGGCGAAGGTCACATCAATTTGTCTCCCAAAGGATTAGACTGCTTCCGCGTCTTGTCGCCCCATAAAGTAGGGTATCTGGATTTAACAGGTAGTGGCAATGAAACCTCCGCCCACCTGCTCGAAAATGGCCGCATCACCTTTATGTTCTGCACCTTTGATGGCCCACCCAATATCATCCGTTTTTATGGCAAAGGCCGCGCCGTCATCCCCGGCACACTCGAATGGGATGAGCTAATTCCGCACTTCGGGACAAGCCTCCCCGCTATCCGTCAAATCATCGTGGCCGATATTGACCGCGTGCAGACCTCGTGTGGTCATGGCGTGCCTCTGATGGAATTTGTCGCGGATCGTGATCTCATCCAGCGTTGGGCCGATACCAAAGGTGAAGACGGCCTTGAAACCTATCGCCGCGCGAAAAACACCCAAAGCATTGACCAGCTACCCACGCCACTTTTTGCCCAACAGGAAAATGTATGACTGTCACCGTTGATGATTTCCGCGCTGTCATGCGCCAATGGCTTACCGGGATTACCATCGTCACCGCCTATTCACCCGAACTAGGTCGGGCGCGAGGCATTACCGTTAATTCATTTACCTCCGTGTCGTTTAACCCCCTGCTCGTGTCGGTCTGCCTTACCAAATCTACCGAAACCGCCCAAGCCGTCCTTGATTCGGGCGCATTTGGGGTCTCCATTTTGTCCAGCGAACAGGGCCATCTCTCCGTCCGTTTTGCGGGGATGGATCCCGATTTTCCTTCCGATCTTGACCGATTCACAGGTGTCCCCACCCACACTGTGATTACCCGCTCCCCCCTGCTGACCGATGGCCTCGGCTATTTAGATTGCAAAGTATGGGCCGTCTACGATGGCAGCACCCATCATATCGTTATAGGGGAAGTCGTGGCGGCGGCATTAAATCAATCTACCCCCCACGAGCCGCTCCTGTATTATAATCGGGTCTATCGGCGGTTAATGCCCCCGGAATAAGCCAATGGATAGCGTTTACACCTCAGATGAGCAGTACCAGTTATTGACGACAGCACGTGCAACGCTTGAGGCGGTTACACAAGGAGCCGCCTTGCCCAGCCTCAATTTGCACGATTTTTCACCCGCCCTCCAAGCCGAACGTGCCTGTTTTGTTACGTTGACCTATGCCCACTCTGGCGAATTGCGCGGCTGCACGGGTACATTAGTCGCCCGTAGCCCATTGATCTGGGAAGTTGCTTATACCACCCGCCAGACCGCCCTAAATGACCCGCGCTTCTATCCCGTTACCCCCGACGAAGTGTCCCATTTGCACATTGAGATCAGCATTCTCACGCCAATGCAGCCTTTGCCGTACACCACCCCCGCCGACCTCATGGCAAAATTACGCCCCAGCGTGGATGGCGTTACCTTGCAGCTAAATGATCACCGCGCCACCTTTTTGCCACAGGTCTGGGATCGGGTGCCCGACCCCGCCACTTTCCTAAGTATGCTCTGCGACAAAATGGGGGTTGCGCCGGATACATGGCAGCACATCCCCCTCCAAGTTTCGACCTATCAATCCATCGTTGTCGAAGAACCCCACCCCTGAATTGCATCGCCTTATCTAATCTCATTGCTTCCCAAGCCATCAATCCTTCATACCGCCTTCTCTGTCCCTTCAGTGGGCATTGTTTTCGTAGCTAGGGAATTTTATTCCTCGGCTCAAGTTTCGACCTATCAATCCACAATCACCCACCGTTCGCCCTATTTCAGCACTCTGTACTATTGCGGCCCTTCCCACATCCCTTTAAAATCGGCTTGTAATGTTTGTCACAAGTTAGGATTAGTACCAATGTCGAATGTTCGGAGTTCATCTTATTGGGTCGCACGCCTGCCCTTCATCATGCTGATGGCGTTGATGCTCACCGCATTGTTGGTTGCGTGTGGGGATAAGGATGAACCACCTCCTACCGAATTCGTGATAGTACCGGGCGTACCCACCTCCACCAGCACGCCAACTGTCGCCCCCACTATCAATGAAACCGAAACCATCGCTGCAATTTTGGAGTCCGCCAACGCCACCGCGACAACCCAACAGCAGATTATTGATGCCCAAGCCACCCAGTTAACCCTTGTCACGACTCAACAGGTTGAAGGGGGTCAGCAGGGTGATGCGCCAACGGTTGACCCTGCCATCGCCGTCACGCAGACCTATCAGGCCAGCCAACCCACCGCCACTCCAACAGCTACCGAAACTTCACTGCCCAGCATCTTCCCAACGCCGCAAATCGAGCAGGTCATTGTGGTCGAGCAGGTCTTTGAAGGTGGGCGCATGTTCTGGTTCCGCGAGAGTCACAAAATTTGGGTGGTCTATGGCGTAGATACTGCCGACCCCGGCAAGATTGCCATTGACCCAACGCAGGGCGAGTGGGTTTGTTATGACGATACCTTTGCCGAAGGCGAACCGGAACTCGACCCCGCGATGGAGCCACCTGCCGACTCCGCCACCACTTCGACCTTTGTCTCGGTCTATCCGCAGGCCCGTGTCCAACAGCCGATTCGGGGTTTTGGCAAATTGTGGCGCGAACACGCCGAACTACGCGACCATTTGGGTTGGGCGCTCACCGCCGAAATTGAACACAACACCCGCCGCGAATATTTGGCAGGGGGTACGGTGCAAAATGGCGCGTATGTCCCCGGCCCCGGTGAATGGCGCGTGGGGTCGTTCTTCAATGCAACCTATATTTTCCTAGAGAAAGAACTCGGTGCGGCCTGCCCAACTGGGACATGGCGTATGCGTCAGGGCTAAATCGGAGAAATCTCATATTTCGTAGGGGTGACGTCTCAGATTCGCCCTTTTTTATTTCAAAACCGCCTCTTGAAGCCCCTCATCGCTTGCGGGGAGGGGTTGGGGGTGGGGTAAAATAGGTTTTTCGCTCACGTCTGACCTCAGCAATCACTTGGTTGACTTCTTCCTCTGACATCTGCGCTGCTTGCTCTTGCACAGGTCGCATCAACTCGTCAATCTTCCGAAGATTTTCGACAGGCACAACATATACCCCGAACTAAAGTAGATGCACACAACGGAGACCAATACCGTTGACCTCATTAACAGGGAGTCCTCCAATACGGTACGAGGAACAGAGGAAGTTAATATAGTTACCGAATGATCCACCTCGAACTGAGCGGTATTTATCGGTTCTGTCATCAGAATTTGTACCCCACTCTGTCATACACCACTCCCAAACATTCCCAGACATATCCATCACCCCAAAGGGGCTTATACCTTTTGGATATTGAGTCACAGGTGTTGTTTGCCCTACATTGCTACCAAAATTACACAACGTTTTATCTGGTTTCTGATTCCCCCAAGGATACTTACGCCCATCATCCCCTTGAGCACCCCGCTGCCACTGTTGTTCTGTCGGCAGCATAATCTTTTGGCCTGTTCGATTGCTTAACCAGCGGCAAAAGGCCACCGTGTCATACCAACTGACATTGGTACGCGGCAAATCATTGCCAGAAAAGCCTACCTCACGAGGCGTCTTGTGTTCGGCCCGCCATTGTCTCGCCTCTTCCGAGTAATTCCACCACTTTACATCCCAATAACCATCCTTTGAGGCGAGAAATACCTCATATTGGGCATTAGTAATTGGATATTTCGCCATCAAAAATGCTGGAATTTCAAATGTGCCGCCTTTCGTTCCCCCATCCGAACTCGCATCCTCCAGCGTCACCTTGCCCGCCGGAATCTCACACCATTCAAAGGGTTGTGGCAGAACATCCCATACTTGGATTTTCTTCGGGTTGGATGGGATCATCTTCTTGCTATTCCGCCGTTCCAATTCAGCTTCCAGCGCCCCGATAATATCCGCAATGTTTTTCAAAAAGGGCCGCCCTGAATCCAATTCCGGCGCATGATAGCGGGTCATTTGTTTCAAATCGGGAAAATCCTGCAAATCTTTCCCATTGGGCATCTTCGCCCCTTTAATACAAATCGGTGCGACCAGCTTGCCCTGTTCCAACGCAATCGCAATTTCCAATCGCACATAATCGGTTTCATCGCGTGCTGCCCGTTCGCGCAGGTGTTCCAACCACTGCGGCCCGATAATCACAAGTACCACTTCCGATTCCAATACTTTTTCGCGGATGAACTCAGCAAAATCCGTAAAATACGGCATGTTGCTCAAATCCATAAACACCCGTGCATCGTCATAGCCATTGGCGATAAACCAATCACGGATGCGTTCGACAAAATCGGGGTGGTCGGCGCGGCGGTAGCTAATAAACAGAGTCGGTTTCTGAGAGGTCATAAACGAACACACTCCATCGGAGCAGAATATTTTCAATATCTGAACAGCTTAATAATACCCAATAATTGACTGACTAATGATGCAAATAGGATTCAAGAATCTCCTAGATGCGTTCACATACCAACCGAAACCCGAAGAATTCATGCCAGTAGTATGCTACATCCTTTAAACGAGCATCTGAGCGTGCAAAGAGATAATAAGCATTCCATGATGCGCCACGCAACACTCGGATAGCATCACGGTCATCGTAAATATTCTTTAACGTCCATGCTGTCATTGTCCATTCGATCACATTCCCTGCCATATCCATAACGCCATAGGGTGAAGCGTCTTGTGGATAAATCCCCACTGCCGTTGTCTGTTGGAGCCAATAGGGGCCGGCCTTCTGCCAAGTCTCATTAACATTGGCATACCCATTAATATATTCATTCCCCCAAGGATAAAAGCGTCCATCCGTACCCCGCGCCGCTTTTTCCCACTGCTGCTCAGTTGGCAAACTGACTGTATACCCCACTTTTGCACTCAACCACCGACAAAACGCCATAGCCTGATACCAAGATACATTCTCACAAGGGCGATTGGCAATCGGCCATTCTGAACCAACCACTCTCTTTTGTTCCCACGCCAAGCCCTGCCACCATTGGTCATTTTGAATGCCATCTTCCGCTTCCACAAATGCCTGAAATTGGGCATAAGTCACCGGGTATCGGGCTATGGAGAAGGTATCCAAATAGAGATACTGGCGTGGCAATCCATCGATAGCTTTCTCATCGCCCCCAAAAATAAATTCCCCTGCTGGAATTTCCACCCAATCAATATTGGGGATACCATCGGGTCGCAGTCCCACTCCCGGACGCGGATCGCCTAATTCGGCTAAACGATCTCCGGCATCCGCCCGAATTTTCGGTTCTATATCAGGATTGGCGATAATCTTCAGCAAACGCTCAACTTCTGAGACCATTGCAACTCCCCATCGTATCAAAATCCGCCGACGTTAACGGTCAATTATGGCTATCTCCCATATTCAATGACACCACTTGACAAGTGCATACCGTTTAAGAGCATCTACTGGGTTGAATTTATGCCTACTCCACAGAACACATTTTCTAATTTAACTAATCCCTAACACGCGCAAAATCCCCGGCGTAATATCCATCAACGAAGTGAAGTTCTCCGCGAATTCATGCCGTTTTTCGCCAATCACCACCGTCGGGACGAGATTTTCGCTGTGCCGCCGATCCCCTTGAACTTCCATATTGCCATGATCGGACGTAATAATGATTAAACCCGCATCATCAAGCCATTTTCCAAGCAGCCCTTCCATGACTTTATCAAACCGCTCCATGAACTTAACCGCATCCTCAAACGGCCCCCGATGCCCAATTTCATCCGTAATCCATGTGCTAAAAAACGTAAAATCGCGCTGCCAAGCCAGTTCCGCCAACCTCGCCCCCGCCTCCTCCGGTGAATAAACTGGCGCATCAGGATACCCTAGATATTCGCGCCAGCCCTCGCCCGTCCAATCCGGCGCAATGGCTTCCCCCGCATGGTAATGCTGTTCTGTCAATAAGGATAACCCCGCCGACATCACCGCAATCTGATAACTCGATGGGATGCGTTTGCCGCTTTCAATACCCTTAAAAAAACCCGGCGGATAGGGGTTAATCAGGGCCGCCGTGCGGTTATGGGCCACCAGCGTCTTAAATAGATTACCCTGCTGCAAAATTTCCCGAATCGGCGGATTTGGCTTGGGGCCATAGTGTTCGCCAATCTCCGCTGGCACATTCCGCCCCGTAAAAATGGTTGCCTGCCCACTGGCACTTTGCGGCCTCCCCGAAACGCCAAATTGCGCATCGGTGGGGATGAAAATGGCCCGTTCGGTTTCGGTGCGCGGTGTATTGCGTAACCAGCGTTTGCCCCCCGCCAAACTATGCAGCGTCGGCGCATTCATCACCGCAAACGGATTGACCGCCGGGTCATCGTCGCCCAAGCCAATGCCATCAAGAAAAATCAGGAGGATATGTGGTGTCGGCATGTTATCCCCAGTCGTGTTACACTCGGATAGAAAATTTGGCTACTATAATTTGGGAGGAAATGACTGATGCGCCCCCCTCTAAAAAATTTCTGGCGATTAGTGGGAATCGGCCTATGTATCGTGTTTGTACTGGCTTTAATGGTATCTGGCACGTATTCCACCCGCGCTCAAGATGCCCCTACCCCCACCACAACCACTGAACCATTGCCCCAACCAAGCCCGATGGCAGCAACCCCAACCTCGGATGCCCCGCCCCTCTCGACCAGTCAACTCGCCCTGTTATCCCAAATAGACGCGGCGAACCTTGACCAATCTAACTGGCAGACCTATCGGGTGGTCAGCTTTAACAATGTCAGCTTTGTCGAAACCCTCACCAATCCCACTGATGGCAGCATCTTATCACAACGTCAAGAGGACACGAATAGTCTAATTACTACCGATGTGCAAGGAGACATCCGCACACCGAACCACCTCCGCAGTGCTCTGATGACGGTGGAACGGATTGAACGCAGCAGTTTTTCGGCAGGGACTCCTACCACCGAACAATATACATTGGTGGTAGAGGCGCGGTATGTCAACAATCGGCTGTATGTGCAAGCACTACGCACGGGCGGATCGGAAAGTTTGCCCGCGATGCCCCCCGCTGGTTGGACGGACATCACCGATAACCCCGACCAATTTCCAGCACTGGTGGCGATTAATATGCGTCAATATGTGCCTAGTGCGACGCAAACGCCGGGGCTTAATCCCTTAACGACCACTGATTGGGTCAGCGTAGTGCAGAACACCCCTTTGCGTGATTTGATTGCCGACATTCGCCTTGAACAGCCCGAAACATTTTTGGAAGGCCCATTCGCTGGACAGACCTTCAATAAGATCATCGTTCAACTGGACCCGGCGGCAGTGATGAGGGCTGCGTTTGCCAGTCGCGCCGATGCCGAAGTATTGATTGCTGTATTCGTCAACGAAGGGGTAGACATGTCGCTGACCATCTGGCTGGATCAAACCAATTCGCGGCGGGTACGCGAGCAATATGTGTTTGTAATTCAGGGCAACCCAACCCCGGAATCGTTTGGCTATGCTCCCGGTGATATTGGCGAAGGTAGCCTGATTAACGCTATCTTTTCGGTGGAAAGTGATTTGACCTATACGGCGAACGCACCCGTTAAGATTGAAGTGCCACAATAAATTGAAACCCGTTTTTAACAGTGGATTAGTGGCATTTCTGTGGGTTTCATATACTATAATACAGGCGATTATCGAATCAACAGAGGCGTAGAACCAATGGCAGGCGAAGTCATTTTAATTGTAGACGATGGGCGTGAAAGCCGCGATTTTATTGTGGATTATATCCTCAAGCCTAATCAATTTACCCCCTTGATTGCCCGCAACGGTCTAGAGGGGTTGGAGATGGCCCGCCAGCATCGTCCCGACTTAATCCTGCTCGATTTGCAAATGCCCAAAATGAACGGGATGCAAGTTTTGGACGCCCTTAACGAGGAAAGCATAGACATCCCGGTTATCTTGATGACCTTTCATGGCAACGAGGAAATCGCTATTGAGGTTTTCCGCAAGGGTGTGCGTGATTACGTCAAAAAGCCCTATACCGTCGAAGAAATGGTCGCCGCCATCGAACGCAGTCTAAGCGAAGTACGCCTACGCAAAGAAAAAGATGCCCTGACGGAACGCCTCATCTCCGCCAATACTGATCTCAGCCAGCGTATTCGTGAACTCAACGCGCTCTATAATGTTGGCAAAAGCGTGACCGCGCTCACCAGTATTGATGAATTACTACCCAACATCCTCCGCGCCGCCACCGAAGTGACAGGGACGGAAGAAGGTAGTCTGCATTTGATTCAAGGCGAGGAACTCATTTGTCGGGCCATCAAACAACCTGACGAATCCAATATTCGTGCCGTCTACCAAGCCAGCAAAAATCGTTTTGCATGGCATGTCATCCAGCACGGCCAACCTTTGGTGGTAACGCCACAGGAATTAGCCCCCTTACGCCAGAAAAATCCAGCCCTCCCTGTCGCAGCCCTCTACAGTCCGCTGACATTGGGAAATCGGGTGATTGGCGCGTTGGGAGTCGGCAATATGCGGGAAAATGCACAGCCTTTCCGCAAACAAGATGCGGCCATGTTAAGTGCCCTTTCCGACTATGCCGCCATTGCAATTGAAAATGCCGCCAATTTTGCTGAACTCTCCCAATTTAAAGACCAAGAGATGAATTCCGTATTGGTCTCATTGGAACAGGTTATCTCGCCCAATTTGATTGAGCGCCTGCTGACGGATAATCCTCAGGAGGCACTTCAACCGATGCGCGGAGAGGTCAGTGTTTTGGCGGTTGATTTACGTGGCTACCCCATGTTGATAGACCACGTTCAGCCGGGTCAACTGGTCGAATTGATTAACCGCCATTTCAGCCTGCTAACCGACGTTGCTGCTGAATATGGCGGCACCATTGACCGTGTATCGGGAGATGGCGGTCTCATCTTTTTTAATGCCCCTCAACAGCAAGCCCAACACGAGGTTTTGGCAGTCGAGGCCGCTTTGCAATTGCAGCATCGCATCGAGAACAACAAACTCGGCCCCGATAGTATTCGGTTTGGAATCGGCCTGCATGTTGGGGATGCGGTTATTGGTACGATGGGGGTTTTGAGCGGCTTGAATTACACTGTCGCCGGTAAAGAAGTGTTGTTGGCCCGTCGCCTGCAAGAACAAGCCCGCCCCGGCCAAATTTTGATGTCCGACCAGATGGTGGCCCGTCTTGGCAAGCGCATCCAAGTCAATTTGCTGGGTGAAATGGCAGTGCGAGGCCAGCAAGCGCTCGTGAAAGTTTATGAATTGCTGGGCCTCGCCTGATACTCGGTATCCTAGCTGTAGGCCGAGTGTTTAGAAGGCTGAATTGTCACAGAAGGTGTCTGAGTAACGCTGGTCGCCGATTGCTCAAGTGTATAAAGTTGGCAGTTACGACGATTGAGTTGCCGCTGCAAATTCCATAGTTGAAACCGTCGCCAATACGGAAGAGATGCAGCAGGCAGGGTAGCAAACACTGTCTTACTCTCCAGCGATGCTGCCACTTCAACCAATGCCTCGGCCAGCATAAAATATTGCATATTCTGGATGCAAAGGCTGACACCATAATCCTCAGCGGTTGCCACAAGTTCATCCACCAATTGATGCTCGTTACTACTCATAGGAACATTCGCCAGATCAGTCCCTACCCAAGTCATGTGTTGAACAGGCACCATCCGTACCAACGTAACATCAGATTGTTGAGTATGGGCCATTGCACAGGCCAGATGGAGCGCCTGTAGTGTCCACTGCCGATCACGTAATTGAACCGTAATGGTGTTCATATCAAAAACTCCGCCGCTTTCAGTTGATTTACGTCTTCTATGGTAGCAGGGCGGAATAAGGAAGATTTCAAGACCTAGATGTGGAGTATAAATTTTTTATCAAGATTTATTCGATGTCTATAAACCGATAGCCAATACCCGGTTCATTAAGGATATAACGAATATTCCGTGCGGGGTTCTCACGGAGTTTTTTGCGGAGTTGATTGACAAAGACCCGCACATAATGATCCATCCCGCTGTATTCTGACCCCCAAACGTGATTGAGAATCGCCTCGTGTGTTAAGACCCGACCCGAATGCGTCGCTAACATCCGCAGTAGTTCATATTCTTTAGGGGTAAGATGGACTTCTTCCTCTTGGACAAATACGCGATGTTTAGCAAGCTCAATCCGCAAATCACCCACCACAATTTCGGATTTGGTGCTGCTGATTGGTTCAACCGTCATTCGGCGCAGCACGGCCTGTATCCGTGCGCGTAATTCCTCAAGGTTAAAGGGTTTGGTCAGGTAGTCATCCGCCCCTGCATCAAGAGCCGTGACTTTGGCCCTGTCTTCATTCCGCACCGATAGCATAATAATTGGTGTTTTTGACCATTCACGCAGACTGCGACAAACTTCAACCCCGTCTGGTGGCGACCCCAGTGAGATATCCAAAATAATCAACTGAGGCGCTTGTTGAGCCGCCAAAATAAGGGCTTCTTGACCATTGGCCGCCGTGATGACCTCGTAGCCATAGCCACCTAAGCCCGTTTTAAGCAATTTACGAATCTGTGGCTCGTCATCCACTACCAGAATTTTCATACGATTCCTCCTGTTGAATCAGCGGGAAGTGCCAGCGTAAACATAAACGTTGCTCCACCGCCGGGAGTATCTTGGACTCTAATCTGCCCCTGATGCGCCTCAATAATACCTTTGGTAATGGCTAATCCCAAGCCGATATTCCCCCCCGGCCCATGATAAAACGGCTCGAAAAGATGTTGGGTGACCTCTGGCAGAATGGTCGGGCCGTGATTAACCACTGATACCGATACAATCTGTTGGTCGTGGTCAACCCTTGTATTCACTTCGATTTTGGATTCGGCAGGTTCATAACGCAGGGCGTTTTCAACCAAATTAGTGATTGCCTGCAACATCAGACCATAATCAAATTTCGCTAAGGGCATATCATCAGGAAAATTCATCGTGATGCGTTCGGCTTTATGTAGCTGATACATCCGAGCCACTACATCGCCGATGACCTCTTCCAATGAGTTTAGTTCCAAATGAAGGTATAAAGCACCGGCCTGCAAACGCGACATATCCAGCAAATTCCCTACCATACGGTCAAGCTGATCGGCCTCATTTTCAATGACGGTCAGCATCTCATTCTGTTGTTCCCCATCTAGATGCTGGCGCAGGCTTAACAAACTGGCGGCAGAGGTCTTGATAATCGTAATAGGGGTACGAAGATCGTGAGAGACCGCATGAAGCAAGGCTGTCTTTAGCCGATCCGCCTCCTCAATGGTTTGAGTGCGGCTGAGTTTTTCGGTTAGTTCGATGCGTTCTAACGCTACACGGGCTTGGATTGCGCTCGTATTGAGCAGGGAGAGTTGGCTCTCTGTTGGGGGTTCATTAAAAGCAACACACAAAGTTCCGTAGACTTTCTCTTCCTGCCCCAGCACTAGATAACATACTGTCTGGTCAGTCGGCATTACGCCAGTGGCATAGGGCAACATATGGACATGGCGGGTATGCAGTTCTTCGGACAGCACTTTTTGCAGCGCCTCATAAACCCCTTCACGGGTGGAAAGTTGATTAAAAAGACTGGCTAATTTGTGTAGAATTTCTTTTTCGTTAGCCCGCTGGCGTGCATTTTCCGCTTGTTGACGAGCATTTGAAGCGAGCTGCCCCCCTAAAAATGCGACCAACAGAAAGACAACCAAATCCAGTAATTCGCGGCTATCTGAAACCAAGAACGTATAATAGGGCTTTATTAAGAAAAAATTAAAGGATAGAAAACAAATAACCGCTGCAAGAAGTGATGGCCCCGTTCCAGAGCGAATGGCTATCAACAAAACAATCAGCAAATAAATCAGCGAAGAATTAGCTACCGTTAAGATGTCACGCAGTAGGAGCAACCCAGCAGTCGTCGCCATAACCACAGTAATGACCACGAGATATTGATGAATAGGTGAGGGTTTCCACATTATATACCCCTGTTTCCCGGTTTGGACATTTCTGAAATATTCCTGAAAAAACTATAACTTATCCCAAACATAAAGAATAAAGGTAGAATTCATACTATAATTCAGCTAGAATTTGTTATGCTCATCTTTTGTTAATCTTGGTATGTAGCGAGTGGATTTTTTCCACAGGCCTGTGAAGACAGGAAACAAGTTTAGGAGGTTTCAGTGACAGAGCTTGCAGTGGCCCCTGTGCCAACATCACCAGAAATCACTGCGCCTGAAACGACAGAACAAACGGCTGTTGCAGAGTATTCGCAAAGTCAATTTGTTGAGGAGGTTCGCACCGAGCGTTTATCACTGCTCTGGAAAGCGACGCTGGCTTTTGCTTTCGCAGTTATTTGGATTGTAGTCGTTATCACCCAAGAGGTTGGAGAGTCAGCGGCCAGTATTTTCGTCGCCATCGCCACTATTTTGGTCAGCAGCGGACTTACCTCGCAGTTCCTCAAGAAAGGGCGATATGAGTGGGCCACCTATAGTTACGTTATCGGCCTAATTTTCACAGTCGCCGTCTTGATGGTGTTTGACAATGACGACACCCAAACGCTTGTGCCTTTCTTGGGTATCCTCGTCATTTTCATCGCGGGGACACTCATGTCGGCTCAAGCACTCTTCGCTATGCTCACGCTGAGTTTTGCCGCGATTATAGGCATCCCCTTCCTCGGAACCGGTGATTTCGTGATGAACAACGGGGTGATATTTGCCCTCATTCTCATGACGTTGACCGCCGCGATTTCGGCCCAAACCAGTGGTGAATTATACGGCATTGCTGAATGGGCACTCGGCAGTTACCGCAAGGAACGCGAAACCGCCGTTAAATTACATGAAAGCCGATTGGCTGTCGAAAAGAGCCTTTTAAAGCAGCAAAGTCTTACTATGCAGCTTCGCCATTTAAATGCCGATTTGGATCGAGCACGTGAAGCAGCGGAAATCGCCAAGCAGTTTCGTGGTCAGTTCCTTGCCAATATGAGCCATGAATTGCGAACACCACTCAACGCAATTATCGGTTTTAGCGATACCATGCTCAACTTCCCGTTGATGTATGAAGGGGTAGAACTCCCCCCTGAATATCGCAAAGATATGAATCAGATTTACACCAGCGGCAAACACCTCTTGAGCATTATCAATGACATTCTCGACCTCAGCAAAATTGATGCCGGACGGTTGGAAGTCGAAATTCAACCAGTCGAATTGGAGCCAATCTTCAAAGGTGTGCTTTCAACTGCGGTTGGATTGGTCGGCGGCAAGCCTGTCAAATTGCTGCGGAGTACCCCCGACCCACTACCCATGGTTGTGGCCGACCCTATTCGTTTCCGTCAAGTTTTGTTAAATTTATACAGTAATGCGGCCAAGTTCACCGACGAAGGTTCGATTACCCTTTCGCTTGAAGCTGAACCTAATCGCGTCATTGTCGCCGTCACAGATACTGGTGCTGGTATCGCCAAACATCAACAAGACTTGATCTTTGAAGCTTTCCAACAAGGGGAAAGTGGCCGTAAGCAGCAGCGACAGGGTGCCGGACTCGGTCTGGCAATTTCACGCCAGCTTTTGAACTTGATGGATGGAGCCATTTGGGTGGAAAGTGAGTTGGGCAAAGGCTCAACCTTCTATGTCGCTCTCCCCCGTTATTTCGCACCCGGCTCAGACTCGGAGTGGGTCGAAGTTGAGACTGCTCCAGCCCAAGCAGCACAATAAAGGTAAGACATTATGCGGATTATGTACGTCGAAGACAACGCGGTAAATCTTGAACTGGTGCGCCGCATCGCCCGTCTCGGTGGGCATGATGTTGTTTCATTCAGCAACGGTAAAGATGCTCTGGATGCACTACAGACCGATACCGCGCATTTGATCCTCATGGATATTCAACTCGAAGGCGAAATGGACGGCATTGAAGTTGTGAAACGGATGCGGGCCAGAGGCGACCAACGTCCCGTAATTGCCATTACTGCCTACGCCATGCGCGGCGACGAGGAACGTATCTTGGGAGCGGGTTGTAACGATTATTTACCCAAACCGCTGCCCATTAGCCAATTCATCACGCTGTTGGCAAAATATGACCCTTCCAATATGCAGCCTCAAGCCAAACCCGAACCCGCTGTCGCTGCTGTCCAAAAACCTGTTACGTCTCAACTGACGCTGCCCAAAACCCACCCGGCTGTGGCAGGCAGCACGGCGACACCCGCTGCGTCAGCCGTTCCAGTAGCTCCGGCAGTGCCAACAGCTACACCTACACTGCCGACTCCAGCACCAACCGCTCCCGTTGCGCCTGTGACACCACCAGCAGCATTGCCAGCGACACCAGCAACACCAATGGCACCAACAGCCGCGACCACATCACCAACACCGGCGGCAGCACCTGTTACACCATCCGTTCCGGTGACACAAACTCCGGCTGTACCCGCCGCACCGCCGACAGTGGTAACGCCGAGCGCACCCAACGGAGACTCTACCCTATCGTCGGCAACTGAACCTGTCGTTGAGACAGTCGTTCCAGTTGCCCCTGTACCGCCGAGCACCCAACCCGTTGCTTCGGCCCCAAAGATGGAGCACAGCGATGACAAACCCGGATGAGACCAATAGTTCCTCTGCCCCCAAAGCAGAGGAAACTCCTCCCCCCATTGCAAAGGCTGAAGCCGAAACCTCGGCGGCCACTCAGCCTAAGCCAGCTACGCCCCCGCGTATTTGCGCCCTCGTGATTGACGATGAGCACGCCAACCGTGATTTTTTGATGCGACTCTTGCAGCAAGCCAAATTTGAAGTGCAAGGCGCGGGTCTCGGCTCAAAAGCCTTAGAAATTGTGGGGCAACTGGGGGATAACATCAAGCTGATTATGTTGGATCATCAACTGCCGGATCAATCGGGGATGGAACTATTGGCAGCCTTACGCCCTTTGCTGCCTGAAGCGCGGATTGTGATGGCGACCATGCACGACGAGCCGGGCATGATGCACAAAGCATTTGGTGGCGGATGTAATGCCTTCTTGGTTAAACCACATGGATTTATGGAATTATTTAAGTTGGTTCAAGGGATAACCACTGACCCAACATGTTTGCAGAAATTAGATGGTTTGATTTTTGATATACATGGCCCCCGCCGCTATCGTGCGCCCAGCGCTACTCCTACGCCTAATCCAAACACTTGAGGGTTATCGCTCGGCTACGCGCTTGCCCCGCCGCAGATTTTGGAGAAATGTTACGGCTTCGGCGGAATTTTGAAAAAATTTGACCTGTTCACTATGCTCGGTAATGACTAACAGCACTTCCAATCGCTGTTGCCCCTGCACACCTCCCAAAACCCCCACGCCCCCAATACGCGGATGGTACAATGAGACTGCCAATTCGCGTAGGATATTGGGAGTTACTGGGCCAAGATTACTCGCATCCAGCAGTACATAGCAGGTATCCTCTTGGTAATCGAAAAAATCCGTCAGCCAGCCGACTAGCGCCATGCCTGCGCGTTCACCAAGCGGGCCTTCAAGGGATACCTTTAGCAGCCAATCTAACTGATGAGAAATGGTATACTGACCATCGGTAAAGCTACGTTTCATCAAGCCGGTGGAATTGGTCGCCAATGTCCTTAACTCCTACGTGCAAGGATAGCTACGTTAATTTTTTTATTATCACACAGTTCAAGTTCGTTTGAATTTTTTTACATGAATTTTTCAGAATTCATAAATTCTTGCAGATTCGACCATGCTTAATTTCTTATTTCTCAATCTTTGCGAGTGAACTATGTACACTACAACCCTTCAACTGGATCAGGCAACATGGGATGCGTTTGTGGCGTCCCACCCTCGTGCCCATTTTTTGCAACTCAGCACATGGGGAGTCTTTAAATCCGGTTTCGGCTGGACAGCCCAACAAGTGGGGCTGTTAGATAAAGATAACGGCAAATTGATTGCTGGCGCACAAATCTTATACCGTCGCCTGCCCTTCCGTTTGGGCAGCATGGCCTATATCCCATTTGGGCCATTGGTAAATTGGGAGGACATTAGTCAGGTCAAGGCCCTTCTAAAACTCATTGACCGCGCTGCCCGCCAGCATCGTGCCGTGTTTTGCAAAATTGAACCCGGTTATAAAGTACCGCCAGAATTATTGAAAAAGTTACGCCACCGCCCTAGTCCGCAAACTGTACAACCCCCGCGCACCATTGTGCTTGATATTGGTGGACGTGATGAAAAGGGCGAGGTCATGACCACCGAAAAGATTCTAGCACGGATGAATCAGGGCACCCGGCGCAATATCCGCAAAAGTGAGAAGTTTGAAATCACCGTGCGTGAGGGCAGTCGCGCCGATGTGGACGGCTTCAATCGCTTGATCCAAACGACCTCCGAGCGCCAAGAATTCGGGGTACATGTGCCAGAATATTATGAGCAGGTCTATGAACTGCTAATTGAGCAGAAAACCGCCCCATCGCCCATCAAAGCGACGTTATTGATAGCAAGTTATCCCGACGAAACCACAGGTCAAACCAAAGACCTTGCTGGAATTTTTGTCTTTGCATTGGGCAAGCGCAGTTGGTACCCCTATGGCGCAAGCAGCAATGAAGAACGACAGCGCATGGCTCCCTATGCGGTACAGTGGGCGGCGATTGAATGGGCCAGAAAACAAGGCGCAACGACTTACGACTTATATGGCATCCCCGACGAAAATGAGGCTTACTTGGAGCGACATTTTGAAGAACGTGAGGACGGCCTATGGGGGGTCTATCGTTTTAAGCGGGGTTGGGGCGGGCGGGTTGTCCGTACCATCGGCGCATGGGATCGGGTGTATAATCCGCTGTTGTATTGGGGGTATCGTACCTACCTTTATTTTCGGCAGCAAAATACATCCGATTAGTTTACTTACAAATTGAGGAGCATATATGCCGCCAAAAGCAGGCACTAAATGGAAAGGATTTTTGCATTTTCTTGACTACTGGGTTTTGCCAATCGCAGCCATAATTCTCCTAGTTGCTTTTGCCTATTTTGTAGCTGTCAGTGTGAGTCGTGCTGTTGAAATTACGAAATGTCCCGATAATGAAGATTGCCGTACCAATGAGGCTGGTCTTGTCCTAAGTTTTATTGAAGGTGTCTCGGTCATTATTGGGCTAGGAATTGCACTCGCAACAGCCTATGGCATCCGAAAAATCGCCAATACGCAGGAGGAATTTGAAACTTTAAGAGCAAAAGTGGAGGCGGTCACAAAAAATCAAGATTCTTGGGAGGAAACAGTCCGGCGAAGTTATGCCCAAAATCAGCGATCCTATGAAGAATCACTGGTCGCCGTCAAAACGGATACTGCGCAACAAGTGGCTAAATTAGTCCAGATTATCCAACTCATGCAGCAAGCCACCTATGAAATGCTGCTTAGAAATTATGGTCAAGTCTATTATTTTGTGAACAAAGTTTTGGAATTAGACGCCAATAATCGTTATGCGCTGTACTTGGCTGGCTGGGTGGAAATTCACTATATTAACAACAAACTAGATAATGCGATCCAACATTTAGAAGAATTGGTGAAACTAGACCCAGAATGGCACTCAGCGCGGGCAGGCTTGGGTGTGGCGTTACGCCGCAAGGCCAAAGACTTACAGCGACAGAAAGACGCCAATCTCACCGCTAGGATCAACACCTACTACGATCAAGCTGAACGCCACCTACGACGCGCCCTTGTAGCCGATGACCGCCTGACCGACCCCAATCAAGAATCCTATTGGGGACCATTAGGTGGCTTATATCGAGACACAAAACGCTTCGATAAAGCCATTGATGCTTATGAGCAAGGCTTTGGTATAACCCCCAAATCTTCATACCCTGTCGGCAATTTAGCTACCCTTTATTTATGGAAATCCAAACAACTGGGTGAAACTCATGACTGGGAAAGCGGGGCGTTAAACCAAGCAAGGCAAGCATTTGAAAAGACCCTTGCATTTGCAAACGCCGAGTTGCTCAGGTCACCGGGGGATTATTTTAACTTAATGGACATTGCAATGGCTGAAACTGCCCTTGCCAAAAACACTGCGGCAGAAAGTTTGCGAACCGTCTTGCAATTGGACAACCCTACCAATTTACTACGGGTGTCCCTAGATGGCTGGAAATTTCTAAGTGAACATTATCCCGATAAGAGTGACCGTGACCAAAAGGTTCATCAGCAAATCCAAGCCGCCATTGACGAATTAAATGCACGAATTGGCAACGTGGACGAATCGCCCACCTAATATTTTCAGGGAGAATCTTAAATGTCCGATTCAACACCTCCATTCCTGTTTGGCAGTTACACGCTTGGGCCAGCGATGGGCGACGGTGACATGGGCACCGTTCATAAGGCTCAGAATGTGCAGACTCAAGAAGTTGTGGCCCTAAAGGTTTTGGATAAGGTAGATACCAGTCGTGAAGGTTTGCGCGGCGCGGCAGTCGAATTGATTGAATTTGCCGCCAGTCTGTCTCACCCCCAGCTACACCCCATCTCCCAAGCCGTTGAATCGGAAGATGGACGTCTGGGTATTGTAATGCCGATGGCGGCTGCTCGCTCCGTGAATCGTTATTTGGTCGAAGGCAAAACCATCCCCCGTGCGTCGGCTGTTAAGGTCATTACCCAAATCGCCTCGGCCCTCCATTTTTTGCACGAACAAGAGGTAGCGCATGGCAGTGTAAAACCGACCAATGTGCTGTTGGATGCACAGGGCAACGCCACCCTGTCCGATTTACCCATGACCCATCTACGTGAATTAGGGTTGATCCCCAAAGCACCCAGTTTGATGCAACAGTTTTATATGGCACCCGAAGTGGTATATCATGCCTCGCCGGAACCCCCGCACGATGTCTTTTCATTAGGCGTGCTGGCCTATCATTTGTTCACAGGGCGCATTCCTTTTGATGACCCTGAACCACTGGCTCGTAAGAAGATTTCACCGGAGGGCCTGCCGCCGATTCTTGTGCCAGTGTTCTTGCGTGCCATGACCCCGCGCACCCGTCTACGCTATCCAAGCATCGCAGCATTTATGCAAGATTTTCAAGGAGCGGGTAACGGCAGAATTGACCCTGAAACCGAGCGCCTATTTCGCCTTTCCGATGAACCCGAATCACCAGATGAACCCTAAAACGGGAGCAACATGCTGAGAAAACTTCAAAGCCTCGAAACAATTGAACTTACCTATTCCCGTCCCAAACGCATGGCGGTGATTGATGTCGGCTCAAACAGTTTCCGCCTGATTGTTATGGATTACGTACCGGGGACATGTTTTCAACTCAGCGATGAAATCCGCGAGGTAGTACGTTTGGGGTCGGGCCTCTCTGAAACCAAAGTGCTGCGGGCAACACAGGTTGAACTGGCGGTTAATACCATGAAAATGTACGCCGCGTTTTGCAAGGCCGCTGGTATTGACGATGTACGGGTTTGTGCCACCGAAGCCGTCCGCCTTGCTAACAATCACAATGCCTTTTTGAACCGCGTCCGCAATGAGACGGGCCTAGAGGTTCGCATTTTGTCCGGCGAAGAAGAAGCCTATTATGGCTATCTGGCGGCGGTTAATAGCACCACCTTGACGGACGGCTTCGTAATGGATTTAGGCGGTGGCAGCCTCGAAATCACGCATATTCAAGATCGCCAGATGCGTGAATCGGTCAGTCTGCCGTTGGGGGCGATTCGAGCGACGGAAGACTATTTGACAGGCGACCCGATTGATCCCAAATCCGCCGAAAAGTTGGATAAAGCGGTGCGCAAAATGGTAGCTGAATTAGGATGGTTCCGCGCCGCACCGGGCAACATGCTGATTGGGCAAGGGGGCACACTCCGCAATCTGGCCCATATTGACCAGCAGACTCAAAATTATCCGCTGGATGAACTGCACGGCTATCACCTTTCTACGAAGGGTCTCAAACAAATCTTCGATCAACTGCTCCCTTTGACCGTGCAGCAAAAACGGCGTATCCCCGGCATGAAGGATGATCGGGCCGACATTACGACGGCGGGCTGTATCGTGATTCGTGGTGCCGTTGAAGCTGCCGGGTTTGATGGTGTGACCATTTGCCATCAGGGGATGCGTGAAGGCGTGTTTTATGAGCATTTTTTGCAAGACACCCCCAATCATTTATTTGAAGATGTGCGCCGTGCTTCGATTTATAACCTTGCCAATCTGTACCATTTTCAACAGCCCCACGCCGAACATGTGGCAAAATTGGCCCTGCAAATTTTTGACCAGATTCCACCCGATATTTTGGTCTGCATCCCCGCTGACCGGGAATTATTGTGGGCAGCCTGCATTTTGCACGATATTGGCGTGACGGTGGATTACAATGACCATCACAAACACAGCTTCTATTTGGTGCTGAACGCGGGCCTGCCCGGATTTAATCACCGCGAACTGGTGCTGATTGCCCTGATGACCCGCTTCCATCGCAAAGGGCCTGTTACCATCAACGGGTATGGGGCACTGTTAGAAAAGGATGATGACCAAAAATTGCTACAAATGACGGCCTGCTTGCGTTTAGCCGAACAACTAGACCGCAGCCGCGATGGGGTGGTTCATGAAGTGCGCGTCCACATCGGCGGACAATTTGCTCAATTAGAGTTGTTGGTCGGCGGGGATGGTGTTGTGGCGGAATGGAGCGTGCTGCGCCATGCCGATATTTTCACCAAAGCCTTCGATAAAGCATTGGAAATCGTGACTACCCCGGTTTAATCTTCGCGGGGCGGTACTTCACCAAATTGGGTTTGTTCGACCAACGAATAGAATGAATGGGTCAATTGACTGGCGTCGGTTTCCCCCTCTGCCAACGCCTTATGATTGGCGACTTCAAAATCAGCATGGAGTCGTTCGATTAAGCCGACTTGAAAACTGGCGGGTTCAACCGAGAACAGCGCCAATAGGCTCGTATGCTGGCCGCGCACAAAACACAGCCATGCGCCACTATCGAGTTCGATACTGCGTACCGCTGCATTGAAAATCTCGGTTGTGGCGGAAGCATACACCTCTAACATGGGAGTCACCAATTCTGCCTCGACGACAAAATCCCCAACCGTCTCAAGCGGCATTCCAGAGTGGTTGCTATAGACACTTAGGCCGACTGGCATGGATTCAAAGCGACGGCGGATTTCAAGCGTGTCCTCACCATCCGCAATAGCATCGCGCCAACCCGCCGGATCAGACTCGGCAATCATCTGGGCCACTAGCAGAATTTGGCGCTGATACCGATCATACAGCCGCAAAAATTGAGCACGATTGAGTTCGCCTGCCGCAAATTCTTGGGCAATGCGCGACATTTTTTTGTGGACATCCCCGATAAAATTCTGCCCCCGTCGAATTTCATCATTACGTCGGTTTCTGTCGTCGAGTGTCATTCAATAGCATCCCAGCCTAGAATTGTTTTGTGTGGATTATAACAAAAACACTCCCACGAACGAGCATGGGAGTGCCTTTTTTATCAAAATTTAGGAGAGATTAGTGCTGTGATACTAGATGCACAATCGTGACCCCCTCACCGCCTTCTTTGTCATTGCCACTCATATGTTTGGATACGAGCGGATGGCGGCTGAGTTCTTCACGAATGGCTTTTCGCAATGCCCCTGTGCCCTTGCCGTGAATGACCCGCACGAAGGGCAACCCTGCCATGTATGCGGCATCCACATAGCTTTCGACTTGGGGAACGGCATCTTCAATCCGGCTACCCCGCAAATCCAATTCCAAACCGGGTGATTTGCCGCGATCAAATTGCGTGCTGGGGCCGTCATAGAGTTCTGGCATGGCGGCGCGTTTTTCTTTTTTGCGCTCTTTAGCCGTGCGGCGTTCCAACTCGTTCGGTTTGGCACGAATCCGCAGACGCCCTACCAAAACTTCAATTTCATCGGAGGTAATTTCGGTAATCTTGCCCTCAGCTTTGAGGTTAGGCAGCCAGACCATTTCGTCCAAGCGGAACTGCTGTACTTCGCCATTGGTCGGTTTTTCAACCGGGTCAGGTGTTTTCAGATAATCCGCTGGGGTGATGGTACGGGCTTGCTCCGCCAATTGACGAATGGCATCCAACGGCTGACCCGCCCCTTCCAATTGACGCTGCATCCGTCGAACCTCACGGCGTAAATCTTCAAGATCGGCTTCGGCTTGTTCGCGGGCTTCAGCCAAAATCTTGCGGCGCTCGTGTTCGATATTCTCGACTCGATCCACCAGTTCCAAGCGCAGATTATCAATCTCCGCTTCTTCTTCTTGTTTACGGCTCAATAGATGACGAATATCATCACGGGTCTTTTGAATTTCATCCAGCAAGTCATCCACCTTCAAATCTTCGGTAGCGACCATGCCACGTGCTTGCTCAATGATGTCGGCGGGCAGGCCCAAACGTGAGGCAATCGCCAACGCATTCGAGCGTCCGGGGATACCGACCATCAAGCGGTACGTCGGGGCAAGAGTTTCAACGTCAAATTCGACACTGGCATTTCGCACACCGGGGCGTTCATACCCAAAGGCTTTCAATTCAGGATGATGGGTCGTCACAATCGTCGTGACCCCACGCTCCAAGAAATGAATCAGCAGGGATCGCGCCAATGCCGACCCTTCCGCTGGATCCGTCCCCGCGCCGAGTTCATCCAGAATCACCAGCGAACGTGGATTCGCTAGTTTCAAAATCTGGATGATATTGGTCATGTGCGAGGAGAACGTACTGAGTGACTGCTCAATACTCTGTTCATCGCCAATATCAGCATATACATCTTCAAAAACCGATAGAGTCGTCCCTTGTGCAGCGGGTAGATGTAAACCACACTGGGCCATCAGGGTCATCAACCCTATCGTCTTGAGTGCTACTGTCTTGCCCCCCGTATTCGGGCCAGTGATGATGAGCATAAAGGTGTTGTCATCTAACTCGACATCTGTCGGCACAACCTTTTGCTGATCCAGCAGAGGATGACGTGCATTCATCAACTGAATCGTGCCGCCGGGGTGTTGGGGATTCGCCATATCGGTACGAAAGGGGACAAGGTGGGGTTCGGTGGCATCCAACGACTCGGCATATTTGGCACGGGCAAACACCAAATCCAAATAGGCCAATACTTCAACGGTATGCGAAATTTTATCCGCCGACTCTCCCACCATTTCAGATAAGGCGGCGAGAATGCGGCGGATTTCATTTTCCTCTTCGATTTGCAGTTCCCGGTAGCGGTTATTGAGTTCGACAGTGGTCAATGGCTCAATAAACAACGTCGCCCCGCTGGAACTCTGGTCGTGGACTACACCGGGAATACGACCTTTGTGTTCGGCCTTCAATGGAATGACATAACGTCCATTCCGTTGGGTGACAATTGGCTCTTGTAGATATTTGGCGTTGGCTTGGCTGGTAGCGATATTGGTGATTTTGCTGTGCAGGCGGTCAAACGAAATACGGAGTTCGCGGCGAATGGTGGCGAGTTTGACGCTGGCAGAATCGAGTATCATGCCCGTGTCGTCCAGCACCCGCCCAATTTCGTTCTGCACTGTCGTACATTCTTCTAAGGTATCCACAATCGCCGACAAGAGTGGAAACTGGCTGCCCAATTTACCAACCGTGCGTTTGAGATTGGTGGCACGGCGCAAGGTGCTGCGAATATTAAGCAGAGTCGAGGCTTCAAGAACAAAACCACGCCGACAGGACAGTGCAGCCTCACGCACATCCGTCACCCCGCCCATATGCGTTTCGGGTTTAGCAAGCAGCAAAGACCGCGCCTCGGTAGTTTCACGTTGCAGTTCACGTGCTACTGACAAATCTGGAGTAGGGGTCAGGTTCAGAGCCAGTTCGCGGCCACCTGAAAATGACGTATACTGCGCCAGCTTTTCTAGGATTTTCGGAAGTTCAAGTATGTTGGCAGATTTCTCGTTCATATCACCGTGTTCATTAAAAGCTATCGAAACGTAATGATGGCGCAGGATGGTTCAGGAGGTCATCAACTCTTGCTAGACTATAGTGAAAATCTCCGCGTCTGTCAATCACCACTTGGCCTATTTAAGACCATTTACCCAGTCTGCGCACATTTTTGCTCAATTTCTCATGCGGCGACCCCGTCTCGCATTTCCATATAGGTGTGGTAGTTCCCCTTAAAGACACTCAGATGCCCATCTTCCAACGACCAGATTTGTGTCGCCAAGCGATCTACCAAATAGCGGTCATGTGTCACCAACAGGATTGTGCCATCAAAACTTTCCAGCACTTCTTGGAGTGCTTCCTGTGCGGCGATGTCCAAATGATTCGTCGGCTCGTCCAACAGCAGCAAATTTGCACCGTCCAAAGCCAGGAGAGCCATCGCAAGTTTAGCGCGTTCGCCACCGCTTAACATCCCCACTTTTTTAAACACATCCTCGTTGCGAAACAGGAATTTCGCCAAGTGATTACGTGCTTCGCTGGTACGCATGAACTTATGGTTGATGAGTTCATCCAAGACGGTGTTATCGGGGTTGAGGCTGTCATGGGCCTGCGCGAAATAGCCGATTTTCAGGCTTGCCCCAAACTCGATATGTCCTTCTAGCGGAGCCAACTGCCCCATCAAGGTTCGCAGCAGGGTCGTTTTGCCCGTGCCATTCCCGCCAATAATCGCGGCACATTCGCGGCGCAGCAGCACCAAGTCATCGCTGGTAAATAAGGGATGTTCTGGATAGCCCACCAGCAAATCACGGGTACGCACCACAATATCGCCGCTGCGATGGGTCGTGGTCAGGCGCATGGTCAATTTTGGCAAACGTGGTGTCGGTTTGCGAATGGATTTGATGGCTTGCTCGGCCTCCACCACCGTAAATGGACGCACCCCGCCGACGCCCAATTCTGACCACTGCGAACTCGCCAAGAAATTAACCAAGCCGACTTCCTGAATCGCCACTAGATCACGACTCAGCCGACGCAGCCGCCCTACCGCCATACCATTGGTCGAGGCACGGACGATATTGCGCTTGATATAGTCCATTTCTTTGGCAAGGCGTTCCATCTCCTGATCATACATCTTCTCAGCATAGGCGATGCGTTCCTGTCGCTGTTGGGCATAGGCACTATAATTGCCCCGATAGACCTCAATCCCGACCCGGCTCATATCCCAAATCGTTGAAACGACCCGATCCAGAAAATAGCGGTCATGGCTAACGATGAGCAGCGCCCCCTGCCACATCCGTAAGCGCCCTTCCAACCATTCGATGGCTTCAACATCGAGATGGTTGGTCGGCTCGTCCAAAATCAGCAAATCGGGCTGCTCCAATAAGAGGCGGGCCAGTAATGCACGGGTCTTCTGCCCTCCACTGAGATGAGCCAGTGATGTTTCATAGAGACTGTCATCAAAGCCCAGTCCATGTAATGTCTGCTCAATCCGCAGTTCATAATCATAGCCACCAGCGTGTTCAAATTCGGCCTGCAACCGCCCATATTTGTCCAGCAGTTCTTCGGAATAATCCTCGGCCATGCGCTCCTCAAGATCGCGTAACCTTGATTCCATCGCCCTCAGGTCGTCAAACACGGTCAACATTTCTGAATAGACCGTATTATCGTGACCCGCGAAGGCTTGCATGGCCTCTTGATGCAAATAGCCAATCCGCATTCCACTGACCGTATGCACATGTCCAGTGGATGGGGGTGTTAGGCCGTTGAGGATAAATAATAATGATGTTTTGCCTACTCCATTTGGGCCAACCAAGCCGATCTTGGCATTTGCTGGAATCGAAACATGGATACCACTAAAAATGGTGGTCGCGCCGAAGCTGAGACTAAGATCATGTGCAGATAAGATAGACATTGCAGGATACCCCTTGTAAACAAAATGACAACACTAAAAAAGCCGATGCCGACGGTTTTGTTGCCAAAGGGGTGCAGCACACCCAATTTAGGTGTGAAGGTGTATGGGAGATAGGGAACACAAAACACATGCAGCACGATGTCAGCAACAAAAAGTCAGCCCAAACTTGGTGGGTTGGGTTCACTTACCTTGCGACATCGGGTAACACGGGCTTTGTCCTTTCCTATTGGCGGTTGAAGTCTGGGGAGGTGATTATCACCCCGCCATGACACCCCCATTGTAGAAGATATTGACGGTGGTTGTCAATCATTTTGATTTTTTTAGGGGTCAGAATAGGTCGAAGGTCAGAGATTTTGCCCTACCCCCTAAACTTCGGTGTCTATCGCGGGCTAGTGCATTTCACTATACTATGAAAAGAATATGGACAGAGAAAAGGATTTGACCCTGTGGCCTATATCTATGTTTGTGCTGCTCCCGGTGACCAACTTCCCGCTGAACATTTGGCAGGCCAACTGCGTCAGATGCAGCATTCAGTCTTTCTGAGTGGGCAACCGCCAGTGGCATGGCAAGAAATGCAGCGCCAAATCACTGCCTGTCAGATGGTGATGGTAGTCATGAGTCCCGAAGAAGTAGCGACAGGCTACTGTCAGCCCCAAATCGGCGAAGCAACCCGACTAAATAGGCCCATTCAGCCTGTTATCATGCGTCCGGTGGCCCAACTGCCCATGATGCCCAATCAACTTCCGCCCATTGATATGACACAGGGCATTACCCCACCTGCGGTAGCTGCATTACAAACAGTGACCAGCCGGATCAGCCGTGCCCCGGCCCCACCCAAGAAATCGGGCCGGAATATGGTGGCAGTGGCAGTGATGGCAGGCATTGGCGGACTATTCCTGCTAATTGTGTGCATCGTCGCAGCCCTCCTGTTGATGGGAGGCGATGATAATAAAGAAAACAGTAATGACGGTGATCAGGTTGCTGGTGATTTGACTGGATTGACCATCGCCAACAACGTCGAGACCAGTCAAGATCAGCAAACATGGCAAGCAGCGTCTAACCGATTTGTATTGGCCGAGGGAGATTCCATCCGCACGGACGCTACCGGCCAAGCGCTGCTCACCTTTTTTACCGGAGATGAAACTGAGGTTGCTCCCAATACGGAACTAACAATTGACGTCATGCAGGGTGAAGCCGAGGGCGATAATCAAATTCAATTAAACGTATTGGTTGGTCAAGTCACCAACCGCATTGACCGAACACTCAATGCCAATTCGCGTTATGAAGTGAAAACTCCCTCCGCCGATGCCGCCGTGCGTGGAACGGTTTATACAGTCAAGGTCGAACCCGTCACGGGTCGTTCAACCTTTAGCGTGGAAGAGGGCGTTGTGGCCGTCACCGCACAGGGCCAAACCCAACTCGCCCAAGCTGGATTTGAAATCGTTGTTGAACCAGGTCAACCACCCTCACCGCCGCGCCAACTGCCGGCCCCCACCCTCTCGTTTACACCATCCCCGACGGTTGCTACGGCCACCTCAACCGTAACGGCCAGCCCAACTACACAGCGGCCTGTCGTCGTACCAACTACTGCGCCCGTCTCCACCGTCGGCGTGACACCCCTCCTCACCATTACAGGGCCGGGAATCAACGCCACCTTTAACGCTGGTGATGTCATTAGCGTCACCGGAAACGTACAAGGGATTGCATCGGGCCAAAATATTTTGGTGGAACTACTGCTAACCACCAGTGCTAGTGCGATTGCCTCAAACAATGCCGTCGTCCAGACCAATGACATTGCGGCGCTTACCCGCTGGCAAACCACGCTGACCATACCCCCCAATCTCGGCAGCGGCACACTGCGTATTCGAGCGTCCTATGCCCAAGCAGGACTGGCGCAGGGCATTTCGGTTCAAGTGGTCGGGGCGGTCATTCCTACCCCCACTATTGCACCAACATTCACCTCAATCCCTAGCCCGACATCGGCAGCGGCCTTTATTCGGATTGCCTCGCCCAAGAGTAACGAAATCATCTCACCCGGCAGCTTTACCTTAGTCGGTGAAGCGGGGGGTATCTTCGAAAACAGCTTCACGCTACAAATTTTTGTGAATGGGCAGGTGGTCGCGCAATATCCTGTCACCTTTAGCACACAGGAAGTCGGCGGCAGTGGTCGCTTTTCAGTGAGCATTGATAAAGTGCCTGTTCAACCCGGCACGCAAGCCCAATTGTATGCGGTGGCGTTCTCGCCTCGTGATGGCTCGATTTTGACGGAGACCTCCCTTATTCCGGTAACGTTTAGATAGGAGACACTATTGCGCGAAAGGGTTTGATTTTTATAGAATCAAAATGTGATCTGTGCGGAATTTCGCCGCGACACTATTGATGGATGTGTGCATGGACTCAATTTCTCTACTACATCAAGCATTTCCGGAGATGTCACGTGAAGCCGTGCATCAACTGAATCTCCTTGCGCGGGTCAAATCCTATCCCGAAGGGGTCGTGTTGTGCGCTGAGGGGGCTTATGAAAACACTTTCTATCTCATCATGGATGGCGAGGTAGAAATTCTGAAGCAGTTTGACGCGGCGGGTGGCGAAAGATTTATCCGGCATCTCAACACCGGTGAGTTTTTTGGCGAAATGTCCATTATTGTTGATGGCCCACGCACAGCGACTGTCCGCACCACCCAACCGACGACAGTCCTTGAAATTGACCGTGATTCGATTATGAGAATGCTCCGTACTAGCCCAGAGATGGCATTGTCTATGGTACGGACGACGATTGACCGCCTGCGTATGAATGATCGTTTGCAAATTGAGGAAATGCACCGGGCCTATGAAGCCTTACAGCGTCTAGATCGGGCCAAGCTGGACTTTATTCAGGTCGCCGCACACGAATTACGCACCCCCATTACCATTATTCGTGGTTATCGGGACGTACTATCGTCTCACCCTGTCGTGAAAAAAGACACGGATTTGTTGCGTATCATTAACGGGATGGGGGAAGGCACCGAGCGCATGTTTGAAATCGTCAACAGCATGTTGGATGTCAGCAAGATTGACAACCAAACCCTGCAAGTGGCTTTTGTGCCCGTTTTGCCACGCATGGTTTTTTCCGAGACCCTCCATACCTTCGAAAAAGCCTGCGCCCAGCGCAGTATCACCATTCGCCAGCATCACCAAAAATCTCCCACAGTGCCTTTTATTCATGGTGATCCGGTGCTGTTGAATAAAGTGTTCTATCAACTTCTATCCAATGCCATCAAATATTCACCCGACGGCTCGGTGATTGATGTCATCACCCGTGAGGCAATGGACGGTGAATTAGGCCATTGTTTTGAAATCATCGTCGCCGATCATGGCATCGGTATCGCTGCTGAACAGATGCCCTTCATCTTTGAAAAATTCTATCAAGGCGGAAATGTCAGCCTGCATTCTTCCAGTAAAACTGCCTTTCGTGGAGGGGGTCCCGGTTTGGGATTAGCGATCTCCAAAGGCATTATCGAGGCGCATGGTGGCAAAATTGAGGCTGACAGCCCCGGACGAGACGAAAAGTTGTGTCCGGGAACTACTTTCCGCGTGCTTTTACCTGTCGGAAAACCCGAAGAATCGCTCAAATCGCCAAATGGCGGGTAAATTTTCGCGGTTGTTGTGTTAAAATGTACAATTGCGCCTTTACCCCAGTCACATTGCATAATGTAAACTGGGCGCTTGTCAATTGATGTCCCCACGCTACAATAACGTAGCTAAAAATTTAAACCGAACCGAACGGAGGAACTTCTGTGCGTAAGTTTGTCTTTTCATTATTCTTAATTTTGGTCTATGCCCTGAACTTTGCAGGATTGAACATTAAATCCGCTGCGGCACAGGACAGCTTGGAACTCGTGTGCAGTGCCCCCGCCGATGGGGCCGAGTTGGATTATCTGCCTGAAACCGTTGTGCTTCGCTTCAGCGCCGACCTTGCCGAAGGCACAGCCGTATTTGTGGCCGATGAAGCAACCAGCGCCCGTGTGGATGTCAGTGGTAGCCTCGTCGTCGAAGGTGCTATTGCAACGGTGGGTGTGGATGCCTCCAGCGATCCTGACAGCGAAGGTGGTGACGCTGACACGGCCTACCTCGAAGCTGGCAAGGCCTATGAAGTATTCGTCGTCACCAAAGTGGATGGCAAAGCGACCCGCTTCACCGTGACGTTCAGCATTGCCGAAGGTGCCACCGAAGTCCAACCAATGGCGATGAACGACTGCGAAGATGGTGACATAAATGGCGACGGCGTGGATGATAACGCGGCCATGATGCCAACTGAAGAAGCAACCGAAGAGGCCACCGAGGAAGCTACCACCGAACCCACCGAAGAAGCCACTGCTGAGGTGACAGAAGAATCTACCGCCGAACCTACCGAGGAATCTACCGCCGAACCCACTGAAGTTGCCACCGAAGAGGCAACGGTTGAGGCTACCGAAGAAGCCACCACCGAACCCACTGAGGAAGCCACCGAAGAGCCGACTGCTGAGGTGACAGAAGAAGCCACTGCTGAGGCTACCGCCGAACCTACTGAGGAAGCGACTGAAGTTGCCACTGAAGAAGCTACCCCTGAATCCACATTGGCCGAACCTCAACCTTATACGGTTGGTACTGTGAATTTCACCGTCAGTGCCCCGGCTGGTTATGCCGTGAAGACCGATGAAAACTTCTTTGTGCTGCCCGTTGTAGTTGCTGCTGCCGATGAAGCAACGGTTGATGCCTATCTTGCTAACCCAGACGCCGTTCAGGGGTTTGCAGTGATCTTCACAACTTTCACCAGCGCCGACCTTGCCAGTTTTGGTCTAGCAGCGGAGGCTACACCCGCTGACATCATTGCCGCGCTCGTTCGTGCCGACTCGACCCCCAGTGAACCTGCCGAAGCAACGGTTGCTGGTGCGCCAGCCTTAAAAGTGGACTTCACCAACGCCACCTCTGGCAAGAGCGGAACGTTCTATCTGGTATCCTTTGAAGGTGGCAATTACCTCCTAATTCAAGGGAGTGCTGCAACCGCCGACTGGCCTAACTACACTGCGACCTTTGAAGAAGTGGTGGCCGCTATCGCAGTCGCCGCTGAATAACCATATCTAAAATGCTCAAAACCGCTTGGAGATGCTATTGCTCTAGGCGGTTTTTTGTTTCTTCTAGTTCAGCATATTCTGCACAGACAAAATATGACTTTTTACCTTTTTCCCCAACCACCCTACTAATTTTGTTGCAACCCATTTAAAAATCAGTACAATCATACTCATCTTATGGAACTCAACGGTGAATGATGCTCAAGCGCCAATATCTTGGATACATGATTTTGGGGCTGGGGTTGATTCTTCTCATCATTGTCTTGTTATCGCCGCAAACAGAATCAGCCAACAGTCAGAGCAATTTACATTCAGATGAATGGGTAAAACCATTTACTCTGTCTGTAATATGTGGCGAGGAAAATTGCCCGCCCAATTTCCCGGCCAAGATTCCACCTGCCACAGATTTTTCCCCCAAAATGAGTATCGCTGGTGAATTTGATTGTATCAAGTGTCATGGTGATGGCATTGCGACCGACATAGACTTCCTCGTATCGCCCCAAGAAATGACCCACCAGTTACAAGTTCGCTTCCTAGCAATTAGTAAGCGCGTTTTTGCCTTACAGCCTTCCCAAGACAGCAGCCAATATCAAACCCTGATGGATGGTTATATGCAGATTCATCAGCAACATATATTGGAGCATCCCATTTCCGATCCGGTGGAGGTTGGTAACGCGCTGCGTCTGCTGACGACAGTCGAGAATCTGGTCAGTAAAGTCGAGAATCCAAGCCACTGGTCTGAAATCCAAGCCTTGCCGTTTAATGGGATTCATGATGTTGCCCCTCCTCTTAAACACGATAAAAAATGTGGACTAGAGGGAGTCTGTCAGCAGTTCATTCAAAGTATCAAACCACCTGCTTCATCTCCAGAGAAGCATGTTAGTGACACGCCCATTATGCCCATTGAAATCAGATGGTCTGTTTCGCGGCGTGGACCCCCTGCTTTCTCTACATTAATATTATATAATACAAGGAGACTGCAACCATTGATCTATGGGCGGTCTTCTTTTGTTTTAGCACCATTCGTCATTATCCCCACATGTAGTTTTTCTCAGTATTCAAGCCTACCAAAGGAGCAGCCTATCGAGCGAACAGTAGTAAAGGTAGCCAGTGATTTAGGATTATATGTCACTACATCGAAACGTCTGGAGAAAAGTTTACGATGAAAATGTACCGTTATTTTATTGTGCTTGGGTTGCTGCTCATCGCAACAGCCCTCGTAGTCGGGGTACAAGCTCAAGATGGTGGTCAGGAAAACCCGCAAGGTGAACCCCCAACTTTCTTGCGCGAGTATTACGATCAATGGGTGGCGTCCCCCCATGCTGATGCTGAAGCCGAAGCCTTTGTTCATTGGGACGAAGATGGAGTAGTCGAAGTTGACTGCGCCAAATGTCACTCCACCCCCGGTTATGTTGATTACCTCGGCGGTGATGGATCGCCCGCTGGTACCGTTGAAGTTGCACCGCCGATTGGCACCGTCGTAAACTGCGATGCCTGCCACAATCCCGTTGCCGCAAGCCTGACCAACGTTACCTTCCCGTCGGGTGCGGAAGTCGTTAATCTATCCGACTCGACCCGCTGTATGGTTTGCCATCAAGGACGTGCTTCCGGCCTCTCTGTTGAAGAAGCGATTACAACCGCCGGCCTGACCGATCTCAACGCCGTCAGTGCCGACCTGCGTTTCATCAACATCCATTACTATGCCGCCGCCGCGACCCTATATGGCTCTGAGGCGCACGCTGGCTATGAATTCCCCGGCAAGAGCTATCAACCCCGCAATAACCATGTTGAAGAATATGACACCTGTATTGAATGCCACAGCCCGCACACCCTTGAAGTGAAGATTACAGAATGTGCGGCTTGCCATGAAGACGTTGAAAGCGTTGAAGACCTCGCCGATGTTCGGATGCAGGGTTCAATGAGTGACTATGATGGCGATGGCGATCTTGAAGAAGGCATCAAGGGCGAACTCGACACCTTGAAAGAAATGACGTATGCCGCTATTCAAGCCTATGCCACGAATGTTGCTGGCAAAGCGCTCATCTATGATGAAGCCCGCTATCCCTATTTCTTCGCCGATGCAAATGCCAATGGCACGATTGACGAAGGTGAAGCCAATTACGATGCGTGGACAGGCTTGTTACTGCAAGCAGCCTATAACTATCAGGTCACAATCAAAGACCCCGGCGGTTATGTCCACAATCCCAAATATCATATCGAACTGCTGTACGATACACTCGAAGCCTTGAATGTTGCGATGGGTACGGGCGAGGGTGGTGTAGCCGCCCAAGTTCGTAACGACCCCGGTCACTTTGACGCGACAGGTGAACCCTTCCGGCACTGGGATGCTGACGGTGAAGTTCCCGGCACATGTGCCCGCTGCCATACGGCGGGTGGTCTGCCCGTTTACCTGAAGAATGGTGTCAATATTGCGGCTGAACCTACCGCGTCACTCGAATGTACCACCTGCCATAACGTGGCCGACTTCCCGGCTGTTTATGAAGTTGCCGAAGTGACCTTCCCCAGTGGTGCGAAGGTTTCCTTTGAGGAAAACGATCCCAACAATCTCTGCATTAGTTGCCATCAGGGCCGCGAATCCACCGTTAGCGTTAACCGTGCGATTACCGCCGCCGGGGTAGGTGACGATGAAGTTGCCGAGGGCTTAACCTTCCGCAACATCCACTACTTCGCGGCTGGCGCAACCTTCTTCGGCGGTGAAGTTCAGGGTGCCTATCAATATGAAGGCAAGGAATACAATGGTCGTAATGAGCACGTTCGCAGCTTCAATACCTGCAACGAATGCCATGAACAACACCAACTGACCATTCAATATGACCTCTGCATTGACTGCCATGAAGACGTCGAAGAACCCGAAGACGTCCTCTCCATCCGTCAGGAAGACGAAGACGTTGATCCGGTGGACTATGATGGTGACGGCAATACGGATGAACCCATCCGCGACGAAATTGCCGCCTATCAGGATGCCCTCTATGCAGCGATTCAGGCCTATGCTACCAACACCGTTGGGACTGGCATCGTCTATGACTCACACTCACACCCCTATTGGTTTATTGACACCAATGGTGATGGTGTAACCGACGCTGATGAAGTGAACAGCGACAATCGTTATGCTACGTGGACACCCAACCTGCTCCGCGCCGCCTACAACTATCAATACTCTGTTAAAGACCCCGGTGTGTTTGCCCACAACCCAGACTACATCCTACAGGCCTTGTACGACAGCCTTGAATCCGTTGGTGGCCCAGACGCCGTAGCGACGTTCACCCGCGCTCCTGTCAAAATAGCCGAAGACGACTAAACTGAGTGCAACTCAGTCATTCCAAAAGCGGTATCGCCAAGCGGTGATGCCGCTTTTGATTTTCTATGATTTGGTTGCTTGGATTCGGGAGGCGGGGTAATGTTTTAGATGGATTTCCGGCATGAAGGATCGAGGCATGAACCGAGAATTAGTCTTTACCATGTTTCAGGTGGATGAGGCGGGGATTATCCGCACCCCCGGCCCATTTGAAGGGCAAAACCTCTACATCCCCTATTTTTGGTACTTGCACATCAGTGGCTATCGGGAAGACATACAGGATGGGGTCGTGGCTTTTCGGGTGCGCATGGAAGATCGCGCCCAATTTCCAGAATTAGCCAATCAGGATGTGGTACATCTGAAACAGCAAGAAAATGGGATGATTATAGAAATATCTAGATTGGCAAGCTAGAAAGGACAAAAAACGTGATTGAAACAACTTTATCTGTTCAAAGTGATAGCCCAATTGGGACTATCTCACCGCGTCTTTATGGGCATTTTGCCGAGCATTTAGGTCGCTGTTGTTATGATGGGTTATGGGTAGGGAAATCCAATTCCGAGATCCCCCACTATGACGGATTTCGCGCCGATGTCGTGGATGCACTCAAAAAGTTGCCTGTACCGATGCTACGTTGGCCGGGAGGCTGTTATGCCGATCATTACCATTGGCGGGATGGCATTGGCCCGCAGGAAAAACGATCTATCCGCTTAGGGATGTCGTGCGGATTACAGGTCGAAGATGAAAACAGCCTCGGAACGCACGAATTTATCAATCTGTGCCAAATGCTAGGCGCAGAACCCTATCTCGCGGGGAATGTCGGCAGCGGCTCCGTACAGGAACTCTGCGATTGGGTTGAATATTGCAACAGCACCGTTCAAACGACCCTCGCACGAGAACGGGCCGCCAATGGGTCGCCTCAACCCTTTAGCGTGCGGTTATGGGGAGTCGGCAACGAAAATTGGGGATGCGGGGGTAATTACGACGCCGAAACGTATGCTAAAGAATATCGCCGCTATGCCACCATGCTGCGGCACGTTGATCCCAGCGCCGAACTCGTGGCGTGTGGGCAGGAAGATGAGTGGAATATTCAATTCCTTGAAACCAACCGCCGCCATCTTGATTTGATGGATCACCTCTCTATCCATCGTTATTGGATACAAGGCGGGCCAGAAATCGAATTCTCCGAAACACAATATTACACGTTATTGCATGAAGCCCATGCCACAGAGGATTTTGTTCGCCGTACCGCTGATTTTATTCACCAGCATCTCGGCAGTCAGCGTCATCGTATTGGTGTCGCTTTGGATGAATGGGGCGTATGGCATCCTGAGGCCCGAACTTGGGGGCCAGATAACGAAAATCACCGGACACCGATCACCTATGAACAGGCGGGTACACTGCGTGATGCGTTGGCGGCGGCAATCGCCCTTGAAGGCTTTCACCGTCAATGCCATGTTCTTACGATGGCAAATCTCGCCCAAATCGTGAATGTGCTTCATGCCCCTGTCATGACCGATGGTGCGGCGATGTGGGTGACACCCACTTACCATGCATTGCAGCTTCACACCCCCCATATCGGCGCAACCGCCCTACCTGTCGAGATTGTCCACAGTGCCACACTACCCGGTCAGACCAGTGCGGTCACAGCGACGGCCTCCATGCAAGCAGACAAACTAGCCGTGACCCTCATCAATCGCCACTTTGATCAACCCGCCTCCGTTCAACTCACCACTCCCACTGTCACCGATTTAGAAAACGCGGTTTTATTGACTGCCGAGCAGTCCAACGCCGTTAATAGCAGCAATCATCCGAACCATGTCAGCCCAGCAAAAATGGCAGTTCATGCAGATGGGACGGGCTGTTGGCGCGTTGAACTGCCACCCCATGCGATTGCGACCATTCAATTTAGATAGGGTAAATTTCATGGGTAATTTACCGACTGTCGCCGATATTGACCAAATGAGTGCCCTGCCCGATCCCGTCATCCGCAATTTGCAGATTACGCAGTGCTACCACGAATTTGCGGTTGCCATGACTGCCCGTACTGGAATCAGTGCGAATTGGTGTACCTTTGCGACATGGGCCTCCAAACAAGCAGGCCAAACCATTCGCAAGGAGGATTTCGCCCGTACATTGGAGGGGATTTCACTATCTGCCGTGATGGTAATACCGGATATAGCCCCAGAAGCAAAGGCTTTCGGCTCCAAACGCAACGACGGCGAGATTCGACAGTCGGTGCTAGATGTATTAAATCCCCTAGCCGCGCTTGATCGAGCCAGTGATGCGGTGGGGCGTGGCAACAAAAAAGTTTTTGAGGAAATCGGACGCGAATTCGCACGGTTCTATGATATGTGTCTCAATGATTCCGTTTTTGATGCCGATAAAATCGCGCTTTTTGGTGAATCACTGCGCCCCGGTGAACCACCGGAAGGTCAGCAATATCTCCGACAGGCATTCAAATTCTACTATCAAGCCTTCTTTGAAAATGACCTCAAAACACGGGCCGAAATGATGCTGCTGGCAAATATCATGATTGGCTTTCATGAGCAGACCCGTTTGCAACCGGAAATCGCCGAGGCTATGAACGCGGCATTGATTGACCGCAGTGAGTTTCGACGGCAGTTACTCAATGCCCTGTTTCCCAATCGCGGTTGGTTTGCCCAGTTACGCCTATTTTTTAAGCGGCTCTTAGGCAAACCAAGTCCCTTTGATCCGCTGCTAGACCGTCTCTTAATTGAGGCACGCCGTCAGGCCCATCTCGTTATTACCAAATATCTGATGACAATCGAACTGCCACATGGCCTGCTGCTGCGTCTCGGCGAGGATGTTCCGGCTGAATTTCCGACTTCATTACAGCAGCTTGTTCTAACCGATCTCGTAAATCTGTTGGGGAAAATTGACCCCACGCCAAACAGCACCCACGAAAGCCGTGCAGTGGATTGGGCGCTGTTACCAGATCGGTTGCATTTTATTGTGGATATGTTCCGCTGCTATCACGAATCCGCCGACTTACTTGAGCCACCCTTTACACCGGCCCAAGTCGAAATTTTGAAGGCGGGGCACCTACCGGATGGACGGCTGTAATTAAAAAGTCACCCTACAGGCAGGTGACTTTTATGGCAGTTGGATTACCTTGAATATTGTCGGCCCCTTTAAAGACGGGTCGGGTAGAGGTGATACTCGCCCACGCCTATAGTTGCAGGTGGGAGCGCCCTCGAATAACTTTTTGCTTGTAATTGGTGACATATTTGAGCAGGTTCGATTTCAAATCATCCCACTCTGGTGAGGCCATAATCTGGCGCATGGTTTGTAAATCATCCGTCATCGCCTCGACCACAATTTGTGGGCTTTTTTCGCCATACATGGTGTACCATGCTTCAATTGGCATCACCCCCAATGTAGTAAGGCGCGGCGCGAATTCTTGCACCATGAATTCAAAATGTTCCTGATCATGACCGGGTTGAATGTCCCAACTCAACAGCAACTTAATCATCCATTTATTCCTTGACGCTTAACAACACCACCTGTGTTTGTTCTGGCAAGCTCCCCGATGTCACCCGTAAAGTTTCTTCGTACAGCGGGGTGCTGACCCCCATCTCCTTGAGAAAGCGGTCAACCGGGTCTAATGATAACACAGTCTGTTCGGTTTTGTAGTGCATCGGCACGACCAAACTGGGTTCAAGCAAACTAATCACCTCGGCGGCTTGGCTGGAATTGAGACCACCACCACCACCAACTGGGACAAGCGTCACATCAATATGCCCCAGCGCGTCAATTTCGGATTGGTTGGGAATGTGATCAAGATCGCCTAAATGCGCAACCGTGACCCCCTGAAAATCCATCACATACACCACGTTATAGCGCGGCGGGTCGCTTTGCAGATTGTGCATCGCCGCCCCGGTGATAAACACCCCACCAATTTCATACTCCCCCGGCCCAATGAGAGCATATTTGTAGCCCTGCACAGTCTCCATGTTATTGTGGCCCGGCGAATTGTGGCTTACGGTGACAATATCAGCTTTGAGGCGCGGTTGGTTATAGCCAATGATGGCAGCATCGAACGGATCAGTCACTACAGTCGCCTTGTTGCGTTCGGTCAAACGAAAACAACTATGTCCATACCACGTAATATCCATAAACGCCCCTTTTCAACCTAGTGCCGCTGGACAAATCAAGACATATGTTCGACATAACCCAACTATTATAGCGCAGAAACCCCAACTTTCAAGATTGAGCGTGACCGCCCCTCTATCCAAAAATGCTGTCTTGTTGTGAGTAGCAGTGACCACTATACTAGGTTTTAGAATGCCAAGTTTTTAGTTGCCTTGAGGTTTGTTGAATGACTGCACCACCTGAATCGCAGCCACAGATGCCCCCTAGTCCATTTATACGACTGCTACAGGTTTGGGGCACGTTTTGTGCAATCGGGATGATTGGGGGTCTGCTGGTCTATATTATTGGCAAAAACCTCACGGATAGCGGCATTATCGAAGGTTTTTTTGCCCTCCTTGCCATCGGATTTACCATATTAGGTTCAGCAGCGGCCTTTTCGCCTATTAAACTCGTCTATCTCAGCGGCGAGGCCGACCAATGGCACTTATTGTTAGGCTGGGATGACCGCCTCATTGGATTTTTGCCCAGCGGGATGGTGCGGATTAAACCTGTTCAACAGACCCGCAAATGGAAGCGCATTCACCCCCTTGTGATTAAACACGATATGCAGGTCTACACGGGTAGCCGTGATCTATTTGATGTCCATTTCAAAGTAGTGCTCACGGTCAATCCATATGGCGTTCAATACATGGATGCCCAAATGCTCTATGACCAATACCAAGATGGCCTGATTGCTTTAGCCATCAACACCATTGAAGACATAATCGTGCGAAAAATGCGCGGTATTCACTCCTTTGTACAGGTTACAGAGGAACGTTCGATTGAAGGAGCGATTATCCATTCCATCAATACCGGACTGGAAATGTTAGCGGCGCGAGGGGTCACGGTAGTCGCCGAACAGACCTTTGTGGACATTATGATTCCCAAAGAGGCATTGGCCCAACGCCTCCGCACCCGTTCGGATTTGATTGAATTACAAGTGATCCGAAATGCCGCGCACGAAATGGGCATTCCCCTCACCGAATTATTGGTGCAGCAGGTCTTAAGTAAACTCACCAGTCCGCAACGCGCCACCCGCATCTCGCAGCAAGAGGTCATGGCGGCCCTTGAACTCATTAGCCGTCAGCAGCATTCCCAAGCACAACCAACTTTTGTCGCGCCGGAGCCACCCTCTATCCCACCGCCACCGCCCGCAAACGAATTTGTGGCTGATGACACAGGGCCAATTGCATCCGAACCCGCGAAACCCACCACGTACATTGAAGGGGCATATCGCTATTCGGATGACAATGACCCCGACGCGGATGGCAACCGACCCACACGCTATATCTCGCCGTTTGATTAACGCACCGGGGCAAGATAGTAGAAATTTTCGCCTTCCCAACCCTCACTCATCCAACCAATGCGTTCATCGGGGAGGCGTACTTCCCACCATGTATGACCGCCGCCGCACAATGGCCCGCCGACAATCGTAATCATCGTGAGGCGCGGTACTTCATAAACAACTGTGCCATTGGGATGGGCTTGGCGGAAACGCACTCCGACTTCGACAATCGCCACATCACCCCATGATAAGCGGCTGAGTTTGGCATCAGCGCAAATGAGGCGTCCGTTTTCGCCAAACGCCCCTGCCGAGAGAATGAAATAAGCATCGGCCAAAGAAGCATCTACTTTTGAAAGCTGACGGCTTTGCATAACCCACCCACTCTTGGCATCATCTGAAACAACGGGTATCCATGTGGCGTAGCTTTCATAATCACACACGGCATCCCCTACCCCAATCGTAAATAGTTGACCCGGGCCAAAGTTATCGCCAATCGGAGCGCTGGTCGAATTGGGTTCAGATTGAAAGGTCAGTGATAGTGCTTGTTGGGTAACGGTCACCCGATCACCGGGGCGGAATACATTCAGCAGTTGGCCTGTGCAGCTTTCGCCAAAACCCGCAGTGGCCCGCATATAATCGAGATAATATTCCTTGCGCTGACCAAAAACCTCCGACATCCACCCCGTCGTACCGTCCTCCAATTGGACTTCCCACCATGTATTGGTATTGCCACACTCCGGCCCGCCGATAATCATCATTTTCTGACCTAATGGCAGGCCGAGAATCACTGCTCCTTCGGGGGGGCTTTCGCGCAGATTAACTGTCGGTTGTGGCAAATCTTCCCGAATCATGACTTGCTCGCCTACCCGCAGAAAACTGGGCTGCGAATCTTCGCATAATTTTTTGCCGACCCGCGCTCCATGTGGCTCTAAGAAATAATAGGATTCCGTGCCGAGCGATTCCGAAGCCCATCCTGCTGTGGCATCCGGCAGCAGCACTTCATACCATGTATGCCCCCCGCCACACAACGGCCCATCCAAAATACCTATCTCGGTACCAGCAGGCAGCGTGGTAATAATCTCGCCATCCACTGGGCGAGTACGCACATTCAGCGGCGCGGGTACATTTTGGGACACAATCGCTCGTCCATTGATTTGCATAAACGTCGGTTTGCTGTCAGCACAGGCAGCTATCCCTAGCGCAAAATACGTCATGCCCACTGGAATTTCTACCGGGTCTTGCAAAACGGACGGCGTTTCGGTTTGACGGCTTTCGGCTTTGGGAATTAGAAAATAGCCATCAAAACTCCCCAGCGACTCTGCCGCCCAACCCTGTAGGCCATTGTCCAGTTCAACTTGATAAAATGTGTAGCCCGAATCACATTCCGGGCCACCAACAACCGTCATAGTAGTTCCCGCTGGCATGACCTGTAAAATAATGCCGTTCGGGGTTGGGGCTTGGCGCAAATTTAATGGCGCGGGAACGGTCTCAGCAACAATAGCCTCCATCCCTACCACCAACTGCGACGGTTTTCCGTCTGCGCAAACCGGCGTTGGCGTTTGGGCTATCGCTGGGCGAATGGGAAGTGGTAAAAACGTGACAGCAAGCAACATTACCAAAAAAATAGGCAAGAAAGGTCGGTTCACCTGTCTATTTCCTTTACCCAAAAAGTGAATATACCTATAAGATTAAGCGTCTTTTGGTAGGATGCCAAGTCAGCAAAATAACTTGACTTCGACAGCAGGGTTAGGTACACTATTGGGCAGTGAAATGCGGGTATGGTGTAGTGGTAACACAACAGCTTCCCAAGCTGTTGACACGGGTTCGAGTCCCGTTACCCGCTTTTATCAAAGCATCAACTGGTTAATTAAGTTGGTGCTTTTTGATTCTCAACACGACTCCACCGGGCCAGCAGCATCAATGACCAACAGTTGACGGCAAAATGTGCCGCCATTGGCATCCACAAACTCCCATACCAATTCGCCAGCAGTCCTAACCCCAACCCTGCCAACGCCGCATAAATGAAATAAAGCCGCGTCATGGCGTGAAGCACCCCAAAAATCAAAGCGGTCAGGATCAGACCCAACGTCGGCTGCATCGCTCCCCGAAAAAAAATCTCCTCCGGCACAGCAGCAATCAAACTCAAGGCGACGGCGTGCCAGCCGTAAATAGATTCCAGTTCTAGTGCTTGGGCGATTTTTTGCCGGATCGCCGCAAACCCTTCGATATAGCGCCCACCATACCACATGCCAAGCGCAAACACCGTGCCGATCAACAATCCAATTCCGATCCCCTGCCATGCCGGGAATTTGCCTGTAAACCATGCCGTCCAGATATTCTCATTTTGGACAATGCCCACCCACAACCCAGCCGCTGTAATAAGCAACCCTCCCAAAAAGCCACCGTAAAACAGCAGACGCATCGGGCCAGTACGCGGTTGGGGAACGGGCAAATAGGGCGTGGGATATATGGATTCGTGCATTATTTTTCAATATCCAAAGATGAGTATTTCAGCCTTCTTCAACCCTACCCGATTCATCGAACAGAATCTATCCACTAAATGGGCTATTTCATGCGATTTCAATTCCAAACAAAACCTAGACAATTTAGGCGTAAAGTTTTTAAGGCATTGGTCGGTATAGGCTATGTGAATAAAGATTGCGTTGAGGCGAGATCACCTTCATGTGAACAGCACAATCTTTGATCGTTTAAGCATTGGAGGGAATCCATATGGCAACCAAGCATAGTAAATTCTGGATGGGAGCACTTGCGGTAATGGTCTTTGTCTTCGGTAGTGTTCTTGTCCTACCTGTTCCCACAGTCGCGGCACAAGATGGCGGCGACGATGATGAAATTGACGTGCTCATTGAAATTGTCGGGGTGGTCGAATCCATTGAAGATGACGAGATCATCATTGATGGCTACGTCATCGCACCAGCCGGGGCATTTAATCCATCGGAACTTGAAGTCGGCATGACCGTGAGCATCACCGGGTATTTGCTCAATGATGATACGATTCAGGTCATTAGCTTTGAGATTGTGACCGACCTTGATGAAGATGGTGTCCTAGATACAGAGGACAATTGCCCCGAAGACCCCAATCCCGATCAACTGGATACCGATGGCGATGGTGTCGGTGATCTCTGTGACCCTGACTTGCTGGACACCGATGAGGATGGTGTGGTGGATAGCCTCGACAACTGCCCCGAAGTCGCCAATGCTGACCAACTGGATACCGATGCCGATGGTGTCGGCGATCTCTGCGACGATGAAGAGGACGATGAAGAAGAAACCTGTGGGCGATCCAATCACCCAGTTGCGACAGCCCTATCCGAAGAATTTGACGTGGACTATAACACCATCATAGGCTGGCACTGCGACGGCTTTGGCTTCGGTGAGATTGCACGCGCTCTGCTGCTCGGTGAACAAGCTGAGGTAGACCCACAAGAACTGCTTGACCTAAAGGCAGGCGGCGAAGGTTGGGGCAATATCCTAAAAGACTACGATGTGCATCCTAGTGAGTTAGCACCGGGTCGTGTTATTTCGGGTCGCCATCATAATGATGATGACGAAGATGCAGATACCTCTACCGCCGGAGCCGGTAATCAGAACAATGGCAATGGGAACGGCAATAACGGCAATGGAAATGGCAACGGCAACAATGGGAATGGGAACAACGGCAATAAGGGGAACAATGGAAATAAAGGCGGTAATGGTCGAGGCAACGGTCGCAAATAAGTAACCGCCCGTTTCCATAAAACGCTACATAGAGGGTGGCCTTTGGTCGCCCTTCTTTTTTGTCCCCAATGCCCCCATTGAAATGCCCTGTTCGCTATGCTACAATCGCGCCGCTGTGGTGACTGCAAAATAAGTCCCTCACCTATTGAAGAAAACCGACTTAGCGTCAAGGATTTAAACAATGGACTTGATTAAGAGTCTCGAAGCCCCGGATCGTGGTTTCCCCGAACTGTATCCCGGCGACGAGGTGCGTGTACATGTGCGTATTGTGGAAGGCGGCAAAGAGCGTATTCAGGTCTTCCCCGGCATCATTATCCGCCTAAGAAAAGGTGGCAATGACAAGAGCTTTACGGTGCGCCGTATTGCCAGTCATGGGATTGGCGTGGAACGTACTTTCCTGTATAAAAGCCCACGCATTGAGAAAATTGAAGTGCTGCGTCATTCCAAAGTACGCCGCGCCCAACTGTATTACATGCGTGACTTGCGGGGTAAGAAAGCCCGTTTGAAAGAACAGGTTAAAGTCAACCGCAATAAGTAGTCGCATGAGGGTTTCCTTTTGCGCCGCAATCGGACCATGATCCGCGTATAACCCGCCCGCGCTGCGGGTTTTTTGCGTTGATGGGGGCACATCAAAAACCGCGAGGTGAACGACCATGCGATTCTGGATGATTACCCATTTATTGACCCTGCTTATCCTCACGATCTCCCCAGCAGCCGGACAAGGGAATCCTGCTCCCCGCAGCATCACAGCCGAAGACGCTGCCAATTTGCGCGTTTTGACCCTGCTGGCCCATCACACCGCGCCCATCACCGAAACTTCATTTAGCCCCAACAGCACAGCTTTTTTGACCACCAGCCTTGACGGAACGCTATGCATTTGGAATGTCGCTGCCCGCCGCCAAACACCGGGACAACTCCGATTCTGCTTAGAAGGCTATTCGCCGGGTGTCACCATGTTTGCGTGGTCGCCGGACGATAGACAGTTGGCAGTAACGTTGGGCGATGGATTGCAGATCGCGCTCTATGATATTGCTCCAATCGTTGAACCCGATGAATGGGCCGACATCACGCCGATTTTTACCCTGCCTGTCAATGATACGCCCTATCTCAGCCTCGATTTTGTAGCGGATGGTCAACGACTGCTCGCCCATGATTTGTTTGATACTTTCACGCTCTTTACGCTTGACGCCGATTCTGAAGTATTAACAAGAGTTGAAGGTATGGAAGGTGTGATGAATGCTGCGGCTAGCCGGATGGCTGTAGTGGGTTTTGATGGCAATATCTTGCTGTTGAATACTGCCGATGGTGAAGAATTCGCCGAGCTAGAAACAGATGGGGCCAGTCATGCTTTGTTTTCGCCGGGCGGACGCTGGTTAGCGACATGGGGTGGTGACGCCATTCAGATTTGGGATACGTCCCGCCAGCGAATCCCCGAACCGCGCACTCTTGAAGCGCAAGCCGATAACCTACAATTCACACCGGATGGTCGTTTTTTGGCGACATGGGAAGGTCAAAATATTCGCTTGTGGAATATCGAAACAGGCGAAACAACCGGTACATTGCCCGACCATCGCGGTGGAGTACGTCTGCTCATTTTCGGAGCCGATAGCACCCGCGCTGTTTCGGTAAATACACAAGGTTATGCCCGCTACTGGGCCATTTCCACTGAAGGGGTACCAACACTGCGTTTCTGGTTCGAGGGTGAGATAGATCAAGTGTTGGTCGGGCCAGATTCTAACAGCCTGATTACGCTGAGGCAGGATATTGAAGCCCGTTTTTGGGATTTTGAACGTGGACAGGTGCGCGGACGTTATGATCTTTCGGATGCCCCCCTGTTCAGCCCAGATTGGACACTCATCGCCATTAGCACAGGAAATCTGATCACGTGGCATGGGTTGAATGAAGATCCACGCGCCTTTGATTGGATGCCAATTGGTTTTACGACTGCCATTATCAATATCCGCCCCACCCCGTCGCAAGAGCTTCAGCGCATCGGAGTCTTAGCTGCGAATACCCCCGTCTTTGCCATTGCCCGTACCGAAGATACCACGTGGCTGCAAATCCAATTGCCCGACGACACCACAGGCTGGATTCAACCGGACACGCTTAGGTTGAATAGCAATCCAGATGATTTGCCAGTTTTGTCTGAATAAGGGCATTTTGCAAAAATTCACAGGAAATTAGCACAACTTTTATTGCCTTTTAAGCAACCTATGATACTCTTGGAATAAAGCATTATTTATTAGGAGACATGATAAGGGATACTTTTTATTATCCTGATACTAATCATTTTCCAACCATCGCTTCCTGCACCACTTTGATTCATCACTCTCACTATCATCTTTATCTTAGTGAAAGAAGCAAGGACTTTTTATGTTATCACGCTTGTCACTCTGGTTCAGTAATCTTCCTACCAAATCTAAATTACAATTTGGATTTGGTCTAATCATTGCGCTCATTGTATTGAGCACCGGCATTGGCTTTATTGATATCAATGCTGAAAGCAAGGCCCGTGAGAAAGTCGGTTATTCGCAAAAAGAGTCTATTCTGGCAGGCAACCTTAAGGCAGAAATGATTAAAGTTCGGCTGCAAGAATCTCAAGGCGGCATTCTCTTCCTCACCGGAGGCACACCTATTGAAGAGATTATTGCCCCCATTTCTGATCAGACCAAACAGACTTTGGATCTTCTGGCTGAATTGGAAAGGGTTGACACGGAATTCTCTAAGCTAGAACAAGATACAACGATCACAGAAAAGCGAAAAGCCTCGATTGAGGAAATTCGGAATCTGGTGCTGGAATATGACCGACGCATCCAAGACATGATTTTTCAAATGGTTAACGTTCGTGGAGATGAGGAAACCGGCCTTGCAGCAGAGTTGTTGAACAACCTAGATCAGATCAACCGATTTGTAGATGCTAGTGATGCCATTAGCAAAGCAAATGTTTACATTGGATTTAGCGATATTACCTCAACAGGCATTGAACTCCAAGCAGAGATTGAGGAGCTGCGAACAAAGGTCAATGAGACTGATTTATCTGAAGAAAAGAAATCAAGCGTTCTAGACTTGATTGATGAGACCCTTAGTAAATCTGAAGAGATTCGCCAAATTGACTTAGGGGTGTCTGCGGGTTATTTTGGGCTTACCACTCTAAGCGCCGATATTGAAACAAAAGCCGAGGAATTTTCTGAAGAAGCATCTCTACAGCAGGAGCAGATCTTAAATGATCTCGAAAACATCCAGCAAAGAGGACGTTATATTCAATTAATAGTGGGGTTATTGACCGTTGCCCTCGCCATTTTGCTCACCACGATTATCAGCCAAAGTATTTCCAAACCCATCGGAATACTCACTAAAATGACCCAAACCATTTCGAGTGGGGCCTACACTCAACGCACGAATATCAAAACCAATGACGAAGTGGGGGAATTAGCGAAATCTTTTGATAAAATGGCCGGCGAAATTCAGCAGCGGGAGGCACATCTTGTTGCACAAGCCGAAGAGTTAAAAATCGCCACTGCCCAAGCCCAAAGCGCTGCCCGTATCAAAAGTGAATTTCTTGCCAATATGTCGCATGAATTACGCACCCCCCTCAATGCGATCATTGGTTTTAGCGACATGCTGTTGATGGGTATTGCAGGTGAATTAAATAGTCAACAACGCCACCAAGTGGAGCGTCTACGCCTGAATGGAAATCGGTTGTTAGCACTGGTAAACGATATTTTGGATCTCACCCGAATTGAAGCCAAGCGCGTCGAACTCATTCTCAAGCCATTTGCGCCGCGTGCCCTTTCAGAGCGGTTGGGAAGTCAAATGGAAGTCCTTGCGAAGGAAAATGCCCTTAAATTTGAAGTAAAGGTGGACTCGAACGTTCCCGACCAACTGATTGGCGATGAAAAACGCATTGAGCAGGTAATGGTGAATCTGATCTCGAACGCCTTCAAGTTTACCCACCAAGGCTCGGTGCGGCTTGAGATCAAGACGAATCTACCCGAACGGCAATGGACAATCGCCGTTACGGATACGGGAATTGGTATTCCCCCCCATGCTATTAATATGATTTTCGAAGAATTTCGCCAGTTAGACGGCACCTCAACCCGTGCCTATCAAGGGAGCGGCTTGGGTCTAGCGATTACCCGCAATCTTGTCCGTATCATGAATGGCGAGATCAAAGTCCAAAGCAAACTTGGCGAAGGCAGCACTTTTACTGTAATTCTGCCTATCCTTGAAGAAGGGCCTGCTGGTCAAAAAGCAGAACCCGTCGTTGCCGCGCCAGTCACAGTATAGGAGTGGGTCATGTTGGATTGGAAAAATACGGGCGGATGGACAGTCTTAGTTGTAGATGATGAACCCGATAATTTGGAAGTAGTTGCCACTGTATTGTCGTTTTTTGGGATGACTGTCAAAACCGCTACCGATGGGATACAAGGTTTAGAGCAACTGAAGCATCTGACCCCTACCCTTATCCTGCTTGATCTTGCGATGCCCCATATGGATGGATGGCGGATGTACGAGGAAATTCGGAAGATTCCCCACCTACAGCAAGTGCCGGTTGTGGCGCTCACTGCTCATGCCATGATCGGGGATGAACAACGTGTTCTTGCAGCGGGTTTCGATGGGTATCTGAGTAAACCTGTAAACCTACCTACCCTCGTGCAGGATATTGAGCAGGCCATAGCGAAGAAAGTGAATGGGGCAAATACACAAGATACCCCGGCGTCTGTGGAAAATACTCCACAAGCACCAGCATCTCAACAGGCTGAAGATGTGGACAAACCCATAGGCGATTTTAGTGTGAAGGAAATCCCCCAATGACCGTTCAAACTTGGCAAGTTCTCGTGGTGGAAGATGAACAGGACAGTATGGAATTGATACGTGGACTCCTAGAGCATCATGGCATTCCTTCAATTGGGGTGCGGAGTGCCGAAGATGCGCTCAAAATTCTGCCCGACGTCTCCCCCACTCTTATTTTGATAGACCTATCGCTGCCGGGTAAAAATGGTTGGGAACTGCTTAAAATCTTGCAGACCAGCGAGACCCATTCCAAGATTCCCCGCATTGCAATTACCGCCTATCACACGGCAGAGCTAGCCGAATATGCCATTCAAGCGGGCTTTAATGCCTATTTTGCCAAGCCAATTACTGCCACCACCTTTGTACGGGAGCTTGAAGCAGTAGTGCAAAATATCAATTAAAATTACAGCCCCTTTTGGCAGCCATCGGTGTTTTAGGGGGTATGATTCACATACGCAACGGTAAGGTATCGAATAATGGAAAAAATCAAATCAATCCTCCAAAACAAATCAGCCGCCGGGCTATATCTTCTTACTTCACCCATCCCAGCAGAAACATTGCAAGCACTAGCAGAGGAACAGAAATTCAGCTTTTCTCATGTACGTGGGCAGGGGGTCGCCACTGAGGATGCCTTCATGGATGAAATCCAACAGGCTGGTAATTTTCCTGACTATTTTGGGCGCATGGATGAATCTATCGTAGACTGCTTGCAGGATTTAGATCACTGGTATCCCCGCCGCAAAGGATTTGTGTTTTTCTACGACCATGCTGAACAACTTGCATCTGGCGATCCCGAAACCTTTGAAATGGCGATAGATTGTTTCCAACAAGGGCTGCAATTTTGGCGCGAGCGTGGTCAAAAACCGTTCTACATCTTTTTAAGCGGCGCAGGTTTGACATTAGAGGAAGCCACTTCCATATAAACCTGTGTGTTAGGGCACTATACCAAAAATCCCCCTGCTTATCCTAGCGGTCATTATTCTGTGCGTCGCCACTTTTTGTGGATAATCCATCTGAGTGACACGTCATTCGATAATGATGAAACGCTAGAAAACATTGGTGTACCGGGAAATCATGTTCCCCTGTTTTTTCTATTGACCGGACTCCTGACCAGCTATCTCAAAATGTGTGTCTATTTAATAAATTACGCCCCACAGCAAAACGGTGTTAAAATCCTGCTCAAATTGAACACCCTTTCTCCACAAAGGATTTTTGACCAATGAAAAATGCCCTCGGCGCATTTACATTTGTCCTGCACAGCCACCTACCCTATGCGCGTTTGGCAGGGCGTTGGCCGCATGGCGAAGAATGGATTCACGAAGCCGCCAGCGAGACATATATCCCCTTACTAAACGCGCTCTATGATTTACGGGCCGAGGGCGTCCCCTACAAAATTACCATCGGCATTACCCCTGTGTTGGCGGAACAACTGGCCGATGCGGACGTATGTGACCATCTGGACGAATACCTAGAGGATAAAATCGCCCGTGCCAAACAGGATATTTTGCGTTTTCGTGGCGATTTATGGGAAGAGACTGCACCGCATGGGGTCGAGCGCACCGAAGCCGAAGAAAGCAACCTTCCACCAGTAGACCGCGAGGCCGTCGAAGAAGTCTTTATTGAATCGGAAGCGATTGAAGAAGCCAAAGAACTCGCCGGAGAAATGGGCGCTGAAATTCCTGCCGAGAAAGTCGCCCCCGAAAAACCATGGTGGGTCGGCCACAAGCATCTCAAATCGCTGGCAGAATGGTATCTACATTATTACGAAACCATCAAAGATTCTTTTGACCGCAAATATCACCGGGACATCATTGGCGCATTCCGTCAATTACAGGACGAAGGGTATATCGAAATTATCACCTGCGCCGCGACACATGGCTATTTGCCCCTGCTCGGCACGGATGCTGCCATTCGTGGTCAACTGCACACGGGTGTCACCAGCTATCAACGGCTATTTGGTCGCAATCCGCGGGGCATCTGGCTACCCGAATGTGCCTATCGTCCGGCCTATTACGATCAAATTGGCAAAATCCGCCCCGGCATCGAGAAATTCCTTGCCGCTGAGGGTATCAGCGTCTTTTTCAGCGAAACACATCTGGTAACGGGTGGTGCTCCGGTAGGCGTGGCGGCGGGTGAAATCATCGGGCCGTATGGCGCAATTAAACGTCGTTACCTAATCCCCATGTCCGAAGTCCCTGCCCCCGATTTTCAGGCGACCACCTTTGAACCCTATTACGTCAGCGACACCACCTCCGGCATGAACGCCGAAGACCACAGCAGCGTGGCGGTGATTGGCCGCAATAACGAAACAGGCCAACAGGTGTGGTCAGCCACCGTTGGGTATCCCGGCGACTTCGACTATCGTGAATTTCACCGCAAAGATAGCGTCAGCGGCCTGCAATATTGGCGAGTGACGGGCAATACGGTGGATTTGGGCGAGAAAGATTTTTATCACCCCGATTGGGCCGAAGGCAAACTCAAAGCGCACGCCGCCGATTTTGTGGGTCTAGTGGAGCGTATTTTGACAGCATGGCGTGGCAATGGCAATGATTATGGCCTCATCGCCAGCAACTATGACACCGAGCTATTTGGGCATTGGTGGTTCGAGGGCGTGGACTGGATCAAAGAAGTGCTGCGTGGCCTCGCCAAAAGTGAAGTGGTGGATTTAGTGACCGCCCCACAATATATAGAAGATCACCCCCCCAAACAAATTTTGCACCTCCCCGAAGGCAGTTGGGGCGCAGGTGGCACGCATTTTACATGGAATAACATTGAGGTCAATTGGATGTGGCCGCCCATTCATGAGGCTGAACAGCGCATGACCCGGCTGGCGAATCGCCATAAAGCTGACTGGGGCAACGAAAATCTCCGTAAGACGTTAAATCAGGCCGCCCGTGAATTATTACTGGCAGAAAGTTCGGACTGGCCTTTCTTGGTGACAACCGGACAGGCCCGCAATTATGCCATTCAGCGGTTTAGCCAGCACATGGAACGCTTCCGCAAATTATGCGAGAGCGTTGAAGCCGGACAACCCGACGGCAATTTAACCGAAGAATACTGGCAATTGGATAAACTGTATCCCAATATTGATTACCGATGGTGGTGTGAGTGAGTACCACAGATAAATCGCATGTGCAGGGGATGTTTGGGCGGATCGCTCCTCGCTATGATTTGATGAACCGCCTGATGACATTTGGGCGCGACAAAAGTTGGCGCAAATTTGTTGTTCAGCAGGCCCATGTACCACCGGAAGGCCATGTCTTGGATATTGCTGCGGGAACGGGAGACATCGCATTTGAGGTGCGTCGCCAATACCCCGGTGCTACCGTCATTGCGGCGGATTTCGCCCTACCGATGATGGTTGTCGGACAAAAACGCACCAACGGTTCTACGGTAGATTGGTTAGGGGCAAACGCCTTGGCTCTACCGCTCCCAGATAGCATATTCGACGCAGTAGTGAGTGGTTTCCTATTCCGTAACGTGCCGGATATTGATCTCGCCCTACAGGAACAATGGCGGATTCTGAAACCCGGCGGCTATCTGGTCACACTCGACACCAGTCCACCCCCAAAAAATTTACTGCGACCCTTTATCAGCATCCATCTGAAATATGTGATTCCAACGGTGGGCAAGTTGATTTCTGGCGACAGCAGTGCCTATCGTTATCTACCCCAAAGCACGTTGGAATTTAAGACACCAGAAGCCCTTGCGGAACGGATTCGCGGGGCCGGTTTTCAACAGACAGGCTATCAAAATTTCATGCTCAAAACCATCGCCGTCCATTGGGGACAAAAACCACTGGACTGACATGCTGGAGTCTCGATCTCAGAAGACAGTGCCTTTCGTCCTCAAAATGAGGTTAAAAAATTTTGACAGTCCCCCTGAGATTCCGTAAAATCCAGACAAATGTTTTGTGAAGAAGCCCCCTACAAGCTCATCTTCCAAACCAGCAATAGTAAGCTCTTTAAAAGTATTGAAGGGTAAAACCATTATGAGGGATTACAACTCAGAATCCATCCGAAATATCACGTTAGCTGGACATCAAGGAGCGGGAAAAACCATGCTGGTGGAGAGCCTGTTGTTTCATTCAGGCGCCACCAATCGCATGGGTAAAATAGAGGACGGAAGCACCGTCTCAGACTTTGATGATGATGAACGTGAACGTCAGTTAAGTATCAACACCGCGCTTGTCCCCGTTGAATTTGGCGACTGTAAAATCAATATTCTCGACACCCCCGGTTTTACCGATTTTCAAGGCGAAGTTCAGCAGGCCATTCGCAGCACCGACGCGGTTGTGGTCGTGGTGGACGCGGTAGCTGGCCCCGAAGTCGGCACCGAAATGGCCTTCCAATATGCCATAGACTTTAATCAACCCGTGATGGTTGTCATCAACAAAATGGATCGGGAAAACGCCAATTTTAACCGCACCCTAGAGGCCCTGCGAGAGCGCTTCCCCGAACGCAAATTTATCCCAGTGATTCTGCCCTTTGGTGAACAGTCCAATTTCAAGGGCGTGCTGAACGCTGTCACCCAAAAACTCTATATGGGTAAAGGCGACAAAGGCGATGCAGTGCCAGCCGATTTGGCAGATATGCTGCAAGAGGCACATTTGGCCGTAGTCGAAGCCGCCGCCGAAGCCGACGACGCTTATATTGAAAAATACTTCGAGACGAATGAACTCAGCTTTGATGAAATCCGCGATGGGATGCGTAAAGCGGCGCGTAACGCTGACCTTGCCACCACCCCCGTCTTTGTGACCAGTGGTAGCACGGGTGTTGGGATTGTGCCCTTATTAGAAGCGCTCACGGTTTATGTTCAGCCCTCTACCGGACGGCGTGTCAGCACCAAGACCGACCTTGAATCCAATGAAATCGAGTTTGTGAACCCGCCCCAAAGTGACAGCGGCCCATTCTTGGCCTATGTATTCAAGAGTTCAACCGACAAATTTGGAACGTTAACCTATTTCCGCATCTTCTCCGGCTCTGTCAGGGGCAACGATGTGGTTTGGAATCCGAACACTCAACAAGAAGAACGTTTGGGTCAGTTGTTATTGATGCGCGGCAAAGAGCAAATTTCGGTGGATGTCCTGCACGCTGGTGATATTGGCGTCGTTGCCAAACTCAAGAATACGTATACCGGTAACACGCTAACCACCAAAGCCTTTGGGCGTTTTGTGCCGGGACCAAAATTCCCTGCCCCGGTCTATGCGGTGGCCGTTCACCCCAAGACGCAAGCCGACAGCGCCAAGATTGCAACCGTTTTGGCCTCACTTTGTCAGGGCGACCAAACACTAAAATGGCGACAAGATGCCGCAACCAAACAGGTTGTGTTTGAAGGCATGGGCAGCGTGCAAATTGATATTGCCCTCAAACGTGCCGAACGTCTCGGCTGCGCTATGACCATTGAAGTGCCCAAAGTGCCCTATCAGGAAACCATTACCAAGAAGGCCCAATCAGTTTATCGCCACAAGAAACAAACAGGTGGCGCGGGTCAATTTGCCGAAGTGCATCTGCGTGTTGAACCCATCCCAGCGGAAAACGGCTTTGAGTTCAAGAGCGAGATTGTCGGTGGTTCAATTTCCGGCCCCTTCGTTCAAAGTACCGAAAAAGGTGTGCGCCAAAACTTGAACAACGGTGTCATTGCAGGCTACCCGATTGTAGGTGTCAAAGCTGTTGTGTTTGATGGCAAGGAACACCCGGTAGACTCCAAAGACATCGCCTTCCAAGTCGCAGGTCGGGAATCCTTTAAGGACGCCTTCAAACAAGCTGGCCCCGTCCTTTTGGAGCCGATTGTCAATGTGCGTGTGACCGTGCCAGAAGAAAACACGGGCGACATTATGAGCGACATGACCACCCGACGTGGACGTGTGCAAGGGATGGATACCGTAGCCGGACGCACGATTATCAATGCGACTGTGCCACATGCCGAGATGCTGCGCTATTCCAATGACCTGCGCTCGATGACCGGCGGGCGTGGAATTTTCACAATGGAATTTAGCCATTATGAAACCATGCCCAGCAATTTGGCAGCCGATGTCATTGCGCAGCACAAAGCCACCGAACACGAAGACGAATAGACCTAAATTTCATAAATTTTTGCATAGGGCGGGCCACAAACCGCCCTATTTTTTCGAAAATGATGACAAACTTCACATCAATTTTTTGACAACCATCCTACCTCTTGGTAAATTTGTGAAGCACGGCGCAAGTGACACCCAATGAATTTATGAGCAAGCCAAAACGTAAGGATTATTTCATCAATCTAGGGTTGGCGGCTCTCGCAGGATTAAGCGGATGCGTCTCGATTATCGTCTTGATGGTTGGGATCGCGTTTGGAATCTTGCTTGATGCAAGGGTGTTCGACAGCACGCCACTCTTCACAATTCTGTGCATTGTGGGAAGTGTGCCGATCAGTTTATTGACCATGTTGGTCATCGCCATCCGGTCTGCTAAAACAATTGAAAAACGGCAATACGGCAAATCTTAAACCGTGCCGCAGTTGTGCCATGCCGGGTGTTGGCAGGTAGTTGTATCGTCATCGTTTACACATAGGAGGAGTGCTTTTGCTCGGCTCAAAGAAAGGAGTCCGTTAATGAGTCACGGACATGATGATCACGGTCACGCCGCGTCATCAGGAGCAGTAAACCCCGTCGCCCTAAAGGGTTGCTTGTATTTGCTAGTTGGGTTAGGTGTCGCGGCACTGGCCTGCGTCGTTTTCCCATATATACTGCTGCCTGAGATTGGATGGGGTATCGCAGTACCGGTCATCACCATTTTTGGTGAACCTTTGATCAAAGACACATTTCTAGGGATTAAACTCACCAATACCCTAATTGGACTGGTCTTGGTGGACATTATCATTTTGTTCATCGGCCTCGCCCTAAGAAAGCCCCAACCAGTCCCTAAAGGTTTTCAAGGTGGTTTCGAACTGATAGTGGATTATCTGTACGGCGTCACCAAGAACGTGGTTGGCCCCAAGGATGCCCGCAAGATTTTCCCACTCATTGCTACCTTCTTTATCGTGGTGTTGACCGCCAACTGGACAAAACTCTTGCCGGGTTTTGAAACCATTGGAGCACTTCACTGTGCAGAATCCAGTGATTTAGTCACCATGAGCGGCTATCCCATTCATGCCGAAGATGAAGACCTGCCGTTTGAAGGTTCGATTTTCTCCAACATCTATTTGTTGAAAGTTGAAGGTGGCTTGAAAGCTGGCGACAAAGCTACGCCTGAAGGCTATGAAGAATGTGAAGCCAAGTATTTTGGGGTCGTCCATGCCGAAGAAGAAGCGCATGACGAAGAAACCGTAGCCACTGAAGGCGAGACCCCAACAGGTGAAGGCGAAAATGCTGAAGCCACTGCTGAAAACGGTGAAGGTGAAACCACTGAAGCTACAGCCGAAGGTGGTGAAGGTGCAGCAGAGGAAGAAGAACATGTCTATTCCGAAGCCGCTGACCGTTTGGTCGTGACCCCCTTCCTACGCGGTGCGGCCACCGACCTGAACTTCACATTGGCCTTGGCGATTATTGCCATGTTCGCTGTGCAATATTACGGCGTGCAAAAATTGGGCTTGGGATACTTCTCCAAGTTTGTGAACTTGCCCGCACTCGGGAATATGAGCAAGAAGCCGATGGGCCTGATGGATTTTGTCGTCGGGCTTTTGGAAGTGCTATCTGAAGTCTCCAAGATTATCAGTTTTGCCTTCCGTCTTTTCGGTGTTATCTTCGCGGGTGGTATTCTGTTGATTGTGGCAACGTTCCTAACGGGTGCGTTGGCCCCTGCCGCCGTCTATGGTATTGAATTTTTCATCGGCGCGATTCAAGCGTTTGTGTTCTTCATTCTACCTTTGGTATTGATCAATCTTGCGATGGTCTCCCACCACGGTGATGATCATTAAATCTATAGGAGCAAACAAATAACATGGAAACGACAATTATCAACGAATCTCTTGCAACTGGTTTGAAAGCGGTGGGTGCAGGCCTCGCAATGATCGGTGCGCTTGGCCCCGGTATCGGCATCGGTCTGCTGGTGCAAGGTGCTTTGGAATCCATTGGCCGCAACCCCGACGCCGCTGGTCAGGTACAGACGAACATGATCTTGGGTATCGCGTTCGCCGAAGCTATCGCCATTTACGCGCTGGTGGTCGCCTTGATCATCCTGTTCGTGCTCTAATCCCCCACAGGAGGCTGAGAAAAGGCACATGGATGCGTTAGGTATTAATATTGGGTTTCTAATCGCCCAGATCATCAATTTCGCTGTGATCTTTTTCCTGTTGCGTAAGTTTGTATGGGGCAAATTGTTAGACACTATTGATAAGCGCCGTGCAGACATCGAAAAAGGTCTGGAAGACGCCCGTATCGCCGCTGAAGCTCGTGCTAATGCGGAAAAAGAAGCGGAAAACATAAAGGCTGCTGCCCGTGCCGAAGCCCAAAAGATTGTGGCGGAAGCGCGTGGTCGTGGTGAAGAAGCTGGCAAAGACGTGCTGGCGAAAGCCAACACCGACGCCGAAGCAATTCGCGGTGAAGCCCGTATCAAAGCCGAAGAAGAACGTTCACAACTGCTCTCCGACATGCGCGGTCAGGTGATTTCATTGGCAATGGCTGCCGCGAACCGCCTCATCGGTGAAAGCATTGATGAAAAGAAGCAGCAGCAAATCGTGACCGACTTCTTCAGCAAGTCCCCCGAAAATGTCAAAGGTCTGGGTGCCAATATCGAAGTGGTTAGCGCCCTGCCCCTCAATGACAACGAGAAGAAAGACATTCTCAGCAAGACAGGCGCTTCAAATGCCGACTGGAAAGTTGATCCAGCGATCTTGGGTGGTCTCATTATCCGCGCGGGTGATAAGGTCGTGGATGGCAGCGTGCGCTCAGGTCTAAGTGCGCTATCGTCTCGCCTGAACTAATCGCCAAACGGACAAACATTCAAAAGGGCAATCCAAAAGGGTTGTCCTTTTTGATTTTACTGGAAATGCTTTAGCACACTTTCCAAACTCTAACGGTCAAGGAAAATTCTCTCCATATAACCCACAGCCATTTAAGCGTATCTGTAGTTACACTAACACATATCCATTATATAACTATCAAACATAGACCATGCGTTCTAAGTATGAAACGGGGGATATGTTTTAGGGCCAGAGTTGCCGCCACCAATCCAGCAAACTTTGGAAGCCAAATGTTTTCCCAAAACGTTGAACGGGCAGTCCCGATGTCGGAGTCATGGCGAATTCTAAGGCATCAATGGTGGCCTGATAATCACCTGCGACTTGGGTCATCGCTTGGGCATTATAGGTCGCCATAAATTCGACGGCAAAGGTAGCAGTTGCGGCGCTTTGGGTCTGTTCAGCTTCAACATTAATCGCTTGGACGGTAGCTGTCGCCATTAGGCCATTATAGTCGGCAGCATAGGTCGCTTGGGCATTCGCCTGTTCGTTAGCCTGCGCCGTCGCTGTCTGATAAATCGAATCCAATAGCACCGTATTGCCCATATTTTCTTCGATCAAATTGCTGTTACGGGTCGCCAGTTGATTGGCCCGAAACGCGCTTTCCGTTCCCAGCGAGACAATACGTCCTATTTGTTGGTTCAGTTCAGCAAGGGCCGTCGCGTTTTCCTGATTGATAATGACTTGAGTCCCCGTCGCCTCACGGTCAGCACGGGTTAAGGGGGTCGCTGTCGGATCAAGGCCGATCCCCAAACGTGGCCCACCAATTAACCCCAACAAGACCAATATGCCCGCCGCGCCAACCCCTGCCGTCCCAATCGCTAGGCGACGATACGTTCGACTCATCTGGTCTTTTCGGCGCAGTTCCAGCGTATCTTCATCTGGCTCACCAGTCTCAACGGTTTCCAATGCGTCGGCGGTATCTTCCATTTCGATAGGTGGGGGAGCAATCGGGATGCGGCCCGTCGCCCGCTCACCTTCTAGCCATGTATTGACCACCACCAATTCTGTCCAATTGCTGGCCGTCAAGTCATCGCCCGGCCTATGTAACGCACGCACCTGATAGATGCTGGGGCGCTGTTTGGCGGGTTCAAAAAAGTTGCGGCCTTCAACCGTATGAATTTTCTGATTCTTGTTATTTTCACCCGACTGCTGTCGCACCTCGTACAACTGCGCCCCTCGGACGGGTGTCCATACAATCCGGGCAAGGGTCACACTTTCAAAATAAGGCACATGCAGACGTTTAGGCGCTTGGACATCATTGCTCCATTGGGATGGGCTACGCGGTGCAAATACACTATTCGCGCTCCGTACCCGGAAATACCAACCCGATGGCTGAATATCCTCGGTCTCAAAAGTGGTATCTGTGCCACGATAGAAGGTCATTGTTTGGGAGCTATCAAATTCAGAGTCAGGCGAGGCTTCGACCTCATAGAGATTGGCTTGGTTAACCTTCGACCATGTGACGACAAAACCATGCTGACCCCATTCAATCGGCTGCAAGATCGGCGGCACCAGTTGAACTGGGGTAATCATAATCGGGTTGCTAGGCTTACCGGGCATATTTTGGCTGTAGGGTATAACCCGATAATACGTCTCGCCCACTGACGGCGGTTGCACATTATGAACACGTTGGCGGGCATCGGTCATATCCGCGACAATCACTGGTTCATTAAACGTAGGCGATGAAGATTGTTCGATGCGATAACCTGTTGCACGTGGGCTGTTTGTCCAAGACAAGACGGCCTGTGAAAAATTTTCCCAACGATATTGCAGCGTCACATCACCGGGGTCAGGATTCACCCGATAGAGCCGTATATCCATCAATATCGCTGGCAAAGTTTGGGTATGCGCTTCTGCAACCCGCTGCAATGCCACGTTGCCCATAAATGGCAGTTCATCAATCAAGGGTCGTAACGGACTGGAAAAAATCAATAGACGTTCGACATAGTGGATCGAAAAAACTTGCGCGTGGGGGCGAATGCGATCCGGTGAAACCCCATTAGCAGGCGACCACCCCTCTCCCGGAAACAATCCCTCATCCAGCGACAACGGGGTACGCCGATGATTCAACACACGCAGTCCGGATGTTCCCAACCAACTAAGCCAAATTCGCCCTTCTGGGATTTCACGAGTCAGTGCCCCAATAATCATGGCATGGGTGCTGTCTCCCTTGCCGATGGAACGCGCCTCATGTTGCAGATAGGTATAAAAAGATTCGGAAAATTCTCCGGCATCGGCGTTTTTCTGGGGAAAACTATGCCACAACCATTCAACGGTTTGTTCGGTTAACGCAACCGCTTCTACCCCCTGCCCAAATGCAAAAACGAGTTGTTTTTCGTCGTAGCGCACCCGCAGTTGAGCCGACATATCATCGGGTTTGCTGCTATAGAGCAGTGTTCGCAATCGGCCATGCTGAATCTCATACTGCTTAACGGGTTCGCCGGAAGGGTTTAGAATGACATCCGAGAAGAGAGTTGATTGGTCGGTCATGAAGTGCAATTTTCCTAATAAGGGCGTTTTCTTGAGATTATGCCGATATAAGAAGGCTACCCAACAATAATAAACTGATTATAACCTAGTAGAAAAAATGGAGAAAGCAAGTTACGTATTGCGAATTTTAACAATTTCCACAACACAAATTCCATTAAAACTGATATAGTGTTAGGGGATGTCAGAAAATCCTGTAAAAACCGTTAAGGTCATTACTTATCAATAAGGAGACATGATGGCTAAATTAAGCCGTATATTGTTGATACTTTTCGTTATAACGGTCATGATTGGAACCTCTGCCAAGATCAGTCGTGCGCAAGACGACGGCGACGCCGATACCTTGACCCGCTATGCTGAAGAACTATATGTCAATATTAATCAGGGACTCATCGCCCTCGAAGAACGTCCTCTCCAGCGCAATGAAACGCTTGATGCCGTAGCCCAAGTCATTGCCGATGAATTAGAGACAACCGGGTCGTATACTTCGGTGCCGCCTGTCCTTGCCGATGATCTCGGCTATCCGCGTTGGCCGGATAATGGTCAGCGGGTCATCAGCCTGCCCTATAATGGCATTGGCATCCAAACGCCCGCCGAAGCCGCTGATTATTGGGTCGAAGCAATTGCCGAAACATTGGCCGACAGTAAGTTTCGTGAAATCGGCATCGGAGTATCCAACTATGTGGCACAGGCTGGCGGCACCGTGCAAACGGCCTATGCAATTGTATTGGGCGCTCAACCCAACGTGATTCCAGTCGTCGTCAATGATGGTGCAGCAAAGGTCTACAGCCAAGAAGTTGAGTTGTATGTCCATAACGAACTGACCCTTTCCTATGAAACCGATGCGACTGTTTTGCAGAGGGCCAATGAGGTACGGTTTGCCAACAGTGAAGCGGAGTTGGAACAAGCAGCATGGCAGCTTTGGGATGACCTAAATTCTGCTGTGCCATGGCAACTCACCGAGGGCTTGGGGACAAAAGAAGTTTGGGTAGAACTGCGTGACACCAAAGGTGTGACTGTAAAGTCAGTAGCAAATGTAGAGGTTGCTGACCCTGCCACCTCACCGGACGCCGCTACACTACCTGCCCCCTCACCTATTACCCTTGTCATGACTTACGGTGGCGACACCTTCACGTTACAGGTTGAATCTGACCGCCCCACCGTTAAGCTACAAGAGGTCTACTTCACATGGTTCGACGATACCCGTGCCTACGAACTAGAAAATGCCGACAATCTGGCGGATGTTAACCTTGCTGAGTTCCCAACTGGCGATTGCATCCAGATTCGGGTACGCAGTCAGCAAAACACTATCGCCATTCCCGGCTGTGCCACCATTTACCTTGAAGCCAATGAATTTACCGAGGCCACACAGGTCTTTTGGGGTACAGATTTTGAAACCTTCACCGTGATGGATGGCCCACGTGATCTAGGATTCTGCGAGTCCGACGCTGGACGCTGTGAAATTCGACTGCGTTAAGCGGAGCTAATCATGAGGGGCGGCCTAATTTTTGGAACCGCCCCTTTTATTTTGCCTATTGTCCGAACGGGGTCACTGTCGGGGGGAATTGATAGGCTTCTGTTGGGGGAATAAAGGGTTGGGGATTGTAACCGAGATAGGCTCGCCATTCGGGTTCCAATTCGGCCAAACTCTTGCCTGTCACTGCAATGAGCGCATCATCCATACGAGTGTTGCGGCTAATCAGGTTGAACCACTCCGTAATCCCTTCCATGCCATATTGCCCATAAAACCATTGAATGAAGGACGCCCCCATCCAATAACCCGGTGCGTTGCAACCGTTAGGGATATTGCCACCACCACCCGGCCCCGTGCCTTGCAAGGTAGTAATATCTTGACCCTCGTTATGGTCACGCAGACCCGTCCCAGCGCGAATGGAGTTCAGTGAAAACCACGTCGCCCCACCTTCAATAAACCACGTTGGGCCACCTACATTTTTATCAAATTGATAGAGATGGGTCACTTCATGCGTAATAACCTCAGTCATATAGTTATAGAGCCATTCGGTGGTTTGTTCCACTGGTGATGGGTTACGCGGGCACGATGAGATAAACCCTAATTCTTGGAAACGCTGCACCGTCATGCCTAGATCATTACTGGTGAACCCAGCACGCCGACTGTTCCCTGCCGCGCCTGCGTTGGAAAATTCACCAAAGGTATCCGCATCGGAAAACACAACCGCGATGGGCCTAAAACTAAGCGATTCACCAAAACCCAGCAACCAACGCTCTTGAACAGCAGCCATCCCATTCATCACTACTTGGGCAAAATCTTCACTCTGACCAAACCAATACAATTCGAGTTGGTCATTGGCCGCGCGATACCAAACCCGTGTCGGGTCGCTATAGACATAATTCTGTGGGGTTGTCTCGACTGAGTTACCTGCGAGATCAATCGCCCGCCAGAAAAAGTCCATGCGCTGCCATGGGGGTTGATCGGAGGTGTCATACAGCACCGCCACCCACTCATTTTCACCGTCGCCCCGTCCCGCCGGAACACGAGTGCCGGAGCCATGTGGATAACGAATGAATAATGTGACCTGATCAAGTTCTTGTTCGGTTTCAATCGTAACGGTAAAGGTCGCGCCATCGGGATAATGGGAAACGGCACTGGTATCACCAAATATCACTTCCCCAGCCGTCTCACCAGTGAACACCACTGGGTCAGCGTTACCCCCCACTTCTTCCACCGCAACAGTATCTACTTCAACACTCGGCGGGGTCATGGTTGGATAATCTGTGCCCTGCAATCGAGGTGAGGCCAGTACCGGAAAAGCATAACTAACCAACAGCATCACAATCAGCACCAAAACGGCAGTTCCAGACAAGCCTACCGTCCAAATACGGACTTGTTTATTTGCCATCAAAAATCCTCCAAATGAAACATGCTTCCATACACAAGATTTTAACCCGTAGTTCGCAAGGGGGTTCGATCTAAAACAGAACAGGCCATCGTTATTTAACGACAGCCTGCTATCTGCTTAGGAATCGCCAGATACCACATATCTGGTCGTTTAGCCTTGACGCTGTTTGTGCTTGGGGTTGGTAGAGCAAATAACGAACAGCACACCCTTGCGCCGCACGAATTTGCAATTGGCACACATCAAGCGCACTGAAGAACGTACTTTCATGATGGTAAAGACCTTTCCAAAAAATTCAACCCCGCCATTATAGCAGGCAGGTTATGGCTTGCCTATGCCGAGAATTTTGCTGCTGGCTCTGGCAAGACCTCAAAATGACCACTCGATTCATCCAGCGCACGAATTTGACCCGTCTCCAATTCAAATATCCAGCCATGTACCCGCAGTTGTCCAGTAACTTCTTTTTGCCGTAGAAGCTCGATTTCACGCAGCCCTTTCAGGCTTTGGACAACCGATTTTTCGAGGATGGCGCGGTCATGCGCTGCATGGGCGTTAAGATCAGCCTTGATGAGATCATTCATGCCAATCCAGCGGGCCAGATTGGGAAACTGCTCTGCATCTACTCCCGCCGCCAACGTATTCAGCATGACACAATCGGTATGACCGCATACCACCACCTCTCGAATCGAGGGCATCCGGCTGAGTGTCAATTCAATTCCAGCAGCGATGGCAAAATCAGTCTCGCCCTGCCCCGGCACCAAGCCACCCGGCACCCGCACCGCCATCATTTCCCCCGGTGTAATGCCGAGGATAAGTTCAGGAATAACCCGGCTGTCGAAACATCCAATAAATAAAATGGTTGGGCTAGGTCGTTGGCTGCCTGTTCCAAGCTGATTTTGATACTTGGAACGATAGGCGCGTGAGGATGCTTCATACCCTGCAAAATCGTCCATGCAATTTCACCTTTCTTATGATTGTGCTTGCGGGAGAACTTGATGTTTTTGTATACTTCTCGTTATGAAAAAACAATTCCTGCCCACCCTCTTACTTATTGCCGTTCTGCTTGCCGTCAGCCTTTCGGCTTGCCAAGATGAGGTACCTGAACCAGAAAAACCAACGGGTGATCCAGCCCAAGCAGCCGAAGATTTTATTGCGGCCCTTTTCAGCGGAAATGCCACCGCTGTACGTGAGCTTTCAAGCGATCAAACCCGCCTATCCTTCCTCGACACTGCAACGGCCTATGCCAACGCCAATGCCGAAATTGATTTGAGCCAAACCAAATTTGAAGTCATCGCTGAACAAGCCGTTGATCGCCGCACCATTCGTATGTCCGGCATTTGGGTCATTACCGCCAACACCGCTGATGGACAGCGTGCCACACAGGTACATGACACCAATTTGGAACCCGCTGTGCTTTTGGGCTTGTGGTTCAAAGGCGGCAAATGGCGTGTAGACGGCATGAAAGCGGAAGAAAGCCAGAATTTGCCAACGCTTACGCCGACATCTTAACCCACACACTCTATTTTTACAACAATTATTCAAAAAATTCCTGAGAGGGTCATGAGGAATTTTCCCTTGTCGTCCCTACACGGATGAATTCCTGACCTATCCAAAACATTTTTTCAACAGAAGGACAGTTCAGGGGCTTTTCGTTTGACATCCCCCCCACAAGGCATACAATCAATGGTAGTACCCCATTTTGCTATAACACAGCGGGATTTAGTGCGATGCAAAACGTCCAAAATAGACTCTTCCGCAAAGTTGCGCTTGATCGGCTCTCCTCGCCCGAACAGCTTGACCAACTCATGAAAATCACCTCTCCCCGCGCATGGCTGGCGCTGATTGCAATAGCGATTTTGCTGGTGGTAGGCGGGTTATGGGCCATCTTTGGCAGCATTCCCGAAGAAGCTGAGGGCAACGGGGTTTTGGTTAACAGCCTTGCGAACGATGGGCTAGAAGCGGTCATCTATGTTCCCTTAGATGAAGGCGCACAACTCCGCCCCGGTATGGAAGTTGAAATCCAAGTTTCGACGGTCAAAACGGAGACCTATGGCTACGTCAAGGCGGTAGTACGCGAAGTTGGCGACGTACCCGTCACCCACCAGCAGGTTTTGGATACGGTGGGGAATGACGAGATTGCCAGTTCAACGTTGCCATCTGGCCCCGCCATTGAGGTGCGGTTGGAACTCAAACCCAGTGACGATACCGAAAGCGGTTTTGAGTGGACTTCTAAAGATGGCCCGCCGCGCAAATTGACGGTTGGGACACCCATTGTCGCCATTATCACCGTCAGCGAAGACCGCCCCATCAGCCGCGTCTTTCCGGTGTTCGAATAGTTGATTTAGTTGGAAATTTCAATGTTTAAAATTCTAAGGAAATTCAGAGAGGCCCTCAAAGGCTTTGAATATGATCCACTTGCTAATGTAAAGGCTTATGAGGCACGTCTGGAAACCAATACCTACTGGCTAGAAATAACAGGTGAAAAAGCAGATTGGTATAAATCAGAGCTTGCCTCTCTAATCAAGAAATATGATGTATATCCTGAATACCAGCTACTACCCCTAGAGGCAATAGCAGATTTCAGCAGAGACCTCGAAAAAATTGGAATCGCATTTTTAGGATTTGATGGCTGGGAGTCCGTCAAATTTCTACCAAAGGATTGTGAAAAATTCCGTGAGCAGGCCAAATATAGTCCATATAGTCAAGGGCCAATGGTTAAATATGAAGCTGATGGATCGTGTTATCATTTGGCCGAGACGACTTATTCATTCGGTGTAGGTGAAAATATCTTATTTGGAGAAAACCCTGTGACGGAAAGTATACAAGCAGTAAATGACCGTATCGCAAACCATTTACCAGATCCTCAAATAGCCCACATCGTTTATCTAGCCATTTACTTGCATGTACCTGATTCTTGGGAAGATGAATTTTATGGCAGATAACCAAGATTCAAAAGCTGCAAAAGAACCAGCAGTAGTTGAAAGAACCAGCAAACGCACGCGCACCCCCACCCTCCTGCAAATGGAGGCCGTTGAATGCGGAGCGGCGGCATTAGGGATTGTCTTGCGCTACTATGGTCGTTATGTGCCACTGGAAGAACTGCGGGTTGAATGTGGCGTCTCGCGGGATGGCAGCAAAGCCAGCAATATGCTCAAGGCCGCCCGCAAATATGGGTTGGAGTGCCGTGCCATCAAACGTGAACCGGAGGGACTCAAATCACTTAAATTTCCGATTATTGTCTTTTGGAACTTTAATCACTTTTTGGTAGTAGAGGGCTTTGGCAAAAAGGTCGTCTATCTCAACGATCCCGCCATCGGCCCGCGCACGGTTTCCCATGAAGAATTCGATCAAGGCTTCACTGGGGTAGCGCTGTTGTTTGAACCCGGCGCCAATTTTCAAGCGGGCGGCGATAAACCCAATCTCATAACAGCGCTTAAAAGTCGGTTACATGGGTCAGAAGTCGCGCTAGTATTTGTGGTCATCACTAGCCTGTTCTTGGTGATACCGGGGTTCATCATCCCCACTTTTTCGCGGATATTTATTGACGACATCCTCATCGGTCAGCAGGAATGGATTGCGGCTCTGCTCATCGGCATGGCCCTAACCGCCGTGCTGCGTGCCGTATTGACATGGTTTCAGCAGTTATATTTGCTGCGGATGGAAACCAAACTTGCCCTGAGCAGCAGCAGCCGATTTTTCTGGCATGTCCTCCGCCTACCCATTGAATTTTTTGCACAGCGCTACGGGGCGGAAATTGGCTCACGGGTGGCGATTAATGACCGCGTGGCGCAACTGCTCTCCGGTGAACTCGCTACGACCATGATTAGCACCGTGCTGGTGATATTCTATGCCGTTTTGATGTTCCAATATGATATTTTGCTGACCCTCATTGGCATTGTGATCGCCGCCCTCAATATTTTAGGCCTAAGGTATGTTTCGCGCCGCCGGATTGATGCCAATCAGCGGGTATTGCAAGAGCGCGGCAAGATGCTTGGTACAGCCACCAGCGGCCTGCAAATCATTGAGACTCTCAAAGCCACCGGAGCGGAATCCGATTTTTTTGCGCGTTGGGCCGGGTATCAAGCCAAGACTTTAAACGCTGACCAAGAACTAGGTCTCTCCTCCCAATTGTTGAGTGTACTGCCTCCCCTGCTCGGCGCAATCAACACTGCCGCGATTCTGGTCTTGGGGGGGCTGCGTGTCATAGAAGGTGAGATGACCGTCGGTATGCTGGTAGCTTTCCAAAGTTTGATGGGGAGCTTCCTCAGCCCAGTCAATCAATTGGTTAATCTGGGGGGACGGCTGCAAGAGGTCACGGGGGATATGGGCCGTCTCGATGATGTTCTGCGTTATCACCCCGACCCGCAAGTGGATCGTGATATTCCGATGAATGGGGAAAACGGCAGCGAAGCCCAAGTCAAATTGGAGGGATATGTCGAACTCAAAAATATTACTTTTGGCTACAGCCGTCTTGAAGCACCTCTCATTCAGGATTTCAACCTCAAATTAAAACCGGGTCAGCGGGTTGCTTTAGTTGGCGGCTCCGGCAGTGGTAAATCTACCATTTCAAAATTAGTGGTGGGTTTATATGAGGCATGGGACGGCGAAATTTTGTTTGATGGCAAACCGCGCCAAGACATTCCCCGCAGCATCATGAATAATTCGGTGGCGATGGTGGATCAAGATATTTTCATGTTTGAAGGCTCGATCCGCGATAATCTGACCCTGTGGGATGCCACCATTCCGCGCACCGATATTTATCAAGCCGCCAAAGATGCCGCTATCCATAATGACATTGTCACCCGTCCCGGTGGGTATGACCATGTGATTGAGGAAGATGGGCGCAATTTTAGTGGGGGTCAGCGCCAGAGATTGGAAATTGCCCGCGCACTGGTCGGCAATCCCACCGTTTTGGTCTTGGATGAAGCCACCAGCGCCCTTGACCCCGTAACCGAACTGATGATTGACGATAATCTGCGACGGCGTGGCTGTACCTGTTTGATTGTGGCCCACCGCATCAGCACCATCCGCGACTGTGACGAAATTATCGTGTTGGAAAAAGGCAAGGTCGTGCAGCGCGGCACCCATGATGAGATGGTCAAACAAGAAGGGCCATATGCTACCCTGATTGGCGCGGAAGCCCCCGAAAAGAAGAAACGCACCGCCAAGTCCTTATTGGATAAACTGGTTTAAGTGGAAATATGGTTCTAAACGAAGAAATTAAAGCCACAACCTCCGACGCATGGGAATTATTCCTGCTGCGCCTGCGTTATAAAGAAGGCCGCCTGCTGACCGTCAGTGGCAATCAACCACTGTTGCTAGATGATAAGGATTCGGTCTGGTTGGTCTATTCCGGCTTGGTAGATGTGTTTGCGGTCAAGATCGAAAATGGCGAGGCTATCGGTGCGCGTGCCCACCTTTTTCGTGGCGAAACAGGTCATTTGCTGCTAGGCATGGATTTAGCAGGTCGCAATCTAGGCTTATTGGCGAATAATGCTCCCGGTACACAGTTACTGAAAATGCGTCAATCGCGTCTAAAAGAACTGGCCCAAGAGCCGGAATATGCTGGAATTATCGCGGGGCTGCTCGAAAAATGGGCGGCAGGGCTTTCGGCGGGGATTGCACGCGGCATCGGGCCAAAAGATTACGAAGTGCTGGAGGCGGGTAAAAATAAATCGTTGAAAGCCACCCAGACGGCTCGGCCCAAACGTGGCTTAGTGTGGGTGCGGCATGTCAAAGGATCGTCACGCCTAATGGCCCTCCGAGATGTCCCAACGATTCAGGGGGAAACATTTTTCCCGGTCTCGCGTGAAACATGGCTGACTGCCCTTGATGAAGTGACCCTTGCCACCCTCAACACCGAGGGAGTCATTGCGCGGGATAAAGAGTGGAACTGTGTGTCAGCTTTCCATGCCATTACCCTTGACAGTGTTGCTGCCAATCTTAAACAAAACCTGCATAACGAATGGGCGCGTCTGCAAGAGAAAAACGCCTCTGATGCGACCAAAGTCGAACACGCCTTTTCACAATTAGCGGCGACATGGGGTACAACCGACCAGATTGCCTATACCAGCCTAGACAACCGTGACCCCGTTTTGGCCGCCTGTCAACTGCTTGGCAATATTCAGCAAATTCCGCTACGTACTCAACCCAGCACTGACCGCAAATACAGCCATACACAGCAGGTCGAACGTATCGCACAGACGTCGCGGGTGCGTACCCGTAGGGTCGTCTTGCAGGGAGAATGGTGGAACAATGACAGCGGCCCGATGGTGGCGTTTGTGGAAGAAAGCAAAAAACCCGTTGTACTGGCCTATGAGGGGTCAGGCTATCAACTCCATGACCCCTTTGAAAAAACCGCTGTCTCGGTGAATGCTGAACTAGCTGCCCAATTAGAACCCTTCGCCTTTGCTTTTTATCGCCCTCTGCCCGCCCGTGAATTGAATGGGCTTGATTTGCTGCGGTTCGGGATGCGCGGCGCGAAAAACGACCTTTTGATGATGCTGTTGATGGGGATTGCCGGTGGCATTCTCAGCATGGTCACGCCCATTTTTATCGGCATCCTATTTGACACGACCATCCCGCGTGGCAATCGTTCAGATTTGTTGATTATCGGGATATTTTTGCTGGCGACGGCTTTTGCTTCGGCGCTGTTTCAGGTCACGCGCAGTATCGCCCTATTACGGATTAGCGGCAAATTGGATAGTTCGATTCAGGCTGCCATTTGGGATCGGGTGCTGGCCCTACCCGCCTCGTTTTTCCGCAGCTATTCGGCAGGCGATCTCAGCAGCCGCGCGATGGGTATTGACCTCATCCGGCGCACCCTTTCCGGTACGATTACGCTGTCCCTATTTACAGGCATCTTCTCGATTTTCAGCTTTGGCCTGCTGTTTTATTACGATGTCAGCCTCGCTTTGATTGCCTCCGGGTTGGTGACATTCGCGTTTATCGTGACGACCATCTCCGGCATTCTGCAACTGCGTTATCAACGACGCATCACCAATATTCAGGGCCGGATTTCTAGCCGCGTCCTCCAATTTATCAACGGCGTTTCCAAATTCCGTATCGCGGGTGCTGAAAATCGCGCTTTCTCGATTTGGGCAGGGGAATTTGCCGAACAAAAACGCTTGGCCTATCGCGCCCGTATGGTCGAAAATCGGCTGACGGTATTTAACGCCATTTTCCCGGTCTTGGCCTTAATAGTTATCTTTGGGGTAGTCGCCAACCGCGATGCCAGCGCCCTGACGACGGGTACATTTTTGGCCTTCTATATCGCGTTCACGCAATTTTTGACCGCCAGTCTTGACCTCAGCCGCACATTGGTTTCGGCGTTGAGTGTTGTCCCGGTTTATGAACGCGCCAAGCCCATTTTGCACGCGCTCCCCGAAGCCGATGACGCCAAATCTGACCCCAGCGAATTGACCGGGAATATCGAAGTCAGCAGCTTGTCCTTCCGCTATAGGGGTGATGGCCCACTGATTTTGAAAAATATCTCGTTGACGATTAATCGCGGGGAGTTTGTGGCGCTGGTTGGCGCATCGGGGTGTGGCAAATCTACCCTGATGCGTTTGCTGCTCGGCTTTGAAAAACCCGAATCTGGTGCGATTTTTTATGATGGGCAGGATTTAGCCGAACTCGATTTACGGGCGGTGCGGCGTCAGATGGGGGTCGTATTGCAAAACAGTCGTTTGATGTCTGGCGATATTTACACCAATATCATCGGGGCCAGCCTGCTCACGATTGAGGATGCGTGGGAGGCGGCAAAACAGGCGGGCATTGAAGATGACATTAAAGCGATGCCGATGGGGATGCACACCGTCGTGAGTGAAGGCGGCAGCACCCTCTCCGGTGGACAGCGCCAACGCCTGTTGATTGCCCGCGCCCTCGTCAACAAACCGCGTATCATCTTTTTTGATGAGGCCACCAGCGCCCTCGACAATCGCACACAGGCCACTGTCAGCCAGAGCCTTGATAATCTGGACGTGACGCGTATCGTGATTGCCCATCGCCTCAGCACGATTCAAAATGCGGATCGGATTATCGTGATGGATGCGGGGCAAATTGTGCAGGTGGGGACATATCAGGAGTTGATTAATCAGCGCGGCCTGTTTTCTCAACTCGCCAAACGTCAATTCGCGTAGGCGGCCCTATGTCGGCAGCGGACAATTATCGAGATACGCTGATTACCATTGTGGAAAAATCAGCGACCCTTGCGGAACGACTCAGCGGCGAATTTGTGCCGATCAACGACCCCACCGAAGCCGAAATTATTGAGACCCGCCTAAAAACATGGATGCAGACGGCGGCACAAGGCGACCCGGAACGTTTTCGTAAGCGACTAGAATGGGATGGCCTGACACTGGAACAGGTCAAACCGTTGCTGGGGTCGGTGCGACGACGTGATCCCAATGCTCCCCTGCCCCTCTGGGCTGAATTACTAGAAACTGTATTTCAAACTACTCAGACATCTACCCTTGAAGAAACAAAAATATATTTTGGGCATCAAGTAGCCATAGAATTTGAGGAAATCTTATTTCCATTCATCGTCGTTGCAATGAAGGATATATCAGCTAAAAGAGCGACAATTGAGCGATTTGACCTTCAGTTCTCTCCGTCGTATTCAAACCTTGCCCTAAGTCTACTTCAAACCCTATCATCAATATCAGCGCGAGGATTGATGGTAGCCTTCAAAACCTTCCAAACAATAGAACATAGGGATTCACCTTTCGTTAAAACTAACGAAGCATCTGAGGAAAATTATCTCGCTTTTGTCCAATCAATGCTAAAGGGTGAGTTTGAATCTTTCTGTGCTCATTATTCGGTTTTAGCAAGGTTATTGGCAACCACCACGTTATTTTGGATTGAAGCCGTTTGGGAAATGCTCTTACGTTTATTGGATGATGGCAAAACCCTTGATGAGATTTTTAAATTCGTGATAGTAGGGAACTATCTTTTTATTGAGCAACTTCAATCAGGTCTTTCGGATTTTCACCATGATGGAAGAACTGTGATGCGAATAAGATTCCCTGCCCAAGAGATTATTTATAAACCACGTCCTCTTGAGCTAGATGTTGCTTTCGCCAAGTTACAGGAATGGTTTAACATATGGTCAAATCCCCTATCGCCACTCAAAACCTTAAAATTCATAGAAATGGATTCCTATGGGTGGGTCGAACGATTATTTCCTCTTAAATATAACCACAGAAAAATACTAGAGGTTTCTTTCAGGCAGGCAGGATTCATGTTTGGATTAATACATGCCCTTGCTGCCAATGACTGTCATGCAGAAAATGTTATGAACATCACTGCATATCCCGTTCTGATTGATGCCGAAACGCTGATGCACCACCGCGTCCCCGATATTGAATACCATTTCCCAGATGCCCGCGCCGCTGCCCATGCCATCCTTGAAAACTCTGTATTACGAACGCAATTTCTGCCCAAATGGGAATTAGGTGCAAATGGGCAGTTCGTGGATATGAGTGCGCTCGGTAATGAAGCTACGTCCCCTAAAGACTATGAAGCCGAAATCATCAACGGCTTCACCGAAATGTACCATTTTTTGATGGCCCATCGGGAAGAATTATTAGCTGAGGGTAGCCCACTGGAAGGGTTCAAAAATCAGCGGGTGCGATACGTGTTCCGACCTACGCAGACCTATCAAACCGTGTTGCAGCACACCCTCCAACCGCGCTATTTACATGAGGGCATTGATCGCAGTATCCAAATTGAATCGCTGAATCGGGTGCTGCTGGCATGGGATGAAAAACCCGTTTTTTGGGACATCCACAAGGGCGAGGCGCAGGCGATGGAACAGATGGATGTGCCCTTGCTGACCTACAATTCCAGTGAGACCAGCCTGCACATTGGCGACATCACCATCGAAAATGTCTTTGACCGTCCGGCCTACACCCTCGTGATTGAACGACTTAATTCTATGGGCGAGAAAGATTTGAAGCAGCAAATTGGGTTTATGCGAGGGTCACTGTTTTGTCGTATTGCCCATGAATTACCTGATACAGAGGATGAGATACCCGCAGTTTTGCAGAACGCCACCTCCCTCCCCCGTGAATTATTGATGAGTGAGGCGGGTCAAATTGCCGATGAGTTACAGGCACGGGCGATTTGGGGGGAGGATGGTAGCGCGACATGGATAACGTTGACGTATCACTTTGCCGCTAATCGTTATCAATTCGGCCAAATCAGCGATGGATTATATGATGGGGCGTGTGGGGTAGCATTTTTCCTCGCAGCCCTGCATCATGTTGTGGGTTGGCCGGGGGCGCGAGAATTAGCCCTTGCTGCGATTAAGCCTTTGCAAAATCGCCTATACCATCCAGTGTTGAGCCACAGACTGGCACGGAATTTGGGGGTCAATGGGCCGAGTGGTCTCAAATCCATCACCTATGCCCTGCGTCATATCAGAGAATGGCTGGATGAACCGCGTTTATTAGAGGATGTGCGGCGAGTGGAATCGCTCATCAGCCCTGAACGGGATTTAACAGAACAACAAGCGAGGCGGATTCCCGAAAATGTGTTTACCCAATCCACCGGACGCTGGCGCATTGCGACCCACTTGCCAGAAGGTGTGCAATTATGGGGATTGTATGGGGGTCGCGCCGGGGTCGGTTACGAACTCCTAAAAATGCTCGATACCCGCCTGCCTTCAATTCCTTTCTAGGCGGGTCTGTGCTAAATTTGGGGTAACGCTATAATCTAACTTGTTGCCTCTATTGCTAAACTAAAAATTGCTTTTGATGACGAGGACGCAGAATGGATAACCTCAGCGGTCAAACGCTTAAGGGCTATGAATTAAAAGAATTGATTGGGCAAGGCGGCTTTGGGGCGGTTTATCGTGCCTTTCAAACCCTTGTAAAGCGCGAAGTGGCAGTCAAAATTATCTTGCCGCAGTATGCCAATCACCCCGATTTTATCCGTAATTTTGAGGCCGAAGCCCAACTGATTGCCCGGTTGGAGCATCTCCATATCGTCCCGTTATATGATTATTGGCGTGAGCCGGACGGGGCCTATCTGGTCATGCGCTGGCTGCGTGGGGGCAGTCTACAATCCTCCTTGCGACAAGGAGCGTGGAATATCGAAAACGCCGCCCGCCTGCTCGATCAAATGGCTGCTGCACTGACCGTCGCCCATCGCAACAACGTCATCCACCGCGACATCAAACCGGGCAACATTCTGCTGGATCAAGATGGGAACGCCTATCTAACCGACTTCGGTATCGCCAAAAATCTGGAATCGGGTGACGGGGCGGAGGAAAAAGGCGCAGTGGTGGGTTCACCCGCCTATATGTCCCCGGAGCAAATTCGCAGCGAAGAGATCAGCCCGCAAACCGATATTTACAGCCTCGGTGTGGTTATGTATGAAGTGCTGACGGGTGAACAACCCTATGGCCCTAATTTGACCTCCTCCGAACTTATTTTTAAACATCTAGGCGAACCGCTGCCCGAACTGCGTAAATTCCGCGCCGATCTTCCGGCAGGCTTAGACCTTGTGATTGAAAAGGCTACCGCCAAACGCTCCGGCGAACGTTTCACCGATGTCATTGAATTTGCCAAAGAATTTCGCAAGGCCGTTAATCTGACCGCGACTTTTGGCGGATTAACACCCTCAACCGATGTCGTCACTACGGAAACAGGTTCACCCTTGTTTACCATCAAGGGCGCAGGAACCGGTCGCATTACGATTGATGCGGAGGCGCTTGGTATTGCGATGCCAGAGCCGGAAAATCCGTACAAGGGTCTGCGGGCTTTCCAAGAAGCCGATGCCGCTGATTTCTTTGGGCGCAGCCAATTGATTGAGCGCTTGCAAAACCGTTTGATGGAAGATCACCCAATGGCCCGTTTCTTAGCCGTGATTGGGCCAAGTGGCAGCGGTAAATCCAGTGTAGTGAAAGCGGGTGTGCTGCCAAATTTACGAAAGGGAACGCTGCCGGGTTCTGACCGCTGGTTTTATGTCGAAATGGTGCCGGGGATTCACCCAGTGGGCAAATTGGCCCAAGCCTTGCTAAGTGTCGCCATTGATCCACCGCCCGGCCTGCCCCGCCAATTACGTGAACATGAACGCGGTCTGGTGCAAGCAGTCAATCGCATTTTGCCGGACGACCATTCCGAGTTGGTACTGATTATTGACCAGTTTGAAGAAGTCTTTACCCAAGCCGAAGATGAGCAAGAACGTGACCATTTCTTAAAGAGCCTCCTAGTCGCCACCACTGACCCCGAAAGCCGTCTGCGGGTGATCGCCACCCTGCGGGCCGATTTTTATGACCGCCCCCTGCTCTTCCCGGAATTTGGTAATCTGATGCGCGAACGTACTGAAGTCGTTCTGCCGCTGGGTGCCGCCGAATTGGAAGAGGCGATTGTCGGGCCAGCCCATCGGGTCGGTATGACGGTAGATGAAAAACTGATTGCGGCGGTGGTCGGTGATGTCAGCGGTGAAGCGGGGGCTTTGCCTTTGCTGCAATACGCCCTGACTGAAGTCTTTGAACGGCGCAAGGGGCGCACCCTCAGCTTAGAAGCCTATCAAGAGAGCGGGGGTGCATTAGGGGCATTGGCGCGGCGGGCCGAAGATTTGTATAACGAAATGAATGCCGATCAACAAGCCACCGTGCGTCAATTGTTCCTCCGCATGGTCACACTTGGCGAAGGCACAGAAGATACTCGCCGTCGGGTACGTTGGGCCGAGTTGTTTTCGGTTGCCGCCGACCAAGACCAGATGCAAACGGTTATGGATGCTTTCACTCGTTATCGCCTGCTCACCACCGACGCCGACCCCGCCACACGCGAACCTACCATTACCGTCGCACATGAAGCCCTGATTCGTAAATGGGAACGACTGCGTGAATGGCTCAATGACAGCCGCGAAGATTTGCTATTGCAGCGCCGCTTGAGCCAAGCCACCGATGAATGGCTCAATTCCAAGCGAGATCGCAGTTTCCTTGCCAGCGGGGTACGCCTCGGTCAATTCGAGCAGTTGCTCGCAAGCGGGGATATTGCCCTTAGCCAAGAAGAACGTGAATTTGTGCAGGCAAGTGTGATAGAACGCGAAGCCCGTGCCACCGAGGAAGAAGCTCGTAAGGCTAAGGAACTGGAATTGAAACGGCGTTCGCGGAATCGCTCGATTGCCGCTACCGTCGCCGCAGGGGTCGCATTGATGGGGATTATTCTCACCGCCATCGCCCTCTATCAACGAGCCGAGGCACAGGAAGCACGCGCTGATGCCGAGGATAACGCCGCCACCGCAACTATTGCGCAGGGCCAAGCCGAATATAATGCGGCAACAGCAGTCGTCGCACAAGGGCAAGCGGAAGCCAGTGAGCAAGAGGCTCGCAGCCTTTCCTTAGCCTATTATTCGCAGCAAGCCCTCCAAGAGAACGCCGTCAATACGGCAATTGCACTGGGGATGGAAGCTGTGGCTATCCCCTCCCCCAATGCACTTGCCGAAAATGCCCTGTTTAATGCTGCTGTCACGCCCGGTACGCGCCATGTATTGATGGAAACCGATGTGACATTGGCAACCGCTATCAGTGCCGATGGTCTGTATGGCCTCGCTTCATCGGGTAATCCGTTTGGTGAAGCCGCAGATACCAGCGTTAAATATTGGGATTTAGAGACCGGACAGGTGATTCACACCCTCACAGGTCATACTGCCGCAGTCTGGGATGTCGCCTTTAGCCCCGACGGTACACAGGCCCTTTCGTGTGATGCTGATGGTGTAATCATCCTTTGGAATCTAGCCGATGGCACAGAGGTTAAACGCTTCCAAGCGGGTGTGAAATGGGTACTGACGATTACGTTCACGCCAGATGGCAAAGGTTTTGTGTCGGGTGGTGGTGATAATCTCAATAACGCTGATTTTAGCCCGGATTCTACGGAACTGGCGATATGGGACATCGGCAGCGGCGAGATCGTTCGACGTTTTGAAGGCCATCAAAAACCAGTCTGGGGTGTCGCGGTTAGTGCCGATGGTCAATCGCTCTTGTCTGCTTCGGCTGACCCCTTTGGTACAGGTGGCGCGGTGGATAACTCCGTGCGTCTTTGGAACATTGAAACAGGTGAGGAGCAGCGCCAATTCACCAGTGACCTGACAGGTTTCCTCAGTGTGGCATTCACACCCGACGGCACTGGGGCACTGGCTGGCTTAGGCGGCGGTGATCCAGTGGTGATGTATTATAACCTTACAGATGGCACAGAGCGCCGATTTGAACAGGCCCACACAGATGCAATATGGGCAGTGAGTATCACTAGCGATGGACGCACGGCCCTATCTGGTGGTGGGGATAACCTGATGATTCTATGGGATGTTGAGAGCGGCAAACCTATTCGTACCTTTATCGGGCATGGCTCCGCTGTTTTGGGGGCCACCATCAGCGCTGATGGCCGTACTGGATTTTCCGCTGGGTCATTTGATACTACGTTACGGATTTGGGACTTGGTCAATGGGGCCGAAATTCAGCAAAATAGTATTGGGCAGACAGCCCCAACCACCGTATTCGCCCTAAATCAGTCCCAGACCCAAGCCCTATTGGGTACTTCAGATGGCAGTGTGGTGCAGTGGGATACTACCGAAAACCGCCTCATCTATTCTTTGGCTGGACATAAAACCGAAATCCGCTCCGTCGCCATTAGCCCTGATGGTAAATTTGGGGCAGCGGGGGCCATTAACGATACTGACGCGGGCGAAGAAAACGCCGATATTCTCGTCTGGAATTTAGAGACAGGCGAAGAAGTTTATCGGCTCGTAGGTCATACCCGTGAAGTGAACGCACTAGTATTTAGCCACGATGGATCGCGCCTCTACTCTGGCAGTAATGACAATGACCCCGCCAAACGAGTCCGGGTGTGGAATATGGCGACTGGTGAAGAAGAAGCTATTGATTTTGGGGAACAATCCGAAACGATTTGGAGTATCGCCCTGAGTCCTGATGGAACCACCTTAGTGATTGGCAATGCAGCAGGTGAAATCAAGCTGTTTGATGCGGCCAGTGGTGAACCCCTCGATATTGCATTTAGCGAAGGGCATACCAATCTGGTCAGAAGCCTTGTATTTAACGCCAATGGAACGCAGTTGTTATCCGGCTCGGCGGACAACAACGTCATTTTGTGGGATGCGACGACGGGGACTAAGATTCGTGAATTTCGTGGGCATACGGGCGCAGTCGAAAGTGCCATCCTGAGTGGGGATGGTAGTTTTATGCTCTCAGCGGGTGATGATGGCACGATACGCCTCTGGAATGTCGCCACTGGTCAACAAACCCGCCTCTACGATGGACATGAAGGCATTGTGGCAGGCGCTTATTTCATTGCCGAAGGTCAAACCTTTTTGTCGGCGGGGGAAGATCAAACGATACGGCTGTGGCAGACACTCGGCACGCTGGACGAGCTTTTGCAATGGGTCGAGGCCAATCGAGATGTGACCCCCCTCACCGATGAAGAACGCCAGCGGTATGGCTTGCCCGTAGCAATTGCACCAGAAGACGAAGGCACAACCAGTGACACTTTGAATTAGCATCCGATTCATATGGCTTAAATAAAGGATGGCTTAGGGCTGTCCTTTTTGTTAACGAAAAGAAAATGTCTTATGAAAAATTCGTGGAGAAACAGGTTGTGCTTGGAAAATGGTGTAGAATACTTTTAAATACCAGTCACTTAGTCATAGGAAAGCCGTTGAGTTAGAAACGCAGCGCTTTTTTAGGACTATTCACGACAAAAATTATGTCACATGCAAACTGGAAATCGTTCGGTACTGTTCAGTGGTAGATAGCCACAACCGATCTATTTCTGAGAATAGAATAGCCATCTATCGCTCAACACCATACTGATAGGAGAATTGTTATGTCTAAACAAATTGCCCTTCAATTCCTGCAAAAAGCAGCAACTGACAAGGCCATCCAAGAAAAGATCCGTTCCGCCTCGATGGATGCCATGCTGAAAATTGCCAAGAGTTCAGGTTTCGACTTCAGCGCAGCCGATTACAAAGCCGCTGTATCTGCCTTCCAAGAACTGGCCTCCGATGAACTGTCCGAAGATGTATTGGACATGATCGCGGGGGGTACTGGCTTCAGCGGTGTACGTTTGGATGACAGCGCGACAAATACAAGTGACGCTGAGGGCTAAAAAAGCCCATCTCCACTGTGGCGCAGAGACCCTTGATTGACTGCGCCACCGCCCTATTTGGTACTAAGCCCTGTGAAACTCGTAAATATTTCATGAAAAATCCCTAGTTTTTATACTAAACTAAGCGGAAATCGTGTATGATTCAAGCAAGGTCAGATTTATTTTGAACACTTTTTCGTTTTACAAAACGACTCAAGCGTGACTTTATGGAACTCTAGTTAGCAAAGGAATCCCTCTATGTCCAAGACAATTGTTCTGGAATATCTGCGCAAAACCAATGGCGTAGCAACCTTTGAAGAAATCAGCAAGACGGCGCGTATCAGCATGGCCGACTACAAAGCCGCAGTGATGGCCTATCAAGAAGAAATTAGCCTCGCTAATGATGAACTGCCCGAAGACCTGCTCGACATGGTTGCGGGTGGCACTGGCTTCAGCCGCGTCCGTGAAGACGAGGGCGGCTATGGTGACGCCGAGGGCTAATCTCGGATCGCTTTTCAACCAAGCAGTATGAAATAAAAAGGGCGGCCTATCATATGGGGTTGCCCTTATTCATCCCGTCGAAATCCCTTACGACGAGGGTTTATCACTCGCATCAAACTGTTTCCGCATGGCTTTTGCCTGTGCCGTTAAGCTCTGGAAGAAGTCACTATCGGTAATTTCATTCACCTGCTCCATCACCTTCGCTTGATCAATCTGGATTTGCAGGCGCTCGACCTCTTGCCGGGCTTTATTCAAGTCATCTTTCACCTTGGTGAAATTCTGCGCGTTTTCGATAGCGATAGCCGCTTGCGTCCCAAACGCGGTCAAGAGGGGAATATCACGCGGGTCAAAAACTCCCTGCTCGATACGGTTGTCCGTATAAAGCACCCCTACCCCTTCGCCGCGCACCATCAATGGAATACACATAATGGAGCGCAGGCCATGTGCGGCGACACTAGCGTTCTGCTTAAAACGTTCATCAGCCTGAGCGTTAGTAGTGATGATAGCCTCACCTTGTTCCAATGCCGCACTGACCACACTCCGGCTAAACACCGCCTCGTCATCCGCCAAATTTTCCTGATCCCAGTTACGGGCGGCGCGGAATTTCAATTCGCCACTACGCTTCTCTTTCAACAGCAGATATGCACGTTCCGCCCCTGTCAATGCAATCACCGTATCCATGACGTCTTGCAAAACACGGTCTAGTTCCAACGACGACGTAATTAAGGCACTGGTACGCACCAATTCTTCCAACTGACCCCGTTCGGTGGAGAGGCGGCGGCTGGATTTTTCGATTCCGTCCACATCACGGCGAATATTCTGCATCATGCCGCTGATGTCTAATGAAATCTGGACACCATGCGAGGCAAGCTGTTGAAACAGACGGCTTAAGACCGTCTCGAGCTGTTGGGAATTGGACGACAACCGAGTGAAGCGCTCTAAAATCTCAGGGTCAAGCACGTTTTGCTTCGCCATAGGTGGTTATTACTCTCTCTTGATGTCTACTACCTTAACGCCACTCATCATAACGGAAATCGGGGCAGAACACAAAAACCATTAAGCCGGGGGGCGCTGCCAATAGTCCGCCACCGCCGAAAAATCTTGGGTAATCCGCTGGGCATAGCTGTTGAGCAGTTCCATCACCCGATCCGCGCTTGGAGATGCAACAATCATGCCGGCATGATATTTTTTGTTCAAGCGCCAGACGACTTCAGGATCATTATAGGCCGAGGTGTCGGGATATTCTTGGCGTGCCAGCGAGATCACAATTCCGGCGTAATCTTCGCGCACTTTGGGCAATTGATAGGGCACACCCCGCAAATGGGCAATTTCCATACGTGCCCACTCGACCCAAGGGTTTAATCCGGTGGCGGCCTCAATCAAATCCGCGATATTCGCTCCCCCTACCCGTGCAGCAACCTCCAAGAAATAGAATTTGCTGTCCTCACCTTTGATATACTCGGCATGGGCGATGCCACGCCCCATCCCTAACGCCTGCAATAATTTGATATTCAGTTGACGGAGGGCTACTGCATCGGCAGAATCGCGTTCGAGGGTGCGTGTCATAAATACCCCGCCGTCATGCGAGACATTCAGCGGCGGCTTGGCATATTTATGCACAATCGAAAACGCAATCTCCCCATCATTGACAATCGAATCTACATGGAACACGTCCCCCGGCACAAATCGTTCAAGCAGATAGGCCGACTGCTCATCTCCCATTGATTCCAACTGCGGCCACAACTCATCGGCGTTTTGAATCTTTTTCATGCCGACTGCCCCAGCCCATGTACGCGGCTTAAGCATCCAAGGGGCGGGTACCCGTTCGGTAAACTGGTGAATCTGGTCATGATTGAGTACCCCCACAAAATCTGGTACCGGAATGCCTGCTTCATGGGCACGAGTTCGCATTGCCAATTTATCGCGGAAAAAACGAGCTGCGCTGTGCCCCATCCCCGGCATTCGCAGGTGTTCGCGCACAATCGCCGCCATCTCCACATCATACTCATCAAGAGGGATGATCTGGTCAATTTTGCGAGTGCGATAAAGATAACTCACCGCGTTGATGACGTGCTGCATATTCGATAGGTCGGGCATAAAATACACTTCGTCAATGCTGTCACGCGGCCAATCTTCGTTGACCCATTTTTCTTTGGCGATCAAAATGACCCGGCAGCCCTGACGATGAGCCTCCCGCATGAGGTCTTTCCCCTTAAATTCACTGGCGAGACACAAAAATGTAATTTGGGGGGTCTCCGACATCAAGAAATCTCCTTATAATTGTTTTTCAAGCAAGTGTATCAGGAAAATCAGCCAATAGCACTTCGCCCCATTCATCGTTAGAATGAATTCAAGTAACAGCCGTACTAGAAGAAGCGATATGTTCGTGTTTTCACCTAACTACCCTTATCAAGAACCGCATAATTATGCCTTGCTGCCTATTCCAGAACGCCTGAGTGCCCCGCCAACCATTACAGGGCAGAATGTCGTTATGGCGTTTATAGATTCCGGGTTCTATCCCCATCCCGATTTGGATAATCGTATCCTAGCGCATATTGATGTCGCTACCCATCAACCTGTCGAATCCACCCAAGACGTACCCCATGACCATATTTATAGTTGGCACGGCCAGATGACGTCAGTCGTTGCAGCAGGCAGTGGTCTGACCTCCAGAGGTAAATATCGTGGAATCGCCAGCGGTGCCAAAACGGTACTCGTTCGCATCACCAATCGGCGGGGACAGGTCAAAGAACAGGATATTCTCCGGGGACTGGATTGGGTGATTGATAATCATCGTCGCTTCGGTATTCGGATTGTCAATGTATCTGTCGGGGGGGATCATGAAACCCGTGACCCGATGCACTTTTTGTTTAGGGCTATCCGTAAGCTGACGGATGCTGGAATTGTGGTGGTCACAGCGGCGGGCAATTCCGGTAAACCGATTTTGCTGCCCCCAGCCAGTTCACCTGATGCCATTACCGTTGGCGGCTTTGATGACCTCAACACGCTCGATACTGCTCGGTGGCAGGTTTATCATCACAGCTACGGTCAAACATATGACGGTCAAACGAAACCGGATGTGATTGCCCCAGCGACATGGATTGCCTCGCCAATTATGCCCGGTTCGACAATGGAAAAAGAATCGCGCTGGTTAGCCCCTCTGCTCCGTGCCCCCAGTGACGAAGCCATCCGCCAAATTTTATGGAACGGCTACGCGGATTTAGGGTTTTCTCGCACCCAAGCCGAAAAACCCGATCTTGAAGTGCTAATGGAATTACAAAAACGCCTTCATGCCCATAAAATTATTGATGAGCATCATCAGCATGTAGACGGCACATCGGTTTCAACCGCGATTGTGTCGTCGGTAATCGCTCAAATGTTGGAGATAAACCCAAGTTTGACACCCATGCAGGTTCGGAATATTCTCATGTCAACGGCGACCCGTCTGCCCAACGTACCCACCGAACAGCAAGGGGCAGGTATTGTAAACCCAACCCAAACAATAAAAATGGCAGCCTCTTAATCAAAATTGCTTTAGGAAAAAATGTGATGAATCGTGAATATCATGCTTGGCACAGTCCCTCCCTGAATCGCAAAATGGAACTGTTGGTGTTCGGTCATGCCGGAGCCAAAGTCCTGATTTTTCCCACCTCGCAGGGAAAATTTTATGAGTGGGAAGACCGGGGGATGATGTGGACACTGCACGAACATCTCGAACGTGGGTGGTTGCAATGTTATTGTGTGGACAGCGTGGATGCCGAAAGCTGGTATGCGAAATGGGCACACCCCGGCGGACGCGCCTATCGCCATACCCAATATTTTGGCTATTTGTACAGTGAAGTCCTACCGTTCATGAATTGGAAAAACCCGACCCCATTTACCATCACCGTTGGGGCAAGTTTTGGTGCGTTTCATGCCATGTCATTTGGCCTTAAACATCCTTGGGCCATTAATCGAGTCTTGGCAATGAGCGGCCTGTATGATATTCGCGGTTTTACCGATGGCTACAGTGATGATAACGTCTACTTTAACAACCCGATGCAGTTCATTGCCAACGAACACGATGATGGACGGCTTGCTCAGTTACGCCAGATGGATATTATTATGGCAACAGGGCGCGATGACCGACTGATGGGCAGCGCTCGACGACTATCGGCTTTGTTGTGGGAAAAAGGCATTGGCAATGCCCTGCGTGAGTGGGATGGCTGGTCACACGATTGGCCCTACTGGCAAAAAATGATGTTGATGTATATCGGCGGACATGATTAGAGAATAAAACCATTTTTTGATAAGGAGCGTTTTTATGGCATCCAAAGAACCCCTGCGGATTGGTTTGTTTGTGGGACGCGAATGGTCATGGCCGCCAGCATTTATTGAAGAAGTCAATCGGCGTAATGAAGGGGTTATTGCCGAATATGTGAAGGTCGGGGGCACACAAATGAATGAACCCTGTCCCTATCGTGTCATTGTAGACCGCATCTCACATGAAGTCCCCTACTATCGGTCCTATCTCAAAAACGCCGCATTGCAAGGGGTCAAAGTCATCAATGACCCCTTTATGTGGACAGCCGATGATAAGTTTTTTGGCGCATCCCTCGCTGAACAATTAGGCGTAAAATCCCCCAAAACAATTGTCCTGCCCAATCGAGATTATGTCCCCGGCATTGTCAAAACTGAGAGCCTGCGCAATCTGGTCTATCCAATGGATTGGCAGGCGATTGTCAATTATGTTGGGATGCCCTGCGTGCTAAAAGATGCACACGGCGGCGGCTGGCGGGATGTGTATATCGTCAACACCATGGATGATCTCATTTTCCGCTATAACGGCAGTGCCCTGCTGACTATGATTGTGCAGGAATTCATCGAGTGGGATAACTATGCCCGCTTGATGTGCTTGGGCCAAAATGACATCTATGTGATGAAATATGACCCCAAGAACCGCCGTTATCATGAGGAGCATGATTTTTCACCCGCACTTTATAATCGCATGGTGGACGACGCGACCAAACTTGTTCGCGCCTTTGGCTATGATATGAACACGGTTGAATTTGCCATTCGGGGCGGTGTGCCCTATGCCATAGATTTTATGAACCCCGCTCCCGATATGGATGTCAATTCACTGGGTCGCAAACATTTTGATTGGATGGTCACACATATGGCCGATATGACCATCCGACTGGCGAAATCCAATGAAGGCACCGCTGATCGTTATGAATGGGCGCGTGTTGTGGCAGAGACCCAAGCTCCCAAAGTGGGCAAGGCCGTCGCCCCCAAGACGAAGGCTGTTGCTCCAAAAACCAAACCCACTAAGCCCAAATCCTCTTCCTAAGCATTAAAGGGGCAGGCTAATCACCTGCCCTTCTTTCTAAAGGTATTCAATTTATATTTATTGGAAAGGTAATTCTTATGTTGGTTACAAAAGAAGCCGTTGAACTCTATCATAGTTTATTGAATGACCAATTAGTCGCCGACTCATTCGGAAAATTTAATCAGAGCCTCCGCGCCCGTCGTCTGTATTTTGGAAGTCGCCCCCTCTGTACCGTTCTCCGTCCTCAGTTTTATTCCAAAGAACTTTGGGCCTATATCGCATATGAAACCGAAACCGTGCTGGGTGCGTTCAGGAAAGCCCATGCCGCTTGTATGACCAATGCGAATCTCCGCGCCCAACTTGACCTTGAGGCCTATGAAGAGGAACTGTTTAACCTTGATATTGGCTATGAAGCCCCTTGGACAACCTCCCGATTGGATTCCTTTTTTACCCGTGAGGTCGGTCAACCACCCAGCTTGCGCTTTGTCGAATATAATGCGGAAACGCCAGCAGGCATGAGTTATGCCGATGAACTCGCCAGTGCCTTTATGGAACTAGAGCCGATTAAGCAATTTCAGCAGCATTACCACATCCATAGTATGCCTGTGCAGCCGGGCTTATTAGGCGCATTGAAGGATGCGTGGCGGGAATGGGGTGGCACAGGTACGCCCCAGATCGGCATTGTAGATTGGCAAGACCTCCCCACCCATAATGAGCACGAAATCTGCCGTGATTATTTCATCGCCAACGGCTGTCCTACTATATTGGCGGATCCGCAGGAATTGGAATATCGCAATGGACACCTATGGGTCAAAGACTTTCGCGTAGATTTCATCTATAAGCGTGTGCTGTCCTCCGAACTGATTGACAAGCTGGGTGTTGATAACGTCATCGTTCGTGCTATCAAAGATCATGCCGTCTGCATGAGCAATGCGTTTAGTGCCAAACTCATGGCGAAAAAGGCCAGTTTTGCTCTCCTAAGTGACGAGCAAAATTACTATCTCTTTACCTCGGATGAAATCGGCGCGATTGAAGCGCATATCCCTTGGACACGCCGCGTGAGTGAACGCCATACCTATTTTCATGGGCAGACCATTGATCTTGTCCCCTTTATTGCCGATAACCGTGAAAAGTTAGTATTGAAGCCCAATGATGAATATGGAGGGTCAGGTGTGGTATTGGGATGGGAGGCCGATTCTGAGACATGGAACGCGACCATTCACAAAGCCTTGCATACACCCCATGTCGTCCAAGAACGGGTTTCGATTGGACAAGGTGAATATCCTTATTTGGAAGCTGGCAAACTCGCTATCCGTCGGCGCATGGTGGATACCGATCCCTATATCTTTCATGGCAAGCACGTCAATGGCTGCCTTACACGCATTTCCTCGCAGTCGCTATTGAATGTAACGGCGGGGGGTGGCTCAGTCATCCCGACATTTATTATCGAAAAGAAGAACTAATGCGGGCGTGAGGGGGTCACTGACCAGTACCCTTCACAAGAATATGTCTTCCGTTGTCTATTAATTCCACAATTCTACTATTATCACGACTTCGACAATCTTTATAAAAAATTCGTGAAGAATGGCACTATTTTTGTGAATTTTTCGTCTTAACTTGTGAAAACTACATGAATATTTGAGGTTTTGGGTAACTTTACCTCCAACCTCAGCTATAATTTGGAATGAAAGGTTTGCAAGGTGATAATAGTTTTCTAAAGATCGGTTTTTGGGGAAATCGCCAAAAATTATTCGTAGTATTTCCCAAAAACGTGGGGCCAATTAGCTCACACCCCTGTAAAGCGAAGCCGGTGGGGGCCGCACACAGGTATGAAGAACCATCCCAAGAAAACACCTCTTGTTGTCGGGTTTTAATTGCATCTATATTTTGCAATTGAAGAAAATACCGCACGGGACAATAAAAACGTTCCAATCCTTCTCACCACCTTGTCTTCCTTTCAACCGAATATGCCCGGTATAAAACTGGGTGGTTCAAAACCTCTACGTGCTATTTAGAACCGAGAAGAGGGTATGACCGTGCTAATCACGCAAAATCGTCACCCAATGGAGGCTTCGGTGGAAGCAACCGACATGGATCATTCGATGAGCTTGGATAATGATGCTTATTTCGAAAATGTTGTTGCCAGCCTTATCGCCGGTGTCATCCTTATCAATCGTCAGGGGCAAGTCACCTATTGCAACGGCAAGTTTGAAGAACTGCTCAAGACCAATCGTAATGAATTGATTGATCGCCCTTACAGCACGGTGTTTAACCAAATTACCTCTATCAGCAATCAAGGGCAAAAGCTGTATGGAGAACTCCATACAGCCCTCGCAAGCCTAGAAAAATCCCCCCGTTTATTGGTGACAACCCCGCAACCCAATGTCAGTCATTATGAAATTCAATTTTTTGAAGTGACAGACGAACTTTCTAAATTGATTGGATGGGGTTTGTTGGTACGCGATGTAACCCGCGAACGCAATGAAATCGCCCAGCAATCCGAACAGCTTTCGATTGTCTCACGGGTACTCCTAGCGCCGCTTGCCACTATCAAAGGCTATGCCTCCACGCTGTTAAGCAATCATCGCTATTGGGGCGAAAACGAGCGCGAGGGTTTTTTGGAAAGCATCAACGAAAGCATTGATGCCCTCACGCATCATCTGGAAAATATTCGTGAAATCTCCCGATTTGAAACCGCCAACGTCACCCTCGATAAGCGGCCTACCGATGTGCGCCGTCTGGTGGAACGTGTTTCACAGACCCTGACGTTTCAAATGACGGGACGCGGCATTGATTTCAACATCAAAGATAACCTGCCGATGGTGAATCTTGATACCCTCCGGATCGAGCGTGTCTTGCGGAATATCCTCGACAATGCCATTCGCTATTCCCAACAAGGCAAACGCATTGTCGTTTCTGCCGAGGTCATTGGTGAGGAATTGCACATCGGTGTTGAAGATCAAGGCATGGGCATTCCAAAAGAACATCTGCCGCGCATCTTTGAATGTTTCTATCGGGTGGGGTATGGCCCGGCTGAAACCACCAAAGGTGCTGGTCTAGGACTCTATGTTGCACGGGGTCTGGTCATGGCACACGCTGGACGTATCTGGGCCGAAAGCACTCCCGGCATCGGCACAAAGGTTACGTTTACCCTGCCCGTTGAAGGGGTGGTTTTGACTGAAGTGCCACGCCTACCGACACCAGCGACTGCGCCAATCACTGCACCTATCCCAGCAGCGCCACCGCCTGTCACTATCATTACGACACCCGCCGTCCAGACAATCAGTGTGCCGAAGCCGAAGCCAATTCCACAGCAGATCACCGATCCCGATTCAGCGACAGTTTTGGTCATTGAGGACGACCACTCGATGAAGACACTATTGGAAACCATGCTAAAGACGGTTGGGTATAAAGTTCTGTATGCCCTGTCCGGCAGCATCGGCCTGCAACTGGCGGCAACCGAAAATCCCGACATCATTCTATTAGACATCAGCCTGCCTGACGTCAATGGATTTGATGTGTGCGCCCGTATCCGCGAATTTTCCAGCGTACCTGTTGTCATGATTACCGGGCACAAATCCGATAAAGATGTCGTCAAGGGCTTGGATGTCGGTGCGGACGATTATTTGATTAAACCTGTCAACAAAGCCGAATTGTTAGCGCGTGTCCGGGCCAACCTGCGGCGTTCGCGGGTGCCGATTGAGGCCGCCACCACCGAACCCTCACTTAAAGTGGGCGACCTGATGATTGACTTTGCTCAACGCAAAGTGACGATGCGCGGCAAGAACATCAAATTGACCCCGATTGAATACAAGTTGCTCTATAACTTGGCGGTCAACACAGGTCGCGTGCTAACCCATGAACAACTGCTCGATAAGGTGTGGGGTGTGGGGTATGAAGGCGAGCGCCAGCACCTATGGGTCAATATCAGCCGCCTGCGCCGTAAACTCGAACGAAATCCCAGTAAGCCGGAATATATCGCCACTGAGCCGGGTGTAGGTTATTACCTCCCATCCCCCGACCAACTTGAAAGCTAATTCCTTCACCTCGTTAGGCAACTGCAAGGAAACAGGCGGCCTGCGTTTTTGAGAATGCAAGGCCGCTCTTTTATTATGTCATTATGTTCAGGCAATCTTTTGGCGGATTTTGCGACTCAATTGTTAGGTGATACATGCGATTTAAAGAAAAAGTGGTGATTGTCACAGGTGGTGCAACGGGTATAGGCCGCGCCGCATCCATTTTATTTGCCGCAGAAGGCGCTCATGTCCTTGTCGTGGACATTAATCCCGATAAAGGTCAAGAGACGCTTGATGCAATTCGGCAAAACGGCGGTCAGGCGACCTTTTTTCAAGTGGATGTATCGAATGAGGCGCATGTCGTGGCCCTAACTCAGCAGGCCAATACTCGATTTGGGGGTGTAGATGTACTCTTTAATAATGCCGGGGTTGGCCTCCCCAAAGCGGCTGCTGATACTTCCAGCGCCGAATGGGACAAAATCTTGGGGGTCAACCTCAAGGGCTGCTTTTTCTTCTGCAAATACACCCTGCCATTGATGCAAAAACGTGGTGGTGGCAGCATTGTCATCAACGCTTCGGCCAATGGGGTTATGGCTGAACCCGCCATCGCCGCCTATTGTGCATCCAAAGGGGGACTCATCGCGTTTACCCGCAGTCTGGCGCTGGATTATGCTAAATATAATGTGCGAGTGAACTGCATCAATGCGGGGTATATTGATACCCCCATTAACACTGAATTTTTCGCCGCGCCGGGCAGTTGGGAATTTGCCGCCAAACTGCACCCGATTGGGCGAGTAGGCCGGCCCGAAGAAGTCGCTAAGGCTGCCCTCTTTTTGGCGTCGGATGATGCCTCATTTATCACCGGAGCGGCTCTAGCAGTAGATGGTGGCCTAACGGCTGCTATCGGTGGTGCTGTTCTGTAAATCTGTTTAGGGAATCGCTAGGGAGAAAACATGTCACACACACCTGCAACCGCAGCCAAAGTCATCCCGTTTAACAAACCATATCTTGGCGCTGAAGAACTCGAAGCCATCACCGAGGTTTTTGAATCTGGCAATATCGGCGGTAATGGCAAGGTCGGGTCAAATCTTTCTGCCCTGCTGCAACAAAAATTTGGTTTACATCGTGCCCTGCTGACCACTTCCTGCACCCATGCGCTCGAAATGGCAGGCATGGCCCTCGATTGGGGTCCCGGTGATGAAGTCATTTTGCCAAGTTTTGCCTTTGTGACTGCCGCCACTGCGGTTGTGCGACAAGGGGCAACCCCTATTTTTGCCGAAATTGATGAAAAGACATGGAATATTGACCCTGCCGACGTGGAACGCCATATCACCCCCCGCACCCGTGCCATTATTCCGGTGCATTATGCCGGGCAGGGCTGCGATATGGACGCTTTAATAGCAATCGCCAAGAAACACAATTTGGATATTGTGGAAGATGCGGCACAGGGCATTGGCGCGAAGTATAACGGCCAGTGGCTTGGCACGATTGGCGACATTGGGGCGTACAGTTTCCATGTCACCAAGAATGTGATCTGTGGTGAGGGTGGCGCTTTCCTAACCAACCGTGAGGATATTGCCCAACGCGCCGAAATCATTATGGAAAAAGGCACCAATCGTAGCCAATTTTTGCGTGGAGCTGCCGAAAAATATTCATGGGTAGACATCGGCTCCAGCTACGTCGTATCCGATTTGTTAGCCGCCATCGCACGCGCCCAATTTGCCAAGATGGATGACATTAATCGGATGCGCGAGGTGGTGTGGCAGCGGTATCAGGAAGGTCTCGCCGATTTAGCGGATGAAGGCTTATTGGTGCTGCCCTATGTTCATCCGAAAGCCGAACCCAATTGGCATATTTACGGCTTCCGCATTATTGAGATGGAACGCCGCGCCGCCCTGTTCGATTTTATGGATGCACGCGGCATCAAGGCTACTTTCCATTTTGTTCCGCTGCACTCTTCACCCTATGGGCTGGATAATCTGGGTTATAAGGGCGACGAGTTCCCAATTACGGATCGTGTCAGTCAAAGCCTCATTCGCCTGCCGCTGTATCCCCATCTCGATCCAGTCGATCAGGATTTTGTTATCGAAACAATTCACGATTTCTTTCGTGGTAATTAATGAACCGTCGCGTGGAGTAACATGCACCTTTCAGCCCGACTCCTTCAAGATGAATTGACCGAAAAACGTGCTCGTCTCGTCCGTTTTTTGAGTGAACATCGACTCGATGGAGTCTGGTTGGGTCAACCCGAAAACTTTGCGTGGTTCACCGGGGGTGGCAGACTGCCCTTGAGCAACAATGCCGTTGGCTTGCTGGTACTCAAAGACATCACCTATCTGATTGCCCCCACCTCTGATGGCGAGCGCATTTTGATCGAGGAAATTGGCGGGCATGGGGTTGAACTGCGTCCCTATGACTGGCATCGCTCCCAAGCCAAAGGTGATCTACTCAGTCGGTTAACAGTGGGTCTGCGCGTCGGAGCAGATTCAATGTGTGCCAGCCCAAGTTTGGAGCCGATTGGGGAAAACCTGACCCAGTTGCGGTTGGCGCTAACCCCAGCAGAGCAGTATCGCTATCGAGCCTTGTGTGGTGAACTCACCCGAATTGTCCAAGAAGCCGCCTATCAAATCAAACCGGGTCAGTCAGAACGCGAAGTCGCCGCCGAAATTACCTATCGTCTGCTAAAGGCCAATATCAACACCACCCGTCTGCTCGTTGGGGCCGACAGTCGGTTACGGCGATTTATAGATATTCCCCCCACCGACAACCACATCTGTGAAATCGCCACGATTAGTGTCATTGGACAGCGCGGTGGGCTTCAGGCCGCATTGACGCGCTTAGTGGCAGTAGATAAAATCAGCGATGAAACCCTTAATCGGCATCGGGCTGTGGCGACGGTTGCCGCTCATTATATCCATTACACCCGCCCCGGTAGAAACCTGCGCGAAATTTTGGATGTGGGGGCTGCTGCCTACAGCCGCGAAGGGTACGCGGGCGAGTGGGAGGCCCATTGTCAGGGAGGGCTGATTGGTTATTCCCCTTGCGAATTGCAGGCCGCCCCTACTATTGAACATAGGATTGAACCCTATCAAATGGTGGCATGGCAAGCCTCGATTGGTGGGATAAAATCAGAAGATACGATGATGGTACTGCCTGACCGCATTATGACCCTGACCCGTACCGATGATTGGCCTGTCATTGAGGTCAAGCTCGATAACGAAACTTACTATCAACCCAACATTTTACAACTGTAGGGTTCAATAATCTCCATATAGGAAAAATTGCAGAATGAAAAACGTGCAAATTCCCTTTAAGCTGCTTATGGGTGATGGCAAACTGAGCTTTGATATTCAGCATGTCATCAGCGAATATCTGGATGCGCCCCATGCCATCCCGGAAGAAGTTGCGGCCTTGCGAATGGAGATTGTGCAAGAGCGCGTCAAGGCTCTCGGCTTTGAGCTAACTAACGAACCCTCGTATCGCCTTAAGCGATTTGCAATTGAAAATGGTACAGATGGGCCAAACCTGCATCTCTTTTTGCAGCGTTCCAACTACTTCGATTTCGTCTCGACCAATCTTGCGCTTGACCGCCAACTGCTGCAAAACGGCGACACCATCCGCAATAAATATGTCAAAGATATTGCCGATGTTGAGAACTCACCGCTGGCAAATTCGATGTCGGTTATGATTGTGCTGGTCAGCAAGCCATCTGGCATGACCCTCATTCCGCGCCGCAGCGATCATGTAGCCTTCGATCAAGGTGCCCTACAAGCCTCCGGCGGCGGGGCGATGCGTCTGGCGGTTGACCGTGACAGCGACCATACCTCTTTGCGCCCCAGCCCATTTGTGACGGCCCAACGTGAAATCTCCGAAGAATTAGGGTTTCGCCTCCCCCTTGAAGCCGTCCGCTTTTTAGGCATCGGGGTGGATACACGCACGGGTGAACCTGAATTACTCGGCATTGCTGAAACCATGCTCACCGTTGAGCAGTTAAACGAAACCTATAAACAGGCATTGGAAGGCAGCGAAGAATTTGAGGACTTGTCGTTTGTGCCCTTCAATGTGGTAGACATGACCAAGATGCTGGCCGAGGACAAATGGTGTCCCGGCGATTGGGTGTGCTGTTGGTTAGCACTGGTCAATACATTTGGTGAAGAGGCGGTCAGTCAACATCTGCAATGGGAAACAGCGCACGGCGTTAAGTTACCACTACCGAAAGGTTTTGTGCCGCAAAAGGTCGAGGTGGATGAGAAAGATTTTAAGGCCCGTCTCAAAGAATGGCGCAAAAATCTTCCCCTGCCTGTACGCCGCGCTTATGGAAAAGTGGTGCGGATGCGTTCACGCCATTGGGTCTGGGATCATCCCGAATTTCTCAAATGGTATGAGCAGCTTTTGGAAACGCAATGGTGGTCACGCGAACAATTGGAAGCCCTGCAAGTCGAGCGGATGCAAAATCTCATCACCCATTCCTATGAGTATGTGCCTTACTATCGGCGCATTATGGACGAGCGTAAATTAAAGCCTGCCGATTTCAAAACGCTGGACGACCTGCTGAAACTACCTGTCCTGCGCAAAGAGGACGTTCGTAATAACGTGCGGGAACTCGTCGCCACCAATGTACCCGCCGACCAGTTGTATTTTATGATGACGGGTGGCACAACCGGGATGCCGCTTGGTTTCTATCATCAGCGCGAAGTCACTGTCCCCCACGAAGAAGCCTTTATGTATCGCCAGTGGAGTTGGGTTGGTTATAAATTTGGCGACCCACTGGTGTATATGCGGCGCTCTACCCCCATGAAACATCTGGATAAACACGGCAACCTCGCATGGTGGGATTACATCGCCGACGAAAATTCGCTGATACTGTCACTGTTCCATCTCAGCGAAGAAACATTCGCCGACTATGTGGACATGCTGCGGAGCTTCAAGCCGAAATATATTCAGGGCTTCCCATCCGTGCTCGAAATGGTAGCCCGTTACATGCTGGAACATAAGATTACTGACATCCGTCCCAACGCGATCCTATGCGAAAGCGAAAATCTCTACCCTGCTCAACGTGAAGCCATTGGGCAAGCATTCAATTGCACCGTCTTAGCAGGCTATGGGCAGTCGGAACGGGCTTGCGACGCGGTAGAGGCCGTCCCCGGCGAGGGCTATTTGGTCAGCATGGAATATGGCATTCTCGAACTGACTGACGAAGAAGGCAACCCAGTTGGCGAGGGTAAAAGTGGATTTATCACCGGAACAGGCCTTGATACTCATTGTATGCCGTTTATCCGATATCAATTGGATGACGTGGCCCGTTTTTCCGATCATCCCTCTACCTCGGGTCACCACACCCCCATGATTGAGGATATTGTGGGTCGCTGGCAAAATGAAGTGGTGCTAACCGCCGACAACCATTTGGTATCCGTCACATCGCTGAATGTCCACGCTAATACATTCCAAAATGTGGCCCAATATCAATTTATGCAGGAAAAGCAGGGCGAATTGGTGCTGCGGATTGTCCGGTTGCAAGGATATTCCGAAGTAGACACCCAGCGCATCTTGGATATTTTCAATCTCAAATTCCGGGGACAAATGAATGTCAAAGTAGTATTTGTGGATGAAATCGCCCGCACTTCGCGTGGCAAACATCGTGTTTTGGAGCAAAAACTAAATCTGCGCGAACGAGCCAACCAAGAGATTTAGGTTTGGCCTTGCAAAGTTTGGGTTAAGTTTGCAAGGGTAACCTTACAAACACAAATCCCGCCCAATAAGACCAAAACCCATCCCAACTATTACTAAAACAGGGATGGGTTTTTATGTAAATTTAGCCACTTTTTAAACATCCCCCGTTTTCGTCTCTCTATCTCCCCCTACTCTCCCAGATTTCTTTACGAAAATTTCGTTTTAGCGAAAGGCGACTGTAAGTTGCAAATCGCGTTCGTAAGTCCACCTGCAAGGGCGAGGTCGTATGATGATTTTGACTTAGAAATCAAACAGTATTTGAAAAAACGCTTTACGGGGGAATTCGAGATGCAGCTCAGAAAAGAAAATACCAACAATTGGAATTTAGCCACTGAGCAAGCTGCAACATGGGCAGCCAACCTCAAGACCTATCTCTATTTCGTGACCAAACGTGCCATTGATATTGTGGCGGCCAGCTTGGTATTGCTCATCGCAGGTATCCCGATGCTCATTATTGCCATGTTGATCGAAATCGAAACCCCCGGTTCGGCCATCTTTGCTCAGGAACGGGTCACTGCTCGTCGTCGTCGTATTGTGAATGGCAAGGCGGAGTTTGATGTCGTGACCTTCACCTGCTACAAGTTCCGCACCATGTACAAAGATGCCTCCAGCGAGATGCACCAAGCCTTCATGAAAGCCTTCATCAAAAATGATGCGGCGGCAATGGCAGCCATTAATGGTACGGAGAACGCTGAGATCAAGAAAATCATCAAAGACCCACGTGTCACCTTGATTGGCAAGTTCCTGCGCAAGACCAGTTTGGACGAACTGCCGCAATTCATCAACGTGCTCAAAGGTGAGATGACACTGGTTGGCCCGCGTCCCTGCATCCCCTACGAAGTGGAAGAATATGAGGCATGGCACAAGCAGCGGCTACAGGCTGTCGCTGGAATCACTGGGCCGTGGCAGGTGAGTGCCCGCAGCGCCGCCGATTTTGATGGGATGTGCAAGCTGGACATTGAATATATCCAAAGCCAGTCGCTGATGACCGATATGAAGCTGATTCTCAAGACCCCCCTCGTGATGATCTTCGGACGCGGCGGGTTCTAATTTTCAACCCTTCTCTAGCTCATTTCGCAACTAAAACATTGACCCTCACATCATCGTGAAAATCGGCGCAAGACCGAAAAATACATGAAAAATGGGGGTTATGTTTCTGTTCTATCTTGTCTATGGCTTATAATTGGAGTGGGGCACTCCATAGTTATTATCATCAATTGTAAAAGCGAGGGAACGAATGACTCAAATAAATGTTGGGATTATCGGCTTTGGTTATTGGGGGCCAAACCTGACCCGTAACCTGAATGAACTTCCCACAGCCAATGTTGTTGCGGTTGCCGATCTCCGCGAAGAGCGTCTAAATCAAATCAAATCAGCTTATCCGGGCATCGCCATCACCAAAAATTACAAAGAACTCTTTAACATGGGCCTTGATGCGGTAGTGATTGCGACCCCTCCTGCCAGCCATTATGCACTGGCGAAGGAATGTTTGGAAAACGGCCTGCATATCCTAGTCGAAAAACCGCTCACCCTCAGCAGCCGTGATGGTGAAGACCTAATTGAAATCGCCCGCCAGAAAAATCTGATACTCATGGTCGGGCACACTTTTGAATATAATCCTGCTGTCCGCGCCCTCCGTGACATTATCACCAGCCCCGATTTTGGAGACATTTATTATGTCAACATGGTGCGTGTCAATTTGGGGCTGTATCAGCGCACGATGAATGTGATGTGGGATTTAGCCCCACACGATATTTCCATCCTGCTCTACCTCTTGGGCACTGACCCTTCCAGCGTCGCCGCGCAAGGTGCAACCTGCGTCCACCTCGACAACCACGATGTAGCTTATCTTCACCTCAAATTCCCGAACAACATCACCGCCCAAATCCATGTTAGCTGGCTCGACCCCAACAAGGTACGCCGTATCACAGTGGTTGGCAGCAAAAAGATGGTGGTCTATGACGATATTGAGCCACTAGAAAAACTGAAGATTTATGACAAAGGTGTGGAAGCCCCCGCCTATGCCACCAGCTTCAGTGACTTCCAATTCAGCTATCGTTACGGCGATGTAGTCATACCCTATGTGAAATTTGAAGAACCCCTGCGTGTGGAATGCCGCCACTTTGTGGACTGCATCGTCAACAGCAAGTCGCCCCAAAGTGACGGTGAAGTGGGTACACGGGTGGTGCGGATTTTGGAAGCCCTCGACCATTCTCTGCACAATGATGGTGTCAGCGTAAAAATCCAAAACGGCACATTTGTACCAACCATGTGAATTCATTGAACAGGCCACTATTCAAGTTAATTCAGTGGCCCGTTTCAATATGAACAACCATCTGTTTTAAAAAATCAAGGAGCTAACAGTGAAAGTCCCTTTTGTAGACCTGCAAACCATGCACCGCCCCATTCGTGATGAACTGGCCGAAGCTATGCTGGCGGTACTGGATCGCGGCGATTTTATTCTGGGCAAAGATGTTGCTGGACTCGAAGAAGAATATGCGGCCTATATTGGCACCAAATACGCGGTGGGCGTGGACAATGGCCTAACCGCGCTCGAACTATGCCTGCGTGCCTATGACATCGGCGAGGGCGACGAAGTAATTATCCCTGCCAATACCTTTGTGGCGACGGCAGCGGCTGTGACCTTCGCCGGGGCTAAGGTTGTGCCGGTGGACATCAACCCCGACACCTACACGATTGATCCCAACCTGATTGAAGACGCCATTACCCCCCGTACCCGCGCCATCATTCCGGTACACCTCTATGGTCTGCCCTCCGACATGGACCCGATTATGGAAATCGCCAATCGTCGGAATCTGATCGTATTGGAAGACGTGGCTCAGGCACATGGCGCAACCTACAAAGGCAAGCGCATGGGGTCATTTGGGCATGTGGCCGCCTTCAGCTTCTACCCCACCAAGAATCTCGGTGCGTTAGGGGATGCTGGCATTATGGTCACGAATGATGAAAAGGTTGTGGACAAGATCAAGATGCTGCGCAACTGCGGCTCGAAGGTCAAATATGTCCATGAACTGGAACCCTTCAATCACCGTCTGGACTCGATTCAGGCGGCTGCCCTGCGCGTGAAACTGCGCCATCTGGATTCGTGGAGCGAAGGCCGACGCCGTGCCGCCAAGCTCTACAATGAATTGTTCGCGGGTAGCGACGTTGTGACCCCCATCACACCCGAAGGGTACACGCATGTGTTCCATCTGTACGTGATCCGCACCCCGCGCCGCGACGAATTGCAGAAATTCCTATCCGAACGTGGCGTCGGCACAGCCATTCACTACCCAATTCCGGTTCATCTGCAACCCTTCTATGCAGACCTCGGCTATAAGAAGGGCGACTTCCCGATTACCGACGAACAGGCCGACCAAATTGTGTCGCTGCCCATGTTCCCCGATATGACGGCTGAACAGGTCGAATATGTCGCCACACAGGTGAAAGAATTTCTCGCCGCCGTGCCTGCCTGATTGGTGGTAAAATCAACCGCAGGCATAAATTAACAATAGATACTGATAGGGGCAGGTTGTATAAATACCTGCCCTTTATGATGAGACTAATCATCGTCAGATGCCTGCGCGTACTGTCCTTCAGATAGAAAGCACTGGAAAAATGGCTCATACAAAAATGCTCAATCAAAGACATTTTTTATTTCGGATAATTACACTGTTCGTTTTCTTTGTAACGCTGTTAGGGCTGACAGGCTGCGACAACGACCTCGTAATCGCCCAAGACCGCACCCAAGCAGGCACGTTCTATGTATCGCCGGATGGGTCGGACGATAACCCCGGTTCATTGGAAGAGCCTTGGGCTACCCTACGTAAAGCCACCCAAGAGGCTATTCCGGGAGACACGATCATCATTCGTGATGGCACGTATTATGAACCGCTTGTGCCCTTGCGTTCCGGCACAGAAGAAGCTCCCATCACCTATCAAGCCTACGAAAATGAAACTCCCATTTTAGATGGGCAAGAATTCATTATGCGGCTGATTGAGGTACAAAACCTTGAATACATCGTGATTGATGGCCTGCGGGTGCTGCACCCGCGCTCAAATTGGGCGTGGATAGACCATAGCAACCATATTACACTCCAAAACATGCAATTTTTGAACCTCGAATATCCAGCCGACAAGATGCGTGATTTTTGGGGAGTGCGCCTGCGTTATAGCTCGTTCAACAAAATCCTAAATTCCACCTTCGATCACTGGGGACGTTATGAAAACGGCGACCAAGAAGGTAATCATATTGGTATCAATGGGAACGAGGAACAAGGCGGCTACAACCTCATTGAAGGTAATGTGTTTACCTATGGGGCACAGGGTTGCATTATCGTCAACGCACCCTATAACATTATCCGCAACAACGTATTCGACAACGATTGGCAGAAGGGGATCTATGTTGCGTGGTTTACGAACCCCGGTGATGAACCCGCTGGCACGGAATGGCCTGCTATTGGCAACCTAATCGAGCATAATCAATTTATCCGCTCCAAGCACTCTTCCACTGAACATGGTGGCCTAGGGTATGAGGGAACATCGGTCAGTACCATTTTCCGCTATAACGTGATTCGCAATTCTGACCATCTTGGCTTCATCATTACCGTTTTTGGCAACTATGCCCTGCGTGATTATGACACCCATATCTATAACAACACGATTATCAACAATGGGTTAGAACAATTTGAATACGAGGGCACGGGGGTCACCATTACCAATCACGGCCTCGAAACGGAACTGCATGATGAGGTCGTCAAAAATAACATCATTTATGGCAATCTGCCCGGTCAAGGGGGCGCAGTACATCAGCTATCACTGAATGTGACGGGGGACCAGAATAACCCACCATTTGCAGGTACAGTCATCGCGGGCAATTTGATCGAAAGTCCACGCGCTGAGGCCTGCGAAGTGAGTCTACAAAATACGGGTAACGGCGAGGGCAACTGCCCCATTTTTGTATCAGAGGTCGGCGATGCCAATGCTGCGTGGTTTAATGAAAAGTATCCCGATGTGTTTTATGGCAATATCGAAGGCGACCCGTTATTCACCACCTACGATACGTCCAATAATGACTTTGACCTAACCTTACAGCCAGATTCTCCCGCGATTGATGCCGGGGTTGCCTTGACCGTCACCAAAGAGGCTGGAGCAGGGACTGAAATTGTAGTAGAGGATGCCGGATATTTTCATGATGGCTACAAAGGGATGATCGAAGCCGATACAATTGTGGTCGGTAATGAAACGGTCAAAATCGTGGCAATTGATTATGCCACCAATCTCATTACAGTAGATCGTGAGATTGAATGGGATGTGAACACCCCAGTGAATTTGCCCTATAGTGGGGATGGCCCGGATATTGGTGCGTTTGAATACAATGAGGAATAAAAGCCCCGCATGGATCAGGTATTTATTTCATATTCTCGCAAAGATAAGGCCATTGCAGTGCGACTGCGCGAGGATTTAGAGTTCCGAGGTATATCCGTCTGGTTGGATTTACAGGATATTCTTGGGGGAAGTAAATGGGCAGTCGAAATAGAACAAGCCATCATTCGCTGTCCCTATTTTCTGCTGCTCTTGTCTTCCCATGCTTTGGCATCAGAGTATGTAAGATACGAATACACCTTTGCGCTAGAGCGAGAAAAGCGCATACTTCCAGTAATTCTGGATTCATGCGTAATACCCGACGTGCTTGGACATATTCAATATATTGATTTAGCTGATTATCAAACTGGATTTGAAAAATTACTAAAATCATTTCCAGCCGATGCTTTCCGCAAAGAAGCATCTCTGGCAGAGATCATTAAAAATGTGAAGGCTTCAAATAAGAATGTACGCTTAAGCACCCTACTGTTAATTGGCAATAGGAGACTTGGTGAAGCGTTTGAAGTAGTATTAGAGGCCTTATCTGATCCCGACCATGAAATCCGCGCCACAGCAGCGTGGACATTAGATCAACTCCATGACTCACGAGCGACTGATGCACTGGTGAATGCCATGTTTGATGTGGATTTCGGCGTTCGATCTAACGCAGGTTGGGCATTAGTACACCTCGGTGAAGAAATTGTGCCAAAGTTGGCGACAGCATTGCAGCACTTGAGACAAAACGATGATGTTCGAGAAATGGCCTATCAAGTTTTATCCCGAATTGGTGGGCCAGACGCAAAGAAAGCAATTGAACAATACTTGAAATAGGTTTTTCTTAGGAGCCACTTTGAAAACGCAGACATCTAAGCAAAATACATTCTTTTCCGTCGTCTATGACCCACTGATGTGGATACGCACCCAAATTGGCAGTGACCGCACAATTGTTTGGGTGTCAATCCTCGCACTAACCTTTTTGGCGGCGGTACTACGCATTTACAACATTGAAAATCAAAGTCTGTGGCGGGATGAAGGGATTTCCTATTCCCTATCACATCAAGAGAGCCTGCCGGACGTATTCAGCACCCTTGCCAACAATGACCTGCATCCGCCGTTCTATTTTGTCCTGCTCTACTTCGCCATTGAGCTTCTGGGTAAATCTGTCTTTGCGCTGCGCCTCATTTCAGCCATCGCGGGGATTATCTTAATCCCATTAGGTTACACCATCGGCAAGCGCCTTTTTAACCAATGGGTAGGGCTTCTCAATGCACTCATTATAACCGTTTCTCCCTTTCTCATTCGTTATTCACAGGAAGCGCGTCAGTATAATTTATTGGCGCTGATGGCTGCGTTTACCCTTTATTTTGCCATTCGCTGGTATCAGAAACCGAATAACCGCCAATTGATTCCGTATGTTGTCAGCGGGGCACTATTGATTTATACCCACACATGGGGGTTTTTCTTTCTAGCCGCGCTCAACCTCTATCTCGCGGTTGATTTGTGGCTCAATACCCCCCGCCGTCGTGAACTACCCAGTTGGATTGTCGGCAATCTTGTCATCGGTGCCCTCTATCTAGCATGGCTGCCCGCCATGCTTCAGCAGTTGAATTTCCGCACCGACTGGATCACCACTACCGATTCGCCGTTTCAACTATTACGCCTGACTTTTGAATACTGGACGGCAGCGGCTCGTGCCACTCCCTTCTATTTGTTGATATTTCTGATCGGGGTGCTGTATCTGTTCGATATTGAAATCCGCCCCTTCAAAATGTCGCTCGGCAAAAATTCCGGCAAAGTCATGCTGCTGATTGTGACAGCACTGGCGACATTGGTAATTGCGCTGGTTTTGAATGAATTTAAGCCCAGTTTTAAACCAGACCGCTATACTATTGTGGTCTATCCCATCTTTACTCTGCTCTTGGCACTTGGCATTGTCAATTTGCGATTCCGCTGGGTGATGCTGGGAGCATTATTTATCCTGATGGCGCTGTGGGCACGCAAAGATTTGTACTATCTGCGCGACCCCTATAAATCGGTGGCGCGTGACGCTGCCGCCGACCTCAACGCGAATGTCAAGCCGAACGATGTGATTGTGTTCACCCCCGACCCACTTGGGCAATCCGTCCAGTTTTATCTGACCACCGATCATTTTATGTTAGGCTATGCTAATTGGACATCCATGTCAGATTGGAACATTGATGGTTGGGTAGATGCGTGGTTCAAAGACGATTTACAGCCCACCACACTCGCCCTGTTGGATGAGCGCCTAACCGGGGATGCCTGTTTATGGTTGGTGTACGCCCCCGGCCCGATTTCAATACCCAACGCCGAAAACGTGACGGATGACTTTTTGGCTGCCGTTGAGGAACGCTATACCCTTGTCCGCGAATTTCGTAGCTATGACGAAGGCTTTAGCGAACCGCCGTTTGAAGATATGCAGCTTGATCAGTATTGTGGCAAGCGCGAAACCTTGACTAGACGATTTGGCTAAATCGGACTGATGACCATAGTAGAAAGGTACAATACAGCCAATGTGCGGTGTAAACGGTCTCTTTGACTATAAGAATAATGAGCCGATCTCACGGGATTTGCTCACCCGCATGACCTCCCTCATGGCACATCGTGGGCCAGATGGCGACGGATTCTACTTCGACGATTCGGCAGGTGTGGGTCTAGGCCATCGCCGCCTTTCGATTATTGACCTTTCGACGGGCGATCAACCCATGACCAACGAAGACGACAGTATTTGGATTGTCTTTAACGGGGAAATCTACAACTACAAAGACATACGCCGCGATTTGGAGGCCAAAGGACATCAGTTCCGCACTAGTTCCGATACCGAAGTGATCTTGCACGCCTATGAGGAATATGGCGTAGATTGCCCTGCTCATTTCAACGGCATCTTCGCGTTTGGCCTGTGGGATACCAATAAACGCCGTCTATTCCTTGCGCGTGACCACTTTGGTATCCTGCCGCTATATTACACCAGCGAAGGCGGTATGTTCCGATTTGCCTCCGAAGTCAAAGCCATCTTGGGTGATCCCGAGTTCCCCCGTGAACTTGACCTCGACGCACTCAATTTCACATTGACCTTGCGCTACTGCCCCGCCCCATGGACACTGTTTAAGGGTGTCTATAAAGTCCCGCCGTCCGGCTATTTGGTGGTGGATGAAAACGGGGTGCATGAAGGCACCTATTGGGATTACACCCCCACGATTGACCGCGCGAAAACTGAAGAAGATTGGATTGCCGAACTGCGTGAAATTTACGATCAGGCCATCCATCGTCAAATGGTCGCAGATGTGCCAATCGGGATTTCACTCAGCGGCGGGGTAGACTCTACCACCGTCCTGCACCTAATGGCGAAACACTCCAGCGGCCCGGTCAAGGCCTACACTGTGGGGTTTGAGGGGCGGGAAGATGTCAACGAAATCGAACCCTCCCGCGCAATGGCAAAACACTATGGGGCCGAGTTTAATTCACGCATCATCACCGAAAAAGATTATGCCGATTTTATGACCCGCTACATTTGGCACATGGAAGAACCCGTCGTCAACCAATCGGCGGCGGCTTATTATTTTGTGGCCCAGATGGCACGCGATCAGGGGCTAAAAGTGCTGCTCAATGGGCAAGGCCCAGATGAAGCGTTTGGCGGCTATCCTCGTCATCTCGGTGCGAATTATGTCGAACGCTTCCGCAAATATGGTGCGGCCTACGCTGCCCGTCTCGCCCAACCCCTCGCCAAGAAGATGCCTTTGTCGGAACAGGCCCGTCGGCTTAACTATGCCCTCGGCGCTCAAGATGAAGCTGATGCTTTGCTGCGTGTTTATTCGATCATGCCCGAATCTGCTCGTAACAGTCTGTTAGGGGTTGAAACGCGCCGCCGCATGAATTCGCAGTTGTCACACGACTGGGCCAGAAGACAAATCGCCCGTGCGCCGCAAGACGCCACCTTTATGGAAAAAATGCTGTTTGTAGATGCTCGCACCGACCTTGCCGAAGAACTGCTTCTCTCTGAAAATAAGATGTCAATGGCCGCCAGCATCGAAGCCCGTGTACCCTATCTGGACATCGAAATCATGAAAGTGGCGGAACGTATCCCCGGCAACCTCAAGATCAATGGGCGGGAGCAGAAGATTATCCACAAAAAGGTCTGTATGTCCTATATCCCGCCAGAAGTTGCCAATCGTAAAAAAATCGGCTTCACCAGTGCCGCCGATTTGTGGTTCCGGGGTAAGATTGGCACCCAATTCTTGGAGCAAATTGCCGATCCAAACTCATTTACCCAAACCTATCTGAATCGGGAAGGGGTTGAACACCTCATTCAACAGCATCTCAGCGGAAGGTGGGATCATCAGCGGGTCTTGTTTATGCTTTACTCGCTGGAAAATTGGTATCGGGTTTTCATGGAAAGAATCACTGAGGATGTCTACAGCTAAATTCACCAAGAGGTCAACGCTACTTGTTGACCTCCTAAGCCTCACTTATTTTGTAGTTGTTTTTGGTCTTATCTGGGTGCCCTTTGGTCTAAAAAAAACCATTCCTCTCTTTGAAGAATGGTATTTTGTCTACGTCATGGATGTTGCCCCACTCAAAGCGGTTGCCAATAGCGCCACCCGCCCTATCTTTTTATGGCCCTATTATGTAGCTCATCTTTTAACCCCAGACTCTTTTGCTGGAATGAATCTGCTGCTGATTGCCATTTTTGTTTTGAAGGCCGTTTTTACCTATCGCTTGGTACGTCATCTCTTTCCTGAAAATTCTTTTCTGGCGTTGATGACTGCCACCTTATGCGTAATTTATCCAGCAGATAGCGGATTACTTTCGTTTCGTGCCCTCAGTTTCCACACCGCCTTGTTGCTCACCATCATGGCAATCTATTTTTTTGTGGTGGGATGGAACAAAGATAAAAATAAACAAAAGCGCTATTGGGGAACTATTTGGGTACTACAAGTTATTATTTTGGGCACGTATGAGGCGCTTTATCCCCTCATTTTTGTCGCACCAGTGCTGCTTATCTGGCTAGAGAAGAAATCTACCCCACAAGTCCGCCACGCCGCGCAGAAGTGGTTAGTTATCCCAATCCTCTATTTCGTGTTTACCATCGGAACGATCATCTTTGGGGTTGGCGGCTACATCAATTTGCAATTTGCTTCCACCGAAGACAAGGATTGGAAAACCTTAATCAACGAATATTCAGCCAGCGTTGAGCATATGTATCGCGCTCACCTTGATGGATGGTCGGATGCACTTAAGGAATGGGATTGGAATTCGAGCTATACATGGCTGGCTTTACTGGCAGGCCTCATAACATTCATTATAAGTTGGGTACATCTTAAAAGGCGGCGAGAGAAGGCCGAAAGTCCTCTCCAACGCGGGCCGGTTATGGGGCTAATTTTGGCGGGCCTATGTATCATGCTTTTGGGTTTTGTTGCGTTTATCCCAAGCCCATTCAATCAGGGCACGTTCCGCGTATTCTATGCCACCTCATTAGGGGCAGCTCTCATTGTTTCAGCCATAATAAACCTATTGGCAAGAATAAAATATATCGGGAAATTTTCCGCCGCACTTATAGCCAGCGTAGCCATCACTCTAACCACTTTTCATACGCTGAACCAGCATGAAATCTTCACCGATTATTCCGAAGATGTGGGTCTCGTATATGCCACGATCATCGAGCAAGCACCTCACTTTGACACTGGTGCCACCCTTTTTGTCATTGATGAACACTATCGGTATCAAGATGAATGGCATTTGGCAAGCAGTTCAACTGCCTTTCAAGGAGGGCTACGTTATATTTATGGTACCGATAAAATTCGCGCCAAAATCTGTGTCATTAATAACCCACGACATGGTAAGGTTTGTGAATTTCAGGAGCAAGGGATTTATTATCTGGATGATCGGCTAATTGAGGGCGTCATACCCTATGATGACGCCATTATTTTCCGAACAACATGGAATGGAAGTGTTGAACTACTCAGTGAAGTGCCGCCAGAGTATGTGGATGGTCGTCATATTGAAAGCTATAATCCTCATGCGCTGATTGATGACGGTGAAATTCCAGAGCGCACGTTGACCGCCCTATCGGTCTGTTGGCCGTCCAACAGGTGTGAACATCTCACCCCGCTGGAACCTCAAGACTCCTACTTATTGGAATTTGACCAGATTATCAATGGTGTGGGATGGGAATTCCCCAATTTCGACCCCACCCAACTTTGGATGACCAACAGAATAGCCACTATTCGAACTTGGCTGACTGCCGACCAAGACCTGCCGATTCAATTCAAGGTAACTACCACGGTAGCCCTAGATATTTTAGATAGCTTGCAATTAACTGTTAACGGCGACCCCGTTGAGCTAACGTATGAAACACGGGCCGATGGGTATTACTTTACCGGTATCATCCCCCAAGCTGCCCTCCTCCGTGATCCTAACACCACCACGTTGGTATTCGCTGTAAGTCACCTTGTCGTACCCGCCGAGATAGGGCTTGGCCCAGATGAAAGACCCTTGGCCCTTTTGTTTGATTCCGTTGCTATAGGGTACGTCTGTTGGCCGCCGAGTAACTGTGAAGGCCTTTCCCAGAACGAACCTCAAGACTCGCTAACCTTAGAGTTTGACCAAGTCGTCAATGGCTTTGGATGGGAAATTCCTAGAGAAGGCTCTGCTCAACTTTGGATGACCAACAAAATAGCGACCATTCGAACTTGGCTAACTGCCGAACAAGACCTGCCTATCCAGTTCAGAGTTACGATGGCCCTTGCTCCAGAGGTCTTGGAAAGTTTGAAACTGACCATCAACGGCGACCCCATTGCGCTAACGTATGAAACCCGAGCCGACGGGTATTATTTTACCGGAATTATTCCTCAATCTGCCTTGATGCGCGACCCCGACACCACGATTCTGATGTTCTTTGTGGATCGTCTCGTTGTACCCGCCGAGATAGGGCTTGGTGCAGATGAAAGACACTTGGCTCTCTTATTTGACTCGCTGGAAATAGGAGCTATTGGGAACTAGACCATGAATTTGGAGATACTGACCCAATCCCCGCCACAGGTAACACAGCCGAATCCCCTCTTATTCATTCACGGGGCGTGGCATTCCGCAGCGGGTTGGCAAAAAACCGCCATGCCGTACTTCACCGAAAAAGGCTATCAGACCTATGCGTTAAGTCTGCGAGGTCATGGTAAAAGTGAGGGTAAGGTGCAATGGTGCAGTGCCAAAGATTATGTAGCGGACGTGCGGCAGGTCGCCACGCAGATCGAAGCCGAAACAGGCCACCATCCCATCTTGATAGGCCATTCAATGGGGGGCTACATTACCCAAAAGTATCTGGAACAATATCAAGCGCCAGCCGGGGTCTTAATGGCTTCGCTGCCCAGTAGCGGCTTGATAGGATTCACCCTGCGTTATTCGAGACGCCATCCGCTGACCATGCTGATCCATTCCTTAACGCTGGACGCCTATCGCATCATCCAGAATTTCGAGGATGCACGGGAACTGCTGTTTACGGATAGTGTATCCGAAACCCAAGCCCGCGAATTTTGGGCCGAGTTGGGGCAGGAATCGTATCGCATCGAACTCGAAATGCTGCTCAATCTCCCCCATCCTGCGAAAGTCAAAACCCCGTTATTGGTCATTGGGGCCGACCAAGATCATTTTTTCTCCCCTAATGAAGTGCGGAGGACGGCACGGGCCTATCATACCGAGGCGGTATTTTGCCCCGGTGGGCATAATCTCATGGTCGAGCCGGGGTGGGAAAAAGTTGCTGACCACATTATAAGTTGGCTACACGAGCGCGGCGTCTAATGTAGTGACGCACTTCCCAATAGGCCCATGACGCGAAAAAGATAAAGGGCAGCCACGCCGGAAAGCCGATCCATGATTGCGTGTCGGTGCGTACCCGCCAAAAACCTAGCGTGTTGAAAATATTTTGGGATTCAGGCCGACGCGGGGATTGAAAAAAGACCCCAGCAGGGTCAATGCGTTGCAGCGGTTTGTCCCAATCCATCTCCCCATAGGCCCGACCACCCCCGATCCAAATCGAGCCATTACCGGGCCAGCGCACTCGGTAATGGGTACTGATCTTTGAGCCGTAGTTTTCGCGTTCGGTATCAATTCCCATCGAAGTGTAATAAAAATAGCCCGTCAGCCACATCAAACCAGCGGCAAGGCTGAGGACAATCAGCATGAGAGGCCAACACCCCCGCATCCGCCGCACCGCCGATGAAGGGGTTTGGGGAACATTAGGCAGGTTTGCGGGCAAAGAACGCCACCGACCCTGTATAACTCAAGCGGTCAATTTCTAGGCGGCGTTGGATTTCTTCGGGACTGCGGCCTTTCATCTTGGAGACCTGCTTCAAACCCAATGCCCGACCTGCCATCAAGCCCTTCGCTGTCCAACGGGCCACAAAACGCAGGGCAGGTGATACGACGGGCACGGGGAACATATTTTGCATCTGAGCCTCAAACAAATGCCATGTAGGCCACAGCCGAATCACTTCAAACCCCGCCGTCGTCAGCGTTTGCTTCGTGCCCATATGCGACATATGGAAATACGAATTGGCATGGAACGGCTCTTGGAAAGCCACCTCGCCCTGCAAATAGGCCCCCGGCTTTAGGACGCGGAAAATTTCACGCGCGGCCTGAAAGGGGTCATAGAGATGCTCAAACACGGCGTTGCTGATGGCATGGTCAAAGGTATTGGATTTAAAGGGCAGATAGTGACCATCGCAAATCAGGCTGACATTCCCCTCAATATCCACCCCAACCCATTTCCAGCCGAACGACTCAATCAATTTACGTGAACGACCATCGCCGCAGCCGTGATCGAGACACAACCGACCATTACCTTTGGGCAGAAGCGCAATCGAATCTTGCCCCCAATGGTCAGGGATATAGCCCGTGTATTTTTCGGTGATCGGCGGCGGTGAATACAAAGTCGTGTCTTTTTTATCCATTGGATACTCCATCATAAAAGCTGCGAATAAATGGTTTTGATCTTGCCCATCATGGCTTCGGGGGCGAATCGAGATTGATACAGCGCCAAATTTGCTGCCCCCATCGAGTCACGCAAGGTCGGCTCTTGAGACAACTTTAAGACCGCCTCTGCAATTTTCTGCACATCCCCCACTGGCACGAATAGGCAGTGTATCCCATCTTGCAAGACTTCAGGTAATGCTCCGACTGGTGTGATGACCAGTGGTAGCCGGGATGCCATTGCTTCGAGAACCGAGATAGGAAAATTCTCATGATGGGAAGGCAGCAGGAAAATATCAGCGTCTTTAAACAATTCCAACTTCGGCTGGCCCGTCACAATACCGGGGAAAGCAACACCCCCCACTGTCAATGCTTCACTTTTGGCTTGGTCAATTAACATCTGCTCCGCACCGAGTTCTAATCCACCCGGCACTACAAATTCGACGGCAGAGTTTTGGGCACGCACGATGGGCAATGCCCTTAAGATTTCGGGTATCCCTTTGCGTGTCCCCAAACTGCCCATAAACAGCACCTTGCAAGTTGTACGTCCTGATTTTTCGACGGGCTGATGAGCAAGTTGAGCAAAATCGGTGTCCACCGTGTTTTCAACCACCACGATTTTCAATTTTGGCGAGACCTGTTGCAGCAGATAATCGCGCCAGCCATCTGACAGGGCGATGACCACTTTAGGCAGGCCCATCACAAATCGAACACTCTGGCGGACGGGCTTACGTTTATTTTCTGCTAACTGCTTAAAAGCATTGCCATGCAGATGACCCACTACCCGCACCCCGAACAATCGCGCTGTCAGCATAAACACGCCCTCTTTATAGAAGGAGATGCGATCCGTAATCGGCTGGTGCATGATCTTAGGGCGTTGGGTAATGAGAATCCGAAGGAGTTCAAGCCATTGCTTAAAAAATAGCCAAAAATTGCCCACCGCCAGTGTCGCCACTTGCTCAATTGAATCTTCAGGACGGGTGGTATCGAGATGCAGCAGTTCAAAATCATCCCGCAGGCTCGTTGAGGCCAGCAAGATTTCATTCACCATGCCCACCCCACCCATTTGTTTGAGCGTCGGGCCGATAAGCAGCACACGTGGTTTGTTCGCCATACGTTTCCCTCTGCCCCAATCAGAAGTAGGGACGGCCCCTGCGGAGTTTATAAACGGCCCGAATCGCGGCTTCTGGCGGCAGACCCATCACATCCCGGAGGTGGCGTGGTTTCTTGAGCTTGCTGATAAATGCCTTCTGTTCTTCCGCACTTGGCGGCGAAAAAACCTGCGCCCCCTCACCCGACTCGCGCAAGAGTTTCAAGAAGCGCTCCCATTCCGGCCCATCTGGATAATCTTGCGAAGCGGCCATCGGGTCAAACGCGATGGGCGTCCCTCCGGTGGGGGCCTCGGGGTGGACGGCGTGGGTGATATTTTGTGGCTCAACCACCAATGCCGGGTTTTTGCCAATCACCTTTAGCCCATGATATACCGCCGACAGCCGATCCCAATAATATTCGGCCCGTGACCAAAATTCGCGCTGATAGCCGTCAGGGTGGCTGCCATCTACCCGCAGATAGTTCATATAAATGCGGGCATCCGCTTGACTGGGGGCGGGTTCGGCCATGTGCTGTTCGAGCGTCACGGCTTTTAATTGGCGCTTTTGGGTCAGATATTCCAGCATGGCCTCTAATTGCTTGAGGTGCGTCTTAGAGCCATCTCGGAAGGGGTGCATCAAAACCGAGACATGCGGCTGACCCGTTTCGCGGTTGGAGCGCACCAATGCCGAATCAATAGCGAGGCGTGTCCCGAACCACGGCCAGTCATAGGTCTCAGCAGGCACAGGCACCATCCAAATCCCGCCCCTATCTGTCACAATCGGCACAGGTTGAGTATTCACCTGACGATAGGCCAGCGGCTTGTAATGATGCAACGCAAACGCTGTGCAATAGCGCATCCCCAAATCCACCAAAATCGGAATCGTATGGGCATCGGTACGGAAAATAAAGTTTGCCCCGACCACCGGATAATAGCGGCGGAATTGTTCAACATGAGCGGTCAAACGGCGGCGTTGTTCATCCGCAGATAACCCGGCCATCCACTCATGATGTGGGCCATGTATGCCGATTTCGTGCCCCCGTTCTGCAATGACAGGCAGCGTCTTGGGATACACATCCTGTACAAATCCCGTGCAGAAAAAGGTCGCTTTGACACCATATTGATCGAGCAGGGGCAAAATACGTGGCAGGCCAACTTTGATGCACGCCAGTTGTTCGGTATCAAAAATGAGCGAGAATGTGCCCTGCGTTTGGCTGGCGACTTTTTTGGTCGGGGCGGCAATCGGCGGGACTTCAAAAATACCCTCCCCGCCCTGCAAATCCGCAATCATGGAACGTGCTTGGCTAAAGGCTTCCTCGGTATCAATCCCACTCAGCGATGAATACCCCGTCTGAAAATAGCGGATGCAATAGGCAATCGAATGGCGCTCAAATACTTGGTCATTCCGCGCATAAATGACCAGTCCCACATTATCCCGTTCAATCTCGGCCTTGATGGTGGGGGCTTCTTCTTTGAGACGGGCATAATCGGCCACCCGCACAATCACGCGGTCAAAACCGGGCACTTGGATACCCTCAAAATTGAGGGAGGCCATGTCACGCGGGTCGGCGAGAATCATCACAGCACGGCTCATGAGTGACCTCCTTTATTAAGGCGGGGTTGCAATTCATCTAGGTAATGTTTGGCAAGTACTTTCCAATCAAAGGTCGTTTCCGCCAAGTGCCTTGCATTTTCACCCATCCTCTGACGTTCTTCAGCGCTCCATTGGCTGGCAGTACCGATGGCGGCGCTCATACTTTCCACCGTCGGCTCACACACCAATCCACACTCCGCCTCGCGCACAAATTTGGAGGTCTCATCCACATTCGTGACAATCAGCGGCTTACCCATCGCCAAATATTCGGCAAATTTGCTAGGCAATCCACCTTGCATCACCGGATGGCGCGTGCGCGAAATAACCAGCACATCCATTGGCGCTAATTTATTGGGCAGTTGATCCACTGGCATCCGATTTTCCAGTGTAGTGTGGTCGCCGAGTTTCGCCGCAAACTGGGCTTTCAATTCCTGATCACCCTCGGCAAATCCGATAAGGTGGAAATGCACCCCCGCTCGAATATTTTGGGCCAATGCCTCTTGTAAGACATCCGCCGCCTGCCATGCCTGAAAACTCCCAGCGTAACAAATCCGCACCGTACCATCATTGCGTGGGGGTGAGGGTTTAAATAACGAAGTATCCACGCCATTCCGTACAATAATCATTTTGGATTCCGGCACGCCGCGTTTGGCATAGCGTTCTTGGAATGGACCAGACACCATCAGCAGGGTATTTGCCATGCGTCGGGCCACTTGGGTCAAGACGGCGCTCTGAAAAACGAGATAGCCTGACCGAAGCGAGTGTTTTTTATCCCATTCCAACCGCGTCTCCATCAATTCATCGCCGTGTACATCAAATACCACATGATGTTTGTTAAACAACCGTGCTGCGATGGCCGCTGTTGCCGAACCCGCTCCGGCTGCATGGATCACATCAAAATTCTTGGCATGTCGGGCAATTGCAGGGGCATTCAACGAAAACAACAGATGCGGCCCTTTGACACGCAAGGTTCGCAGCGACAAAAATTCGGTTTCGACGCCATGTGCCTGTAAACCATGCGACAAACCCTCCAGTCGAGTCTGATAAGCATCTGCCATCTTTGCCCCACTTGGCGGTCTGTCCGATAAAAAGAGGATTTTCATGGTCGTAATATCTCCGCCATAAATAAGGCCAGTCGTTTGCCCATTTCGTCCCATGTACGACTGCGGGCATAGTCTAATGCGGCCTGCTGCATCGTTTCCAATTGGGTGCGATTTTGTAAGAGAGGCAGCACCGCTTGTATCAGGGCATCGGTGTCATATTCGATATGCACCCCACCCCGTGACTCCTGAATCATCTGCTCGGCTTCGCCACCACCCGACGCGATGACAGGCAACCCCGCCGCCATATATTCAGTAATTTTCATCGGGGAGGCATATTTGCGAAATTCATCCTGCCGTGAAGTCGCTAGGCCAATATCGGCCTCCGCCATCATATCGGGCAACTGCTCATACGGCACTGCCCCAGTGAACACCACAGACTCACTGACTCCGATCTCTTTGACAAGCGCCTGCAATTCGTCCTCGGCAGGCCCACCGCCGACCACCATCACCCGTAGATCGGGAATCTGTTGGCGCAGGGTTAGCAGGGCACGAATGGCAAGGTCAATCCCCCACCGTGCATCCACGCTGCCGCAATAAATCAGAGTTGGTGGGTGTGGCCTGCGATTTTGATAGGCTCGATTAAATTTCTCAAATTCAACGGCATTCGGAATCACAATCGTGCGCTTTGCACCCTGCTGGGTACGCAGTTCTTGCAGGGGACGGCTTACCGACGCAACCCCATCTGCCAAATCCACATGCAGTTGCTCATAACCCGCCACCAAATCGCGGTATTCGGCTTCAACATAGCCGGGGTAATAATCCCAATCGTTGTAGATGAGATGCTGCGCGATACCGGAATTCTTCAGCAGTTTGGCAAGCGGGGCATTTTCGGCATGGGCCACAATCACCACGTCATACTTTCGCGCCAAATGACCTTTCAGGATTTGGTATATCCAGCGGCTTTGCATTTTGACATCAAGTGAACGTGGCAGGGGCAGGCGTCGTGCAATCAACCGCCGCACATTATCCTCCTGCGTCACACTCACCCGATCACTCAGCAAATGGGTCGCCCCTTTTGCCAATTTATTGAACTTAGAGGTCGGTGGGCCGCCATAAAAATTGACATAGCCGACCAAATCCATCTGCTCCACATACGGGGCGAGGGCATAGGGCAGGCGTTGGCCCGGACTGTTCAATTTCTGCACGGTCAGGTTGATGCCCGCCACAAATAAATATTTACCGGGCAGGGGCAGGCGTGTTTCGCTCATATTTATAGATACCCGTAGGCAACCCAACCACCATCAACGGGCAACACCACCCCACTGACGTTATAGGCCGCCGGAGACGCCAGATAGACAGCAGCTTTGGCGATGTCGTCTTCCTCAATAAAGCGGGCCAGCGGGGTACGCTTCAAAATCGCCGCGCCATCAAACCACCCCGACGCGATATGTTCATCCAACACATCATTCCGCACATATCCCGGCGCGATGGCATTCACACGGATGTTATATTGCCCCCACTCCGAAGCCAATACACGGGTCAAGGCATCAATGGCGGCCTTGCTGCAATTATAGGCCAAGCGCTCCGGGAAACCGACAAGGCCATTGATTGAGGACATGCTGATAATGCAACCGCCCCCGCCCTGTTTAATCATAACCCGTCCGACAGCTTGGCTGCACAAAAACGCCCCCTTGAGATTGGTATCCATCATGCGATCCCATTCCTCTTCGGACAGGTCTTCAGTTTTGGTACGGCCAAACAATCCGGCGTTATTCACCAAAATATCTAATCGCCCAAAACTATTAACCGCTGTCTCCGCCATCCGCGCTACCGATTGAATGTCACGCACATCGGTATGGGCAAATACAGCGTTCCCTGTCCCCAAACTTTCAGCAGCGACTTTACCTTTTTCGGCGTTATATTCGGCAATGACGACCTTTGCCCCCTCTGCAACAAAGGCTTTTGCCATTGCAAGACCAAGTCCCTGCCCTGCTCCTGTAATTACAGCCACTTTCTTATCAAGCTGCATATAAAATTTTCCTGTCATTGATAAGGGTGTTTCTCATGATTTAAATTTCAATCCGTCTAATGCTCCCGCTAATTTTTCAGCAAGTTTGGCACGGGCAAAATTATCAATGCCATCGCGGGTAATGCGTACCGGATGCCTCTCCGCCCGCTGCTGATAATAGTCTAAGATAGCCTGCTGAATTCCCGGCGTATCGTTTTGTTTGAGCGCCACGCCCAATTTGTACTGCTGAATTAATTGATGGGCTGCCCCCGGTTCACTCAACAGCATAATGGGTGGGCCGCTGACTGCCCAATATTCATAAATCTTGCCGGGAATGAGCGTTGCAAATCCGGCATAATTGATGGTCAGCAACAAGTCGGCATTCCGCAGCAGCGTGGCAAATTCAGGTCGCGGCAGATACCCCGCCTCTTCGACCATGCCCTTCAATCCCATCTCGGTAACATAGGCTTTGTATTCCGGCGGCAATTCACCCGTAAACACCATCCGCATATTCTCACCGATTTCGGGGTGCGCTTGGCGGATATTAACCAATGCCTGAAAAAACGCCTTCGGGTCACGATTCCAGTCAGCCGCAACCGTCAGCAACCCAGCATGGACAATCGTAAATTTGCCATCAAACGTCGGCGGCGGCGCATTATCTAGATAGGCATAATCCGCCAAATCCACGCCGTTTGGAATATAGATCATTTTATCTTTTTGGCGGGGATAACGCTTTTCAAAGGCGGCATGGCTGACTGGTGTCACTAGAACGACCTTGCTGGCACTGCTCACGGCAAAGCACTCTAGCCATTTATTGATCCATCGTACAAAGGCAGGTCGCTCGGCTTGCCAAGGGGTATCCACCCAATCATCACGGAAATCCAATACCAGCGGACGACGGGTCAGGCGTTTTAATACCGCACCAATCACCGCCGCTGAATGGGGAGGGCAGGTCACAAAAATGGCATCAATCGCATTTTCTTTGATGATCGTGCGGCCTTGTCGCACCGCAAACGGCAGCCACGTGATATTTTCATCGGGAATCAGCAACCAGCGTGTCACCCAGTCTCGAATATCACGCAGAGTATTGATGACCAACTTGAGCAATTTGTTTTTCTCGCGGGCCGCCCGCCCTTTTTCGAGCAATGATGACGAAGCCTCACCCGCCACAGCCCGACACACCACCACTTCGGATGGCAGGTCAGAGAGGAGTTCTTCACTCCCCTCTCGACGCAGGCTCTTATATTCGCGGCTGTCGTCTACGGTCAACACATAGGATTTCCAACCGAGACTCGGCAGGTATTTTAGAAACTTGACGACCCGGATAGACCCCCCCACCGAAAAAAACGGCGGGAAGATATAGGCAATCACCAACAACTTACGGAGACGTTTTTCGCTTGGATTTGTCATAAGCACTTACCAGCAAAGCCCTTCATAAGTGGCCTTGCCCTTCCAATGAGCGTTACTGGAATTGCGCGACAGGTCAACCACCAATTGGTCTTCCCGCGCCAACGCTACTAAGTCATCGTTGACCCCGTGCGAAGCGATAATGACCTCCGCCCCATCAACCGCCTCTTCCAATGAATGGCACATCAAGGAAGCGATATGCGGGATAGTTTGTTCAATATAGGAACGATTGCCGCCGACCAAACGCGCCAAATTCACGTTAGCATCATAAATCGTGACCTTGTAACCCTTCCCCAATAGCGTTTCGGCCAGTGCCACCATCGGGCTTTCGCGCAGATCATCGGTATGGGGTTTGAAGCTCAGACCCATCAATGTCACCGATTTTTTGCCACTCCGCACCACCATATCCAGTGCAAACTCAATATGTTCGTGGTTACTTTCCATGACCCCTTCGAGCATGGGGATGTCTACGTCAGTATGGCGTGAGAGATAGGTGATAGCTCGCAAATCTTTGGGGAGGCATGACCCGCCAAACGCAAAACCGGGGCGTAGATAGCGTGGCGAAATATTCAGCTTGGTATCCTGTGTAAAAATCTCCATGACGCGGGTGCTGTCTACCCCGACCACCTTTGACAACCGCCCAATTTCGTTGGCGAACGTTACCTTGACCGCATGGAAAGCGTTACAGGCATATTTGACCATGTTGGCGGTATCTGGATCGCTGAAAAACAGAGGGGCATCAATCCCATCATACAGATGAGCGAGCGTTTGACCCGATTTTTCATCGTCAGCGCCAATCAGCGTATACGGCGGATTGATAAAGTCCTCAATCGCACTGCCTTCACGCAGAAATTCAGGGTTCACCGTAACGCCAAAATCTACCCCGGCCTTTTTGCCAGAATATTGTTCCAATATGGGCTTCAGGGTCTCGGTAAATGTACCCGGCAGCACCGTACTGCGCAGCGAAACGACTTTATAATCGTTGACGGTTGCCAACGCCTGACCGATGTCTTGCGCGACCCGTTCCACATAGGTCAATCCCAAACCACCATTCGCGTGCGAGGGCGTCCCGACACAGATAAGTAATACTTCTCCATGACGAACCGCAGCAGCAGTGTCTTGTGTCGCCTTCAATTTACCAGTTTCCACACCCTTTGAAATCAGGGGTTCAAGGCCGGGTTCGACAATCGGGCTTTGTTTATTGTTAATCTGATTGACCTTGTCGGCACTGACATCTACGCCCAACACGTCATGCCCTTGCCCTGCCAAACACGCCGCCGATACTGTCCCGACATACCCAAGACCAAAAATGCTGACTTTCATTAGTTGATCCGCTCCATTTATGAATTGCGTTCAAATTTCCAGGCAAAGCGCATTTCTGAGACTGCGCCCTGCCAAGTTGCGATAAGGATTTGATTGGGCTGTTTTCGCCCATAACTCGATGAAAATTCACCCACCTCGATACTCAACTTCACCTCGGCAGGTGGGATAACATCCATTGAAAAACTAGCTGCATCATTTTTCACCAACACCCGTCCGTCCAACTGCTGTACAGTCAGGTCAGGTGCAAAATGATAAAACCACTTTACTTCATGCGTCGTCGAATCCGCTTGTAGTGTGTCTATGATTTCCCAAACACCCGATGTTGGATGATTGATTTCCCGCTGATGGCCTACGCTTGCACGAGTTTGCATCGCGCCGACGACACGCTTTCCTGCCTCCCATACCAAACATTCACCCTGTGGCACCTGTTCCCACGAAAAATCGGTGCGCGGGATGGCCTGTTCCTTGCCATCAATCATCAGCGTATTATGCGAGGCCGTCGTTCGATAGTGGTCGCGCGATGGGCCATGATAAAGATACGTACCCGCATCCACCAAAACAGGCCGCCCACCAATCCACAACATCGGGCTGAGCATATCACAGTGGGCATGAGCCGACTCGCCCTCCCCACCTAATCCAAATGGGCCACAGCGAAAATACAGTACGTCACTGGTCGCTGACCAATCATCGCGGATGATATAGTGGCCTGCATCAGGAAAGGCTTTGGAGATTTCCGCTGGGGGCTGCGCCTCTAATCTTTCCCAAGTCTCCAAACCCACTTTGCCCAACAGCCAGAAGGATTCTTCATCAAACCGTCCAGAGCCAAATTTCCAATCGGGCCGCTGGTAATAGGCCGCCCCAAACGCCAAGAGATGACGGAAATCCCAAAACGGCTTGGCAAGGCTTAACCCAACTGCCCGTCCATCATCTTGATCGCCCCAATTTTGCATTGTGCCCGTCGGAGTTTTGCAATATTGCACATAATCAATCATCCGATTGAGTGTGTCTTCCAAAACAGGCTGGGGTGGAATGAGGCCGCGTTTTGCCAGCAGCACCAACGGTTGCACAAATTCAGCTACAAATTGATGATAGCCCGTGCCCTGCTCCTTGTTCGCCCCGCTAGGATGCGTTTGGGCTACCATTTGTTCGTTCATGTGCCGCAGGCCAATTTCAAGCCACTGCGCCGATTCCTTAAATTCAGGGAACAGGGCCGCCGTAATCGCTAACCCCGCCGCCTCGCCAATCAAATGATTGTTGGGTACGGCTTCCCAATGGGTAAGATGGGTGCTAAGGACATCAGCCTGCTGATAGAGACTTTTGAGGAAAGCGGGGGCTAATTTTTCACGGAAATCAGTCAGTGTGCGGAAAAATTGGAAGGCCACACCCCATGCGATGAGGCGAATCCCCAATTCAAGACTGCTAAACCAATTGATGCCATGCAGCACCGGGTTGGCTTGAATCCAGCTTTCGGTCTGTTTCGCAAATGCTTCATAATAACGAATATCCTCGGTCAGCCAATACGCCATCCCCAACGCGATAAAATGTTGATGACGATTGAGTTCCCAAATCGGCTTCAAATCAGCAGTGCGTTCACCCGACCACAACAATTCTTCCATCCGCACAATATACAGTATGGGCCATTCATAACCCGTCACAGGATCACGATGCCAGTTGATTTCAGTAGGGAATTTGACCACCTGCCCAAATAAATGAAACTCTTTTCGACAGGCCGCATCCGCCAGTGCCAAAGTCGCCGCAACGTGTTCAGGATAACGCTCCCGTAGTATCTGAACCGTCTCTAAACGCGACTCATGGGGCAGCAAAAATGAGGTGTCGGGTCGGGAGGCGAGTTGCGTGATAAATGCCCCGAAGGGTTGCCATTCGCCTTTTACCAGAGCCAAAAAATCCGTATCCGATAGCGTTTGGTTAGCTTTCCAACGCCAATAGGCCGTCTCGCCCCAAAGTTTTCCGGCACGGCTGACTCGTCCCCCCACTTTTTCAACCGCACCCCGCACACCAAGTTCACGGAAACGGTCAGCATAGTGTTTGATAGATGGCATAGCCCCCCTATATTTCAACGGTGGTTTCGGGCATTGGTGGAATCGTTGATTCTGATTCCGCATCCTCTGGCACAGAGGCAATCATCGCATCTGGCCCATGCTCACTGCGAATAGTACGTAACTGGGCAATCGAAACTTCACCGAGGCCAATAATGGCGACTCCATAGGCAACCGCCCCGGCCCCAACCGCGATCAAAAACGTCAGCACCTGTTCTTTAGTACCATCTGCTGGCCCAAACTCGACAATGAGACCAGCGACAACCCCCATCAACACTGTCGCTCCAATAACCCGCCACAACGTTGGCATCGGCCAGCGCCATGTCAGGAATTTCGCGGAATAATAGGCCTGCAAAAAGGTCTGGAAAGCAAAAGCAATTGTCCCTGCCATCGCCGCGCCCATAAAACCCAACCAAGGAACCAAAGCAATATTGAGTGCAAGGCTGACTGCAACCGCAATAAATTGATTACGGGCCAGAATATTCGTCTTTTTACCGAGCAGGATGCCATAGCTACCCAACTGCCCTAAACCAAATAGAGCGCTAGATGCCGCCACAAAAAAGGTGGCTCGGTATCCGTCAAAGTATTCAGGATCGGCCAAAAATCCCACTAATAGACGTGCGGTTACTGCCAAGCCAACTACCGCTGGCATGACCAAAATTAGGAACATCCGAGTAAAAGTGGTCAATGTCTCTTCAGTTTCGGCACGGCCTTTTTCTTCCCATGTTCTCATCATAATAGGGCCGGGGACAATCAAAAATAGACCGACCAGCAAGTCAATACTGCGGGCCGAAATGTTGTAGGAAACGAGATAGACACCGACTTCATAGCTATCATGGAAAATTTTGACGATGTAGCGGTCAGCCAAACGCAATCCCCAAAACGCCAAATTGCCAATCGTAAGCGGCAAAGCATAGGCCCAAAACGGCGCAAAATCACTTCGGGTCAATTTGCTAAAGCGGATAGCTACCCCTTTTGACGTAACCCAAAAGAGGGGAATCATCAGGACAATAGTGATAATGACTTGTCCCCATAAGATCGAGCCAACCCCAACATTGAACTGGGTTGCCATTATCCATGCAATAATGACCATCCCGTAACGCATAGATAACTCAAAGGCGGTATACCAGCGGCTTTTTTCCTCTGCCCGAACAATGTGCATCAGGACGGTGTACCAACTGCTGACGATAAACAGCAGCAGCGCCACCCATAATAGGGAGTATAGGTCATCATCTACCAAATCGGCGGCTTTGGCGGCGACCATCAGCACGGCGGCGATAATCCCCCCAACAATGGTTAGTACGGCGGTGGTAGAAAAAATCGTCCCAAAATAATCGGACAGTTTTTCTTTGAGTTCATAGGCTGCATAAAATCGCACGGCGGCAGCGGCAAATCCTGTGACCGTCCCGGCAATCAAAAACTCCGAGACCCCAACTGCAAGGTTATAGTTGCCATATTGGTCTGGGGCAAATAGACGAGTAAAAATCGGCACGGTGATAAATGCCGTCAGTGCTGGCAAAATCTTGGATGGCAAATAGGCCAGCAAGTCCTTAATAACGCGCCTTTGCATTCGACCCCCTCAAGAGAAAGTAGGTTATCTTGCCACACGCATTCGGCGGGCAAGCGAGATTGTTTGTTGTTTTTCGGCTTGTTCTTTTTCTTGTTTATTCAGCCGATAAATCACTTCGTTGACACCCATCGCTACGGGATAGATGATAAGTGCCCACGACTGCACAAAATTTGGCGCGACGATGTTGCTAATCATCATGCCCAAGTAGCCCGTACCAAAGCCGATGTATACACCGATAAATTCTTCATCCCGCAGTTCCGTCCAACGCCACAAAGTACGCAAAACATATTGAATACTCAGCCACAAAAACGGGATTAAGCCCGATAGTCCCATCATCACGGTTATCCACAAGTAGCTGTTGTGGACATACCAGTTAATCGGATACTCGTTGGCAAGCACCTCAATTTCAAAAGGTGGGCGATAAGTTCCGGATGGCCCAATGCCAAACCACAAATGCTCATTGATACTTTGCCGTGCATAGTAATTTTCCATCGAGCGCCATTCGAGGCTGCTATCCGCCCGTTCATTAGAGGCCGTCTGGAAAATACTGCCCATACGATCAGCATAAATATCAATTTGGCTGCCCACCTGTGCCGGAAATGCGAAATAGACCCCTATAAACAAAATAATGAGTAGCGGAGCGGCAGTCGCAAGACGAGTAATCGTCCGATAGCGCGTTCGACTAAACGTGCTGAACAAGGCGATCATTAAGCCAATGTTGACAATCGTGGTGGCCCAATAATTACGTTGATAACTCCGGTACAGCCAAAATATCGCCCCCGCCAGTACGATAAACCGCAGCCAACGCTCCTTACGATAAATCAGCAGAGTGCCGATCATGGCCGGGATAATCATATAGAGATAACGTTCGCCGCCATAATAAAGGCGAGTCACACCGGAGAATTCGCGGCCAGCAGTTGTCAAATCCGCTGCGCTGACAGGCATAAGAGGCAAAAAGCGGTTGGGGAATATCAAACCCGCTGATAGAACCAGCGCCAACCCCATAAGACCATACAGAAAATTACGTAATGTCTGTTTATCCGTGATAAATTGCGTGATCGGAAAAAAGATTAGCCAGTAAAAGATAGGACGGGATACCCGTATTACAGGGTTGGGCGAGAGGTCTAAAAAGATTACACCATTAAACATCGAAAAAAACAGTGCCATGATAAACAATAACAAAGGAATATCTAATGGAGATTGATAAAAATGAAAATCCTTTTGGGTTGTGGCTCGTAATATCAGCAGCAAAAGAAGCAGTCCCAACATTACATCGGGAATATGCGCACTGAATGGGCCTATGGGAATCAAGGGCAGCCATTCCCAACTTATCAGCCCACTTGTAATCGCCACCACCGACAAGATTCCCAAATAGGGCCAACGGCGAATCATAAAGACATAAAAAATGCCGCCAATCGCCCCAACGACGACCTTTGGATTGCCGATAAAATGGGTGCTAACGATAATCAAAACCGCAATGCACAATCCTACCCCCGCTGCAATGACCAATTCCATAAAGGGCCAAAAGCCGGGCAAGTCTATTACACGCCAAGGTCGGATGAGATAATAGAAAAATCCGGGGCGTGCAAAGGTTTTCGAGTTCGGAAGGCTGCTCATCGCGTACTATTACCTATCAACCCAGCGTTTCCTTCGCAACTTCGGCATAGAGTGCCAGCAGTCTTTCAGCCGAATACTCCCATTTCAATTGAGTTTCGACCCGTTGACGACCTGCTTCTCCCATTTGGGCACGCAACGCAGGGTCTTGGACGAGCTTCAAAATTTGGCGGGCCATATCCATTTTGTCGTTGGGAATCGCATAAAGGGCTGCATCCTGTGCCGAGAATTTATGTTCCACCAAGTCATAGGCCACCATTGGCTTACCCAATGCCATATATTCCATGACTTTGTTCATGGTGGATTTATTGTTCAGCGGATTATCAGGGTCGGGCACAATGCAAATATCAGAGGTAGACAGGATACGCAGCATTTCATCATCGGAGATAAAACCCGCAAAACGCACCCGATCACTAATCCCTAATTCTTGGGCAATTCGCTGCAGCTCATCGAGATTATCGGCCTTGCCAATGATGTTGCAGTACCAATCCTTATAGCCGAGATCACGCTCAAGGTGATACACCGCCCCCAACAAATGGTCGAGGCCATCTTGTGACGAAATATTGCCAACATAGGCAATCAACGTTTCGGCTTTGGCGCGAAGTTGTTCATCAATTGGGACAAGTCGCATCCGTTTGAGGTTAGGGCCATTGCGGACAACATGGACACGCTCTGGTTTGACACCATTACGTTCAATGTCACCCTTCTTGTAGGATTCGTTGACCTCCACAACCCAATTCGCCATGCGACACGAGCGTTTTTCCAACCAAAGCAAAATACGATACAACTTATTTCCTTTAGCCTCTTCGCCATATTTGGAAAGGAACAATTCTGGCGACAGGTCATGATGATCGTAGATAAATTTCTTGCCAAACAATTTGGGAATCAGTGCCGCAAACCACAAGGTATCCGGTGGATTATGCACATGAATCACATCCACCTTACCGCGCAGGGTCCGCCACAGTGCCAGCCATGTCACCGCAAGGGTTGCATACCCAAATTCCATCAAATATCCTAACATCCCCCCGCGATTGGGAGGTGCTGGGAAGCGCACGGCATAGACACCATTGATGGTATCCCGCCATTTTTCGTTTTTGCCTCGCGGGGCAATTACACTCACTTGATAGCCAGCAGCGGCTAAAGTTTCAGCTTCATGCCGCACCCGCACATCAAAGGGGTACGAGCAGTTTTCAACAATCATCAAGATACGCAGCGGACGGCTGCCGGACATAATCCTAAGTCTCCTTTAGTAAAAAGCCTGCTCTGTAGCTACTGGCAGGCTTAATTTTTTATCGGCGAGCGTAATAACTGTAGACACGGGTCTTGGGGGCGCGATTGATGACCAACCCAACAGTCTTGGCATTCACATCCCCCAACTGCTGCAAAGCCATACGGAGTTCGCTGGGTTGCGAATGTCGAATGGAGACAACCATCACCACGGCATCGGCCTGCCTCGCAATAACGGTTGCATCGGCAATGGAAAGCAAGGCAGGTGAATCAATCACGATATAGTCATAAAGTTGACGCAACTGGGCCAGCAATTCATCGAGCATCTCCGGCGATAGTCGGCCTGTCATTTCATCTGCTACAGCGCCAGCAGGCAAAAATCCGAGGGTGGGCCATTGGGTATCTTGGATAGTTTCTGCAAGGCTTTGCTGACCCAATAAGACCTCACCCAAGCCCATTTTGCCCACTTGGTTAAACATACGAGTCAAACCATGACGGGGGAAGTCGGCGTCAATCAAAATGACGCGGTTGCCTGTTTCCGCCATTGCCACACCGAGATTGCCTGTCGTGGTGGATTTACCAGCTCCCGGTTCGGCACTGGCGAGCAAAATGACATCGCCTTTCGAGATGGATCGAGAGCCAAGCAGCGTTACCCGCAGACGATGATAGGGTTCAAAGAATGAGGGTTTAGATTTCTGCGTAAGGAACAACTCTCGACGGCGACGGCGCAGTAAGCTCAATGGCCCGCCAGAGCGATTCGGCACTTGGGCCAAAATGGGCAGACTGGTAACATTTTGAACATCCTCAACCGTGCGGAAGGCATTCTTAAAGGTTTCGAGTAAGAAGGCCAAGCCAACTCCACCCACCAACCCCGCACCAAAACCCAAAATAGCGTTGAACATCTTCTTGGGTGAGGACGGCGCTGTTGGCAGATAGGCGGGTTCAACAATACTGATAGCATTGGCCCGTAGTTGTTCACTCACCAGCGCGTTTTCATAGCGGTTGAGGCGGTCTTGATAGATCTGCTGGAAAAGCTCGACCCGCTTCTGCAAAATATCGAGTTTAGCGGTGACCAATGAAGCGGATTGGGTTATGCCACCTTCAGGATTAGTTGCTTCCTGATCGGTCTGTGCTCCCTCAATGGCGATTTCATAAGCCCGTACCGCCTGTTGATAGTTATCTTCGGCCTCTTGCAGTTGGTCTTCAAGGTACTGCCGATAGGTCTCGGTTGTCCCACCGTACAGTTCCAAACTGCGTTCAACCATGATTTCAGCCATGATGTTGGCAGCATCTTTGGCGATTTCGGGATCAGCATCAGTTGCAGTAATGGTAAATAACTCGGTTTCGACAATGGAATCCACTGAAATGGCGGGGGCAACTTCTGTACCCAAGCGCTCATTGAGTTCATCAATAACTGGGCCGCTGGTGGCAATCTCACGGTAGGTATTCATCAAACGCGAAGACAGCGCCAGTGAACCATAGTCCACTACCCCACCGGACGCCGAAGCAACACGCAGGGTGGCACTCGCTGAATATTTAGGTGTAATCAGCATACTGGCAACAAACGACAAAACGACGGCCACAACCGTACAAATGATGATGACCCACTTGTACCACAACAACACACGGAAATAGGATTTTAGTTCTGCTCCTGCCGAGGCGGAGGTTGCTGCGCTGGTGGGAGTAGAAAGCTTAGGGCTTGCCATGACCATCTGCCGCGACATGCTGGGTGAATCATCCACCACAACCGGGGCATTGTCGAACCGTGAATAATCCGAACGTCCCTCAAGACGAGTGGATTCTGGACGACTCAAGGCTTGTGTAACAGGCTGGATTGAAACACCCCCATTATCAGCATCCCCATCCGACTTATCTTTGGTTTTGCTATAGATAGTCTCTAACAATTCATCGCTGTCAAACGGTTTCCGCAAAAAATCGGTCATGCCCAAAATGCGTGCCCGTCGTGCAATCGTGCCGTCCATGTCTTCGGTCAGGCCCACAAACGGAATTTCAAGCCATTCGTCATTCTGGCGAACCGTGCTAAAGAAAGCAAAACCATCCATGTTGGGCATCTGGATGTCGGAAATAATGATGTCTGGGAAAAGGCCGGTCTCCAAATGATGAAGCGCATCTATGCCATCTTCAGCAGTGGTTACACTAATTCCCGCAAGCTCTAACCGGCTTTCGACTACCTCTCGTATATCGGCATCATCATCTACAAATAATATGTGCCGGTGTCCATTTCGAGCCATGCAATGCACCTCTCAAGAAAACTCAAATCTTTCGCCGCTTCAATAATTTTTAGAGCGCCGAACGTCCTCAACTATAGTGTTTTAACCTTGCAGCTAACGTAAGACGTATGAAAAAAGCCTTTCAATGCCCTTACAAAAAAAGTATCATAAGGTTGTGTTGATTATCAACTCACACCCTCATCCAATCTACAAGGTAAATAATTGAATGGCATCCCCCATCCGGCTCATTGTTACTGATTTGGACGGAACCTTACTCAATAGCAATCACGAAATCAGCCAACGTACCGAGAAATGCCTGCGCGAAGCCATGCAGCGGAGTATTCCATTAATACTTGCCACCGGAAAAACCCGCACCTCGGCCCTCCATATTATTGAGCATTTAGGTCTGACTACTCCCGGAGTATACATACAAGGGTTAACGGTGTACAGCGGTCAGGGTGATGTTTTATACCAAAAAACACTTGCCGCCGACCCTGCCCACATCGCGCTTGAAACCGCCTTGCAAGGCCAGTATCCCACCGTTATTTACAGCGGTACCCGCATCCTAACCGACTACAAAAGCCCACAGACCGACATCCTGACGCATTATCATGAACCGCAACCGGAAGCCGTTGGGCCGCTGCGCCAGATCATTGACCACGTACCCGTCCATAAACTGACCTTTATTGACGAGCCAAAGCGGATCACTGCCCTGCGTGCCAACCTTAAAAACCAGATTGGAGATGTCGTGACGTTGGTACAAGCCCTTGATACCATGCTGGAAGTGCTACCCCCCGGCGCATCCAAAGGGGACGGCCTCAGCCATCTTTTGGAACTTATGGATATGCCGCCAGAGCATGTCATTGCGTTTGGGGATGGTGAAAACGACATTGGGATGCTGCAATTGGCGGGGATTGGGGTGGCAATGGGTAATTCCAAACCAGAGGTGCAAAGATCTGCCGATTATGTTACCGCCAGCAACGACCATGATGGCATCGCTGAAGCCCTAGAGCGTTTTGTCCTTGCCTCCTGATTTGTCCTTAGCCACCTTTCGGAGTGTCTCAACCGGATTGGAGGGCGGGGTGTCTTTACGTTGGGCCTGTTGAATCGCAGAGAGTGTTTCCGGCTTAATATAACCCCGCTCAATGGCATGGGTCGCCGCCGCAATGGTATCTTCTACCAGCAGAATTTCAGTGCCACTTTCCCGCACCGTCTCAATAATGGCCTTGACCTCATCATCGCGCCGTTTTTGGCTCACATCGCGGATATAAATTGCCAATATTCGTCCCGGATTCTCTATGGCAACCTGCCCATAGATTTCGGCGTCCTTTTCACCACTGTCGCCGATGAGAATAAAGGATAGATTAGGATGGGTTTCGAGTAATTCTCGAATGACGGTTAATTTATGCTCAAAACGACCCGGCTTAAAGAGATACTGCTCACTCAGACCCAAGTCAGTCATAAAAATTGGCCCAATGGGAATGCCCTGTATCTGCAAAAAATCTAGATACACATCATATAAATTCCAGATGCCGCTGGTGACGTAATAAATTGGATTAAAGCCCCCTACTGTTCCCTGCTGTAAGGCATGATAAAACGCCGCTACTCCTGCAAAGGGCAAGCGTGTGCGTGAGTTACGGAGGAAGGTATTGGTCAACAGTTTCGTAACCTGCACCACATCCGATTTGATGACAGTATCATCCAAATCGCTAATTACCCCATATTGAATTTGGGTCGGCGGAATGAGCACACGGCCCGTTGCCTGAATGGAAGTATCCTCAACCAGTTCGATTTTGACGTCATGCCAGAATTGATCCTCAGAGGGTGCTTGGCCCAATTCCATGTGAACTGCAAAGTACCCATCATCGTTCGCCGTAAATTCCTGCTCCATATCGCCGTAACAAGCCCGAACTTTGGCGTATGGAATCTCGTGGGTATGAAACCGCCGAAAGTTATTTTGGAGGTTTTTCCAGCCGCTATCCGTTTCCAATGGGCTGGTTACACGATAATCGGCCACGACCCGCCCTTTGAGATGCAGCATTTTACTGGTTCCATGACCGAGATAAGGTAAGATAGTGAGGGGGCCAAACTCCTTTTGACCACGCCACAAGCGATCCACTCGATTTTCGATTGAGATAGCTAATCGTCGAAAACTAGCTTTTAAATCCGCCATGCGATCTCCCGCGTTATAATGTCCCTAAAGCATATCCAAATCTAGGGAGTGAGGAAAAGCCAAAATATGCCCTCTACACGTTATCAAAAGGTGCATATCATCGTCAACCCAGCAGCAGGCCGCGATGAGCCTTTTTTAAAGACGTTAAATGATACCCTGAATACACTCAAAGTGGACTGGGAAATGTTTATCACCAAGCAGTCTGGCGATGCCAATCGTTTTGCCCAAGCCGCCGTTGAAGCCGGGGTAAATGCTGTCGCGGCCTATGGTGGCGATGGCACGGTGCGCGAGGTCGCCAATGGCCTGCGGAACAGTCAAATTCCCTTACTCATTCTACCGGGCGGTACAGCCAACGTGTTATCCATCGAACTGGGCATCCCGCGTGATTTTTCTCAGGCAATCTCCCTATTAGATAGCAGTCGCAGCACCCCCAAAGCGATTGATATGGGCATGGTCGGCGACCAAGCATTTTTTCATTTAGGTATGGGCCTTGAAGCCGAAATGAACAAGGAAGCAGACCGCGAAGCCAAAAATCGCAATGGTATTTTCGCCTATGTGAATGCCGCCCTTAAAAATCTACGTAATTTCCCTACCACCCACTATCATCTGGAATTAGATGGCGAAAAGATTGAAATTGATGGAATCAACTGCATGGTCACAACCTTTGGCAGTGTGGGAGTCGGTGAACTCAAATTATCACATGCCATAGACATCAGTGATGGTCTGCTAGATGTGTTAGTCATTCAAGAGGTCAATCTACGAACCGTTTTGTCTGCTGCCGCTGGAGCCGTTTTTTTGGGGGAACTCGCTGGCCCATTGCAGCAGTGGCAGGTACGGAAAGCCTCGATTATCGCCGACCCGCCCCAACCAATGGTCTGCGATGGGGAACTGGTCAAGTTCAATAAAATTGATATACAAGTCTTGCCAAAAGCCGTCACCATTCTTGTCCCCACCAAGGGATCACGCCCACCCGTCATAAAATCCGCCTAAAGTCCCTAGTCGCATGATGGCAAATTCATTTATGATGAAAAATCGGTGGGGACTGTAACAAACCGTAACATCCCCAAGACTAAACAGCCTCAGAGGATGTCATCGCTGTACAGGAGGGCTGGCGGCATGTCAGATAAGCAGATTTTGTTAGTAGATGATGAACCATCGCTTTTAGAAATCTTTGGCACGATGCTCAAGCGTCAAGGCTTCACTGTTTGGAAGGCCACCAATGCGCTAGATGCCTTAGATTTGATGCGCAACATCAAACCCGACCTATTCATTTTAGATGTGATGATGCCGGGGATGAATGGCATCGAGCTTTGCCGCGAACTGCGTACATGGCCCGATACCCATACCACCCCCGTCATGATGCTCTCGGCACTGGGCGATTCGCACACCCAACGGGCTAGTCTTGATGCAGGAGCCGATCTTTATCTACAAAAACCGATTCTCCCGCGTGAACTCGTCAACCGTGTAGAGGAATTAGTCGGCGAACTAATGCCCCACTAGCTCACGGCTAAATTGGGTTTCATACAACTGACGATAGAGGCCATTTTGCGCCAGCAATTCCCTGTGGGTGCCACGCTCAACCACCTGCCCACGATCCATCACCAAAATGAGGTCGGCGGCAAGGATGGTGCTGAGGCGATGGGCAATCACAATGCTGGTGCGCCCTGCCATGACCGTTTTGAGCGCGTCTTGAATAAGTGCCTCAGATTGGCTGTCAAGGTGGCTGGTGGCCTCATCCAACACCAAGATACGCGGATTTTTAAGAATGACACGGGCAATAGCGAGGCGTTGTTTTTCGCCCCCACTCAGCCGATAGCCGCGTTCCCCCACAATGGTTTCATAGCCATTGGGTAGACCCATAATAAAATCGTGGATATTCGCCGCCCGACACGCTGCCTCGATTTCGGTTTGGGCGGCATCCAACCGCGCGTAGAGCAAATTGGTGCGGATGGTATCATGAAATAGGTGGGTTTCCTGCGTCACCATACCCACATTTTCCGCCAGCGAATCCAAAGACACATCCCGTAGATCATGCCCATCCAATAGAATTCGGCCTGCGGTGGGGTCATAGAGACGGGGGACGAGATAGGTGGTAGTGGTTTTGCCTGCCCCACTCGGCCCGACCAATGCCACTAACTGTCCTGACTGAATGGTGAAGGATACTCCATCCAATGCTTGCACCCGGGCTTGGCTATAGGCACTGGGTTCAGAGACTTCTTCAATTGCATCAACTTTGGCTACCGCGTCATGGTTTCCCGACAGCACGGCTTCCACTTGATGCACCTGTCCATGCCGTCGTACATAACTCAGGCCGATTTCCTTCTCGGTGTCATACTGAAACGACACATTTTTAAACTCAATATGTCCTTGTACATTGTCCAAAACAAGGGCATCTGGCTTTTCGGCAATATCCAGCGGCAAATCAATGACCTCAAACACACGCTCAAAGCTGACCAGTGAGGTCGCAAAACTGATGGGTGCATTGGAAAGGCTTTGCAAGGTGCTATAAAACTGCCCCAGATAGGCACTGAAGGCGACAATCGTGCCGATGGTGAATACGCCCTTTAGCACCATGTAACCGCCAACCCAATAGACCACCGCTGTGCCGATTGCCCCCAGCAGGCCCATCACCACTGAGAAACGCACCGAAGCCACCGAACGTTTGACCCCAATATCGCGCACCATCCCCGCGTGTTGATCGAAACGATTGACTTCCTCGCGCCGCCGTCCAAAAAGTTTGACCAACAGCACCCCGCCAATATTGAGCGTCTCGTGCATCAAGGCGTTCATTTTGGCATTGTCATCCATAGATTCGCGGGCCAAGTCGCGTTGAATGGTGCTAGAGCGTTTTGCCAATGGGATGAGCAACGGCAAAATCAAGATACCCAGTGCCGTCAGTCGCCATTCCAAGGCCAGCATGACCACCAATGTTGCGATTAACTGCACTAGATGGCTAATAATATCCACAATCGTGTTGCTGATGGCGGATTGGGCATCTTTGACATCATTATTGAGGCGGCTCATCAACTCGCCCGTTTTGGTGTTGGTATAAAACCGCAGCGACATTTTTTGCAGATGGTTATAGAGGCCCATGCGTAAATCGTAGGTTACACCTTCTGCCACCGTCGAACTCAGCCGCTTTTGCCAAATTTTGAGCGCACCACCCATCAGCGGAATGAAAAACAATCCGACAGCCAACAGATTCAGTCGCCCCAAATCTTTTTCGGGTAGGGTAACATCAATCAAATCGCGGAAAATCAGCGGGCGCAGCAAGCCAACCAGTGTAGTAAACAAAATCACCGCCAGCATCGCGCTAATTTGGCGGCGATAGGGTCGGGCATAGGTGAATACCCGTTTGATGAGAGGCCATGTGATACTGACCGTTTGACCATCTTTGTTACGCAGAAAAGGCAGGGTCAGCGCCTTGCCTTGCTTTTGGGCCATTTCGCTCCTTTGCAGGGAACCCAATATAGAATTCGCAACAATCATAATACGACAATACACCGCTGATGTTCCCATTTCAGCGATTTTCTTATAAAAATCTATTGTGACTTGTCAAGCAGGCAGGGAGAAATAACCTATGATGCTAGAACTCGCAGTTGGTGACGCTTATGGGGCAGGCTTTGAATACGCGACGGACAACATTACACGCTTAAATGACCTATCAAATTACGTGAAGCATCCCAAACATCATATTTTACCGGGGCATTATACCGACGACACTCAGATGAGCATTGCAATCGCCGAGGTCATCACCTCTGGTTTGGAATGGACGCCCCTTAATCTTGCCACCCGCTTTGTCGAAGCCTTTAAACGTGATCCCCGTGAAGGTTACGCAGGTTCATTTTATGCTTTTTTGCAGCAGGTACACGATGGGGCAGAATTCTTAGCAAAAATCATTCCCGACAGTGATAAAAGTGGTGCAGCTATGCGGGCCATCCCAATTGGTGTTTTCCAAACTATCGCGGAAGTCATTGAAAAATCCAAAATACAAGCGGCCATCACTCACAATACACCTGATGGCATCCAAGCAGCTACGGCGGCGGCGTTGATGTCTCACTATTTTATCTACCACCTCGGCCCAAAAGTGGAACTTGGTCAATTTTTGGAACAGCATGTAGCAAATAGCCATACATGGTCAAAACCGTATGTGGGTAAAGTCAAATCAAAGGGATGGATGAGTGTGCAGGCCGCCATCACAGTCGTAGTGCGACATGATAGTATGAGCCGACTGCTGAAAGACTGTATTGCATTTACGGGCGATGTGGACACCGTTGCCACGATTGCGCTCGGTGCGGCTTGCAACTGCCAAGAAATCACACAGGATTTGCCGTCTCACCAATTAGATATGCTTGAAAATGGGCCGTATGGCAAGGATTACTTAATCAGTCTTGATGCAAAATTGGCTTCGATCATACAAAAATATCGTCAATAACCATCCATATGGATGTTGACAGGATGTTTTGCTCGTGATACTATATTCCATATAACATCCCACTGGATGGCAAAGAGATGGTTAATATGGAACAAGCACTTCCCAGCGTACCCGACAGCATCGGCTATATTTATCTCAGCCGCCAACGATTGGAAGCCTACCGCAGTCTGGGTCAAGTCCTCTCGATGAAGGTCATTGGCATTCTTGCGATTGATGCCAGCGCCCCACCCGACCTGTTAGCTACGACCCTATCCAGTCTTACGGTTTATGGAGCAATCATCGCCAGCCCAACTGCATTAGCCGCCTTGACCCCTCATCTCAAACACATTGGGTTCATTTTGGAGCAATAACCATGACTGAAAACACAACCGAAAAAATCACCATCAATTTGAGTGTCGTTGACTTAGGGAAAATTGATTTGCTGGTCGAAGAAGGGTTCTATTCGACTCGCACCGATCTGATCAAGACCGCCATCCGCAATTTGCTCAATACGCATGAAACGCATATTGGACAGGTGGTCACACGCAAATCGTATGCTCTCGGTTTTTTGAGTTATGGTCGCAAGTCGCTTGAGGCCACTGTTGCCAACGGCGAGCAGTTGGACATCAAAGTGGTGGGTATGGCGGTTATTGATAGCAATGTGCCGCCAGAACTTGCCCAAGCTGCGATTCACTTAATTGAAGTCAAAGGGGTGTTTCGAGCAAGCGAAGCCGTCAAAGAAGCATTAGGGGATAAAATCAAATAACTAGACGTGCTTCACATAGGTCACTTCTTCCGCCAGATAATGGGGATGCTGCACATACCATTCCACTTGAGGGGAATGTGGGATGGCTTGCACCGTCACTTCGACGGGTGTTTCCACAAACCCTAAACGCTGAAAAAAGCCCCCTGCTTCGGTGCTAAACACAAATAGCTGCATGAGACCACGCTGACAGGTTAACTCCTCAATATATTCGACAATGGCCTGCCCTAACCCTGCTTTCCGATAGGCAGGCTCAACATACAGCGACCCCAAAAGTGCCCCGTGTTCATCCGGCTCAAAACGTGAAAACCCGATGATGCTGTCCCTATCAAAAGCCGCATGAAACAATGATCGTGCAGGGTCAATATCTGCCCACTGCATCGGGATGGTTTTAAGACGCTCAAAAATCGCTAAAAATTCCACCGCCGATGCAGGCCGAATCTCAATCATCCTCGACTCCTTATTTAAATGCGGTAACATTGGCAAACGAATTTTACCGACCAGCGCAACCCTCGGGAATGAATTACGTATAAAGAATATAACCCTCCCCAAAAGAGGGGTATTTCGACCTTGCAGATTGTCCTAGAATAAACCATCAACGATAAATCCGGTTCAGGAGTAAACATCATGTGGTGGTGGGGTCATGGCAGAAGACATTTCATGTGGAAATTTAGCTGGCTGATGTGGCCGCTTGGCTGGCTGGCTTTTACCGCCGTTTCAAAGGGTATTGCCTACATTGGGGACAACCCTATCATTCTCGGTGTTGCATTTGCACTGGCAATCCCATTCCTATTTTTGGGCATGGGGATTCAATTGGCGAAGGGTTGGCAGCAAAATAACAGCAGCCCGATTAAACGTAAAAATGAGACCCTAGCCAAGCACAAAAACGATGACCAACCCCGCCGTTATATGCGGAGCGATGACGGGGAGTTGATTGAAATTACCTAATTTTTCATTGAGAGCAAATCTCGTAAGCCCTCGATTAAAACTTCTTCGTTTTTCCTCACTTACGGCGGTTGTCTATCCTAAACAGATGGCATCCGCTGATCTGCTTTTTGCATCTCTCAAAGAGAATTCCCCTATCCTCGCTATTAGCTGACTAGGGGTGGGGGGGAGAACCTGTTCAGCCTCGAAGATAGGGGATTTATAATAGCTATCGTTACCCGACGCGGTATTAGATTTCTCGAGGGAGAAAACTCATCAAATTTTAATGTCGCGGCAGATATGCTACACTAAGCATATTCATTCATGGTAACTCATTAGCATATGCCAGATAACACTGCGTTTGACGAAACCGACCTTATAAATCGCATCAAATTACGCGATCAATCTGCCCTGTCCGAGCTATATCAACGCTTCGGCGGATTAGTCTATGGATTGGCGATGCGCGTATTGCAGAACGCAGGTTTCGCCGAAGAAGTGACCCAAGATATATTCCTCAAAATCTGGGATCAACCCGATAGTTGGGATTCTACACGCGGCAAGTTGCTCAATTGGCTCATGACCGTTACTCGCTACACCGCCATTGATCGGCTTCGCAAAGAACAGCGCCGTCCATCATGGTCAGCGATAGATATTGAAGATGTGTTGAATATGAGTAGCAAACATGGACTATTAGATGAGCAAGACACCATGTTGTTGCGAACGTTAATTCAACAATTGCCGTCGAACCAAACAGAGGCTATCGAACTCGCGTTTTTTGGGGGCATGTCTCACAGTGAGATCGCAGCACAGCTTAATTTACCGCTCGGCACGGTCAAAACACGACTGAGGCTTGGTTTGGAGAAATTAAGAACGATGTGGTTGGAGGCCATAGGCCAACCAAATGAATAATGTGTAAATTCGCAACTTGTTTTACATCTAATTGAAGTAGTAAAAACGTATTCTATATATGATAAGTTGTAATGTAGTTGGCGATGGATACAAACGATAGCAGACTCAACAGCATAAATTCAGCGTGCGATACACTCCGCGAATTGCTGCCTGCCTATAGCATTGGCGCAACCGATGAGGCAGAAACCCGCCTAGTAGAATCGTTGCTAGATGAATGCCCGGAGGTCGCCGCCGAGTTGCTAGATTTTATGCGTTTGGCAGGTGCAATCGCCTATACCGCGCGGCCCATAAC
>JAIOHL010000156.1 GCA_019913005.1 Anaerolineae bacterium | reverse complement strand
GTTTGGGGTGGGGATGGCTTACCGGATTTAATTATTAAAGGTCATTAGCCCCGTGTTCCACATGTATGAATCCATCGCCGATTATCCCCTTGTGTGGTTAAATCTGTATGTGGTCATCATCATGAGATTAACTGGCATTGGCAAGGGTCGGTTCCAAAAAGGTGGATTGACATTTCTCGCACGAATAGAGACGCAGCGCCCCTTGCTCCGGGTGTTCCGCGTCCCGCTTGATGGGTTGCAGCCCCGTCCGCACCAAAAACCGATCCGGCCACCATTGCAAGCCTTCAAAGTGCATCGGGGTGAGTGTTTGACAGTTGGGGCAAATTTGATGAATCGTCATGGCTTCTTGGCTCGTTTCAAAAATAACGTCGCACATGGTTTTTTCTCATGCTACTATTTTTTAGATGGTAGCCCCCTGCTGTTGCAGACGTATGACCAATGTGTAAAAGTTCCGATAATCCGTGTTACAGTTCCGTAACATTCTATGCGACGGTTTGCGTTATCCTCATACACTTCTTATGTCGCCAATTTACCCAAAGAGGGGTCGTGCATGTCCCAGCAAACGCAACCTTTTGTCCAAGAAGTTACCACCCGTGTTACACTTTATTCCCTTTTACACCTGCCCCCGACCATCAACGACGGCAGCCCACACCCACTGCTGCTTTTCCTGCATGGCAGCGGCGAACGGGGCACAGACATCACCCTCGTCAAAAAGTATGGCCCACCCAAAATTGTGGAGACGCAACCTGATTTCCCGTTTATTTTGGTCTCGCCTCAATGCCCTGCCGACGACCAATGGGTGTTTCACAGTGCAGATTTACGCAGCCTGCTTGATGAGGTCTGCCAGCGTTATCCAGTGGATCCAGCGCGGATTTATGGGACGGGCTTAAGCATGGGCGGCACGGGCATCTGGTTTATGGCCGCCCACTATCCCGATTATTTCGCCGCGATTGCGCCAGTCTGTGGGGATGGGCATCTCCAATTGACCCAGCGGCTGACCCGTACCCCCATCTGGGCCTTTCACGGTGAATTGGATGACGTGGTGTTGCCAGAACGCTCACAATTGTTGGTTGGCGCGACCAAATATTTGGGCGGCGATGCTCAACTCACTCTTTACCCCGATTTGAAACACAACTCATGGGATCGTACTTACGCCAACCCCGATCTCTATACGTGGTTTCTACAGCACCATCGGTAAGGAAGGAAAAACTGACCTCACCCCAACCCCTCTCCCTCGTGAGAAAGCCTTCAATACGCCAGATTCGACTCCCCCTCGCCTATTGGAGAGGGGGCCGGGGGGGTGAGGTGAAGAGATGCAGTTATTTAAACATCCCCTCCAACTTCCCCTGCTGCACGGATGCCTGACAATACGCATACAGCGCATCATAGACAATCCATTCCGCCGCGTTCACCTCATGGTCGTCCTGAAACCCCAAATGCCGAAAACCCTCCGCGATGGCCTCCAAGCCTGCCCCCTCCGGCTGATTCCACAGCGTATTATCGGTGTCCGCCCCATTCACAATCTTGCCCAGCAGCGCCAACGCTGGGTCACTCGTCAGCCCATATTTTTTCAGGATGGCCTCAAACGAACACTCCTTGCCATGATGCCCCAACTCAACCCCCGCCACATCATACGGAATCGCTCCTTCCCGCTCGGCGATTGGCATGACCTGATCGGCGGGCACAAACAGAAATTCGGCGTCGGCGTCCACAAACTTCTTAATGAGCCACGGGCACGCCACACGATCCACTTTGACCTTTGCACGGGTAATCCATTTCATGATGCGGTGCTTCCTTTCAACGACTTTGATTCGGATGAATTGATAACGTTCTCTTCTTCGGGGGGTCGAATTTTTTGAAAACCCCGATACAGGGCGAGGTCGTAACCAATTTTCAGCCCGCCTGCCAGCAAAAACGGCGCGGCTAACAGCGAGGCTTGCAGCAGTACCCCCGTAATCAGCGGCGATGCGGCACTCCCCACCGAACGGGCAATCGCAGTAACACCAGCGGCGGCGGAACGCTCCGACGGGTCAACCACCGCCATGACATACGATTGGCGCGTCGGCACATCCATCTGCGAAATCGCAAACCGCACCAGCAACAGGGCAATCGCTAGGGTCTCATTGGGCATCAGCGGCACCAGCATCAGCAGCATATTGGAGGGGATATGGCTGAACACCATCGTATTGATGAGGCCAAATCGCCCGGCCAATCGCGCCGCTGCCAAATACGACAGCCCCGCCAAAAGATTCGCCCCAAAAAAGATTGCCCCCAACTTTGCCGACTCTGTGCCAAAGCGCACATGAAACCAATAGGCGACAAGGCTTTGCACGACTAACCCCCCACCAAACGCATCCAGCGCAAATAGGCCCGACAGCTTAAACACCACCCGTTGGGACTTGTGCAGCCCAAACCGATTGACCACCACCGAGCGCGGCGGAGCTTCAATTGCGACTGACATCCGACCAAACAACACCATCAACACCACCGCCAAGCCTGCATAAATCAGCAAATTGGCCCGATAGCTGTTCAATTCCGATGCCCCGTTGTTTTGCAGCAGACTTGCCAGCCCTCCCCCGACCAACGCCCCGCTTGCCGTAGCGATTGACCCCACGAGGTTATACCAAGCAAAAATGCGGGTACGCGCCGAATCAGGAATAAGCTGACTAAGCGACGCTTGTTCAATCGAGAGAAACGGCCCCACCTCATTTCCGCTGGGGCTAATCGTGCCGATGATCGCCGCGAGAATCAGCAGCGGTAGACTGCGCGTCAAGGCAAAAACAACCCCCGCCAGCAGCATCAACCCCGCCCCAACCAGTAACATTTTCCGCCTGCCCAATTGATCGGCATGGGTCGTCAGCCACAGCGAGATGCCCGCGTCGCCCAGTAGCGTTAGGCTCAAAACCGCTCCCGCCTCGCGTTCAGATAAGCCGACCTCAATCAAATACAGCCCCAAGACCACCGACAGCAGCCCATAGGCGAACAGCCGTACCATGCGTGTCGCAAACAGCAACCGTCCATCAAAAGTCAATCTGGCGTTCATGGGGCTAAAGTTCCTGAATCAATTGCTCAATATGGGCAAGGATGGCCTGTTGCGCTCCATGCGGGTCTTGGCTCACCGGGGGAACGTCCGACCAGATTTCAATTCGACTGACATCCACCCCCAACGCTTCGGCGGTGCAGCCCATTGAAATGATTTTGGCGGCGCGGTGGAGTTCTTCGGCAGTCACACGGCGTGGGCGATGGTTGGAGACATCTATGCCATCTTCGCCAAGCATGGTCGCCACACTCGGCATGACCGCTTCATCCGGCTCCGTTCCTGCCGAGACCGCCTGAAACTCGCTTAGGCCTGCCCGATTAAAATACGCCTCGGCCAAGACACTTTTGGCAGCATGATGTGGGCACAGAAACAAAATGGTCTTTTTCGGTTGAGTCTTGTTTTGTTCGGTTTGCATCTCATCCCCCTGCTTCACTTAATTCCGCATATAGCCCGTCATAAACGAGGCAGCCACGCTCCAATGCCACAAAATCATCGGGACTGATGCGGCGTAGTCCCCGACAAATCAAATCAAGGCCATGTGCCGCTGGTTCAACCGAGACCTCTTGCACCAAATCGGCCTCGGTCACTATCTGGGCGATGCGTTTCAAGATCAGGTCTTTAAGCCCATGTTCACGCAGCATCGTATGAAACGAACACTGCCCCTGCCGATGACTGAAACGCGCCCCCGGTATATCAAACGGCTCGTATCCCTCCGGTAATGGCGTTTGCCCCACCGGGATAAACATGAATTCGGCATCCGGGTCAATATGTCGCAAAATGAGCCATATACACGCCATACGATCCACCCCAATCTGCTCCCATGTCACCCATTTCATAAATCAACGTCTCCTCTGGCATGGATCAGTGCTTCCCGAACCGCTAATCCCAAATCGGACTGAAAATAATCCTGACTCTTGACCTGCTGGTAACGGCGCGACAACGCTGCCAAATCAGCGCCCTCCCCTTGAATCTCCGCCAAAATTTCTTGATATTGGCTGTCAACCTGTGCCATAAACTGTTGCCGCATCGCCTCATCATGTTGGTTAAAAAGCTGTGTTCCCTCCAAGACCATCGCCTCTCCGCCATTTTCAATAATCTCCGCCGCCAACCACTGAAATTGTTCGCGGGTTCGGGCGGTGGCAGGCAGCACCCAGACGGCATCATGCACCAGAATCGCGCCCAATCGCTTCAATTTTCGCCACACATACACCCGCCGTGCTGACGGTTCTGGGGCGACCTTATAAACCAGCCACAACCATTTCGTATCCAACATTGCACCCCTAATACAGCACCAGACCCACCACTGCCGCCGCCAACACCACTACGGGTTCCGGCAATTGGCGGACACGCCACAGCAGCACAATCGTGACACAAGCAATCACGAGTGTGGGCACGTCATCAATCGTGCGCCGCGCCAACACAATCACCGCCCCACTGATCGCCCCAATCGCCGCCACTGTGACTCCCTCCACAAATGCCGCAATATCCGCCCGTCGCCCATATTTTTTGAAATACGGCGCTGGCACAATCGTGAATAAATAACACGGCAAAAAGGTCGCCCCTGCCGCGACCACCGCACCGGGAAATCCCGCCACCAAATACCCGATAAATCCCACCGTAATAACCACCGGGCCGGGGGTAATCATGGCAACCGCCACCGCGTCCACAAACTGCTCCTCCGACAGCCACCCATACTCCTTGACGACCCCGCCATAGAGGAACGGCACAATCGCCAACCCACTCCCAAAAACAAACGCCCCGGCTTTTACGAAAAACAGAAACAATTCCCAAAGCCGCTCGTTGCTGGTACCCTTGACCTGTGTTTGCTGAACCAGCCATAGCAGCGGAACCATACTGGTGAGGCTTGGTCTTTCCGCCAAAATTTTGGGTGGGGCTTTTGCCAACCACACCGCCACCCCCGCCGCCAAAAACAGCCAAATATTTTCGGTCTCGGTGATGACAGTGGTCGCTGCCAACACTCCATAAATCAACCACAGCAATCTGTTTTGGCTCGGCTTGCCAAGCGCTTTGTGGGTCAATCGAAAGGCGCTATGAAAGATGATGCCTATCACACACGCCCCTACCCCATAAAACACCGCTTGCATCCATGCCAATCCGCCATAGTTCACGTAGGCCCAGCCAATCGCAACCACTATCAGGAACGACGGCAACACGAAGGCCAACCCGACCAGTGTTGCCCCCAAAATGCGATAGCGCACGTAGCCCAAATAAATCGCCAGTTGCGCCGCGAGTGGGCCGGGTGCAAGCTGCGCCAACGCCAAGCCTTCTTTATAGTCGTCCTCACTAATCCACCGTCGTTTTTCCACCAGATCGCGCCGCATATAACCAACCAGCGCAACCGGGCCGCCAAAACCAAGCGTGCCTAGCCGCAGAAAATAGACGACGAGTTGCCAAAGGGTATAATTCGAAGTGTCTGTCATAGGATGTAACCACCGTTACAATGTAACAATAGTTACATCTTATGAGGAATATTTCATTTTGTCAATATCCCCCAAAAAGAAAAAGGGCCATCCCCGAAATAATCGAGTTGGCCCTTAGAGCAAATCCCAATTGTGTGATACGGAATTCGGGTAATTCGCTTCCGTTCAACCCCACCCCCGATCAAACATAGGGCGGGGAGTATTGAGGCCCTTCCCTTTGTTAGGGGAAGGGTTTGGGATGGGGTTCGTGTTTACCCGAATTTCGTCTGATCCCGCCAGAAATCCACATCCAAAATCTCTAAAGAGACCATCAATAGGCCGTTTTCCTCCCCCTCGCTACGTAGTGGTTCACATTCCGACAGTTTTTCGGAAAGGGCATCAGCAAGGGATTTTCAGACGTGTTGACCTCACCCCCCGGCCCCCTCTCCATCTGGCAAAGGGGAGTCGAATCTGGCGTATTGAAGCCCCTCTCACGTGGGAGAGGGGTTGGGGGTGAGGTTGGTTTTTCCTCCATTATCCCCAAAAGTGTCGGAGTCTGAACTACGTAGTGGAGAGGGGGTTGGGGGGTGAGGATGAACTTTGACAAGACCCCCTCAGCCTACCCCTGCAATTACACCTAAATTCAGCACGGCGGCTTTAGCCCCGTGTCCCAAAACCAGTGCGCCAACAACATCGTTGATGTACTAACTTCAGCGCGGCGGATTTATCCCCCCGTGTCTAAATTACGGGCGAAACGCCTATGGTTACGCCGCCGACCCCAGAATCTGCCCCAATACCGCCAGCACCATCCCCTGACAAATCGAGGTCATAAAACCCGCAACGATGACCCCAAGACAACAACTGCCACAGCCGTTGATGAATCCAAACTTATAGGATTTCATGACGATATACACCGGGGCGAATAGGTTGATTAGGAACAACGCCGACCACCCGAAATAAATCAGTCCCAGTGTGGTTGCTGTCCCATCAAACAGGGCAATCGCGTACCCCGCGAAGATTAGGCCGATGACAATCGTGAGATAGGGCACCATCCGTTTCATCAACCCAGACAGCGATCCCACACCCCCACCCAAAATGGTGGCGACATAATGAATAGACGTCATATGGATAATCAAAGACACCGCCAGAACGACGCCAAACATCAAGCCCATCACCACCGAAATACCCACCCCCACCGTTCGGAGTTCGTCAATCTTGAGGTTCTCGGCATAACTGCTGGTGACAGCCTGATTCACCCGTTGCTGATTTACATACTCGCTACAAAAACTGTCGGGGTCGCTGGTCTGCAACTGCGGGTTGTTGAAATAATCCGCGCACATGTCATTGTAAAAATCGCGCTCAAAGTCGCTATACCCACCGTAGGGATTGGTGCTATCGTTCCACACGCTGTCGGGGTTGTTGGGGTCAAATTCAAAAACATTACCATCATCGTTGAGCGCCCGCACAAACAGCACAAACAAAATCACAAACCCAAGCGTAATCACCAGCGTCATCGTAGCAAGGTCAAGCGCCACCGCCGTCAGGTTTTCGGTAAGACTGCCTTCGCTGCGTTCATTCCGCGTCTCACGCTGCCGTTCTTTGATATAGTTTTGGCTGGCCGTCGGGTTCAGCAAAAACTCAAAGGCCGTTTCCGGTGGTTGATGGGTCAGCGCCGCCGCCAACCCCTGTGCCACCGCATCCCGTTTCAGCGCCGGATTAAGCTGAATCGCCTTAACCAGCACCTCCATCGCCTTGCCCGGATTTTTGGACATATGCAGCGACATCGCGCGATCTAAATACGTCCGAGCGCGGGCCACATCCCGTTCACTCACTTCCCCTTCGAGGTTGATGGTGCTGCCAAATCGCGGATTAGGCGTCTTGGATTCGACAATCTCATACCCCAAACCGAGGCTGGCGTCACTCCCAAACGAGGCAGTAGGGGGTTCATCCTCTGTAATAAAAGGCGGGGGCTGCGAGGCTGGTCGAGGTGGCGACGAGATGAACGGCGACGTTGACCCTGATGGCGATGGCGGTGGTGATGAGGGTGGTTGACTAGCGTGCTGCCGAATATATTTCCCCGCCTCCAACGCTAACTGGCGCAATTCCGGGTCAGGGTCATTTTTATACACCTCCCCCAGTGGTTTGAGCGCTGCTGAATTTTTACTTTTGCCAAGCGCAATAATGGCCGTCCGCCGCCGCTGTACGTCTGAACTTTTTAAACTCGCAATTAAATCTTCCATAGTGGAATTTGCCCCTAGTCAAAAAATGAGATGAGTTCCTCCAATAATTTACTTATATTCTAAATCACTTCCCCGCATAAGCCTCAATTTTGGGGGGACTGGCCCACCCACACTATTTTTTACATTCTTCACAGTTCATCTGAAAGCCCTTCCTCGCTTGCGGGGAAGGGTTGGGGATG
>JAIOHL010000155.1 GCA_019913005.1 Anaerolineae bacterium | reverse complement strand
ATGCTTGGATGTTGTTCAGCGGCATCGCTTTAGAAAAACTGGGGCGCACCCAACCCCGTAAACGCCGCAAGGATGGCTCGCGTGTTCGTTCCATCAGCCTTTTCCGCGAGGGTCGCCAAGCCTTCCTTGCTCCCTAGTGTCGCCCCCCCAGGCCGTTGACGGGGCAGGGGGGTGAGGATGTCTTGCCCAAGCCGAATACCCTAACGCGGCGGCTGTTTGATCTGGATCGAATTAATCAACTCTTGCACCTCGCCAAATTGGGCGCTGAAAATGGACTGGCTGTTTGACCACGCCGAGAACTCAACGACGGAATAGGCAGTTGGCAAATACAGCACCATGCCATACATGTCATAGCCTTCGGGGCTGCGCCATGTCAGATACCACTGCACCGCGTCCTGACCATCCAGCTTAAGACTAGCTGCCGGGCCGACCATGTGCAAGCCATAATTGGCCCGTTGATAGCCATCCCACAGCACATTAATCGTCGTTTGATGATTGCCTTGCAGCAGGGCTAAATCTTGCAGGCGGACAGCCGTCGCCGAGCTTCGGGACTGTAGGAATAGGAGACACGTTCCCACAATATCGCTGCAATCGTCGCGGCTGCTGAGGCCCACCGAGCGCCAATCGCCCGAATAGGTCATTTCAATAGCGTCGTTTTCAAAGGTGGTCTTGCCCGAAAACAGATTATCGAGGTCAATGCCGAGTGCCCCGGTCACGCCAATCACCACCAGCGCGATGGCCCCGCCGATGATACGCGCACGTAACCGTCGTCCCATCCACGCGAGAAAGCCTGTTCCCAAGACTGCCCCAGTCGTCCCTTTGGCAACGGCACGATTGTTTTTGGAGCGGCGGCCCGGCTGACCAACAGGGGTGCTGATCGAGCGCGACGAGGAGGATTGCAGCAGGGCGAGGGAATCGTTCGGCTTGGTGGGGACGATTTCATAGCCGGGGTTGCCGGGGGATATGGCAAAGGGATTATAGTTGTCGTTGGACGAGCCAAAGGCGTTGCTGTTGGAGGAGCCAAACGGATCGCTGGCAGGTCGGCCAAAGGGGTCGGAGATGGGCGGATTGGATTGGCGCGGGCTACCAAACGAGCCACTGGGCAGGGAGGGCGCGATTTGTTGCAGCTTTGCCAACAATTTCTGCGCTGAGGAGTTGTCGGGCAGGGTGATGAGGATTTGGCGGGCCTCCTCATAATTTTTATCTTTCAACAGCACCTTGACCCGCTCGAACTTTTCTTCCTCGCTCATGTAGGCATACGATGACGAGTACGACGGAGCGGCCTCGACCACAGTGGGGCTTGGCGACCAAAACGGATTATCGTTCGCGTCGGCAAACGGGTTGTCGTCGGCCACAAATGGGCTGATCGGGGGTGGGGCGATCTCGTCCAACTTCACCAGCCATTTTTGCGCGGTGGCGTTATGCGCGATGGGTTGCAGGGTGCGCCGCGCTTCTTGATAACGTTTTTGGGTGATAAGGGCTTTCGCATCTAATAAAATTTGTCGTTCGTCCATAATTCCTTTGCTCCCTCGGTGGGCGATTTAATATTAATTATGCACGAAGTTTCGTTTGCGCGAAAACTAGCAATTTGTCCACAAATTGTAATCACATGACACAAGGACATTCTGTTTTTGTTTCCTGAATCAGTCCTAACCCCATCCCCAAACAGAGGGAAGGGCTTCAAAAGGCGGTTTTGCTCCCTCTCTCGACTCGGTGGTTCACGCTCCGACACTTTTAGGGCGACGAAGGAAAAACCAACCTCACCCCAACCCCTCTCCCACGTGAGAGGGGCTTCAACACACCAGATTCGCCTCCCCCTCGCCAGATGGAGAGGGGGTCAGGGGGTGAGGTAAACGTATTCCAAAATATCGTTTACACCTCACGCAGGGTCTTGCGATATTCGACAAATTGGGCTTCGGGGGACATACCGGCCCGTTCATAGAGACGAAGCGCTCCGGTTGGGTTCTGGGTATCCACGCCCAATTTGACCACCCGTTCACCCATGTCCCAAAAAAGGGCAAAGACGTAGTGCAGCAAGGCCATGCCCAAGCCGCGCTGACGGTCAGCCTGCCGGACGGCCAATTGCCATAACCAACCGTGTTCACCGGGGTAATGGCGCAGATGGGCCACGCCGATAATCTCATCTGCCGGGTTGACCGCCACATTAAACATCCACTGCTCAAAGCCGTCACGCTCGATGACATCACCCCGCCATGCTTCATAGGGGCGTTCGGCTCGATCCGGCGCGGCGAAGGCATCTTCAATCAGCCGCCACGCGATTTTGGCCTCCCGTTCGTCATCATCCAAGCGGAGTTGGCGCACCGTGACGCCTTTGGGCCAGACGGGGGCAGGCGGGGCTTCGTTCATGTCAATGCGCATCCGGTAGGTATAGGTTTTGACATAAAAGCCATTGCCCAAAAACAGGGTGTCATCGTCGGGGCGGTTGGCGACGGTGTAGCAGCGGATTTGCGACGGGCCAGAATCGGGCATCAGTTCATGGGCACGGGCTTCGGCGGTCTGCAACAGGCGGCTACCGATGCCCTGATTTTTGAACTTGGGGTGGACGTAGCCATCAGCAAAAAAATCACCTTCGCCACCGGAATCCACTATTTCGTAGCCAACGACTTGCTGGGGGGTCGTCATAATCCATGCGTCGGTATCGAGTGGAAAATCTTTCCATTCGTTGATTAAATCCTGCAAATCGGTGTCGGGGTAGCCGAGATAATCCAAGTCGCAGGCGATCAGCAGATCATAGACGGCCTGCAAATCGGCGGGGGTGGGATGACGCATGGTCAGGGTAAAATCGGTCATAGCGGTCTATCCTTTGGAGGTAAACATGAATACATGGGCGTCGGTGGTCATGGGCCTGCTATTGATCTGGCTGGGCTACAGCTTCATCTTTAATAAAGAGGACACGATGCGTTGGGCGTCAATCCGCAATCTGGGCAGGATTGTACCACGCACCCCGCGCAGTGATGCTCGCTCAAACTGGGTCGGGGTGCTCTTCCTTATTGGCGGATTGGCCTTGTTGATCTGGGCCGCGCTGCGAATACTCTAGCATATTATCGGGATACCGCCTCAGTCTTTGGTCGGAATGAGATACAAACGGCGGGAGGTCTCGATAAAACCGAGTTTTTGCCCTAATCGCAGGGAGGCGTGGTTATCTTCGCCTGTGCTCCACACCGGGGTTGAGCCAATGGCCTGCACCGCTTGGCAGACCAACGCACAGGCCGCCAGCGCATAGCCCTGTCGCCGATAGGGTTCGAGGACGCCAATGCCAATATCGGCATGGTGTTCGGTGATGGCATAGGTTTGGGCGAGACCGACGATTTGCCCATTGACGATGGGGGCGGCGGCGCATCCTTCGCGTAGTAACCCGGCTGGCCCACCAAACCCACACCATGACGCGACCTCGGATTTTTCCAAGATGGGTAGATCGTCCAATGTCAATAGGCGTACATTGGGATGGGGGATGACCGGAGCAGGGCGGGTCAGGGTGTGATAGACATCAGCATACAGGCGATATGGAATGCCTAGCGCCTGTTCCATGAGATGGGCCAATTCCGGGGCAACCGTCGCGCTGACATTCGGATATTTCCAGCCATCGAGGGTCTGCAATAAAGCCCACAGCGCCGCCGCGTCTTCCCCGTATCCACAGGGTTCGCCGGGGTCATGGATGGACTGCACCCACGCCGCCTGAAAATGGGCCGGGTCGCCTGTCCAAATGGCACGACCCAAGCCGCGCCGCACCAGATGAGCCGAAATCACGGTTTCGGGGGTGTCGGCTAGTGCCTGCAAAAAGGTGGCTACTGTCGGGTCAGGGGTCATAACACAATCCTCCTTTATATATGGTTTTATGCCAAAATGATGAAAGGATTTCAATTGTTGTCCTACCCTGCGGTTTTGCAAAGGGCTTTTGTCACTTGGGGGCGGCGGAATGGCGCGTAATTCAACGGAAGGTAGGGCGGTGGTGGATGACAGTGGGGGCATCCTGAATTGCCTGTATATTCGGAATAGTTCCAAAAAAGGTTGCAGGAGGGCCTCCAGTGGAAAAAAGGCTTAAATTCAGGTCGCTTATGGTCATCATCCTTGTTTTCATGGCCGGATTCTTGCTGCTGCGAGTCGTTTATTCACGTAACCAGTCGCCGTGGACAGAACAGGAAATAAAGGAGCGGTGTGCGCTGACCCCGTATAAAGGTCGTTCTAATGGAATAGACAATACGCTTCAGCTTGGCTGGGATTCTTCGCATCATTTCTATGCGGTTGAAGGCGAAGAAGGGGTCGGTATCGTAGACCCACGTAATGGACGGTGCTGCGTTCTCGGCATCATTGGCGCTTGGTTTGATGGCGCATTTAAACACGATACCTATAACCTATTCTTTCACAATCAGTACGGGTGGTCAACCACGACCTCGCTAGATTTGCGGCGATGGGACGTAAGCACCAGTGTTTCCGGCGCGTGTTTTCAGTGGATGAGTTGTCGGCCAATAGACCCGCCCCAAATAACCGTGTTGGGGCATTGTGACCCCGCTCATGTCTATGATCCCGCTGGTTTGGATTAGCGCCCTCCCGTGATTAATTGAAGCCCTTCCTTTGCTAGGGGAAGGGTTTGGGATGGGGTCGGTCTTTACCCGAATTCCGTATCAATTCCCCTTGACATACTCCGCCATAAATTCGCTGACCCATGTCACGATTTGTTGATAGGCGACCATCGGGTCAACCGTGCCCACTGCTTCGACAGGTGCGGCGATGGGCAGCGTGGGGGCGAAGATCAATAAATCGGTAACATACGTATTGTGGGCACTGTGTTCAAGGAGATAATCTGTCGCGTTGGCACTATGGGTCAGAACCGCTTCTACCACTTGAATTTCCATATCCAACATGGCCTGAAATTGATCGGAGGTGACCCCCAACGTTGCCAATTCCTCGCTCGATGGCATGGTGAGAGGTTCCGATTCCAACATCAAAAATGGCACCCGCGACCCTTGCTCGATGACATCGCCGAACATCGTGCCGTCCATATTAAGCGCCGCGTCCAGCCGCTCATCTTCATAGGCCGCCTGCACGGAAGTTGCCCCACCAAAGGAATGCCCAAACGCGCCGATACGTTCCAAGTCCAGCCGACCCGCCAGCAACGTATCATCTGTATTCAGTTGGGGCAGTTGATCGAGCACAAAGCGCATATCCCCGACCCAAACGGCGCCGAGACGCTCCAGTTCGGCCATGGGGTCTTTGGCAAAATCCGGCGTACCAGCGTTGTTGCTCTTCACTGAACGCCCATCCGGATAAGATACCAAAAGGCTACTGTAGGGATGCCACAGGGCCACCAGCACATAGCCCTGACTGGTGAGTTCGGTCAACAGTGATGAATAGAACAGAGGTATACTGCCCATCCCCGGTGAAAAGATCAGTACCGGAAAGGTCGCGTTGACAGCAGGTACATCGGCATACACTTGGGTGTGAATTTGTTCAATCAGAAACGCGGGTAGGCCAAACGCCGCGCCGACTTCCTCGCTTATATACGGCGCAGGTACGGCATCGTCAGGCACTTCGGCAGGATAATAGACCGTCACCAGCAAATCACGCACATCGTCGGGGGCATAGGTGAGAACTTCGGCGCGGCTTGCATCCACCCATTCATAGGTCGTTCGACCAACCGCATAGGGGCCGGATGGGAGGGGGAATTCGATGCTAACGCCGTTTTGGGCATGAGCGAAATCGGGTAGTGCCCCGCCGACCATGACCAGCAGCAAAACAACCATTAAAACACGCTTCAAAAGCATTGATTTCTCCTGAGAAGTTGGGAAAGCTGAGTACCAATTCTCAAGCATACCCCACCTTCTACCCCAAAACATCCATCAGATGGTCTGGTCAGGTGGCTAGGTTATTTGAAATGCAAGGGAGGGCGGAAAAAAAGAGCTAATTGGGTGAGGATTGGCTCAATCTGGACAGCCAAGCGTCAATCCAGTGCCGATTCGACAGGCAGGGTTTTCGGGAGGGCCACGTTTACATCCCAGCGGCGCAATCCGGCCCGCATCAGCAGCAGGGTCGCGCTGGCGGACATCAGCAATAAGGCGTTGATAATAATGGCGGTGCGAATGCCGAACAGGTGAGCGCTCTGGCCGATCAAAAAGGCGGCAATCGGCTGCATACCAAAGCTGACCATCCAGAATAGGCTGCCCAAACGACCCCGCATGTCGTGGGGGGCCATCACCTGAATCAAGCCCATCGCCGTCGTCATGATGGTTGGGCCGCCCATGCTGCCAAAGAAGAGGCAGACCAGCGAGACCACTAACCATTGGGAATTGGCAAACAGGAACAGCCACCCCGCCGCCCAGATTGCCGCGCCGCTCAACACAAAGCCGCTACGTCGGTGGGCCTGTGCCAATGGCACGATGAACACCACCGCGACGAGTGCCCCAAAGCCCGATGAGGCCTGCAAATAACCCGCCGTTTCCGCGTCCCCATTCAAAATGCGTGTGGCGACAGCCGGCAGCATGGTCAAAATCACCGAAAACATCAGGAAGGTCATGATCGCGGCGAAAATATAGAGGTCTTGTAGGCGGGGTTGGGTGCGCAGAAAACGCAGGCCTTCGACCCATTGGCGCAGGGGGTTGACATGGCTGGTCGGGTTGCGGACTTGATTGGCGCGGACGAGGGTCAGGCTGGCAATGACTGCCATGAAGCTGAGGCCGTTCAGCCAAAACGATGGGGCGGTGCCGATGCGGGCAATCATAATGCCGGAGACTGCTGGGCCAAGTGTGCGGCTGATTTGCACCAGCATAATATTGAGATTGATGGCTTTGCGCACCTCACCCATGCCCGCCAGATCACCCAAGAAGGCTTGTTGGGCAGGCAAATCGAGGGCTGTCACGACGCCCAACGTCATCGCCAAAATGTAGACATGCCAGACGCGAATGAGGTCGGTTTGCACAAGGGTCGCCAGAATGAAGGCCAACATCATGGCAACGGATTGGGTGGCAATGAGTAATTTGCGGCGATCCAGACGGTCAGCGAGTGACCCCGCGAATGGGCCGACCAACAAAATCGGCAGGGTTGCTAAGGCTTGCACCGTGCCGAGGGCCTCAACGGAATCGGTCAATGTCCAGACGACCCACGCCTGGGCTGCGTTTTGCAGCCACGTGCCAATCAGGGAGATGGCTTGTCCACCGAGATAAAGCCGAAAATTGGGATAACGCAGCGGTGAAAAACTGGCCCGCAGCGTGTCGAGGGTGCTATTCATAGGGCGGCGGTGTCCTTCTGTGGGAGAGCATCTATGCTGGAATTACAGACGCGGTGGGGTGGGGGTGGGCTTACGAGCGTTTATGAATGGTTGGCCCACTCCGAACGTGACACGGCATATTCAATGAATTCCAACCGTTCCCCTCGAACGGAGAACTCAGCACGATGAGGGCTACGTGTTACTTCTTGGAAACCACATTTGATGGCAACCCGCCGCATAGCGTGATTACCCGTCCACGTTTTCAGATAGATGGTTTGCAGCGATAGCTGGCGAAAAAGGTAGTCAACCCATAAGCGTAAACTTTCTGTGCCAAAACCCTTGCCCCAAGTATCGGCTTCAGGCAAATCAATCCCCACATAAACCGAGCTAGACTGCTCATCAAGTTGATAATAGTTAACCCAACCCAGATGCTGGCCTTCCAATGTATCAACTTGCCAACGCTGAGGATTTGGATTATCTACTTGACTCAGCGGGTGCAGTAGATCAAATTGTTCGCGGCTGATGGGCACGAAAACTTGGTCGGGTTCATCAAAATAATTCCACTCTTCCAAGTTGCACCATCGAAACAAATCATCCCTATCTGAAGCGCGGGCCTCGTTTCGCAATACAACCTGTTCGCCAATGATTTCCATTGCGCCTCCCTCTCAATGTCACACAATGCACCCCGCTCATGTTGAATTTTACCTGCTTAATCTGGTTTGCCAATCTCATTGTTCGATAGCGTTAGTAGAAACGCCTATCCGCAAAGTTTGTTATAATCACTTTGAGGGTTTAGTATCTGCGGAGGTACACGGCATGAGTGTTTTAGCCGATGAATTAGCGGACATCATCACCCGCATGGATGAATATAAACAGCGGCGTCTGTTGGAATTTGCCCAACAATTGATGGAGGAGACCGACCTCAAAGTGCCGGATACCCTGTCTTTAGAAGAATTGGCCCATCTGCCCTATGAAGAACGTAATCGGGCAGTGGCAGCGGCGTTGGCCCGTTCATTGGACGACGATGTGGAACTTTTCGACGCCTATGGTGAACGGGATTTTGATGATGACTGATACCTCGATTGCACGCGGCGAGATTTGGCTAGTTAATTTTGATCCAACGGTGGGACAGGAAATTCAAAAAGCGCGTCCCGCAGTCGTGATAAGTATCGGCGCGGCATTCCGCTACAGTCTGCGGATTGTTGTGCCGATTACAACGTGGCAGGACAAATTCGCCAAAGATTTTTGGATGATTCGTTTGCTTCCCGACAGCAGCAACCACCTTGATAATGAATCAGCGGCTAATGCCTTTCAAATTCGGTGTGTGTCCGAAGATCGGTTCTCCAAAAAACTTGGCATGGTTACGAGCGAACAGGTGGACAAAATTGCGAAGGCTGTGGCGTATTGCATTGGTTTGAACGAAGGGGACTGAGGGTTCAGCGAGTCAATTTTTCGAGGGCGCTGTATTTCAACATCCGCAGCAGGTGTTCCAAACGGCTGTAATCATCAAGTTCGGTTTGTGCTTCTATTGTCAGTGTGCCATTGCGATTTGCTTCCAATAATGCGGATAATCGAGCCTCGCTGGTTTCGGACAGGCGATAATTTGCCATCTCTTCAAGGGTGGGGCGCGATGTCACGAATTCAATGAACTCGGCATAGTAGGGGTTGCGGTCATAGGCGGTTATCATCGTCAACTCCTTTCCAATTTGCCCCATTTTACATCAGGTGGGTTAATTTTGCTGTTCCTGCTCCCATTGTTCGATGGCGGCAAGGGCCTCTGGTGTGCCGATTTCGCGGAGCGCCCATACAACTTTTCTTTCCATATAGGTGCCTGTGTTTGTTAGCAAGCTGGTGAGTGGTTCAACCGCTTGTGGAGTCCTCATCGCGGCGAGTGCATTCATCGCTTGGGTTTGCACGAGCATGTTCGGGTCAGATAGCGCTTCAATCAATGGTTCAATCGCTCGTGCATCGTTCAATTTTCCTAACGCACCAGCCGCGCTCTCCCGTACCCCGCCAGCCGAATCATATAATGCTCGAATCAGTGGCTCAACCGCTCGCAGGTCGCCCAACTTTCCCAGTGCCTCGGCTGCGTTGATCCTGACCTCGCTGGCAGAATCGTTGAGTGCCCTCATCAGCGGCGCGAGGATGCGTGGGTCATCCACATTTCCGAGTGCCTCGGCTGCAATCGCACGTACACGCTGATCCGCATCCGACAACAGACCCAATAGGGGCAGCGTAGATTTGGTTCCGAACTGTTTCAGTGCAGCAATAATATCCATCCTAATGGCATGATCCGCATCCCTCAATACCTCGACTAAGCCACTGATCGCCTCGCCCGTCCCGATCTCGGCTAATGCCCCAACCATCGCACGTGTTACGCTAACATCCGGGTCTTTTAGGGCTGCAATCAATCCCTCGATAGGCGGTGACGCTCGAAGCTGCCATAATGCAAGTACAACCGCATTCCTTACTTCCCCATGCGAATCCTCTAAGCGTCGCGTGAGTCCCTCTATGGCGCGGTCATCGTTTAGTACACCTAACGCAAAGGCGACCTCCCGGCGTACCTGCCAATCTGAATCCTCCAATGCGGTCAATAATGGCTCAAGTGACCGACGATCCTTCAACCCGGTCAAGGCCATCGCTGCGCCCGTTCTTACGTCAGGATTGGTATCGCCTAACGCGCTAATCAGGGGTTCCAGCGCGGATGGCCCCAGTTTGGCGATGGCCTCGGCTGCGCCAATGGGTACCCCCCGCTTGGTATCGTATAATGCGCTAATCAGGGGTTCCAGCGCAGATGGCCCCAGTTTGGCGATGGCCTCCGCTGCACCTGTTCGGACGGCAGGGTTAGCGTCCCTTAAGGCTCGAATCAGTATGTCGAGGGCTGGTAGTCCCGCCTCGCCCAAATCTCCAATTTGACGGGTAAGCACGACCACTCGGTCAATGTTCAGTGTTGACTTGCCCTCCGTACTGAACACCCGCCTCAATTGATCCACCGCGAAGAACCCGTGTAATGATTGGTGATAGAACCGCACATCCTCGCCGTCCACCACCAGCATACCCAAATTAATCCCATCCATCAGCGCCCGTTTGCCGATTTTGCGCCACGCCCACTCGACATTTGCCGCCGTGCCTTTGCCGTCCTGAATCATCAAGTAGGCCAATCGCTTGAGACGGGTTTCCAGTTTGGGCCATGTCAGGCCGAGTGGGGGGGCGTTGGTTGCTTTCGTGCGGGTGAGATAGGCCTCCTTGACATATAGGCCATACAATTCCTCCAAGCGTTCGGGCAGTTCGCGCCGCGCCTGATAAACTGCCATCAGCATGACCAGCTTATACGGATTATCGGCCATACGTCGGAGGGCGTCGTTGCTGCGGATTTTGTCCCACAGATCAGTCGATGCGCCGCGTTTGCTGATAAACTCCTGAATCCGCCCCTCGTCCAATTCATGCACACGCACGATAGGCAGACCGAGATACAAATGTTCATCCTCTTCATAATCACGCACACGGCAGGTCACAATCACAGGCAGGGTGGGGTGCTTGTCCAAAAACGCCTTGAGCGCTCGCGCCCGTTCTGCGCGGCTGTCCAGTGGCATTTCGTTGAGGCCGTCCATAAACAACCACACCGCGTCCTGTTGGATGTATTCGTCGGGTGTGCCGGGGAGATAGGCTTGTTCATCCCACCAAAATTGCAGCAGGTCGTCGGCGTGGATAGGCGTGCCGCTGAGGCCTAAATTAATCCAGACGGGCAGGCGGGGGTTCGTTTTGAGGCGGTAGTCGTGGATGGCCTTAATCATCAATTGGCGCAGGGTAGTGGATTTACCTGCCCCCGGTTCACCAATCAGTACAAAACGGCCCTTGTGCAATTCGATGGCCTGCTGAATATCCTCAAATGGATGGCCCTTACTTCTGAAGGTGGTTTGGATGAGGGTGTCGCCTGCCAATTCAACGAATAATTTGCTTTCGCTGTCAAATTGGCGCAGACGGCCTTCCAAATAGGCATCAGCATTACGCACGGCATCGGCGGGGGGTTTGCGGCGAGAAATCTGGTCAGGGGCAACAAAGCGACCCCGGATACTCGAGAAGCGCCCCAGCAACCCTGCCATCCCCAAAATCGGCCCAGCCAAAAACAGCGCCGGGTCATCCAAATTAGCGGCAATACGATAGATAGCAGCGGCGACCAATAGCAGAACTAGGATTCCGGCGATCATCCGGCGAAGCAGCAACCCACCCAACATATAGACTCTCCCTAGCAGAGGAAATTAGGAATTGGTGGTAATTATAAGGTCGGCGGGGCAAGACTGCAACTAGATTAGGCAGGCGCGAATGGGATTCATCGGTACAATGGGCGGGTCAGAACGATACCACTGTGCTGTCACCCACCCTATTTCTGTTTGCGCTCCCATTGCTCGACAGCGGCAAGGGCTTCCGGTGTTCCGATTCTGCTGAGGGCCTTCTCAGCAGCCCATCGCACTGTATCAACGGCATCCCCCAGTAGCCTGACAAGTGGCCCAATGGCACGGATATCGCCAATATTTCCCAGAGCTTGTGCCGCAGACTCGCGTAGCCATGCATTTGTATGGCTCAAGTACGCTACGAGCGACTCAACCGCACGGGCATCGCCGATATTCCCTAATGACTCAGCCGCATACAAGTACACTCGATGATCTGGATCGTCCAAGGCTTTGATAAGCGGCCCAACCGCACGGGCATCGCTGATATTCCCTAATGCCCGTGCTGCACTCCATCGTACAGGCCCATCGTCATCGCCCAAGGCTTTGATGAGCGGCTCAACGGCAGATTCGCCCATTTGCCCTAACGCCCACACCGTAACTTCCCGTAGTATGCTAGAACCATGGCCCAAGGCCTTAATAAGTGGCTCAACAGCATGGGTATCGCCGATTTCCCCTAAAGCTCCCGCTGCTGCGGTTTGCACGATTTCTCTGGTGTCGCCTAACGCTTTGATAAGTGGCTCAACGGCTCGGGTATCTCCTAGTTCCCCTAGTGCTTTTGCTGAACTACTTCGAATGTTAATATCAGCATCACCTAGTAGCTCGATGAGCGGCAATACAGCTCGGGTATCTCCTAGTTCCCCTAATGCCCAAGCTGCCATATAACGTGATCTCTCGACATCATCGCCTAACGCTTTGATAAGTGGCTCAACGGCTCGGGTATCTCCTAGTTCCCCTAATGCCCAAGCTGCTCCTTTACGCACTCTCCAAACTGGGTTGCATAATGCATCAATAAGTGGAGCGACAGCGGGTTCGCCAACCTCGCATAAGGAGTAAACCGCAATCTCTTGAAGTAAATTGTCTTCCGCTAGGACCCTAATCAGTGGCTGCACAGCGCGAGGATCACAGAGTTTACCCAACGCTCTCGCTGCTTCCCATTGCACCTGATATTCCGTGTCTTGCAACGCATCAGTCAGTGGCATGACTGCACGAGTATCACGAATCCTTCCTAAGACCTCAGCGGCCCGGTAGCGGACCCACTTCTCCGAATCTTGCAACGCCTTTATCAACGGCTCGACGGCGGGAGAACCTGCCTCACCCAAATCCTCAATCTGCCGAATAAGTGCAATAATATTGCTGTGCTGCCTTTTCGATTTCCCCTCCGTGTTTAATGCTTTCCCTAACCTCTGTACTGCAAAAAAACCATGTAGCGATTGGTGATAAAACTTCGCATCTTCCCCGTCCACCACCAGCACACCCAAATTAATCCCATCCATCAGCGCCCGTTTGCCGATTTTGTGCCGCGCCCATTCCACCGAAGCTGCTGTGCCTTTACCGTCCTTAATCATCAGGAAGGCCAGCCATTTGAGTCGGGTTTCGAGTTTGGGCCATGTCAGCCGGAGCAAAGGTGTGTTTGCCTGCTTCTCGCGCTCATCCTTGTAGGTGCGATACGCCTCCGTGACATACAAGCCATACAATTCATCCAAGCGTTCGGGCAGTTCGCGCCGCGCCTGATAGACCGCAATCAGCATGACCAGCTTATACGGATTATCGGCCATGCGTCGAAGGGCGTCATTGTTGCGGATTTTGTCCCATAGTTCAGCCGATGCGCCGCGTTTGCGGATAAATTCCTGAATGCGCCCTTCATCCAATTCATGCACCCGCACCATAGGTAGGCCGAGATTCAATTTTTTATCATCTTCATAATCGCGCACGCGGCAGGTCACAATCACAGGCAGGGTGGGGTGCTTGTCAAGAAATGATTTGAGGGCCTGCGCCCGTTCTTCGCGGCTGTCGAGCGGCATTTCGTTGAGGCCGTCCATAAAAAACCACACCGCGTCGTTTTTGATGTGCTGGTCGGGTGTACCGGGCAGATAGGCTTGTTCATCCCACCAGAATTGTATCAGGTCGTCGCCATTGATCGGTGTGCCGCTGAGACCCAAATTGATCCAGACAGGCAGACGCGGGTTGGTTCGCAGGCGATAATCGCGGATGGCCTGAATCATCAATTGGCGCAGGGTGGTGGATTTGCCCGCCCCCGGTTCGCCAATCAGTACAAAACGGCCCTTGTGGAGTTCGACGGCCTTCTGGATATCCTCAAATTGATGGGCTTCACTGCTAAACGTCGTTTGGATGAGGGTGTCGCCTGCCAATTCAACGAATAATTTGCTTTCGTCGTCAAATTGGCGCAGACGACCTTCCAGATAAGCGTCGGCGTCACGCACGGCATTGGCGGCGGGTTTGCGGCGGCGCGTGGTCGCATCGGGGATGAAGCGATCCCAGATTATCGAGACGGGTTCAATCAATACCGCAATGCCAAGAATTGCCGCAATCATTAATGGAATAGGCTTATCAAATTCGTCAGCAGCACTATAGATGGCAGCGGCGACAAATAGCAGAATTAGGATTCCGGCGATAATCCGGCGAAACAGCAACCCACGCGGCATACAGGCTCTCCTCGATAGGGAGAATTAGGAAACTATGGTAATTATAAGGTCGGCGCGATACCCCCGCAACTGATTTATCGGCGGCGCGAACGGAACATCATCGGTACAATGGGCGGGTTAGAAAGAGACCACTCTAGGGTCAAACCCTAGAGCTAGTGGAAAAAAGCCCCATAAATGGGACTGGCGGGAGGGGTTTACGATGGCGGCACGGCTGGACATGGTGTATTTGCTGAAATATATCAAACGTGAACTGCTCAATATGTTGGCTACGGAGATTGATAAACGGGACACAGATAGGCTTGCTTCACTAAGTCGTACTGTCTACCTTCTTTCAGAAATTGCCGATTCGATTCCCGATAGGGGAGCTAGGATTGGAATTATTGATGATTTTGTTAACGCTGTGCAGCATGTAAGCCTTGCTGACTTCAAGGTTATACTACCATCCGACGACGCGATTGAAGAAGCATTCCAATAGACACTACAAGGAGCCAACGATGCACTTACGGGTCTTGCGACACACCACACTGTTGATTTTGATCGTCCTCGTGGCGATAGGGGGCGCGAAATTCCATGCCGCCGCGCAAGATGATGCCCTGCCGGACACGATTGTCTACACCTTCCCCGACCATTTTCCGGAAGGCATCGCGTGGGATGAGGCCGGACAGCGCTTTTTGCTCGGTTCATTAACGGGCGGGCCGATCCTCGCCGTCACCGATGATGGCACCGCGACGCCCTTTGTCGAATTTGATACCCCCCGTCCCAGCATCGGCCTTGAAGTGGACGCGGCACGCAATAGGCTGTTGGTGGTGTTCAGCGATCCCGGCATCTTCACTGACCCGACCAGCAAAGGCGTGGCGATGTTAGGGGCATATGATCTGGAAACAGGCGACGAAATTTGGCTGGCGGATTTGGCGTATCAGTTTGAGGAGGAGCAGCATTTCGCCAACGATGTCGTCGTCCATCGGGAGACGGGCATCGCCTATGTGACCGATTCGCTGGTCGGGGCGATTTATTTTGTGAATCCCGATGGCGGCACCGGCACATGGTATTATGACGACGCACTCAAGGGCGCACCGGGGGCAAATGGCATCGAGATTTTGCCGGAGGCTTATGGTTGGGGGGATCTCGTGATCGCCAATATGAGCACCCAGACCCTTTATTTGGTTGGATTGGTTCCCCCCGGCGATAATCGGTTGTTGCTGCGTCCGGTAGAAATTGACGGCGGGGCGACCCAAATCGGCGGCGATGGCCTGATTTTTGATGAACATGGGGTGCTGACGGTGGTCGGGCGGTACAGCGATGCGTCGGGGTATACGGGCTTCGGCGTCGTGCAATTGACCAGTGATGATGAGTGGGTGACGGCGACCACAGTGGCGTCGGCGCAACTGAGTAAACAGGCTTCGACGGCGGCCCTGCGTGATGGCGCGGCCTATGTCATCTACCCGGAATTCATCGCATTGAACACGGGGCAATCAGTGGATGAATTTACGATTGAGCGGGTGGAATTGGTGGAGTTGGAGATAGCCCCAATGGAAACCGCCGAACCAGAGAATTAGGCGCAAATACGCTATTTTAAGCTGGTGGTCGGAACAATTGGTTTAAGCGATTAGCTTTTAAATTTGGTAATTCGTCCCCATCCCAAACCCTTCCCCGTCGCAACAGGGAAGGGCTTCAATACAGGCTTTGCTCCCCTCCCTAATGCTTTGGAGGCGTGGGCCGAGGGTGGGGTTAAACGGACATGAATTACCCGAATCTGATCTTACATTACTCTACCGCCAAGTAGCGACTTGAATACCCGTGCTGCCAAAGGGTGTGCCAACCGATTGATTCAGATGCACCCCCGGGTTAAAGTCGAGATCGTTGCGATAGAACAACTCGCCATTTTGATAGAATAGGCCAAACGAATCCGCGCCGTTGCCATCCCAATCCCCGGCTACCACTAGACCCTCGTCGCCTGTGCCGGGTGTGCCAATGTACTGAGCCAGATCAAACGCTGCCGGGCCTGTGGTGGGCGCAACATTGCCAAAGGCGATAAACGGGCCGCGCCGCACCGCAACGGAGTCCACTCCGTCGCTGTCAAAGTCGCCCGCCACAAACTGATGCGTCCCTGTGAAGCCCTGCGAATCGGGCAGCACGACACTCAGCCATTGAAATGAAATCGCTGGAATGGTCGTCGTGGCGGACATATCGCAGGTATAGTAGAGCACAAAGGCCGTGCCGTAGGGTGGGAAATTGCCGGAATCCACGATGCCAATACAATCATTGGGTAGGCCACCGCTGAAGCGACCTGAGACAACCGGGCCAATCAGACCAATCCAGAAGCTCTTCCAATCGGCGCTTGTGGATTCGCCCGGTACATTCGTGAAATAAAACGCCCCATTGCGCGTGACACCGGGGGTATCCAGACCGTCGCCGTTCCAATCCCCCATCACCCATTGTCCGCCGCTGGTTGGCGCATAAGCCGAAAACGCGGTATAGGCGTTGGCGGGTGGACTATCGGTCAGGGTATTGAGTAGTGCCACCATTTGGAAGGGCGGATTGAACAAGGCGAGGTTATCGGCAGAGGTGACCGGACTATTGGGCGCGACAAAGACATCGGTGAAGCCGTTCGTGTCGCCCGTAACGAGATCAGCACCAGTTGAAGAAAAGCCAACAAAATTCCCATAGTTCGATAAAACGGTGCGCGATGCCCATCCGGAGGATTGAGTACCATTGGCAGAGACCGAAACGCGACGGGTGATTCCGGCTACGCGATCATGCACAAAGCCATCGTCAATCGCATTGGTATCGTTGGGGACAAGATTGGCCGCACTGGTGTGAAACCCAACATAACGCCCGTCGTAGGTAATGCAGGGTGCGCCCGGTTCACCGCCGATGGCCTGAGCGCCGCCAGTCGCCACCGAGACGCGCGTGGTGATGTTGGCCGTGCGGTCATACACAAAAACATCGCGTATCGCGTTGGTGTCGTTCGGCACAAGGTTGGTGGCGTTGGAACTAAACACCACAAAGTTACCGTTGCCAGAAATCTGCGCGGCCCACGAATCGCCCCCCAATGCCTGAGTGCCGCCGCTGGCAACGGAAACGCGCGTCGTGGTGTTGGCAATACGGTCATGCACAAAAACGTCATACACCCCATTGGAGTCACCCGCAACCAAATTGGTGGCATTCGACTGAAACAGCACATAACGCGCACTATCGGAAATGCTCCGGCCTTCTGATGCGGCATTGGCTTCACCGCCACCAGTCGCCACCGAAACCCGCGTCGTCTCATTCAACTGCATATCGCGGACAAAAACGTCGTGTACATTGTTGGTATCGTTAGCCACCAGATTGCTGGCATTGGAGGTAAAGACGACATAGCGGCCATCGTTCGAGATCGTGGGGGAATGTTCGGCATAGCTGTTGCCTTCGAGTTGAGAATTGGAAAGCGAGGCCCGCGTGGTGGTCTGGTTCACGCGGTCACGTACAAAAATGTCGGCGACGCTGTTGGTGTCATTCGCCACAAGATTGCTGGCAATCGAGTAAAACACGACATAGCGCCCATTGCCAGAGAGCACTGATTCAGCCGAATGGTTGTTGCCTGCGCTGCCCGCCGGACTGATTGAGATCAACTCAAGGGTACAGGTCACACGGCTATAGACATACACGTCCAACATGCCGTTGGTGTCGGCAGGTACGAGCGCTCCATAGGTGAAAAAAGTCACAAGGCTGCCGTCGTTGGATAAACCGCCCATAAATGAGTCACCGTTCGACTGTCCACCCGTGCTCGTAAGTGAGACGCGGTGAATTTGATGAATCGGGCCGCAGGGGGTAATCCGGGCTTCACTGGCGAGGCTGCCTGTATCGCTTGGGGCGGCATGAATTATAAACGTATCTACCGCCACAAGGCCGCCTTCTTGGGCATAGACCTTTAGGGTATGGGTCTCGTTGCTGAGATAATCTATCCGGCTCGATTGTTGATAGGCCGTTTTTTCAGCGGTGGTGATGACGGTTCGCAGCACGGTGTCGTCCACGTTGATTGCCAACACGCCTAAAGATGGGCCAGTGACATAGAGAATTTCGATAGATGGGCCAGCGAATTCGAGGGTGAGTATGTCGTTGTCCGCTCCGCCTGAGTAAAGATAACTGCCGCCACTGGCATCACCAGCCGCTTGGGGTGTCCAATTGCCGGAACGTACCACGCGGGAGTCATTGGATTCGATGAGTTGTGGGTCTTGCGAACGCACCAACTTGGGAGTGGGGGCAACCAATAACAGCCCAATGATCACAACGAGCCATAGGGCGACACGCAAATACCGTTTTGATTTCATGGGGAGTCCTCAAAAGATATAGTTAACAATAACTCTATTATAGGACGCTAACCAATGGGATAGTGAAAACTGATGAGAAATGTCATGGCAAATTATGACAACTCTAGACAGGCCTATTTATTTGGACTTTTTCATCTGCGACCTTAATCCTTAAACACCTCGTCGGGGATGTTGAGCGTGCCGAATTTGGGACGGTCAGCTTCGATGAGGTGATAGGGTTGGTCGTGCAGCGTCAAAATCTTCCAATCCGGCGAAAACGAACCGACCACGCGGATGTCATTTTCAAAACTCATGACCACGCCATGCCCATCCAAGACATATGCGCCACGCCGTTCGGGGGTCGGCCCGACCTCAAACAGCCCGGTTGGATGAAATTGCAGGCGCGAGGGCGGGGCGGTTCGGCGTAAATAGACGGCATCCAGCGTAATCAGAATCGGCATATCCCGTGTACCCTTGTGTTGGCTTTTTTATCATTACGCCAAAGGGCAAATCGGGTTGCGGGCATTGCTTTGGTGCAAGGTGTGGTTTCAAAGGCAGGGTTGGTCTTAGCCCAACCCCTACAAGGGGATGTTCCTCCGTAGGGACAAGGCTCAGACTTGCCCTGCTCTGAACTCGCAACCGAGCAAGGCGATGCGAACGGGTGTGTGGCATATTCTCAACGCTGGGACGGTTGAAATTTCGGCCTAATTTGAAATCGGCAGGCCCTTGCGCACGACCACTTCGAGCGTATATTCCGCCGTCACCGGGTCGAAATTGAAATCATAGAGGCTTTCCTCCACCCGTACAAAATAGAGGCCGTCGCTGGGGATGCGGATATCCAACGTGCCCGCTTCGACCAGACCGCCATAGATCGCCCCAACGGTGTTCAGGCCAAACTCACCGGGGGTGATAATCGTGATTTCCGGGCTAAACGTGCCATCGGTGCGGTGATAGCTCAGGCGGAGTTCATCGGTGCTGTTAATCCAATAATACTGGGTCTGTTCGTTGTTGATGGTGGCTTGCATGGGGCTGGAGGGCAGCAGCGTTTCCGGCTTGTAGAGCGCCAGTTGAAAATTACCGACGCTGGCTGGGTCGGCCCGCGATACCACCACGCCATAATCACCTGTGATGGGCAGCTTGAGGGCCAAAAACGCCGAGCCATACCCATCAGCTTGGGTGCTATGACCTGCTGGGTCGGTCAAGATAAGCAAGGGTTCATCGAGGGTGGGGGCGGATGAATCAGCGCCATAATAGCGCGTCACCTGCAATATGATGACATCTCCCTCCGCGCCCGTGAACCGATAATTGACCTCGGCGGCTTCGTCGGTAATCGTGCCCGTCACGATGTCCCCATAAGCGATGACGGTGGCTTTTTGACCCTGTGCATAAGATGAAGTGACCGTCCCGACGCCAATCATCAACCCGATGAGTGCCACGAATAGAAGTAAGCGTTTTTGTTGCATAACGCAGTCCCTTTAGGTGTTCAGAAAAAAAGTCCTTCCACTATACCCTATTCTACCGCGCCACAAACGGCGAACGACCCCTGAAACCACCATGACTCCAATGCTCACTAACACGGCGGCAAGGATGGTCAAGACCAGCAGCGCCACCATAGGCCAATTGATGGATGTCTCATTACCGACAATTTCGGAAATGGTGGGGTCGTCGGACACATAACGCACTTGGATGGGGCGGCGGGGGATCAGCTTATAGGTGGCCTCGGTGTGGGCGATGGCCTTGTCATAATAGGTCACGCCATCCACCTCAAAACGGTATTGAATTTGGGTGACGACTAGCCCACTCTTCAGATATTTTTCCTCGGTGCTGACCACATACCCCGTCATTTCCACTCCATCATTATCCAAACGGTGATGGATGGAATACTGCTGATAGAGGTAAAAAATCCCATACGCCAAAAAGGGTATGAGGATGAAGAAGCCATTTTTGTTGAAGCGGCGGCGATACCACATGGCATTCTCTCCCTTGTGTTTTATTATACGCCCGTCAATCCCCGCGTTTTCCCTCCCAAAAATTGGGGACTTCGATCAATTACCCGCCTCGTTTCGGGCCGCAGTGCTATGATTAATGGTGATAACAACCAACTATTTCCTTCTTATATATGAGGTGGTTCAATTTTAGGAGGACAGCGTGTCGCAGGAGTCCGCACAGCAGTTTTTAGAAGTCGCCCAAAACGACAAAATCTTGCACAAAGCCGTCCACCAATGCGTTTTAGCGCGAGATGCCGAAACATTGGTGAAATTGGGCGAACGGCGAGGTTTTGAGTTTACCTCATTGGAAATCAAACAAGCGGTAGTCAACTTTTGGGAGCAGACACCCGCGCCCAAAGATTGGCAAGGCCTCGATATAGACACGGCACGCCTTGACCCCGACGGCGTAGATTTTTTCCTCCATCGGGCCAACCGCGATTATCTCTTGGGGAAACGGCGCGTGCCGATTTTGCGCCATCGAGGGATGCTCAACCGCCATTATGTGGTGCTCACCATTATCGCCAGTGGCCTAACCCTGTTTTTCGGGTGGGGGTACTATGTGAGCCAAAACGACTATATAGAATTACGCGATCATGGCGTCACCACGACGGGTGAAGTGATACACCTGCATAAACAGAGTGGGTTCAGATTCAGCAGGTATTCGCCTGGGCCAAGTTATGATATGACCTACGAATTTACTGTCAACGGGGTGGACTATCGGCAGCGGCAAAATATCAGTTCCGAGCGATTTGAAGCTACCCAAATAGGTCAATTTGTTGAGATTCTTTATAGCCCATCTGACCCCAGTGTATCGGTATTAGACGGTACAAACTCTAGCCCGCTACTGTTTTTCGTTATCGCACTTGCCTTCGGAGCAATAGCTGGCCTTATCGTCGGTAAGGGATTTTACGATTATCGGCTCGAAGTGGCTTGTAGCAAACAGGGTACGCTGGTGTTGGGCGAGATCATCGGCTTGAAGCAGGATAAATATGTTCTCGCCCGCCGCGATGGTTTTCACGCCAACACACTTGAGGTCGCCTTCGACTCTCCCAACAAGGAACAAAAGATTACCGATTCTGTGCGGCATGGGTGGTCACTTTCTCGCCAATACGCCCCACACAAAGGTGACACAATTGCCATCTTTTATGTGGATGCCGAACACTGGTGGGTGTTGTAAAAAGGGGTGGAATAGAATGTCACTTGAATCCGCACGTCAATTTTTGACGGATAGCCTTTGCCCCAACCCCTCTTCTCGTCAGCGAGGAGGGCTTAAAATAGACGTAGGATTCCCCCTCAGCCATTTACAGGGCGGGGTTGGTCTTCATTAGTTAGGGTGTCACCACTACCCAAACTTCGAGGTAGTTGTCACAAAAGGTAACAACGATAAAAGAAAGGTAATCAATCATGAAACTCTTAAAGAAACTTTTCGGCAGCAAGCAAGATGATCCCACTGTTTTGAATAGGAGTTCAGAACAAAAAAGATCAGCACCGGCGCGGTCCCGCGGTCTCGACGAGCTTGAAGATGCCTTGTTGAGGGGTGATTCAACTGCTCGTGAAGAATTGGTACGAATAGGCCCGAGCGCTCTCTCGTCTATGAGAAGGGTACTTTTCCAAAGTGGTTCGAGCCTCGAAGCACGCCAACAAGCTATCTGGGTGTTAGGGAAAATCGGGGGTGACACAGAGGCGTTGCTTGCTGCGCTCGAGGAGAACGATTGGACAATTAAATATGCTGCGGCAGAAGCACTTGGCAACGTTCGTGATCCAAAGGCTGTGCAACCACTGATTGGCGTTCTTGGGGAGCGAGGTGTGGGAGAGGTCGCGGCCAAAGCGTTAGGGAAAATTGGCGACGCACGCGCCGTCGAGCCACTGATCGAAATCACTAAAGATGCCTCGAAAACAAGCAATGTGCGTGCCGCCGCAGTTGAAGGACTAGGGGGAATTGGAAGTGCCGAAGCTATCATAGCCCTCAAAGAGCTTGCCAGTAGCGGTGATGGTCTAATGAAATATGAAGCGGCGACAGCGCTTAAAAAACTTGGTCAGCTTGAGTAAGTGCTGCTGCGGCTCTCCAATGTATGTGGGTTCTTGTTGGTAGTGGTAACACCACAATTGATGAAAACCAACCCTGCCCTGTAAACGGCTGAGGGGGAATCCTACGCCTATTTTACGCTCCCCTCGCGGGCAGCTGAGGGGGCGACAGTAGCAAAAAGAGGTGGCATCGGTCAAACTCGGAGGTGAACAAAACCAAGGAGGATGACCGATGCACCTAAGGCAACTATACCAGTGGATTAACAAAGAGGCCAAACAATGGAGCGGGCTGACGCG